>NZ_JBXAIA010000002.1:0-924722 GCF_058795755.1 Ensifer sp. GW823-FHT05D09 | reverse complement strand
ATGTCGACCGGGGTATACGTACGCGAGCAGATATGCCCAAAATCGCTTCGGCGGCTGCATGGTTTGGCCACGCTATCGCTTTTGGGCCATGGCGCGTATCCGGGCCGGCCCACGAGCCGGGCGTTCGTTAACGCAGGTGGCCAAATTGACGAGATGACCAATGTCGGCGATCCTCGCCGCAGACATAGAGCGTTTCCAAATTATCCGGCATCGCAGAAACGCTCTATCTCTTTGTTTTTACGCATTTTCGGACAGAAAGCCGCTTCGCACTCTTCTTGGAAATGCTCTAGATCGCTTGGGAGGCATTAAGATGACATGCCCATACTGCGCAAGAGGCACACTCGTCAGAGATACCCGCGATGTTCCCTACGTCTACAGAGAAGAGAGCGTGCTTATCGAAGCGGTGACAGGCGGCTTTTGTGATGCATGCAGTGAAGTTGTTCCAGATGGCGCGGACGCGGGGCGAATCATCAAGACGATGCTCGAATTCAGGAAAAAAGTGGACAGCGAGAAAGTTGATCCACGGTTCATCACGACTGGTCGAATGAAACGACACCTCGGTCAGAAGGAGGCGGTAGGGCTGTTCGGCGGCGGAACCAATTCATTCTCGCGGTATGAAGTCGGCGAGGCAAAGCCGCCGCTATCTCTCGTCAAGCTGTTCTGTATTCTGAATGGTCATCCGGAATTGCTTGTAGAGGTCTGTTCGGCGATATTGGTTGGGCGGATGAGGCAAGTGGCTGAATTCACAGCCACTTACATCGTCTTGGCTCCATGATGGCGACGTCATATGGAATTGAATTCTTCGCAGGGAAACAAGCAGCCAACAGGCGCAGAACACGTCTTGTTGCCATACGAATTGACCTGTGAATAAGCATTTGCTTTTAAATGTATTGCTTATCAATTATCGTGATTGACGCGGAAGGAGCGCAGCAATCATGTCTGTGTCAGTAGCGTTTGTTGACGACGATCCGATCCTCCTTGAGGCATTGGTGAGCTTATATTCTGGAAAAAATGACCTCGAAATCGTCGCCAAGGGCGAAAACGCGGTCGATGCTTTGAAAATTGTTGAAGAGATCTTGCCGCATGTCCTGGTGCTTGATGTGAGCATACGTGGCGACGCCATGGCCGCCATCGAACGGATCGGGCGGAACTTTCAAGCGACACGGATTATCGTCTTTACCGAAAATTCGAGCGTTGAAACGGCGATCCAGGTGCTGAACCATGGCGTTGCTGGCTATGTGCTCAAAAGAAGCAGCGCCGACGAACTGCATGAGGCGATCCGTGTCGTGCATGATGGCGGCACATTCATCACTGCCGGCTTGGCCACCAAAGTCATGATGGCGATGAAGAACCCAGACCTCTGTCGTCATCCCCCTGAGCAAGAGCACCTGAGTTCGCGTGAGGAGCAGATCCTTACCTATCTGCTGCGCGGTAGCACGAACCGTGAGATCGCCGCCTGTCTCGACATCAGCGTCAAGACCGTGAAACATTACATGACAGCCCTGATGCAGAAGCTTGGCGCGCGGAATCGTGTCGAGGTTGTGCTTGCGGCGCAGAGGCTGAACGTGTTTGCGAATGGCGGCGCCAACCCCGGGGTGTCCCGGCGGCTCAACTGAACTGTGCTTGGCCCAACGCGTTCGCTCGCCGTTTCTCGTGTGAGATGCGGCGGGTGGCGATGTCTATGCCATTCAGTCGTCGTGACCGGCTCCGGTGGGCTATGGTTGCGGCGGATCGATTGAACTCGGCATAGGATGGGGTGCGCGCGGCGCAATCAGGTAGAGGGGGCAATCATGCACAGCGATCGGATTGCTGTGCTTGCTGCCAGTAGACGGAGCTTCAGGCGGTCCTTGTTGCCCGGTGTCGATAGGGAACGGGTGGCCCATAGTGGCGCCGCAATCGCGGTTGCCGTGACAACACGCTACAGTTTCAATCAAAGCGTGTGGGTGCGTGCTATTCGGGGTGCAAATCTAAGCGTCACCCATCTTGAAAGTTCGCGGCCGTGGGATTACCGGATACTCCCATGAAGATCGTCACCGGAATCGCCTTTGCCGTTGCTGCCCTTTTGCTTGTTTCGTCTTGCAGCGAAACCGGCCCGACCGGGGATGGCCGGGCTGGAATAGAAAAAGCGCAGCTGACCGAGAAGGCAAAGTCGAAGCCAGCCACCGGCAGGAAGGGCAAGACTGCGGCCGCGGCCGAGGAAAAGGCGCTGGCTGATGCGCGTAGCCCAAGGCAGTGCAAGACCCCGAAAAAGCAATGCAGCTATGGCGCGGGTCCGGCCGGCGAGCCCTGTTCGTGCTGGTCGAGCGAAGGCTCTCCCACATTGGGCGTGACCATCAAGTAAGCCGACGGCACCGAAGCTGCGGAATTCTCCGCCACAAGCCAGGAACAGCTGGCTGACGGACTCCTCCGCGCGTCTCTCATGCGGGCGCGGGCGCCCCAAAAACCTTCAGCAAAAACCTTCCACGGCCTTGCGCATCATTCTTTGAGACCGAACCCTCGTCGCCGTCTGGCGAAAGAGCGGCCGGAGGCCGGCGCGCCGATGGCAGCGCATGGCATGCTGTCGTAACGGCGGAGATCCGCGGAGCCGTCGCTGCGGCTGCGGCTTGCTGCAAAGACGATCCTTCAGGAACCAATGGCAGCCGGTGGCGTTTCGTCTTCATGCTTACTGCACAATTCCTTAAATCAGAATCGATTCAAGGAGAAATTATGCAGCAAATTTATAGTGTTACAGCGTCCTTAGTGCGCCATATTTGGCGCGCGGCGCTGTAATGCGAAACGATGGTTTCAGGAGGAATATCAATGAAGAAGATCATGGTCACATTCATCGCCGCCGCAACGGCGGTCGCCGGCCTTGTGCCTGCACAGGCTGCGTCGCTCGTCATCAGCAAGGACCAGGTCTTAAGCCAGGCGGACGTCCAGACAGTGCAGTACCGCCGCGACGACCGCCGCTGGGACCAGAACGACAGGCGGCGCGGCTGGCACAATGGTTATCGCGGCTACGAGGATCGTCGTCCGGGCTATCGTCGCGGCGATGACGGCTGGTGGTATCCGCTGGCAGCCTTCGGCGCCGGCGCCATCATCGGCGGGGCGATCGGCAGCCAGCAGCCTCAGTACCGTGAACCCCAGTATCGTGAACCGCAGTATCGTCCGCAGTCGAGCGAATACAGCTCAGCCCATGTCGACTGGTGCCTGTCGCGCTACCGCAGCTACCGGCCCTACGACAACAGCTATGTTCCAAGGGCGGGCGTCCGGGCGCAGTGCATGTCGCCCTACTACTGACGCTTCTTGACCGTGCACCATCAAGCGGTCTGTCTGGCCCCATCAACCGTTTCCGGTTGGTGGGGCCTTTTTTATGCGGAGCACGGCTTATGGGAGGGGCCGGCTTGAAGAGTGAAGCGATCGGGCACGCGTTTCATCCCGGACTGGCAATTCGCCCGGTGCAGGAACGTGCATGGAGCTGACGGCTTATCTGCAGCGCGCAGGGCAGGGCTGAACCCGCAGCAGGCTGGAGCTGCCGACCTAGAGCGTTTCCGATTTTGACGGAAACACAGAAACGCTCTATGTCTCTGTTTTTACGCATTTCCTGACGGAAAACCGCTCCGCACTTTTCCTAGAAATGCTTTAGACCTGTTTGGCACGACATCGCGCATGATCGCTCCCGCCTCAGGCCTTGCACGTTATCGGTGTGGCCGGAAAATTATCCAGATAACCCGTATTCCGTGTGTATAAATCCATTAATTGTTTGATTGATATAGATATTTATACTGTAAGTCGCTACTTCCAAGAGGCATTTGCAACCTAATAATGTGGCGGTGCGCTTCCCGATCGATAGAAGCGATGCAGTGCATGACAATGTTTGGGCATGAAAATGTTTGGGCATGAAAACGTCCCGGCATGAACACGTCCGGAGCGTGCCAGCTGGGCAATTGGCAAGCGTTCGATAAGGGTGTCGTTCCTGACTGGCAGCGTCTTGCGAGACTTTCTTTCAAGTTTTTTCAGAAAATATTTCGGCGCCATGTCGAAATCCGGGGGCGGCTTCCGTTCTTGGGCCGTTAAGCAACTCAAACCGGTGATAACCCCATGACGCTGACGACGACTTCTCTCTATGCACTTCTGCTCATCGCAATCTGGTTCGTTCTCTGGATCAGGGTGAGTTCCGCCCGGACGGCTCTCAGCTGCTCGATCGGCGATGGCGGCGATCCCAAGCTGCTGCAGAGGATCCGCCAGCACGGCAACTTTATCGAATGGGTGCCGCTCACGCTTGTCCTGATGTTGCTGGCGGAGGCCCAGGGCACCGGTGCGCCGTGGCTGCATGCCGCCGGCATCCTTCTGCTGGTGGGGCGGCTTGCCCATCCTTTCGGCCTGCCAATCGACAATGCCGGGCATCCGCTGCGCTACCTCGGCAACGGCACCAACATGCTCGCCGTTGCGGTTCTTGCGATCGCGCTGATCCGGATTCTCACCGGATTCTAAAGCGCGTCGCAATCTTTCAGATCCGCTTGGCGCGCTTTAAGTTCTTGTTTTTGCGCATGTTGTTATCGCAAAACCGCGGCACATTTTTGCGCGACATGCTCTAGACCCCTCGCATTTCCTGACGGCAAGCCGCTTCGCCTTTCTTCTGGAAATGCTCTCGCCAACAGTATGGAGCCTCTCATGACCCTGACTTTTCGGGACGCGTCCGTTCGCCTTCACCGGCGTAGCGCTCTTTTGTTGACCACGCTCATCTTCACCATCGCAGCGACGTTGCCGCTGCAGGCACAAACCGCCATAACCGCAACGGGAGGAGACACGAAGATGCAATACATGCTCTTGATCTATAACGACCCCAAGATGGAACCGCCCTACGGCACGCCGGAATTCGACACCATGATGAGCGGTTTCTTCGCGCTCAACGAGCGGATGAAGGCAGATCAGGTGCTGGTTTCGGGCGAGGGGCTGCAGGGCGTCGAGACGGCGACGTCGGTGCGCACGCGCGGCGGCAAGGTAGAGACGATGGACGGCCCCTTTGCCGAGACGCGGGAACATCTGGGCGGCTACTACGTAATCGAGGTTGCCGATCTCGACAGCGCGCTGCGCTATGCCGCCATGGTGCCGTCGGTCGCTTGGGGCACAGTCGAGGTTCGGCCGCTGATGACCTACAATCCCAGTGGGGAGTGACAAGCACTTACGGGGTGTGAGTCACAAGCACTCCGCCGCCTCCGGTGCCGTTGCCGCGACCAGGGCTCTTGATAGCCTGGTTCGCAACGATCGGGGGCGGCTGCTTTCAGCTCTGATCGCGCGCCTCGGCAGCTTCCAGCTCGCCGAGGATGCGCTGCAGGACGCCATGGTGTCGGCCGTTTCCCACTGGGGCCGCAACGGCGTGCCGCACGCACCGCATGGGTGGCTGCTGCAGGCTGCCTATCGCAAGGCGATCGACCGCATCCGACAAAACAAGTCGGAAGCGCGAAAGATGATGGATATGCAGCCGCTGGCACGGGGCGAGGCTGCCGACGAGCCCGACGATATCCCCGACGAACGACTGCGGCTGATCTTCACCTGTTGCCACCCGGCGCTTGAAGCAAAATCGCAGGTGGCGCTGACGCTTCGAACCATCGGCGGCCTGTCGACCACGGAGATCGCACGCGTCTTCCTCGACGCGGAGCCGACGATGGGACAGCGGATTTCGCGCGCCAAGGCGAAGATCGCGGGCGCGCGCATACCTTACGCCGTGCCGGGTCAGGAGGAATGGGCCGAAAGACTGCAATCGGTGCTGGCCGTCATCTATCTGATCTTTACTGCCGGCTATGCCGCAGGCCCCAGGCAGGGCCGGGATCTGGCCGAGGAGGCGCTGTTCCTGTGCCGGTTGCTGAACCGGCTGCGCCCTGGTGATCCCGAGATCGAGGGGTGCCTCGCGCTCGTGTTGATCACCCATGCGCGCTGCCTGGCGCGCGTGGACGCGGACGGGACGACCGTGGCGCTCGCCGAGCAGGACCGGGCGAAATGGAACCGGGCGCAGATCGACGAAGGCCTCGAACTGATCGAAACCGCGATGCGGCGCAGGGCGCCGGGACCATACCAGATCAAGGCGGCCATTGCGGCCTGCCACGTTCAGGGTGAAAGCTCCGATTGGCCGCAGATCGTGCTCCTCTATGACAGCCTGCTGCGGCTGGAGCCGACGGCCGTCATCCGCCTCAACCGGGCGGTGGCGCTTTGCGAAGCGGGATGGCTGGAGCCGGCGCTACGCTCGCTCGACGCGCTTGTGGGCGAGCTTCGTGACTACCAGCCATACGATGCGGCGCGGGCGGAACTGCTGGTGCGGATGGGGCAGGCCGAAGACGCCGCCAAGGCCTATGCCACGGCGATCGCTCTTGCCGGGTCGCCAGCCGATGCCGCCTTCCTGCGGCAGCGGGCGGCGCGCCTCGGCGAGCAGACATAGAGGGCGATACGGCGCCGGGCCATCGTGCGGGCAGTGTGGCTGGAACCAAAGCGCCGGGCCGGCGTTTCACTTGCAAGTACGAAGGCCCGCATGCTTCCTGATCGACCATCCGGATCGGGTCCTTCCGCGGATGGAAATGCAACGCCTCGTCGACCGGGAACGGTAGGCGAGGTTTTTTCCTGTCATCCTGCTGCGGGCCCCAACCTGAATTCATGGTGCGCGATGCGCAGCCTTCTTCTCCGCGTCGCGCAGCTTGCGCTCGCAATCGTGCTTGATCATTGCAAGGCTCAGGTTGCGTCGGCCCTTGTCGTCGGTATCGGCCTTTGCCGCCTCCATCCTGCGGCACCAGCCGGCATCGAGCATGTCCTCGGAGATGCCGGTAACGCACGAGGCGACGAAGGCGAGGGGCGCAATGAGGAGCAGGCGTGCATGTCGAATCATATATCCGGCCTCCGGTGCCGGATGGTGATCAGCTTTGCAGGGAATTGGAAGCGGCCTTCGCGTTGCCGGACGGGCAATCTGGTTGCATGGGAGGAACGACGCAGGCGGCGGGCGGCTCAAGTGTGGCCTTGGAGCGCGATGTCAGGGGAACGCGATGTCAGGGGCAGCAACCGAGGCGTCTGCAGGCGAATGTGTAGATCCTGTCCGGGGGCTGGAAGACTTGCTGCGCGGCCTGCAATGAGGACCAGACAACGCTCCTGATGTTGTCGGCAAACAGGGCGAGGAACGTTCCGATCGGCCCCTCGGCCAGCGGGCCGTGGATGCCGGCATGACCGAGCCCCTCGTCGAGTTCATATGACTGCTCGGCGGTGATCTGCAGGAGGCCACCGGGGGCGAGGTCTTGTGGGTCGGGAACACCGACGGCGGCGAGTACTGTGGAAACCAGGAGCTTGCAGACGCGCTTGCAGGCGCAGCAGGGCAGATCGCTGGCAGCGGCGGCAAAGGCGCTGCCAATGCGGGCGATAACAGCGCGAAACCGGCTGCCGGCTCTGGCGCGAACCTCCAGAAAGGCGTCATAGGCCCGCCGGGCGGGAGGCATGACGTAGAGCCGCACGCGATCACCGGAGCCCTTGGCGAGGTTTTCGACATCCGGCCCGCGCAGCGTGAAGGTGACGTCGCCGGTCAGGATCTCCAGGAGGACAACGATATGCGAATCCTCGTCGTCGAAAAGGATACGCTCGTCGATTTCGACCCTGCCTTCGCCAACAAACTCCCTGATCTCGATCGTCTGCTCGCGAATTTCGGTTCGTTGCAGAAACATTGCCGCCCCCAGGGTCGCAACCAACGGGCGCATCCTACAATGCAGGGCCGTGCCGGGACACTAGCCTTATCGGAGTATCGGGCCGGATTGCTGACTAAGCCTGCGGTGTGACGCAATGACAGGAGCGGTGTCCCGACCGCCGTGCGAGGGTGGGCGCATTGCCGGCGCTGCCATGCGGGCGGGAACTTTTTGTCGGGATCCGACTTTTCGTAGCGACAACTCAAACAGGGGTATCGCGATGCTGAAATGGGCTCTCATCTTCTTCGTGGTTTCATTGATCGCCGGCTTTCTCGGCTTTTCCGGCGTCTCGGCGGCAACGGCCGGCATCGCCAAAATCCTCTTTTACATCGCCCTGATCGTCTTCCTGATCTTCCTTGTGCTGGCGTTCATGGCCGGAAGCGCCATCGTCTGACGCCTGCGGCACGGCAAGGATGGCGGTGCGGCCAGCGACGTGCGCCTTGCCGCCGCGTCCACCGGCGCGCTGATGGCGCGCGGGCGGACAGATCGAATTTCCTGTCGCGTCCGCAAGCGAGATGGTACGGACGCGCGCATGAACGAGATCTCACTTGCCGATCGCGCCTGCAGCGCTTGCACGCTCTGTTGCCGGCTGCCGGATATCGATGCGCTGGCAAAGCCGGCCAACGCATGGTGCGAGAATTGCATCGAAGGTCAGGGCTGTCGGATCTATAATTTCAGGCCACAGCTTTGCCGCGATTTTCTCTGTCTTTGGATGACGGACGAGCGGCTCGGACCCGAATGGGATCCGGCGCGCTCGCACATGATGATCTATCGACAGGGGCCGCAGATCACGGTGCTCGTCGATCCGGACTTTCCCGATATCTGGAAACGGGAGCCCTATTCGCAGCAGTTTTCTCAGTGGGCGCGCGAGCCTGATGTGGCGGGGCAATATGTGATCGTCTTCGTTGGCGATGACGTCTTCAAGGTCGATTGAACCAGAGAAGAAAAAGCCCCGCGCGATGGCGGGGCAAGCAAGCACCCAAAATGGCTCAGGTGCGGGGAAGCGCAGTCCATAAAGGAACGTACTGCGCGGTACGGTAAATACTATGCCGCCCTTGGGCTGGGGAAGGTCCGATTCGGCGATTCCGGTACGCTTGATGAAATAAATAAGGCGGCGCGGCAGGGCGCGCTGCGGAAGGTGCCGGATGCTGCTATTCCAGCGTCGACAGTTCTTCGTCCCAGGCCTCCAGGCTTCCGAGAATTTCCCGCAGCGTCTCGCGTCCCTGCACCCAGAGACCCTCTTCGGGGATCGGCTGGACATCGCCGCCGGCGGCCGCGATCGCGCTTCTGACTTCTTCCGGGCTTTCGCGGACATATTGGCGCTTGCCGCCGATATCGAGTGCCGAGCTGAGGCCGGGGACGTGGTGGTTGGGTGCCAGCGGCATCGGCCCCTTGGCCGCATGCACATTTATCCAGATCGGTGCGCCGAGGCGGTGGGTGAAACGATAGAGCGACGGCAGCTCGGCCTTGACGGCGGCGGCGACGGCCGTCGACTCTTCCTGAACAAAAAAGGTCTGGCCGGCATTGATCAGCGTGTTGCCGAGATCGTCATCGAGGCGCGGATCCGTCTTGCGGATGCGCAGCACCTGGCTCGCCTCGAGATCCAAAGGGGTTCCACTCTTTCGCGTAAACCTGATCATGAAATCCTCTCGAAAACCGACCTTCAGATTGCGCCAAGTTTCGGAAGGTGTCGAGTGGACGTTCTCGGCATCACGCGGCCAGAAGCACGTGGCGATCTCGGGGGAAGCCGCAAGACCCGAAAAAGGATGAGCACATCTGCGCGACGGGCTTTGTCCCTGATTTTGTTGCCCGACGCGTTGAATTTGCCCGCGGGCGCGTCATCTCAACAGGACGACGAAGCCAGTATGGAGATGAGGATGTCGAAGGCCACGATCGCGTTTGTGTGTCTGGCGCTGCTTTCGCTTTCGGCCTGCGGAAACACCATGCGCGGGTTCCAGAAGGACAGCACCGAGACTGGCCTTGCGGTCGACAATGCGACGCACCGCGTCCTGAAGGCGGGCGCTCGATAGAGAACGCCCGGCCTTGCCAGGCCGATGGAGCGATTGCTCGCGTGCGCGGTTAGCGCGACGGCACGGCCGTCGGGCGGGAAACCGTTTCGCTGCTGCCGAAAATGATGGCGGCAAACAGCAAGACGCCGATGAAGACGATGATCGACGCGATGGCGACCAGCGGTTCCAGCTGCGGGCTGCCGGTGAGCATCAGGTAGAGCGACGGCACCAGCAGGGCGACGCCGCCGGTGTAGACGCAGTACTGGATCATCGCCAGCCGCTTTTGCGCTTTTGCCGGGTTCAGCGCGTGATAGCCACCGAAGATCGCCATCGTCACCCATCCCAAAAGGTTTGCGTGCGCGTGGGCGCCGATCGCGCTGTGATCCTGGCCGATGGCCATGTGAAGGCCCATGGCTATGCCGATGATCAGAAAGATGATCGCGGTCTTGAAATACAATTGTGCTAGGCGTGGCATCGAATAACTCCCCTCTATTCCTGCCCCGCTTGATTATTAGCATTTTTGCAGATGATTGCTGCCTGCCTTTATTGGGTACTTAAAGCGCGTCGCGATCTTTGAGATTCGCTTGGCGCGCTTTAAGTTCTTGTTTTTGCGCATGTTGTTGTCGCAAAACCGCGGCACACTTTTGCGCGACATGCTCCGGGCGCGCATCGCGACATCAGAAGCTGACGGCGATACCGCGATTGGCAAAGAACCGGTCGAAGGTGGAAAGCGGCATGACGACGTCGGCCTGATTGGCACGGTCATGGCCGGAGGGATTGTGAAAGCGCACACTCTGCCGCGAGGCGGCCGTCACCAGGACGAGATGACCGCCTTTCGAAGGCGGTTCGCGCTCGGGCCATCGTATAGCGCTGCTGACCGAGGCGATGAAGAAGCGGCGTTCGGACAGCACGTCGGGAATGTCCGTCGTCGGCATGTTCGTCAGCGTCTGGGCGCCAAGCCCAAAGCGTTCGCCGACATAGGTCACGAAGGGTGCATAGATCAGCCCCTTGATCGAGGCATCGGCCGGGTTGACGACATAGCCGCCATGGTCGGTGCAGCCGCGCGCCAGCGACAGGATCGGATGCAACTCGCCGCGCGCGGCCAAGATCATCTTCAGGCAGGCCATGCCGCAGACATTCACCGCCCAGCGCGAATATTCCTCAACCGTCTCGGCGCCGGAATTGCGCCAGAGCGGATCGCGGTGAAGCGCCGAGGCGCCCTCCGACAGAACCGCCAGTGTCATCTCAGGGCTTTCCCACTGGCTGAAATAGGGGGCCGTGCAATCTACAATTTCCATGCCGCTTTCTCTGTCAGGTGCCGATGGCACTGTTGTCATGTGCGAAGGCCGGTATCAAGCCGGTAGAGCAGCGCGTGGAACGGCCCTTTGCTCGGCGCGCGCGCCGGCATGCGTTGTATGATCTGGCGGACTTCCGGCGATGCCTGCGAAATCGCCCAGCGGATCTCCGCTTCAAGGACGCCGGCCGGGTCGTCGGCGGCGAGCGTTGCGGCTTGCGCGGCGTAGGCGGCCGGCCCGAGGATATGATTGACCTGGTGGGGGGTCGCGATCGGATGGGTGTAGGCGGATCCGGCTGCCGCCATCGCCGCGCGGGCAGCGGCTGAGGCCGCGGGATCGCCAACCTCGCGCGCCGACTGACCGGCGGCCCAGGCAAGCTTGCGCAGCGCCGAGCTCCGCTTGCCGCCCTGCGCAAAGCTGCCGATGGCCAAAAGTGCTGCGCGAGGGCGGCTGTCGTCCGGGGCCTTCGCCTCGAAAAGGGGCAGAGCGCGCCCGGCGCAAGCCGCAGCCCAGCGCGCGATCTGGCGCAGGTCGTCTTCGTTCAAGAGCGGCGTGTGCGTTTCGGCGGTCATCGTGTGCATTCCTCGTGCAAAGGGCACTCGTCGAAGGATGTCGCGACCGCCTTGGGGCGAGGGGTTTGTTGCCGGTCGCAAAAGGTATGCGCAAGATACCGATGCTTTCCGGCACCCTGATGCCAGCGCATCTTGTCCGCCTTCGGCCATATCAACCCACGGAACGGGTCTCAGCCGCGCACCTGCGCCGCATGAAAACAGAAGATGATTTCGGGGTCGTTTTCATCAAGGTTGTCGATGTAGCCGCTGGTGCGAAAGCCGGCGGCACCCAGGAGCGTCTGCATGTGCCGGTTGGAGAGGTTCGTCGATGCGAAGAGCTTGGGCGTTGCGCAGACGGCCGTGAAATGTCGGACGAGCGCCATTCCGAGGCCTTGGCGACGAGAGTGCTCCGCGACCATGATCATTTCGATAAATCCGTTTCCGAAGAAATGATAGGCCAGGACGCCATAGGCGCCGACGGAACCGTTGGTCTCGACAATGTGGCAGCTGCCTGTTTCGATCCACGACCTGATCTGATGCCGCCGCTCAGAGTCGTGGGCAGCAATGGTATCGAGGGCGATCAACGTGTCGACGTCGGCAAGGGTGGCGCTTCTGATTTTCATCAACGATTCCAGATGCAATTGCACCGAGGCGCATGACAATGCGCCGGTGTCGCGAACAAAGGATTTTCACCTTTAAGCGGCGAACCGCCGTTTTGCCATGGCAGATTGTCTGCCGCTGTTCTCAGGTTGCCGGCGCGGGCGGGCGATTGCGGCCGTGCTGCACCCTTTGCGGCGGGCGGGCCGGCACGCGGGCGGTGGCGGCGGCAAGGGCTGCGCGCCTGGCGGTGGCCATCTCGTTGAAAGGGGCAAGGCCCATGCGCTCGATATAGGCTGTGATCGCCGCTTCCACGCCCTTGTCGTTGCCGGCTTCCGTTTGCCAGAAGGCTTCCATGGCGGCGAAGAGGGCGGATTTGTAGAGCGGGATATCCATCAGGGCCTAAGCTCCGAACTGCTGGCGCTGGTTGAGCGTGCCGTGGCCCGTTTGGCAGAAGGGGAGGGTCTGGCGATGGCCGCCGGGCGTCGCCTCGAAATCCGCGCACCAGCGCTCCCAGGCCTGCGACGTGCGCACGAAGGCGGGCAACAGGTGCTGGTCATCCGGCGTGCGATCGAAATCGTCGAGCCAGGCGTCGGCGATGGTCTCGGAGATGTCTTCGCCGTGCAACGCGTCGAGATGGAAGCGGATGAGCCTGGTGGCGTGTTCGCCGTCATGGACCTTCAGCCATTCGGCGGCGGTTGAAAAGGTGGTGCCGAAGCAATCGCTTTCCTCGATGAAATGGCCGCGCCCGAGCGTGGTGACCGCAAGAATGATTTCGCGGCTCTGGGAGAGAGGTGCCGCAGGCCGGTTTTCCCGTGTCGATGTCACTGTCATACCTTCTCCCTGGCAAAGCAGGCGGGTGCGGGGGCACGCTGCGGATCCTGCTTCCCTTGTTTCGACTGGTAGCGCAAAGATAGGAAATATCCTATCAATCGGTCAATAGGAAATCTACGCGCGGCAGGATTTTTCTGACAGGGCTGTCGATATCCTCCAGTTTGTTCTTGTTTTGTTCGAAGGATTGAGTCAGCTTGGAGCTGCCATTGCAGGTGGCAGAGAGGAGCATGACATGGTCACTTACTTCGTCGTTCAGAGCTTTACGCGGGGAAATCGGGGCGCCTTGCTCGCCGACACTCCGGTGCAGGCGACCGGGGCCGACCACGCGCTCAGGCTGGCGGAAAGGCTGGCGTCGACCAAGGTGGGCGTTGTCGCATTCAGCCGGGCAGGGGATCTGTCGACCGGTGAATTCGAGGATGCGACCATCCTTTTCATCGGCGGTGACCTGCCCTCGGATATGCAGGAGGTCATGGCCGCGTAGGCGGATCGGCAGCCGCGTGAGGCGGCTTTGCCGGCCTGGGCCGTTTGCCTGTTCGTGTCGCCGGTATCAGGCGACAGGGTTATGGGGCGTGCCGCGTGGAGCGCGGCGGGCCGGGTGCTGTGGGCGGCCGGTGCCGTTGAACGTGTCCGGATATCATGCGCATGCCCGGATGCCATTGAACGTGCCCGGACGTCATGCGTGCCGCCGCCCTGATCGCCGGCCGTCATGTTGAAGCGACAGCCCGAGGATCGTGACGATTCTCGGGCTTTTTGTCGGGCGCGGACCTTCTGCGGGATCGAATTGGGCTGCGGGATCGAATTGGGCAGCGGGATCGAATTGGGCTGCGGGGTCGATAGGGGGCGTCGTCGGCCGCTGGTGGCGCCACCTGCGCTGCCGCCTTCCGGCCCTTCACGTATCGTCAGGCGTGGCGTCGCTTTCAAGGCGCATTTATTTTCAATCGGTTGCGGCGTGAAGCTAAGGTCTGACGGCCGGCCGGCAATCTCGTCGGCTACGTCGTCCATCCACGGCCGGCGGCGTCAACGGGCGCTGTATTTGCCCACGACCCGGTGGCAGAAGGACCACTCCACCCGGCTCTCGGTAAATTCCAGGTAGGGATTGTACTGCTTCAGCGTCCATTCCCGGTCGTTGAACGACACCAGGCGCTTGATGATCGCCTCGGCATCGTTGGCGGGCGGCACGTGATAGAGCACGACGTCCTTGTCGCGGGCCGGCGGCAGATGCGGGTGGACCAGGGCCATGTCGCCGGGCTCATAGGCCGGGATCATCGAGGTGCCGGTAAGGTAGATGCCGTAGGCGCCCTTGACGCCCTCGAGCACCGAGGGGCGCTTGACGTATTCGACCGCATCGAAGGTGACGATCACGTGGCCGTCGCCGCCCTGGGCGGCAACGAAGATCGGCAGGTCGCGATGGCCGACGAGCTGCTCGCCGGGCACGATCTGCGGATTGAAGCCGGTGGTGTTGCGGGGCTGACTGGCTTCTCCAGCGCTCGGCGTCGTGCCGATGAGGTCGGTGATGGCGCGCACATCACGCTCGCGCAGCTCGCGCGGGCTCTCGCGCTCGACGAACTGCTGGATATAGGCGTGGTTCTTCCCGATCGCGATGGACAGATCCTTGTAGGTCGTCCTCTTCGCATCGACTGCTTCCCGGATAAGGCGCCGCAATTGATCCATGCAAATGGCATCCCAGATTCCGCTTCCTACGTCCAATAGGATTTTTCCTCTTGATAAACGGATTGTATCCTATTATTGATAGGATATGAACGGAAACAAACAGTCAATCGCATCTTCTGGGGTCGATTTTCCCGGCTGCCGCTCCAGGCAGGAGCAGCCCGGTCACGGCCGCGGAGGTGTCCCGGAGGGCCGCATGGGCGATGACTGCATGCTTGCTGGAGTGAGCCGATGACTGAAGCCGCAATCCGATCAGGAAAACCCAGGCGCCCCGGGCGCCCCAATCCTCCCGGGCAACCCAGGCGCCGACCGAACGGGCTGACGCCGAGGCAGCGCGAGTTGCTCGGCTTCATTCGCAGCTACAGCGCCGACAGGAACGGCGTCTCGCCGACCTTTGACGAGATGAAGGACCATCTGGGGCTTTCATCGAAATCCGGAATTTCGCGGATGGTGGCGGCAATGGAGGAGCGCGGCGCCATCCGCCGGCTGAAAAACAGGGCGCGCGCAATCGTCGTGGTGGAGGCAGTCCATGCTTGAGCCGATGACGGATACATTTTTCGGCAATCCGGTCTTTGCCGGACTTGCAGCCTTCTCCGCCACCTCGGTGACGCTTGCCGCCGTCAGCTGGCTTGCCAGCCCGGTCTTCGGCTGCAGCAGGCAACGCGCGGGCTGGAGGGCTGCGTCTGGCGAGATCACCTTTGCCGGCAGGCTCAGCCGGTGGGGCAGCGCCGTCCTTTCCGGCCGGACAAGATTGTCCGGCAAGGGCGAGGTCCGTGGCAAGGCAGCCTTGCCGGGAATTGAGGGCCCACGGGACAACGAGATTGTGCCGGGCATCGACTTCGAGGCGCTGCAACGCGAACTCGACGAGGCGTTCGCGCCGGTGGGGCGAGACAGGGGGAGTACCTGATGTCCGGCCCGGCTGTCGTCAGAGCATTCATCGGCGGTTTGCCGCCGTCGGAGGATGGCGAAGAGGGTGAATGCGACCTGCCTGATCGCACTGATGATGGCAACAAGGCTCCAGAATTTGTTGGCCATTCGCGACGTCGGCACCGGCGGGCGAAGCCATAGAAGAAATTGATCGTCGCTGTTCTGCATGGCTCCCGAGCCGGGATCGGTTTGGTGTGGATGACATGCTGCACGGCTGCCGCGCCCTTTGCGTGCCCAACCGGTCACGCGGGCGCAGGTGCGGCGACGATCATGGCGAGGGGCTGCTGCCCACCTCCTCCCCGGTGGCCCCTCGCATCCCTTTCGGCGCCGGCAAGCCGCATCTGACGCATGCCCCCGATGATCGGATGCGGTCTCGGTGCGGGATCATGCGCGGGGAAAGGCTGGAGCGATTTCTTGCGTGGCATCCGCGATGCCCGGGCATCCTTGATGCCAGGGGATTCAGGACGCGCAGTGCTCCAGCGCCACGACACCGTGGCTGAACCCAGTCCCGTCTCGCACGTTGCGCGCGGGGTTTCAGGCGGCTTGCCGGCGGGGAGGCGGAGGAAAACCAGACCAGGTGCATGGCACGCCAAGGCCGATCGCCGCTTTTGGCGAGGGGAACCCGTGCGGACATTCATGAGGAGACGACGTCATGCGTGACGCGAATTTAGAGAGATTTCTTCGATACCCGACATTGCCGGCAACGGAGCGTGCGGCGCAAGGGGCGGATGGCGCGGCCATTCGTACGAGCCTGGGTAGGCGCGGTCGGTGCGCAAAGGTGGATCGGTGTTTCCGGCGGGACAGTGCGTTTGTCGTTATCCGGTTGTCCCGTGACGTGCCTCCACTTTTGGGCGAGATCCTGGCCGGGCTGGCATCGCCTGCTCGACCGGACGCCGTCGTGGCGCGGTTCGACAGGTTTGTGCGGCGGCGGCGTTTGCCGCAGGGGCGGGCTGATTGCCTGGTCCGCGCAGCGCTTGCCGTGACGGTCGAGGTCTAGGCGATGCGCATCACATCGATTGTCGAGGCGCTGGTTCAGTGCGGTGCAACACCGGAGATGATCCTAAGCGCTGTGCGCGCGGCGGAAGCGGGCCAGCAATCAGACATCGAAAGGCGCCGGGCGAGCGATCGCGAACGGCAACAGCGCCACCGCGCTCACGTGACGTCACGGGCGGTCACGGCGACGGGCGGCGCTCCCCTCTCTGATAAAGAAAGGTCCCCCACACCCCCTAAAGAAATTAACTCTCCCGACAACACCCAAACCCTCGCGCAAGCGCGCTGTTTGCCCGGTGGCAGGCGCGCCATGCGCCTTCCCGAGCAATTCGAGCCGGACCGGGATTTTGCCGCCAGGCTGGGCTTCTGCGAGGCGGCGGTGGCGCTGGAGCTTGAAAAATTCCGCGACTACTGGACGGCGAAATCCGGACGGGACGCGGCCAAGCTCGACTGGCCCGCCACCTGGCGCAACTGGATGCGCAATGCCTCAAGGCCACGCAAGAGCCACCGGCCGCAGGCGAGCCCGCGCGAAAGCGACTTTGCCCGCCACCAGCGGGAATGCCGACAAGCGATAGAACGCGAACTGAATGGAAACCAGGACAATGACGACCTTACCAAGACACAACCGACATTCGACCTTGAGCCGGGAGATTACCGCGCTCACTGAACGGCTGGCGCCGGCAGGCGACGATGCGATCCTGCGCAGCCTCAACGCGATGCAGACGGCCGGCATGACCATGCCGCAGGGCATCGACCCGCAAAAGCTTCTGCCCGTCTACCAATACGCCCTCTCCGGCGTGCCGGCCTGCGGCCTCTCAGTGGCGACGCAGAAGCTGATCCGCGGCGACTATGCCGCAAACGCCAACGTGCTTCTGGGCGCCATTCCCAAGCCGCCGGTGCTGGCGGCGCTCGCCAAAAGCGAGGCGGCGGCGACACGGGCCGAGCTGGCCCGCAAGCGTGAGATTACCGAGGCTTTGAGCCCGGCATTGCCGTCCACTCGGCGCTCACCTGAAATCCGCGAGCGGGTGCGGGTGCGGCTTCGCCAGTTCCGTGCCGAGCATGCGGCGATCAAGGCGACGGGGTCAACGCCCGGTGAGGTGCGATCGATCGAGCAGGCCCAAACGCTTGCCCGGATGCTCGACCTTCCCGATACGGCCGAGCCGACCGCGGAGCAGCGCGCCTTTCGGGCGCGGCTCGAAAACGATGTGGCCCAGGCCATGGCCTTGGGCTCGACGATCGATATTGCCGGGGAGGTGGCAAGCCATGCAGCCTGAAACGAGACATTCGATGATGGGGCCGGCGACTGGGCCGGCGACTGGGCTTGAGACGACAATCTGGCCGAAAGGCCTCGGCGCAGGAAACGGGGCGAGCGACGCGCGAAACAGCGACGGAGAGGCAAACGCCCGGCTCGGGGCGGTGCCGATGACGCGCGGCTTGGAAGCCGACGTGCCGGAGAGCGACGCGCCGCTTGCGCCGGAGGACTTGCTAACTGCCCTGAGCGCGCACGTGAAGGCGCAGCGCCTGCGGGTGCTGCAGCTGGAACTGGCGCTCGCCGACGCCGAAGCGCGGATCCTGTCGCAGGCGCATCTGCTTTGTGGCGCGGGCGCAGACGGCGAGGGCGGTCTCTTCAGCCGCCGGCCGGTGCGCGAGATCGTCAATGAGGTGCTGCTCGCCTATCCCGGCATCGGCTGGGCCGATGTGATCGGGGTTCGCCGGGAGCGCCGCCTTGTCGAGCCGCGCCACCGCTGCATGGCGGCCGTCTATGACGAGCGCGAGGACCTGTCACTGCCGGCGCTCGGCCGGATCTTCAGGCGCGACCACAGCTCGGTGCTGCACGCGGTCAACAAGGGGCGGGCGAAGCGATGAGGCCGACCCGGTCGCGAGCGTGGGGTCGATGGACGGGTGGGCGTTGACGGCCGGGAGGGGATCGCCTGCCCGAGTGCGGCGGTTCACCGGCCATCTCGGGGGTGGCGGTTAGTCGTCCATCCCCGGGGGCAGGTCCCGCTTCGGCGGGCCGCAGTGGCCGTCAGCCGCAGTGGTCAGACGCGCGTGAGGCCGCCTGGCGCGGCACCGGATGACAGGCAGGCATTGACACAACGAGCAATCGCATCGCCGCAGCCGGGCGCCGGTTTTCGGGCGGATGCGCATGGGCAATGGAACGCAGACGAGCAGAAGGAAAGAAAACGATGACATCCAAGGCAGAACGCATTCGCATCAAGCGGGCAAGCAAGGCGGGCCGACCGCGCAAGGCCGATGTGGCGCGCTATCCCGGCGGGCAGATCAAGCACGGCGAAACCGAAAGAGAGGTGCGCTCGGTCGCCATCGCGGCGCGGCAGCGTCAGCACTTTTCGGGAATGAAGGGCGTGGATGCCGGCAGTCCCTTCGCCGGCTACACGCTCGGGCGGATGTTCCTAGACGGCAAGCTGACCGCCCATGAGCGCGAGGCCGGCGACGAATATGCCCGGCAGATGGCGCGCTACTACAGCCTGACCGGCATTCCCTTTCCAAGTGTCAGGGCGCAGTCGCTGTTCAACGTCAAAGGGTTTGAAGGCGAGGCGACCACTGAGCGGATGCGGGCAGCAAGGGCTGCGACCAACCGGATGATGGAACTCGAGGGCGTGCTCCTGAAGCTGCCGGAAGGGCCACGGGTGAAAACGACGGTCTTCAACGTCTGCGTCATGGACTACGAGGTGCTGCGCACCATGCCGGAACCGCAGCTGGCCTGGCTGAAGCGCGGCCTGATCGAACTGCATTGGCATCTTGGGCTTTCGAGGCAGAAGGAGGCGGTGTGACCGGCGCGATCCCTTTGCCGGGGAGCGGCCTCTGGCAGGGCCGCTTCAGGCTTCCGCCAAATCCTGAGAATGTCCGGGCGTGGATTCGCTCCCCCTAACCCAACCCTTGTGGCGGAGATCCACCGATCTTTGCGCGTCCGACAAGGCACGCGCTGCCGTCTGAGGCGGAATCGCGCCGTGGCGGCCTTGGTGCAACCATGATCCAAGCGATGCCTCGGTTTGCGCCATCAACGTCTGCTTGTACCGAAAAGCAGACGTTGATATCGTCGGGTGCCGCATTGCAATGGCCCGACTGCGAACATGGCCTTGCAATTGCGTGGACGAGCGGTGGCTCGCGCCTCAGCCCTTTCGCAATGAATGCAGCAGTTTCTCGCTTGCCACGACCCATCCCTCCCTCAAGGTTGGAGAATTGCCGTGTGTATCAGATCTCTGGAATCGCAGGCGTTGATGAAGGCCACGTTTGTGGCGCACGCATTGTCCCGCGCCGTCGCCGTGTCCTCTTATGCCCGCGCAGCTTTCATGGTGCTGCTATCCAGCAGACGGTGGCTTGCGGCAATTCTCGTGCTTGGGGTCTGCCCGGCGGCATGGGCGGATGATGTGCTCTTCGAAAACGTCCGCATCTTCGATGGGAAAGGAGCGACCTCGCTGTCTGCTCCGTCGAATGTGCTGGTCAAAGGCAATGTGATCGCTCGGATCTCGACAGACCCCGTGGAGGCAGGGGGCGCCCTTCGCGTTGCCGGCAACGGCCGAACGCTGATGCCGGGCCTAATTGATGCGCACTGGCACGCCATGCTGGCGCGGTCCACGCCGGCAGAGTCGTTTGGCGACGTCGGCTTCAGCAATCTTGTCGCCGGCGACGAGGCGACGGATACGCTGATGCGCGGCTTTACCACCGTGCGCGACGTGGGGGGGCCGGTGTTCGGCCTCAAGCGCGCGATCGACACCGGCATCGTCGAGGGACCGCGCATCTATCCTTCCGGCGCCATGCTCACCGTGACCAGCGGACATGGAGATTTCCGCCAGATGACCGAGCTGCCGCGGGTGATCGGTGGCCCGTTCGCCCGGATGGAGCAGGTCGGCGGGGCCATCGTGGTCGACAGCCCCGACGAGGTGCGCTTGCGGGTCCGTGAGCAGCTCATGCAAGGGGCAGCGCTGATCAAGGTGACGGCGGGAGGCGGGGTGTCTTCACCCCACAGCCCGCTCGATGTGACCACCTTTACCGAGCCCGAGCTGCGGGCCGCGGTGGAAATCGCCGACAATTGGGGGACCTATGTCGCGGCGCACGCCTTCACGTCGCATGCGATCAGAATAGCGATTGCAGCCGGCGTGAAGTGCATCGAACATGGTTTTCTGATGGATGAGGAAACCGCCAAGCTCATTGCCGACAAGGGCATCTGGCTCAGCCTGCAGCCGCTTCCCGAGCTGCTGCGGCAAGGCTTTGCGAAAGGTTCGGTCGAGCGGGCCAAGGCCGATGAGGTATGGCCCGGCATCGGCAGGACCTACGAACTGGCGAAGAAGTACAAGATCAAGACCGCGTGGGGCACGGACGTGCTGTTCTCGCGCGCCTTGGCGCAGCAGCAGGGGGCAATCCTGGCCTCGCTCAAGCGTTGGTACACGCCTGCCGAAGCGCTCACCATGGCGACCGGAACGAATGCGGAGTTGCTGGCGCTATCCGGCCCACGCAATCCCTATCCGGGAAAGCTCGGCGTGATCGAGGAAGGCGCGCTTGCGGATATCCTGCTTGTCGATGGCAACCCGCTGGAGAATCTCGACCTGGTGGCCGATGCCGCCAGCAACTTCAAGATCATCATGAAGGACGGGATCATCTACAAGAATACGCTGGAGCGTCCTTAGTGCGCTCAGGTGAACGCACGGCGCTCTCGAACTTTTAATCTAGGTCCTGTTGACAAGGTGTCGCTGGACCTTTCCTCGCGGACATCTTCGGTTGAGATTGCACGCAAGCGGCACACGGTGCGACGAGGCCAGAATCGGGAATGAAATGACAGAGGTAGAGCGCGAGTATGTGGGCGGGCCGCTTAAATTGTTGGATGAGTTCGGTGAGTGCGTGAGGGACAGCGTTACTGAAGTAGATATCCGCGACCTGCTTCGAGAAGCCCCTATCAGATTCGTGGAAGTTGATGTGGGCAGGCCGCTGCGCTGGATACCGCTGGATGAGCGTTTTGAATTTTGGCAGTTGATCCGCTCAAACTTGCATGTGTCCGAGAAGCCTTATTTGGAAGATTACCCAGGCTGCTTCTTCTATGGCGCAGCCGAGTGGGCTGGCCGCGACGGTGACCGTTTCATCGTCCTTCACAAATTTCACTAGATGCCCCGGTGAAGTGATTAACGGCTGAACCCGATTGTCGTTGACACTTGCCTGATTGTCGTCTGGCGCGTGGGTGCGATGAACGCGCTCCAGGCCGGGGAGCGGCCGGGGCTTTCGCCGGATGATCGCCAGATGGTGGCGGCAAGGACGCAGCCGAAACGACGGGGCTCTGCTGCCGGTGTCGACAGCCGGGATTGATGGAATCCCGACCGTCCGAAATGCATTGGGCCGAAAGGCGGCCTCAGTTGCCGCCGATGCGTTCGCGCAGGCGGTCGTCGCGCTCGATGATTTCGGGGGTGAGTGCGTCGCCGAAATCGGCGGCCTCGAAGACCGGACGGATTTCGATTTCGCTCGGGCCGGGCATCGGATTGGGGCAGCGCTTCACCCAGGCGATCGCCTCGTCCATGTCCTTGACCTGCCAGATCCAGAAGCCGGCGACCAGTTCCTTGGTCTCGGTGAAGGGGCCGTCGATGACGATGCGGCTTGCGCCGTCGAAGGCGACGCGCTTGCCCCTGGACGACGGGTGCAAGCCTTCGCCGGCCTGCATGATGCCGGCATTGACCAGCTCTTCGTTGAACTTGCCCATCGCTTCGAGCAGCTCTGTCGAGGGCATCTTGCCCGCTTCGCTGTCCTCGGTCGCCTTCACCATTACTATCACGCGCATGGTCTTTTCTCCTCTGATCGACAAGGCCAAAGCGGCCCCTCATGCCTAAATGACGAACGGGCCACGCAGGGGCCGACAATCCGCCCAAACTTTTTTCTGCAGGGCCGTAGCGGTATCGACGGCTAGCCCGCGCAAGGCGGTGGCGTACACTTTGCGCCATGCCTTGCCGCGCTGAGGTGGTGTCGCCGATGTGGTCCGGGGAAGGCCCTCACGGCAAGATATAGCGACCGCCGCGGCGAGCAAGATATTCGCATCGCAAGATCCACCGGCATGCCGTCGTGGTTCGTCAATGAGACGAGCTGTCGTCGATATCCGAATGTTTTTACATGCTAATATGATGATGAGCGCATTCACCACGGGTTCACGTCCGGGGGGCATAGCTTGCGCCTATTCGAAACGGATAGGTGTCGAGATGAAGAAGATAGGCATTGTGATCCTTGCGGCGGTGACGGCTCTGACGAGCTACACGCCTGCGAATGCCATGCCGGTTGCGGCCGTCCAGCTGCGGCAGCAGAGCGACGTTACGAGCGTGCAGTATCGCGAATGGGGCGGCGACCGACATCGCCCTCGGCCGGGCTGGAACCATGGTGGATATCGACCGCGTCCCGGCTGGGACGGCGGGTACCGGCCGCGCCCGGGTTGGGACGGGGGCCACCGTCCACGGCCACACTGGGATGGCGGCTATCGCCCGCGGCCGGGCTGGCAGGGCAGCGGCGGCTATCGCTATGGCTGGTACAATGGTCACCGGGGTTATCGCGGCTACCGCGATGGATATCGCCGCCACAATGACGGCTGGTGGTATCCGCTGGCAGCCTTCGGCGCAGGCGCCATCATCGGCGGCGCGATTGCCGCTCCGCCGCGGCGCGTCGAGACCGGCGTGAACCCGCGGCATACAAACTGGTGCTATGACCGCTACCGCTCCTACCGTGCCTGGGACAACTCGTTCCAGCCTTATGGCGGCCCGCGGCAACAGTGCTACTCGCCCTATTATTGAGCGAGACCGAGCCCCGCCGATCGGCTGCGATCGGCGGGGTCTTTGTTGGGGCATGCGCGGGGTGCTTCCCGTCCTCGCCGTCAAAGTTGACCTTCGAGCGGCGCCTGCGGCCGGAGGAGTTCCGGTGTCCGTCGGCGAAATTGCCAAGCCGACAAACCAGCGGTCATGAGCGCGACGACGCGCCGCGGATTGAGGCTCTGCCAGGCGGCATTAACGCGAACGTTCCCCGCGCGACGGCTCACAACGAGTAGCCCTTGCCGTGGCTTGGCGGCGACGGTCTGCTCGTCCGGTTGGGCCCCTTCGCCAGTTCGATTGCGACGGTACCAGCCCGTTCGGCCTTCGCAGGCTTGGCGTTCAGGGTTGAGTTTGGGGGCGTTGCTGCCATGGCGCTCGCCGTCAGGGCGAACGATGCGGCAGCGGCTAGGATGATTGTCTTCATCGCTGTTTCCTTGGTTTCTACACATGGTTTCGGCCCAGGCGGGATTTCGGCCGCGGCGACCCGCCGGAGCGTTGACGCGACGCGGCTCGTTGGACGTACGGCGCGGATGGGCCGCCGGGAATACGGCAGATGCCGTATTTCGACGTGAGGACGGCAGGACGCGGTGCATGTTGGTTAGCGAAGATTTACCGCTCTGATCTCGCCGACATTTGCCTGGCGCCGGCGTGCGCTATCGCAGAGAGCTTGGCGCGGACTGCCCGGCCTGGCTCTTGTGTCGATGCCTGGCCGCATCGCAGACATGTGCACGCGCATGAGCGCGCGCGGCCCTCAAAAGAAGGCGTGAGGAATATGGCTGATCTTCCTGTCCAACTTGATGACATCCGGGCGCTCGAGGAGGCGCTGCATCGGCCCGAGGTGTGCCGCTCGAGAGCGGCCGTCGAGGCGCTGCTTGCCGAAGGTTTCATGGAATTCGGCGCATCGGGAACGACGTACCATCGCGCAGAGACGATCGAGCTTCTCTGTGAAGAGGATGATGAGCCTGATGAAGGTGAACTTGAGGCGACGGATTTTGCGCTGACGCCGATCTGTTCCGACGCCGTGTTGCTCACCTACAGGACCATTCGCCGGGCGGGTGACGGGTCGCAACGGCAGGCGCTGCGATCCTCCATCTGGAAGCGGACGGCGGGCCGGTGGCAGATGCTGTTCCACCAGGGAACGCTGACATCGGCCACCGTTTCGACGGCCGAGAGCTGAACTTGCCGGCAATGTGAGGGGCGGGCGTGCGATGGCGGAGCCGGGGGGCGGCTTTGCCACGCTGTGGTTCGGGCGTGTCAGATCGGGGTGTCACGCAGAAGGCGGCGTTGCCTCAGTCCTGGTCGGGCAGGGTTTCATCGAAGCGGGTGGCCTGCCGCGACGGATCGCGGTCAAGGGCTTCTTCTTCCGCGTCATCCGGCAGGGCCTCGTCGTTCTCGACATTTGCCTCGTCGCGGCTCGGCACCGGGGGCACGCGACCCTGGTCTGCCGGCGGCAGGTCGTCACCATCGGGGATCTGATCCGCAGGGACGTCCGGCAAGTCGTTGGCTTCGTTATCCGGAATGAGGCGTGGCTTCAGCGTTGTTCGGGGCATGGTCACATCTCCTTGATCGTAGCCAAGGAGTAAGCGGCAAACGGCCGAATGGTTCCGTATCATGGCCGTGAAAGGTTCGTTCTGGGCGCAGATCAGAGGGTTGGTGGCAGGCTCAGAAGTGACTTGGTGGCGAAGACATGGCTTCGCCCAAGCAGCGGCGGGTGCGCAAGCTGGAGGGGACAGGCACGGCGTGAGCGCCTAGAATTTCAGCGTGGCGTCGTCGTGCTTGGGTGGCGGGTGGCTGTCTCTCTGGCGGCGCATGCCGTAGGCAAGCGCAAGCCCCAGCACGGCGGAACCGATGACAACGGCGAGTAGTGCGAAGAAATTCTCCATGACATTCTCCTCCCGGAAACGATGATAACACAATCGGACGCGTGCAACCAAATACCTGCACGTTATCCCTAACCGATACGCAGTGCCGGCGAAGGCTCATGCGAGAGGGGCAACGAAGGTGGCGCTTGAGTTGTTCCGATCGGGTTGGAAATGTCCGGCGAGATTTGAGGATGGCTCGCTGCGGATGCGTGGTCGCGAAACAGCATACGGCGAACGGCAGCGTCTGCGAGCGTCGCCGGTCAGTGAGGTGGCGGTGCCAGTTCGTGTGGACGGCGCAATCTCAAGGATTCGCTCGATGCGCCCCGGCATTCAACGCCTGATGTCGGCAAGCCAAAATCGCGAGAAAGCGGCGACGTCACGCTCCTTTGATGACCCAGTGGCCGGGCAGGCGGGCGCTACGAAAAAAAGAACGAAACTAGAACAAATCTTGCTCGAAGGGGTTGCCATTCTACCGGAGCCGGGCTAAGGATATTACAGGATAGTCGTTTCGTAATCGAAGCGGCCTTTTTCATTTTTGGAAGGCACGAGCCGGTCGATCGCGCTCCGGCCGGTTGCAGCCCGCGGCTGTCCATCCAGATCTGTGTGTGTGTGTGCGTCTCTCTCTCTCTCTCTCTCTCTCTCTCTCTCTCTCTCGAATTAGCCGACGCGCCTGACGCGCCTGACGTGCTTCTCGGCTTCTTGGGAGGGCGTGCCCTGTTCGCGTCTTGTCGTTGCTGGAAGGACCGCCGTACGCGTTTGCGCGACGTGGATAATGTCGCCAGGCGACGCTTATCGTGGCGTCGTTTCTGCGAGGTGACGCAAGCGTTCAGCAACGCGAAGACGTTGCTCCTCGGATAACTTCCGTAAGACCGATTCGTAATAGGCACCGACAAAGTCGAGGCCCTCGGGACGACCGCCTGCGCGGAAGTACGAACGGGATATCCAGTAGGCAGCTTCTTCCAGATCAGCCTCCACGACGCCGCCAAGTTCGTAGGAGACGGCAATCATTAACTGCGCACCGTGATGGTCCCGAAGGGCCGCGCTATACCACCAGCGGAACGCCTCCTTGGGGTTGCGCTCGACGCCTAGCCCCTCGTGGTAAATCGTGGCCAGCCGCCCTTGAGCGCCGATGTGGCCGCCGCGCGCAGCCAGCCCATTCCAGTAGTAGGCGGCAGCCAGGTTTTCTTCGATATCGCCGAAAAAATGCTCTCCGAGCGCCGCTTGTGCGTCGACGTTTCCGCCCTTGGCGAGTTTCATCAGTCTCGGTGCTATGATCGTGGCGCCTGGCGGCGGCGGATCGGCCAACACAGGCCGTCGACGGGCCTTCCCGGCGAAAATTGCACGCAGCCACGTCCATAAGTGCTGGATCATTCGTCGTCGCTGCTCCTATCGGGGGCAGTTGATTGATGAAGGTAGGTCAAAGCCATGTTGCTCAGCTTCAGGGGGCTGAGACCGCGGGTTAATGTCGATAACTCTGCCGACGCGGTGTCGCTCGTCTGCTCAGCTGCGGCCGCCATCAATCTGTTCTTCTTCCGATATCTCCAGCGCCTGCGGCGACAGGCTGTCTGCGGGTGTTCCTTTGGCCGCCCCCCGGGGCCTCCCGCGAGGATCGAGTGCCGCCCGGAAGCCGGCCGGCGCCATGTTCAGGTCGACACCACCGTCATACTGGTTGTGCCTGTCGATTGCTTGGCGGGCAACATCATGACCCTTGTGCGCCGCGCTGCGCCACCAGCGAAGCGCCTCCTGCGGGTCAGGCTCGATGCCGAGGCCCTGGTGATAGATCGTTGCGAGGCGGGCTTGTGAGGCGGCGTGGCCTTGGCGGGCAGCCTGTCCGTTCCAGTGGTAGGATGCGGCGTAGTTCTCCTCGCGGCCATCGTTGAAATAGATTTCCCCCAGCACCGCCTGGGCGTCGAGATTTCCTGAGGTGGCGAGTTCGAGCAACCTTGGCGAGACATTTGCGGCGGACAGCCGCGGCGTGAAAATGGTCTTCAACCTTCTGACTGCGTTTTGGATCATCAGACACCCGTCTTATTCATCGGCATAATTCCTCAAAATCGGGACGATAAAATGGATAAATTATGCTGTAACTTGAACGCTTTATCTCTCCAACTCACCTGTCTCATCCGGTGTGAGGCGCCTTTGGCCGCACCGGGTGCCGCGAATGCGCGGCCTGTAAATTAGTATTGGTGACATAATACAACCTAAGGTCAAGTGGGTCTGCGCAATTTCCCGTGGATATCGGAAGGCTGTTGCCCGTTTACCGCTTGCTGCGCGCGCGGATGCCTGAGCGACTTTAAAGAGCTTTGCGGTGCCATCGGTGCTGCATGGGAGTTCTCATCATGAGCATCGGAAAACCAGCCAAGGACCCGAAGACGGGGCGCTTCCTGCCGCGCGAGCCGCGGGTCGGAACCCCCATCGGGGCGGGAGCACCTGCGCGAACGCGCGCCCGCAAGGCGGTGCGCTCCAAGCTCGGCGAGCTCTTTCTCGACGATATGCTTTGCGCCTGGGAGAGCCGAGGTGCTGCGGCGATCCACGCGCTGATCGAAAAGAGCCCGCACGATTTCCTGAAAGCCGTGGCCTCACTGATGCCGAAGGACGTGACAGTCAATGTCAACCAGATCGGGGAGATGACGGATGAACAACTCCTCGAGCGGATTCGCAAGCTCGACGCCAAGATCAAGCCTTTCCTCGCTGCTCAGGGAGCGGATGGAGCTGGCGATGGAGATCGGGCGGCGGCAGAACACGAATAGGCTGCGCTACTACCGGCCCTATGCCAGGCAGACTGTCTTTCATGAGGCGGGTGCGACCTTTCGCGAGCGGCTGTTCATGGCCGGAAACCAGCTCGGCAAGACCCTGGCAGGGGCCGCGGAAGCGGCCATGCACCTGACCGGAGACTATCCTCATTGGTGGGCGGGCCGACGGTTCGACCGACCGATCACGATGATCGGCGGCTCGGAATCGCACGAGCTGACACGCGATGGCGTGCAGCGGCTGCTCGTCGGCCCGCCAATGAGCGAGGAGGAGTGGGGCACCGGCTATATCCCGAAGGCGGCAATTGCCGGCTGGACGCGCAGGTCGAGCGCATCGGGCGCGCTCGACAGCGTGACGGTGCACCATGCTTCGGGCGGCACCTCGACGCTGCTTCTGAAGGCCTATGAACAGGGCCGCGCCAAATGGCAGGCCAACACGGTGGACTATGTCTGGTTCGACGAGGAGCCGCCGGAGGACGTCTATTTCGAGGGCATCACCCGCACCAATGCGACCGGCGGCTCGGTCGCCGTGACCTTTACGCCGCTGAAAGGCATGAGCTCGGTGGTCAGCCGCTATCTGCTGGAACCTTCCGACGACAGGACGGTGGTGACGATGACGATCGACGATGCCGAGCATTACACGCCTGGGGAGCGCGCGAAGATCATCGCCAGCTACCCGGCGCATGAGAAGGAAGCGCGCACCAAGGGCGTGCCGACGCTGGGTTCTGGCCGGATCTTCCCGGTGACCGAGGAGCAGATCCGCATCGACCCGTTCGAAATCCCGAAGCATTGGGTGCAGATCGGCGGGCTCGACTTCGGCTGGGATCACCCCTTTGCCGCCGCCGCCTGCGCCTGGGACCGGGACGCCGACGTCTTCTATGTGACGAAGGTCTACCGCGAGCGCGAGGCGACGCCGATCATTCACGCGGCGGCGCTGAAGCCCTGGGGGGCCTGGCTGCCCTGGTCATGGCCGCATGACGGCCTGCAGCACGACAAGGGCTCGGGCGAGCAGCTGGCGGCGCAGTATCGCGGGCAGGGGCTCGCGATGCTTTCGGAGCGGGCGACCTTCGACGACGGCACCAACGGCGTCGAGGCGGGGATCTCGGACATGCTGCAGCGGATGCAGACCGGGCGCTTCAAGGTGTTTTCCACTGCAAGCGAATGGTTCGAGGAATTCAGGCTCTACCACCGCAAGGACGGACGGATCGTCAAGGAACGCGACGACGTTCTTTCGGCCTGCCGCTACGCGCTGATGATGAAACGCTTTGCCCGGGCAAAGGCCGACGAGGCCGCCTGGAAATTCATGGATCGGAAGGTTGTGTAATGGCTGCGATGACAAAACAGGCGCTGGCGGACCTCGTCGGCCAGCTCGTCAAGGATTGCGAGAGCTATCGCGACGCGCTGTCGATCGACCGCATCAGGGCGATGGAATATTACGACGGGGTGATGAAGGACGTGCCGTCCGACGCCAACCGCTCCAAGGTGGTTTCGCGCGATGTGCGCGCGGCGGTGAAGAAGGTGCTGCCTTCGCTCATCCGCACCGTGCTCGGCAACGACAAGGTGGTCGAGTACCAGCCGGTCAACCAGGGTGACGAGGCGGGCGCCGAGCAGGCGACCGACTACATCAACTACATCGTCTTTCCCGAAAGCGACGGTTATGACGCCGTGCAGGATGCGGCGCACGATGCGCTGAAGCTCAGGAACGGCGTGATCCGCTGGTGGTACGAGAAGAAGCAGACAGTCGAGGTCTCGAGCCATACGGGGCTTGATGAGGCGGCGCTGGTGCAGCTGATCGCCGACGATGCGGTGGAGGTGCTGGAACAGTCGCAATCGGTCGAGGCGATCGAGCTGCCGACGGGCCGGGTGGAGCAGCCGGTCTTCAACGTGAAGATCCGCCGCACGAGCGAACGCGGCACGACGCGGCTTGCCGCGGTGCCGCTGGAAGAATTTCTCATCCATCCGGATGCGATCTCGATCGACGACAGCCCGATCACCGGCATCAACCGTCGCATGCGCCGCTCCGACCTCATCGCCATGGGCTATGACCGGGCGAAGGTGGAAGGCTTTACTGTCGCCGGCGACCATGACGGCGACGACGAGGCATTCACCCGCCGCCGCGACGTCTTTGGCGACGGCGAGGCGACTGCCACCGCGCTGCAGGAGGTGGAATATTACGAGCTCTATGTGAAGGTGGACGCCGACGACGACGGCATTGCCGAGCTCAGGCGCCTGGTCTTTGCCGGCGGCACCGGGCAGGACAACCTGCTTGCCGACGAGGAATGGGACGAGGTGCCCTTTGCCGACCTCATCACCGAGCGGCGCCCGCACCAGCGCGAGGGCAACTCCGTCACCGACGACATGGCCGAGATCCAGCGGGTGAAGACCGTGCTGCTGCGCCAGACGCTCGACAATCTCTACTGGCAGAACAACCAGCAGCCGATTGTGCAGGAAGGGGTGATCCAGAACCCGGAATCGGTGCTGAACCCGAAGTTCGGCCAGCCGATCCGCGTCGGCCAGGGTGTCGATGTGCGCGGTGCGGTCGGCTACACAGCCGTACCGTTCGTGGCGCGCGAATCCTTTTCCATGCTCGGCTATCTCGACCAGGAGGCGACCGACCGCACCGGCATTTCCGATGCTTCGAGCGGCATGGCGCCGGATGCGCTGCAGAACATGACGGCGAAGGCGACGGCGCTCGTCGAACAGGCGGGCATCGGCCAGACGGAATTGATGGTGCGCACCTTCGCGCAAGGGCTCGCTCGTGTGTTCAAGGGCCTGCTCGGCCTCGTCATCAAGCACCAGGACCGGCCGCGGGCGGTGAGGCTGCGGGGGAAATGGGTGACCTTCGATCCGCGCCACTGGAATGCCGGCATGGATGCGACCGTCAACACCGGGCTTGGGGCGGGAACGCGCGAGCGCGACATGCTGATGATCCAGATGATCCAGCAATTGCAGGAAAAGCTCCTGATGACGCTCGGGCCCGATAACCCTTATGTCTCGCCCGACAATCTCTACAACGGTATTGCCAAGACCGTTGAGGCGGCGGGGCTGAAATCACCCGACCTCTACTTCACCAAGCCGACATCAGAGGACATCCAGAAGCGGATGCAGGCGGCTGAGCCGCAGCAACAGCCTGACGTGGGCATGCAGCAACTGCAGATGCAGATGCAGCTGGCGAACGAGAAGGCGCGCATGGACGGCGAAAACGCCAGGCGGAAGCTCGAGATGGAGCGCGAGCTGAAGCTTGCGGAGATCCAGCAGAACGGGGCGCTGAAACGCTACCAGATCGACGCCGAACTCAACCTGAAACGCGAGCAGAACCTGGCCGAGATGGCTGGCGGCACGGCACTCAGCACAGCCCATATCGGAGGGATGCCGGGATGAGGCGGATCAGTGACTTTGACGATTTTTATGAGGCGCCAATCGGGCTTGGCGGCGCGTTGGAGCTGCGCGACTTTGGCGAGGAGGCGAGCAGCCGTTTGCCGAGCTGGGGGCAACGCGCGAGCCAGGAACGATGGGGTGGGGCAGAGCTTGCCCAGGCACGGCCACCCGCACGGCGCGGTCAGCTGGCAAGAACCCCGAGCCAACAACAGATGGCTGACCAGATCGGTCTTCTCCAGAGGGAGATACGGCGCCTCAACCCGAACGAGGCGTTTCTGGAGCCGCCGGGCGGATCCCACTCCATGCAGGCGAGGGACAGTCTGCAGCAGCGGCTGGGCGAGCTTCAAAGAGGCCTGATCACGGATCCGCGAACGGGGATGTCCATCCAGCGATACATCGGCGATACGCGCGGCAATATTGCTTTTGAGCCTCTGGGGGGAAGTACCGTTCCCGGCCGAAATCCGGTCGACACGCACACGCTCTATCCAAATGGATCAAATTATCACAGGATGAATCCACAGGGACACGGTGCCAGAAATGCACCTCATGGCCACGGACACGCGATGGGCACCGGCCAAAACATGAAGGGTCAAGGCCCTTCACTTGATATATACGGTAACGTCGTGCCTTGGGAGAGCCCTGGTGCGCATTGGCCGATGAGGAAATAAGATGAAGCCGGACGAATTTCTGAAAACCATCTACCTGGGCGATCGAGCGTGTAAAGGGCTTGTGCTCGATGGGTGGAAGGATGAGGTCAAGATCCATATCAACGCCATATCTCGCGTCCGTGGCGACGCCTGGGATTTTTACACGGATGAAGACGTTGATGATGGCTTCCTTGTCTTCGAAGGCGTCGACCATATCTCCTTCGATCCACCCGGCCGAATTCCGAACGATGAAATCGGCGAGATTAAATTTTTGGGTTACGACGACGGCCGATTCACGGTGATGATTGAGCTTGGTCATGGCGATGAAGCCAGCCGATACATCACTGTAAAAACGACGATCCGGGCGAAGGCTGTGGCAATCGAGAAGCCGGGCGAGAAAGACGCGCGGATCAGGGATTAGGCCGGCAACGCACGCCGGACGCGCTGCGGAACATGACGGCGAAGGCGACGGCGCTCGTCGAGCAGGCCGGTATCGGCCAGATCGAGCTTATGGTGCGCACCTTCGCGCAAGGGCTCAGGCGCGTGTTCAAGGGCTTGCTCGGCCTCGTCATCAAACACCAGGACCGGCCGCGGGCGGTGCGTCTGCGGGGGAAATGGGTGACCTTCGACCCACGCCACTGGAACGCCGGCATGGATGCGACCGTCAACACCGGGCTTGGGGCGGGAACGCGCGAGCGCGACATGCTGATGATCCAGATGATCCAGCAGTTGCAGGAAAAGCTCTTGATGACGCTCGGTCCCGACAATCCTTACGTCTCGCCCGACAATCTCTACAACGGCATCGCCAAGACCGTGGAGGCGGCAGGGCTGAAATCGCCCGATCTCTACTTCACCGAGCCGACGCCGGAAGACATCCAGAAGCGGATGCAGGCGGCTGAGCCGCAGCAACAGCCTGACGCCGCCATGCAGCAGCTGCAGATGCAGATGCAACTGGCGAACGAGAAGGCGCGCATGGAGAGCGAGATCGCCAGGCGCAAGCTGGAGATGGAGCGCGAACTGAAGCTTGCGGAGATCCAGCAGAACGGCGCGCTCAAACGCTACCAGATCGACGCCGAACTCAACCTGAAACGTGAGCAGAACCTGGCCGAAATGGCCGGTGGCACGGCGCTGAGCACGGCCCATATCGGAGGGATGCCGGGATGACGAACAGAACGAACAGGTTGGCTTACGATCCCGGCGGGCTTCTATCCGAGCGCTCGTCGGCCCGCGCTGCCGCGACACCTCTTGAACTGAGGGATTTTCTTGACGAGCCGGCTGCTTCCCGAAGGCGCTTTCAACGGTTCGCCGAAGATGCGAACCCTGAGAACTGGCGGCGGGCGAACATTCTTCCTTATGAGACGAACACAGTAACAGGGGAAAGCAAGTGGGCGGTCCCCGGACTCCTCAAGGGAATATTCGACAGCGGTGTCCAGGCGGTCACGCTTCCCGGCCGAGCCATGCGTGGCGAAGTGCAAATGACGGATGCGACCGGAAACGTTTCGCAAGATGCTATTGCGGAGAGCTTGAACTTTACTGATTGGGCGCTGCCAGTGTCCGCTGCATCACGGATGGGTGCGAAAGTAACGGCAAGGTCCTCACAGACACGCGGGCTTTCCGAATGGAGGCCCAATGGTACGCAGGCGGCTATGAAGGAGGTCGAGATTGATCCTCCCGTTCTGCCGCAGCGGCCCTTTAGTGACGACTACCCGAACGGGGCTGTAGCTGATCGAGCGGGAAAACTTCTAGAGGACATGGAAGGCCGCAAGCTCACTGCTAAATTTGTCGCGGGACGCCGGTTTGAGGGACAGCCTGACGTCGCGCTCAACCACGGCGATATTGCGCAGGTAGCCGAAGGGCTGATGAAGCGAAAGCACCAGCTGGTGCCGCGGAACCAAATGGGCGGCAGCCTCGGTATGTTCGACTCGGAAGACATGGCAGACGGGGATGGAAGTTCAGGATTAGAGTGGCGGATGATCTTCATCCCAGAGATGTGACGCGCGTTCTGGCTCACGAGACCGGCCACCTCATTGACTATCTCGCTAACACTATCCCGACACGTGGATTGGAGCACGAGCTTGGTCCACTTTACGACAGCCTGATAAAGAACAAGAAGTCCACGGGCGAACGCTGGCGCCCGCAGGATTTTCGTTATTCAGATGAGCAGGCGCCGTTTGAATACATGGCCGAAGCCCTCAAGACGTATGAGACCAATCCGAATACGATGAAGACGATGGCGCCGGAGACGGAGACGGCTGCACGCATTCGGTCTCATGTGAATGACAATCCCTACCTCCGGAACATTATCCAGTTCAATGGAAAGATCCTTCCCTACGCTGCCCCGGTCGGTGTGGCATATCAGCAATTTTCGAAACCGGATGATGAAGAGCCTGCGCCTACTGGCAGAACTTTTGGCAGGCTTTATGAGGTGGGACGCTGAGGGTGCTTGACATTCCGCCCTAGGAGTATTTTCCTCGTAGTTCGAGTTGGGTTGGTCAGAGGGCGTGTAGAATGAAGCAGGCTAAGCCGGCGCCGTCGGAAAATGGTGAGAGTTCGGCCGTTGTGCCCATTCTGCGCAGGGACTATGTGAACGTTAGATACGACGGCCCTCGCAATCCCTGGCCACAGTGGGCTTGGAAACCGGAGAAAGAGGAAGAGATCGTTTCCTTCATGCGCCAATGTGCTGCGCTTCGCAGGATCGATCCTGACGGTGATAGACGTTGGCACGCCGAATCCGAGCATTTTGCACCGTGGCGTCACGCATTTGAACGCCAAGAACGATGGTGGAGCGCCGACCGGCGACTTGAGGACAAGATGTACGCGCGAAGGCCCGCTGCCGGGAAGTGGTGCGCTCCCAGATGGGACAAGTGGCTACGTGTCGGGAAGAAGCTCGACGAGGCAATGATTGGCCAGTACTGGCTCTGCCGTATAAAGGCGGAATTGGCGCGGGCAGAATTGCGTGCCACGGACCTTGACGCGGGCGACCTGGAGGCGGCGCGCGACTGGCTTGTGCAATGTCAATGGTTCGAAAAATTCCTCGCCGAATGCTGGAGCGCAGAATGCAAACGGAGCGAGCTTGACCAACGGGACGGCCGCAGACAGCCGGATAGCTCTGATCTCCATCGGTGGAGAGATCTTCGGTGGCTCGAGAGATTTGCAGAGCTGCACGGGCCCTATCCGCCTATAAAGCAAGAATAGAGCACCGTCAGCTGCGTAGCAGCCAGACGCTCGACAATCTCTACTGGCAGAACAACCAGCAGCCGATCGTGCAGGAGGGGGTAATCCAGAACCCGGAATCGGTGCTGAACCCAAAATTCGGCCAGCCGATCCGCGTCGGCCAGGGCGTCGATGTGCGTGGCGCCGTCGGCTATACGGCGGTGCCGTTCGTGGCGCGCGAATCCTTCTCCATGCTCGGCTATCCGTTTCTTGAGAGGCGCAATTTCGAACGGACAAGCGCTTCACCCTTTTCCTGAAATTGCGGCAGGAGGCGACCGACCGCACAGGGATTTCCGATGCGTCGAGCGGCATGGCGGATGCGCTGCAGAACATGACGGCGAAGGCGACGGCGCTGGTCGAACAGGCGGGCATCGGCCAGACGGAGTTGGGCTTCGCCGCGTGTTCAAGGGCCCGCTCGGGACCGGCCGCGTGCGGTGCGTCTTCGCGGCAAATGGGTGACCTTCGACCCGCGCCACTGGAATGCCGGCATGGATGCGAGCGTCAACACCGGGCTCGGTGCGGGAACGCGCGAGCGCGACATGCTGATGATCCAGATGATCCAGCAATTGCAGGAAAAACTCTTGATGACGCTCGGGCCCGACAATCCTTACGTCTCGCCCGACAATCTCTACAACGGCATTGCGAAGACGGTGGAGGCGGCGGGGCTGAAATCGCCCGACCTCTATTTCACCAAGCCGACGCCGGAGGACATCCAGAAGCGGATGCAGGCGGCTGAGCCGCAGCAACAGCCTGACGCCGCCATGCAGCAACTGCAGATGCAGATGCAGCTGGCGAACGAGAAGGCGCGCATGGACGGTGAAAACGCCAGGCGCAAGCTGGAGATGGAGCGCGAGCTGAAGCTTGCGGAGATCCAGCAGAACGGTGCGCTCAAACGCTACCAGATCGACGCCGAACTCAACCTCAAACGCGAGCAGAACCTGGCCGAAATGGCCGGCGGCACGGCGCTGACGACAGCGCATATCGGAGGGATGCCGGGATGAGGCGGATCAGCGATTTTGGCGATTTTTATGAAGCGCCGATCGGGCTTGGTGGCGCGCTGGAGCTGCGCGACTTTGGCGAGGAGTCGAGTGGTTGGGCGTCAAATCGGGGCCAGCGCGCCGGAACGGAGGGCCGGGGCGGGCCAGAATATGCCCAGGCTCGGCCACCGACGCGGCGCGGGCTCCCGGCGAGAAGCCCCGCCCAAGAGGTGATCGCGGATCAGATCGTGCGGTTGGAGCAGGCGATCCGTCGCTTCAATCACAATGAGGCGTTTCTGAACCCTCCAGGGGGCTCTCATTCGCCAGCCGACGCTGCAAGCTTTGCAGCGTCGGCTGGACGAGCTTCAAAGAGCTTCCGTATATGATCGCAACACCGGTTGGCCCGTCCAGCGTTTCATCGGCGACGGACTAGGCAACAACATGATCGAGCCGTTGGGAGGCAGCACAGTTCCAGGCCCAAACCCAGGCGAGACCCACACACTCTATCCTAATCGATCAAACTATCAGAGACTGAATCCGGAGGGGCACCCGACTAACCCAACCCCGCACGGACATGGACATCTGATGGGGACCGGTCCGAAGATGAAAGGCCAAGGCCCCTCGCTTGATATCCACGGGAACGTTGTCCCTCGGAGAAGCCCGGACGCTCACTGGCCCATAAGGAAATGAAATGAAACCGCACGAATTTCTCAAAACCATTTACCTCGGCGACCGCGCCTGCAAAGGGCTTGTGCTCGACGGTTGGAACGAAGAAGTCAAAATCCATATCGATGCTATATCCCGCGTCCGTGGCGACGCTTGGAATTTTCATACGGCCGAGGACGTGGATGATGGCTTCCTTGTATTCGAAGGCGTCGATCACATTTCCTTCGACCCGCCTGGCTTAATTCCGAACGACGCAATCGGCAACATTGAATTTCTTGGGTATGACAACGACCGTTTCGCAACGATGATCGAAATCAGCCACGGTGACGACGCCGGAAAGTACACCACCGTTCGCACGACCATTCGGGCCAAAGCCGTGGCGATCGAGAAACCGGGCGAGGAAAACGCGCGGATCAGGGACTAGGTCGGCAGAGTTCCGCGGACAGGCCGTTCGACTGTTTCCACGGGTATGCCCGCCCTCGTCGAGCAGGCGGGCATCGGCCAGACGGAGCTGATGGTGCGCACCTTCGCGCAAGGGCTCAGCCGTGTGTTCAAGGGCCTGCTCGGCCTCGTCATCAAGCACCAGGACCGGCCGCAGGCGGTACGCCTGCGCGGCAAATGGGTGACCTTCGACCCATGCCACTGGAACGCCGGCATGGACGCGACCGTCAACACCGGCCTTGGCGCCGGCACCCGCGAGCGCGACATGCTGATGATCCAGATGATCCAGCAATTGCAGGAAAAGCTCCTGCAGTTCGTAAGCGCTACAGCGACCTTTGCGCGTCAGGACGCGCGGCGCTGTAGTGACGCTCGGGCCCGACAACCTCTACAACGGTATCGCCAAGACGGTGGAGGCGGCGGGGCTGAAGTCACCCGACCTCTACTTCACCAAGCCGACGTCGGAGGACATCCAGAAGCGGATGCAGGCGGCTGAGCGCGCATGGACAGCGAAAACGCCAGGCGCAAGCTGGAGATGGAGCGCGAGCTGAAGCTTGCGGAGATCCAGCAGAACGGTGCGCTCAAACGCTGCCAGATCGACGCCGAACTCAACCTCAAACGCGAGCAGAACCTGGCCGAATGGCCGGCGGAACGGCGCTGAGCACAGCCCATATCGGAGGGATGCCGGGATGATCAGAATGAACAAGCGGGCCACGCCGCCATTTTGGGGTGAGCCGGACGACCAATACGATACCGGCGCGCGGTCGATGACGGCGCTGGAGCTACGCGATTTTGGCGTGGACGCCAATAGCCGACTGCCGAACCGGAGGAGGGAGCATGGTCGTGATAAGGGTGTAGAGGTGGCAGACACCTATGTCATCCTGAATACGAACCCAGTTCACGGGCTTGGGCCCTTCAAGGATGGACATGCCGCGCTCGGCATAGTCTCTGACGATGGCGATCCGGAGAAGAATGTCGTTTGGGACCCCAATGGGTATTGTCCCGATCCGGAGATGGGGGCCGAGCGCACATTGGTCGGGCCCGATGCTTCGATACAAAAGCTCATGGATTATCAACTGACGGATGGGGACGATGTGGTCACGTTTCAATTCGATACGACCACTGAGCAAGAAGAAGCGATACGTGAGCGGATCGAGCAGCTCGGTGGTGAACCGGCGACGGATTTGGGGCTGCCATGGGGATGCACCTCCGGCGTGTCGCGCGCCATCGACGGCATCGGACCGTTTGGCAAGGTTGATGAAACCATGTGGCCGAGCAAACTGCGTGAGCAGTTTGAGCGGGACATGCGTTTCAAGGGGAAAGTAACAGGAAGGCCGTGAACGGTGCTTCTGATCGGGGTGCAATCATGGCTTGCAAATGCCGCAATCCTGTGTCCAAAAATCGGGACATTCGATTGGATCTTGCTCAACGCCCTGCTTTGCCAATTTCAAGCGCTGTGGTCGTTCGACGGCAGAAGGACAATGAGGGTTAAAGGTCAAATGAGGCGGGGCGATGCGATGCGTGGTCTCGCTCGATGAAAGACAGAAACTCCTGTTCTTTTCGGAGGGCGTCTATGCAGTATGGGTTGTTGAACGCGCTGCGCGTGATCATTTCATTTGCGGTGACCTTTGCCGTCTGCCGGCTATACCTTTATCCGAGGCTGGTGCCGTCTTTCACGATACTTTTTTACCTCTTTTTTCTCTACGGCTCCTCCTTCGTTGCGCGGCCAAATGCAACCGTGTTCAAGCGAATTGGCTTCATTTCCGCCGGTGCGCTTGCTGCTGCATTTTTATACATGGCCTATCATCAGGCCTATAGGGCTGTGGTGGAAAATGCCCCACTGCCAATTATGAACGGCGATGTTGTCACCGAGCTCCTCTATGCAACGGTTACTCTAGTGGGCCTTGCTTGGGGCCCGCACTATTGGGTTTTTGTCTTGAGCTATCTGGGCCTGGAGTATTCGCTGATGAAGAAAGCGAAGCCTGCTCCCGCGACGGCATAGGCCGATCTTCACGGCTGTTGATACGCCGCTGCGGCGACCCTTTCGCGTCTCTTGAGACAACGCTGCGGGGCTGAAATCGCCCGACCTCTATTTCACCAAGCCGACGCCCGAGGACATCCAAAGGCGGATGCAGGCGACCGAGCAGCAGCAGCCGGATCCCGGCATGCAACGGCTGCAGATGGAGGAGCGGCTTGCTACCGAGAAGGTGCGCATGGACAGCGAAAACGCCAAGCGGAAGCGAGAGTTGGAGCGCGAGTTGAAGCTTGCCGAAATCCAGCAGAACGGCGCGCTCAAACGCTACCAGATCGACGCCGAACTCAATCTCAAGCGCGAGCAGAACCTGGCCGAAATGGCCGGCGGAGCGGCGCTGACGACAGCGCATATCGGAGGAATGCCGGGATGACGAACAGAACGAACAGAACGAACAGGTTGGCTCACGATCCCGGCGGGCTTTTATCCGAGCGCTCGCCGGCCCGCGCTGCCGCGACACCTCTTGAACTGAGGGATTTTCTTGACGAGCCGGCTGTTTCCCGAAGGCGCTTTCAACGGTTCACCGAAAATGCGAACCCTGAGAGCTGGCGGCGGGCGAACATTCTTCCTTATGAGACGAACACGGTAACAGGGGAAACCAAGTGGGCGGTCCCCGGACTCCTCAAGGGAATATTCGATAGCGGTGTCCAGGCGGTCACGCTGCCCGGCCGAGCCATGCGTGACGAAGTGCAATTGACGGATGCGACCGGAAACGTTTCGCAAGATGCTATTGCGGAGAGCTTGAACTTTCCGGCTGGACGCTTCCGGCGTCTTCTGCATCGCGGGTGGGTGCTGCTGTGCCAAAAGGAACCGCTTCCGGCCGCATGCCTGTTCAGCAGTCAGGCAACACCTCTCAAACGGCAAGGCGCGGACTTTCCGAGTGGGCGCCCCAGGAAGATTTTTCCATGCACCCGGGCGTCAGGCCGACAGTCCAGTCAGCTACAGAAGCCAAGAGTCTTGTTCTCTTTGACGAGGATTTTGCCCAGCGTCAAAGTGACGATGTGGTTCGTCGCCTTCTCGGAACGCCAATAACCCCCAATGGCCGACAAATTACGATTCACGCAGCTGATCGAATGGCCAACCCGCCCCCAGGACGGGCGATCATGTCACCGGACGAGGTTGATCGTGTTTTGGACGGGGCAACCCGTATCGTAGGTCGAGCCGACTACCCGCTAGTTTCGACCCTAAAACTTGAAAACCGCAACATGCTTGGAAGGCCACAGGTTGTCGTTGACGAAAAAACGGGTAGTCGTGCAGTTACGGTCATAAATCCGAAAAGGCGATAGTCCGATGAAGAAGACTATTGAGGCTATGCTGGACGAGTTCATCTCCGCAGAGAACCCCAGCATTCTCTTGGCAAACGAGATCGAGGTCGCGCTGGATGAAGCCTACCCGGATAACAACTATGTTCAAGACTTGGTAGGCATGCTTGCCATGTACCGCCCGGAAGGCGGCGAATTTCTTTACGATGCTGAGGCAATGCGCGCCAAGCTGCTACGCGCAAGAAACTATTTGTCGGGGCTAGCCGATTAGGAACCAAGCCGGCGGAAGGCTGTGGGAGAGACATGGCGCACGCATGACCAACCCGAACACGGTGAAGGCGATGGCGCCGGAGACGGCCGCGCGCATTCGGTCATTCTGTCAATGAGCATCCCGAACTTCGAGACATCGTCCAGTTCAATGGCAAGATGCTTCCCTGCGCTGCGCCTGTCGGCGTGGGGTATCAGCAATTCGTCAAACCGGACGATGAAAAGCCTGTGCCTGCCGGCAGAACGTATGGCAGACTTCATGAGGTGGGGCGTTGATCTGATGGCGCTTGGCACCCGAGGCGGACAGGACAGAAGGTAAGCCGACCAGGGGTAGGCTGGTGAGTTCGAATGCGTTGCGCTCTACCTTGAGTTGGATTTCCGTGGAGTTGTTATTCTCGTCAGGCTGTATGGAGGGACGATGGATTATATAGATGAGAATGACCCTCTACCTTGGCTTCTTGTGGGCGTAGAGCCGGAGAAAGAAGCCGATATCCGCCTGTTCAGGCGTCAACGCTTCGAGCGTATTCAAGCCGACCCGGATGGCGAAGAACGCTGGTATGTCGAATGCGATGAATATGATCCGGTGCGGGCCTTGCGGGCGAAGCGGGATCAGCTCGAGGTCGAACGTCAAAATCATCTCGATGACATCGCAGAACGGAGGCGTTTGTTTGCCGCCGAGCATGGCCCGCACTCTTTTGTCGATTTTGCTCGCGATCGAGCGCTTGCCTACTTAAACGACCTGCATGATCTCACCGGGCAATTGCGCGATCTACAATGTCTGCGTGAGGCCAAGGCGGAAGTGGTGCGCGCGCGCGCTGAAGCGGCTGATCCGGCCGTTTCCAACCCGGCCGAAGCGAAGAGGTGGCTTGGCCTTTGCGAACGCTACAGAATTATCGTCGATCAGTGCTGGCGGGCCGAATGCGAACGTCGTGATCGTGAGGCTTCGAGCCAGAATACTCCGGCCCCCTAGCTGCACCTGTAGCGGTCTCCACGAACTAGCAGCGTAACTGCCAGCCGCTCGACAATCTCGGACGGCAGAACCGCCGGGCGGATCCCACTCGGTGCAGGCCAGGGACAGTCTGCAGCAGCGGCTGGGCGAGCTTCAAAGAGGCCTGATCACGGATCCGCGAGCGGGGATGTCCATCCAGCGATACGTCGGCGATACACGCGGCAATATTGCTTTCGAGCCGCTTGGAGGAAGTACAGCTCCTGGTCGAAATCCTGTTGACACACACGCTCTACCCGAATGGATCGAACTATCACAGAATGAACCCGCAAGGACACCCGGATGATCCGACGCCGCATGGACATGGACATTTGATGGGCACGGGCACCGGAAGAAACAGGCAAGGCCCTTCAATAGATATCGACGGGAACTTAGTGCTCTGGAATAGCCCTGATGCGCACTGGCCGATGAGGAAGTGAAATGAAGCCAGACGAGTTCTTGAAGACGATTTATCTTGGTGATCGCGGCTGCAAGGCTGTCGTGCTCGACGGATGGAAAAACGAAGTCAAGATCCAGATCGATTTGATCTCCCGAAAGCGTTCCGAGACATGGAACTTCTACTCGGCTGAGGATGTGGAGGACGGCTTCCTGGTGTTCGAAGAAGTCGATCACGTTTCCTTCGACCCGCCCGGCCGCATTCCGAACGACGAGTTCGGTGACATCGAGTTCATTGGTTACGAGGGCGATCGTTTCACGGTCGTTATCGACATTGGCTCGGGCTATGAGCTCGGCGATTACGTGAACGTCAAAACGACGATCTGGGCGAAGGCTGTGGCAATCGAGAAGCCGGGCGAGGAAGACGCGCGGATCAGGGATTAGGCCGGCAACGCACGCCCGACGCGCTGCAGAACATGACGGCGAAGGCGACGGCGCTCGTCGAACAGGCGGGCATCGGCCAGACGGAGCTGATGGTGCGCACCCTCGCGCAAGGGCCTGCTTGGCCTCACCATCAAGCACCGGGACCGGCCGCGGGCGGTAAGGCTGCGGGGGAAATGGGTGACTTTCGATCCACGCCACTGGAACGCCGGCATGGACGCGACCGTCAACACCGGCCTTGGCGCTGGTACGCGCGAGCGCGACATGCTGATGATCCAAATGATCCAGCAATTGCAGGAAAAGCTCCTGCAATTGAATAGCGCTACAGCGACCTTTGCGCGTCAGGACGCGCGGCGCTGTAGTGACGCTCGGGCCCGACAAAACTTACGTCTCGCCCGACAACCTCTACGACGGTATCGCCAATACGGTGGAGGCGGCGGGGCTGAAGTCGCCCGACCTCACTTTCACCAAGCCGACGCCGAAAGACATCCAGAAGCGGATGAAGGCGACAGCTGAGCAACAACAGCCGAATCTCGGCATGCAGCGGCTTCGGATGGAGGCGTCGCTTGCCACCGAGAAGGCGCGCGTGGACAGCGAGACGGCGCGGCGCAAGCTGGAGATGGTGCGCGAGCTGAAGCTTGCCGAGATCCAGCCGACGGCTCTGCGAGACAAGACGCTAGCAGATCGACGCGCAACCCAGCCTAACCTGGCAACAAGAGCTGGTGGAAATATCCGGCGAAAAGGCGCTCAGCACATCTGATGCTTGCGTCCTGAGTCTTACCTGTAAAAGGCGTATTGTCTATCGGGTCAGGTTCGTAGCGGCCAGGGCCGCTACCGCCGTCGCCACGTCTTGTAGCCACGGGTGAGGACCGCATCGAGTGCAAAGCCGACCGGCAGGATCACGGCAAGGCTCGCAGCCATTCGAATCCAGAACGATGATTCCGGAAGAAAATGGTCGACGACCTTTGAAACCAGTATGACCAGGGCAAGGCCGATTGCCACGCGGAAGAATTCGAATTTTCTAGACTTTTCGGACATTGGCAACCGGAAGCTACGCATCGACGGCTGATATTTGCACGTATGAGGCGAGTTGTCGATGCGCCAGGGGGCAGAGGGTATGGAGCCCGAGGCCGATCCTTGCCGGTTGGTCGCCGATTACCGCAGTGGCGCGCTGACGCCAGCAGATCGATACGCGGCCAAGGCAGAGCCTGGGCGTAACCGACGACAGCAAGCCGGCAGCCTTGGCCTCTGCTGTTTGAATGCCACCTGACATCCGAGCTGAAGACTTTTCCAGGGCGCCGCCTCCGCGCGGAAACCAATGAGCCGGGATCTACGGCCGAACCTCAATCAAGCAACAGGACGCTCAACAATGGACTTAAAAAGACGTGGGTTGCCGAACAACTTCAGTTCGGGCGAATACATCTCCCCGGTGCGCCGTGCTGCGACGCCGCTGGATGTGAGAGAGCTTATCGAGCCGCCGCGCGAAGTCATCGATTGGAACGATCGCAACAATCTTGGAGGGTCCCGACCCCAGGCCGTGCTGCGGCAATACCATCCGGAAACGCGGGAACGTATCGCTCAGACATTGATGGGCGATGAGAAGGCGACATCGTTCAGAGGGCGGTTGGTCGAGGGCATCATGGGAACGACCGGACTTGGCCGCGGCACCGGTATCGTGGACTTCATACCCGGTGCGGGAACGTATCTCGGCGCCGAAGAAGCACTTTCGGATGCGCTACACGGCAATTATCTGGGTGCTGCCGAAGGACTGGTCGGTATGCTCCCCCTGGGAAAGATGCATAAGGGCATCACCAAACAATCGCCAGGTCGCACCGGTTGGGGCGGGGCGCCGGCGGCCGATGACCTCGGTCCGGCTTCCTCGCACGGCATGAACTCGACCACCGACTATCCGGGGCGAATGACGCTTCGTGAAGCGGCGGACGACCCGGCGGTGCTGCCGGCGAACGAGCAGCTCCTGTCGAAGGAAGACGAACTCAAGCACGCCTATGGGCTCTTCCGGCAGGAATATGAGCGGAACAACGCGCCGGGAAAGATCGGCCGTGAACGCCGCAACCAGGCGCCGTATTACGGAATGTAGGCGGATGATGCGCTTTTGGGCTGCGCTATCAGGTTTGGTGAATGCTCGCTAAAGGAGAGTTGCTGTAGCGTGTGAAAGGTTTGCCCCAAGACAATCCGGATCCGCGCACGTAGCGGCTGCCTGTGGCGCTTGCTGGGGGCTTTGCGGACGGGTTGTTTCCTGGACGAGCCTCGCTGCGGGAGGCGCAAGGGAATGGCGGGAATGATGGGAGCCGCGTGCGTTCCGCGAGGCTCTAGAACCCGCGGGTGAGGGCGAAAACAACGACCAGGCAAACGAGCCAGAAAATCGCGGCTGCCACCATGCTCATTGTCGAGTTCAGGAGATATCGACCGTCGTCCCGGCGTTTCAGGCCTAGCCAGTTGAAGCCGGTGCTGGCCGCATAAATATCCTCGATTTCGATCCTGCCGAAGCTGATTAGCGGTACGATGACGCGGGCGGTGCGATGCAGGAGAAACTCGAAGATCAGAACATCGATGAGATTGAAAATCGTCCCGACGACGACATCGAAGGCAAGGCCGATCTTCTTCATGTTTCCACCCTGGCTCGCCCAGTCACAGAATGTGTGGGGCTTTGCGCCGCTGCCTTTGGCTCGGAGCCATCGTTCACAGTCGATTGGCAATAGATAATCGAGAACAAAGTAAGAATCAATCCAGCCTTGTCTTGCTGTGTGCATGATCGCATGAGGGGCGCCCGCGCTGTTTTTGTTTGGTCGTCAGACGGCGCCGTGGGATTTGTTCAAAACCCTCTGCTGGTGGGTCCTAAAAGGTGCAGGAAAAAATCAACGACAACCGGTCGGACAATGTCGAGCGGCGATCCCTGGAGGAGGCATGCAAGGTGCCTCCGTCCTTCTTTATGCTCCAAACCCTCTAACGGTGGCGCCAACGACCGCGAGGCACAGGACCCAGAAGCAAACGGCGATAATCTTCGCCATGCCTGCGCTCATCCACAGGCGCCCGTCCGCCCCACGTTTCAAGCCGAACCAGTTAAACCCGGATTGATTGTCGTAGAAATTCTCGACCGCCAGCCTGCTGAAGCTTAAGAGGCGGACAAGCAGGCGTGCGGTGCCGTAGAGAAGGAACTCCGCAAGGAGCCAACCAGTATTGCCCATTGCCAGCCAGAAGGCGCCATCAAGCGCGATGTTGCTGAACCACCGCTTCCTGCTCTGCTCTTCCATTTTGAAGGTCCTGATGGGATCGTAATGAGGTTGCGCCCTGGTGCCCGGAAAAGTGGTGTTTCAGGTCTGGGCTCGCATATCGGTAGCGCGGAACAAAACCAGAATCAAGCCTCGTTTGGCTGACATCAGCGCGCCTAATGCGTGTGAAACGTTCAGGCGGCGCGTGTCCGGCCAAGGTGACCCAAAATGACCAAACGCATCAGGTGCCGACGCTTTTGTATCGGGGCGTAACGAAGCTCCGTGCGCAGAGCCACCGACCATCAATCTTGAAAGCAAAAGTCATGGACGATTTCATCTCGCCGCGTCGAGCGAAGCAAGGTTCCGGCGCGGTCGAGAGACGCAATTTGCAGAGCCGTGGCGCGGGCTATCTAAGTCCCGACGACGCGAGAGCCTATGCGGACGACCTGTTGCGCAGCGCTCTCGAGGGGCCGAAGGCCTACACGGCGGAAGGCTGCGGCAGCCTTTAGGCGCTTTATCCAAGGATCCGCGTGGCGACGATGCCTACAGCGCCGGACGACGCAAGGGCCTGAGTGGAGTGCAGGGAGACCTTGAAGGCGTGAAGACCGAGCTCGACTTACTTCAGTCCAAGGTTTCAAACGACGACGGGATGGCAACCTTTAAGGACATCGTCTCGTCCATCCAATCGATGCAGGAGCACCTGGACAAGAGGGAGCGTCAGCGCGTTTACGAGGATCCCTACAGGAACGAGCCGCAGTTACCGAAGGGCTGCGAAGACGCGCCCTGGAACAACCCGCCGCAGCCGTTGCATGTTTCCCTCGGGACAGCACCTGAGCACAAGCAAGAACCAAAGTCCTGGCCTTGCGAAGACCCTGCGCCCAGGGATAACCCCTGGCGCGGGCGACCCATTTCCTTCAGGACCGCGCTCGACAAATGGAGGGAGTGAACAACTGCTGCGGCTACTCGAGGCCTTCGAGCGCGATATAGAATGTGCCGAGCTCCTTGAGGCCAGAGGCTGTTCGGTAATAGAGCGCTTCGGCGTGCGGCAGGCCGGTTGCGACGGAGGTTTCGTAGTGTCCATCTTCGAAGAAGCAGCAGGGTTCGGCGTCATCCCGGGACGCCGCGACACGCAGGCGGTAGCTGCTGTCGATCGTGAAACCTGTCGGGAAGAAGCGTAGGCCGACATCATAATCGCCGACGGTGAGGGTGCAGATCGTGTCATAATCGCACCAACTGGTCGCGTGATCGAAGGTCTTGTCGGTCTTGAGCAGGAAGGCCTTGACGAGGACGCGCGGCTTTCCCGACTGGCCGATCGCCGCGACTGGCGAAGCGGGGGCCGCGAGAAGCAGGGCGGACAGTATCAAGCTCGATGATCTTCTCACGGGTTCCTCATTCGATAGACGCGCGCGTATCGGTGACTGGTGCACAACCGCTCGCGCCATTTGTGCCAAGCGCGCTCACGCTGAACGGCCGGGCAGCCAGCACTTCGTCTGGTACTCGCGAAAGCTACCTAGGGTGGCGCATTATCTCGTTTCGCACATTGGTAGCGCGGAACAAAAGCAGAATCAATCCCGTACACGATCGGTATTCTCCGCCGGCCAATACAGGCTGGCCCGTGTTGCGCACGCGAGTGCAAGGAAATCCTGGCCTGTAACGGCCATTTGGAAAGGACAAAGGCATGGGTGATTTCATTTTTCCGGGTCGAGCCAAGCCCGGTTCCGGAGCCGTTGAGAGACGCGATCTGCCGAGCCTTCGCGCGGGCTATCTAAGTCCCGAAGATGGCGAAAGCCTATGCCTACGAGCTTTTGCGTAGCGCTCGCGAGGGGCCCGAAGCCTACACGGCAGAGGGATCGCGGAAGCCTTTGGGCGCTTTGTCGAAGGATCCACGTGGCGACGATGCCTACAGTGCCGGACGGCGCAAGGGCCTGAGCGGAATGCAGAAAAATCTTGAAGACGTAAAGACCGAGCTCGACCTGATGCAGTCCAAGGGTTCAAACGACGATGGTTTGGCAGCTTTGAAGGACATCGTCTCGTCCATTCAATCGTTGCAAGAAGGGCTGAGCTTGAAGGAATACCAGAGCTTCTATGAGGATCCCTTCAGGAACCACCCGCAGTTGCCGAAGACCTGGCAGGAAATGCCCTGGAACAATCCAACTCGGGAACCGCCCCTTTCCCTCAAGGACGCGCTCGACCTATGGAGGGGCTGAACGGCCTGCCTATTCGAGGCTTTCGAGCGCGATGTACAGTGTGCCAAGCTCCTGACGGCCAGAGGCTGTCCTGGAATAGAGTTCTACGTCGTGCGGTTGGCCGTTCGGTACGGAGGTCTCGTCGCTTCCATCCTTGAAGACGCAGCAGGGATCGGCGCCATCCCAGGAAGGCGCAACACGCAGGCGGTAGCTACTGCCGCTCAAGAAGAAGCGTAAGCCGACCTTGTAATCGCCGACCGTGAGGCTGCAGACGCTGTCATGGCCGCACCAGCCCGTCGCATGATCGAAGGTCTTGTCGGTCTTCAGCAGGAAGGCCTTGACGAGGAAGCGCGGCTCGCCCGACTGGCCGATCGCGTTGACCGGCGAAGCTGTGGCAGCGAGAAGCAGGGCGGACAGTATCAAGCTCGATAATCTTCTCACGGGTTCCTCATTCGATAGACGCGCGCGTATCGGTGGCTTCGCCGGCCATCTCCTGCGTTCGGTCCTTGCGCTGCGACGGGCAATCCGGAGCGAGGCATCTGACGCTGAAATGGTCGGGCAGGCAAAATCTCGTTTGGCATTCGCGAAAGCGACCCAGGGTAGAAAATTTCCCTGTTTCGCACATCGGTAGCGCGGAACAAAAGCAGAATCAAGGCGGCGTTCGACGCAAAATATCGATCGAAAGCGCCATTCTCCAACCGAGGTCAGAAGCATGAAACCAGAGGAACGGGCAGCCGCTGCGCGTGCCATTCTCGACGTGCCATTTTTCGAAGACTTGATGAGTGAGCTGGAGTGGGCGGCGATCAATGGCTGCATCCATGCCGGCCCGACCGACGACGCAGGGCGCGCGGCCTACGCCGCCGAGACCCGCGCCATCCGAAATTTCCGAGCCAAGCTCAAGTTCCTGACAGAACAAGCCAAGGCCGACGGCAAGGGCGCACCCGCCTGACGGGCAAGCGCTTTCCATGGTCGTTCCAGGCTTTCGCCGGAATGACCCGATACAGTGAACCACCTTTCAAAAAGGTCACCTCATGATGAACGATAGTGCCAACCTGCCTTCCGGCGGGAGCAAAACCGTTGACCACTCGACCGATCTGGACGACCCCGAAAACCTGAACTTCCGGGAGCCTGATGTCGATGACTGGGCCAACCCAGAGTTCTACGGAGCGGACGATGACGGCGAGACGAATGCGACCATCGACGATGGCCTGACATCCGGAGACCCCGCAGATCTTGACGACGAGCCGGCCGAGCCTGACGAGGACGAGGCGGCCAACGAAGCCGAGGACTTCCTGGTGCGGCTCAAGGGCGGCGAAGACGTGCCGTTCTCGGAGCTGAAGCTCGGATACATGCGGGATCGCGACTACCGCCACAAGACGCAGGATATCGCCAACCGTGGGCGGGCGCTGGAAGGCATGGCCAACCGTGTCGCTCAATCCGCCAACGCCTTTGCCAACCTGCTCGCAAGCCAGATACCGCCGGAGCCGCCGGAACACATGGCGGCACTCGACCCAGACGGCTATCGCCGCCAATGGGGGTTGCATCAGGCGGGGCTCGAACGGATCGACGAGATCCTCGCGATTGCAGAAGGGCCGGCTGATGTCGTCGATGCCTTGGCATCGGCGACAAGCGACGAGGCGCTCGAGGTCGAAAATGCCAAGCTGATCGACGCTTTTCCCGAGACTGCGGACGAAGAAGGTCGTCTTGCCTTTTTCGCCGGTGCCTTCGACGTGGCGCGGGTGCTGGGCTTTTCCGAAGAGGAGGTGCGCGAGGTGGCTGACCACCGGATGTTCAAGCTCGCGCATTATGCCCGGCTCGGCCTTGCGGCCGAACAGGCAAAGACGCGGGCGATGGCCAAGCTGAAAAGGGCGCCATCGCCGGTGGCCCGCCCAAGGCCGGCGGCAAAGGCGGAGCGCTCGCCGCGCGAAAGCCTGGAAGCGATGAAGCGGCTGTCGAAAACCGGTTCGATCCGGGACGCGATGGCCGTCGACTTCGACTGATCGACGCCTGCGGCAAGCGTACAAACAGAGTCCGCAAACGCCTCTATCGCATTGTCTTTGCGTCAATTTTGACGGGGCGGGCGCATTTGTTGGTGAAGCGCCCCAATCCTGCATTCAACAAGAACTGATCCGCATCGCCCGCGCATGTCTCATGCCGGCGCGTGCGGCCCATCCCACCATTCAAGGATACCATCATGGCTATTGTAGCAAACACCTTCACCACCTCTCAGGCCGTGGGCAACCGCGAGGACCTGTCCGACGTCGTCTCCCGCATTACGCCCGAGGACACGCCGATCTACTCGCTGATCGAAAAGGGCACGTGCAAGACGCACCACCCGGAATGGGAAACCGACGAGCTGGCCTCGCCTGGCGAAAACATCCGCCAGGAGGGTGACGAATACACCTTCGGCACGATCATCGCGCCGACGCGGCTTGGCAACTACACCCAGATCCTGCGCAAGGACTGGATCATTTCGGCGACGCAGGAAGTGGTGGCCGAAGCCGGCAACGTGCAGAAGCGCAAGTACCAGAAGCTGAAGAAGGGCGTGGAGATCCGCAAGGACCTCGAATACGCCATCGTCGATACCAACGCGTCCGTCTCCGGCGCCACGCGCGAACTCGGTTCGCTGCCGACCTGGTTGACGACCAACGTGTCGCGCGGGGCAGGCGGCGCCAACGGCGGCTACAACCCGACGACCGGCCTGACGGTGGCGCCGACCGACGGCACGCAGCGCCCCTTCACCAAGGCGATCCTCGACCAGGTGATGCAGACCGGCTACCAGAACGGCGCGAACTTCCGTCACGTTTCGGTTTCGCCTTACGTCAAATCGGTGTTCGTCACCTTCATGTCCGACGCCAACGTCGCGCCGTTCCGCTATTCCGTTTCGCAAGGCGGCGAGCGCAACACGATCGTGGCGACCGCCGACTACTACGAAGGCCCGTTCGGCACGGTGATGATCCACCCGAACCGGGTGCAGGCAGGAACGGCCAAGCTCGCGCGCAACGCCTACTTCCTCGACACGGACATGCTGTCCTTCCTCTGGCTGCGCAAGATCCAGGAGGACAAGGCCGTGGCCAAGACCGGCGACGCCGACAAGGGCGTGATCATCGGCGAGGGCACGCTGAAGGTGCACAACGAAAAGGGCCTGGGCGTCGCGGCCGACCTCTTCGGGCTGAGCGCGGCGAGCTGATTAGCGGCGGGCGATGCAGGGGCGGGCGCTTTTGCCCGCCCATTGCCGTTTCGGTGCCGTGCCTCAGGGGGCAGGCTACCGGACCGTCTGCGAACACACTTTCATCAAGGAGAAAACGCTTGGCCAATCCAATTGCCAGATACGTGAACTATGACAGGCACAACAGGGCTGTCGAGGCTTTCAACGGCCAAAAGTATCCGGAGCTCAATCACCTATCGCCTGAAAGGCTGCGAGAACTGAGCGGTATTAGAAACGCGAATGCGCATGCCTATGTGAGCGCCATGATAGAGCGCGAAAATTTTCCGGGGCTCTCCAAGTCTCTCGGCAGCGCCCGAGAGTGGCAATCCTGGCTCTCCGACAAGTGGAGTGGGAATGACAACACCAAGGACCACCTGCGCGACGAGTGGAACAATGATGTCGGACGGCAGATAGGGCGCTACGCCAAGGAGCGCGATCTTGGCGAAGCGGATGTCATGGGACTGGTGGATTATGCCCGGCGGAACGGTGACCTGATCCGCTCGATCAGCGATAGTGTGCCGGACCCGCGCCTCAAAACCTACTCGGAGGCTTCCGAGCGCCCGTCCTGGTCGGGCCCACCGCCGCGCAGCTTGCCACCTCTGGAGGCACTGCACGAAAAGCGCGATCTGCAGCGGATGCAGGCAAATGCTGACAATTGGCAGTCGAAACCTCCTATACAGGAAGAAGGTTTCTGGAGCGGGCTGTTTCCCGGTGGCGGCACGCTCAAGCAGATGATGAAATCATGGCGTGAATAACGCTTCGCATAAGCTGTATGGCTTGCCATATTTCAACCTTGTGTTCGTTCATGAAATGTTCTAGTGGGCTGATATGTGTTTACGCTTTGCGAGCGAGGAGACGGCATGAGGAAGCTGCTGAAGGTATTGGCCTACACCGTTGGCGCCCTCTTCGGGTTGTTCGTCGTTCTGGTAGGGCTGGTCTTCTTTATCTTCGACCCGTATTCGTTTGAAGACATGAGCCGCGGTGGAATTTGCGAAAGGAGCGGCGATGTAGCTCCGCAATGCGCGATGCCGCCGGAGAGCGCCGAGAAGGTGTTGGTTGCATTGTTCGCCTGCGACGCGCAATTCTTCAAGACCCTCGACGAGGAGAAGCCTGTTTTCGAGAGGGCGCATATCGTGGCTCACCCATACAACCTTCTCGACACGAGCGATCCGCGGATTTCCGTTGTCCCGTTCTCCAAGCCTGTCGAGGCTTATGGACTTCATCTCATCGGTTACGCGCAACAGGCCTTGCCGGGAAAGAGCGACTACGCCTGGGGGTTTTATGCGTCTGAACAGCCCGACGAGGTCGAGCGCGCGCTGGAAACGGCCCGCAACGACGCGCTTGCGGCAAACCCACGTGCAGGCGCGTTCACGATTTCGGCGTCCGACGCCGCTGATTTTCCTGGTACACGGCTCGGTTGCCGTGTTGCCGGGGCTTCCGGCGTCGAGGACTTGCCTTCGATTTTTGATCTGTTCCTGTCTCGAGACATCACTACGCGACACTCCGATAAGTTCGATCTCTTCGTTGCGTCGGCGATAAAGACCGTTTCGGATATTGGGCGATAGAAAGATCCTGTCGACGCGACAACCTTTCGCCGGGCTTGACCGTGGCGCCGGCCGATCGCACTTGAGCGCCCCTTCACCAAGGTGATCCTCGACCAGATGACACAGACCGGCTACCAGAACGGCGCCAACTTCCGCCACGTATCGGTCTCGCCTTACGTCAAATCGGTGTTCGTCACCTTCATGTCAGACGCCAACGTCGCGCCGTTCCGCTACGCCGTTTCGCAGGGCGGCGAGCGCAACACGATCGTGGCGACCGCCGACTATTATGAAGGCCCGTTCGGCACCGTGATGATCCACCCGAACCGGGTGCAGGCGGGAACGGCCAAGCTCGCACGCAACGCCTTCTTCCTCGATACCGACATGCTGTCCTTCCTGTGGTTGCGTCAGATCCAGGAAGACAAGGCGGTGGCCAAGACCGGCGACGCCGACAAGGGCGTGATCATCGGCGAGGGCACGCTGAAGGTGCACAACGAAAAGGGCCTCGGTATTGCGGCCGATCTGTTCGGGCTGAGTGCGGCGAGCTGAGCCAGGCTAAAACCTGACTACAGCGCTGCTTGAGCGGCTTCAAGGAGCCGCTCTCGTTTGCTGGCGCTGCGCCAGACAACGCTTGCAACAAACGGCAAGCGCGAAACGAAGCCGACCCAGGAGAGGTGTGATTTGACCAAGCAAAACAAACCGCTGAATTCGATGGGACTGCCCGTCAGAATTCAATCCGTTCGAGAGGCGATCAAGTATTTTGACGAGAACCCGAAGTTGACGAGCAGCGCTCCCATCGCGGATGCGAAGGCACCGCATGGGGAGGGGGCGCAATTCCGGCACCCCCAGCCGAGCGACCTTATGAGCGGTGACTTTCGCAAGGCGCCGATGCACTTTCGCGGTACGCTGACGGATACCACTCGGTTCAGCAAGGAACCTCAAGCGTTACCAAGGGACCGGCTCAAACCGATCACTAAGTATGACAAGCTCTCGGATAACATCGCCTTGCGGATGAAGCGGGACCTGCAGCAGCGCCTTCTGTCGCGTGAACACGAAGCGGCGGGATTCGTCGGAAATGGCGACCATGAAAGCGGCGGGTTTGGAGCGCTGCGCGGCAACCTGTGGCAACACGGTTACGACACGAAACGGGACGAAGGCAATGCTCTCGGCACTTTCCAATGGGACAAGGTGCGGCGCGAGGATCTCAGAAAATGGGCCAATGAAAACGGTTACGACGACCAGTCGATCGAAGAGTTGTATGAGCCGAGCTACGGCTTTCTGGAGCATGAGCTAACCAACACGTCGGAGGGAGAAGTCCTGAAGGGGCTGGGCACGGCAGACACTGCCGATGATGCCGCCCGCATCATCGAGAAAACATATCTGCGGTCTGGAAACCCGAGACTTGCCGAACGTCAAAGGCTGGCGCGCCGAGCTATGGGGCTTCCCGATTATACTGTCGAAATTCCCGTTCCAATGCGCAATCCAAATGCAGGACCTCCCTGGAGCCGGTAAGCTATGTCGAACGCGCGGCGCTGGCCAAAGCTCCGTGAAATCGCGCGTCGAAGTTGTATCTCCACTTGAATTTGTTCCTGTAACGTTCTAATGCTTGCGGCGCGTGCATGCGGTGGTCGCATCGCTCTTGCAGACGGAGAACTGAGCCTTGTTCAGATCAGTTTTGGTGACCTTGGCCCTTCTTGCCGCAAGCATCTTTGCCCCTTCGGCTTTTGCAGCGGATAGGCTGCTCGGCGCCATGATCACCTGCAAGCCAGAGTTCTTTAGGGTGTTGCAGGCGCGACGCGGCTCCTTCGCACCGGTGCGGATCGTGCCCTACGAATGGCCATCCAACACGCCGCATGTTCGCGAGCTCCAGGACGTGTTCGTGGAGGAGGTGACGTTCGCGCGGCCGATAGACGTCGGCGGCTTATCGGTGTTGGAGTTTAGCCAGAAAACGACCGTTCAGGACGCCAGTCCCATCGATTTCCGCTGGCAGTTCGAAGTCGCCGCGTCACCATCGGACGTGGCCGAGCTATTGATCACACAGTACGGTGCCCCATTGAAGGCGGGTTATCGCGATTGGGTGGTGGATCCCGAGAAGACGCGCGAAAAGAGCGGCGTATCTGGCAGCCTCCGCATTGAACCCAGTGAGGCTGGAGCCAGAATTTCCTGTCTTCTCTACAAGGCGGAAGCGGGCGGCTTCAAGTTGCCGGTCGCAGCAGAGAGTTTCGGCTGGCCGCAACTTGGGCCGCCGCCGCTGATAAACCCCAATCTGCTGATGAATGCCTTGGCGCAATGCCGGCCGGATTTTTTTGAACGGTTGGTTTTTGACAGAAGTGCCTTCGGCAAGGTCAACTTCAAGCAGGAAAACGGGCCGTATCCGAAGGGACGCGACCATACATCGCCTTTGTCACGCGTGGAGTTTCAAACGCCCGTCCGCGCGTGGGGGCTCCAACTGACGGGTTACATCCAGCAACTTCAGATGGCAAACGGTGCGCCGCGTTTACGCTGGGGCTTTCAGGCAAAGGAAAACGCGCGCAACCTGATACACGTGGTGGGACTGCGCACCGGTAGCTCGGGAGAACCACAAAGTTGGCGTGTCGACGATGATGCGGAGGCGACTGGGTACACGCCTTCTCCAGATCTCGGGTTTGACGAGGGGTTCGTCGGTTGCACGACACCGCTTCTTGCCGGCAAGGAGCCGCCGAAACCTGTGGACCTCTTCTGGAGCAAAGACACGGGTAGCCTAAAGTAGAACTACGGCGGGTTTTTAGGCCAGCGCCCTGCCGCCAACGTTTCGCGCGCAGCCATTCCGCCCTATCTAGTGTTTGTTCATGGAGTGTCCCATTCAATCCAGGATGGGTATGAGCTGCAAGCGCATCCGGCCGATCGATCAGGCTGCGCATTCTAAGGCACATCCCCGATGGTTGGATGGCGTCGAGTGGGAAGTGGTGTTTCGTCGGAGGGCATCTGTTGGTCTCAAGCAGCTTTGCTTGGACGTTGGCCTTTTGCCGTTCCGGCGCCGTGGCCCGGAAGTGCCACCCACTGGACCGGATCCGAATATCTGTTCACCAAGAAAAACAGGTGGCCAATGAAATTTCCAGCGACGTGAACCAACAGGGCGGCGTCGAAGAGGTCGGAGCATGCCTTGCACAATTCCGGAGACATCAGCGACACATCCCAATGCTGCGGACGGGAGTGGCTTCTAGATCCATGACGGCACGGGACCCAGGGCCGGCCGGTTGGGACGACTTGAGAGGAACGTTCCAGTGCGAATGCGGCGGGCAGCCATCGCCGCGCTCCGACGGGTCGCGGGTTTGCCTTATGTTTGTTCTTATAGGTTCCGAAGTCTGAGCGAGTAGGTCATGCGTTGAAGTCGCGTGGATGGCATTCATCAGGATGCACGCGCGCGGACCGCAAACATGCGCATTGTCATGGTTGACATCATCTGCCGGTGACAAACCTGTATTCGACAGATGCATGCAAGTTTGATTTTTTTGAGCGACTGGCGGCTGGGTGCCGCACATTCGGGCGGGTCCAGACCCAGGTTCGATAATCCCGGTAATGCGACTACGTGCCGGCTGCAAAAGGCAAGCACCGGTCAACTGCTCAGCTTTACAATGTTACCCGTCTCCGCTCGCCTCCTTCGGCTCCGAGCGTTCGGGCTTTCACCGACCAACACCAACGACACGACAGAGGTTTGATGTGACCCAAGCAGACAAAACGTACAATCGGAAGAGCCTGCCAGACAGAATTCAATCGCTGCGCGAGGCGATCAATTATTTCGACGAAAACCCCATGTTGGGCGACAAACGCATCGCTCGGGTCGAACCGCCGCAGGGAGCCGAAGCGCGTTTCAGGCACCCATCCGCGGGCGAGGTCTTCGACGACACTCTTCGTGCCAACCTGATGCCTACCGAGGCAGCCCTCGACCCTGGCCGCTTCAGCCAGAAAAATGCCCCGCTGCCAACCGATCGCTTTCAACCGTTGATGGCGAACAATGTTGGCGGTGGCAACATTGCCTCGAAGCCGCGAAGCAGAGATAGTGTAAGCGAAGGCGACCGTATCAACACCCTAGATAAATCCAACCGGGACGGATCCCACAATATTGGCTGGAGCGACGCTGGCTCGCTGGTTGGCTCTTTGACCGGGAACACCGTGGGCAGCGGGTTTGGCCACGTAGGGGCCGTTGCCGGTGGTGCGGGAGGATATTACCTGGGTGGCTACGGGCCTGGTCTTCTGAGGGAAACCGGCAGAGCCGTTGGCCGAAACGGTTTCAAAGGTGACCTGAGCGGTCTGCGTTAAAAGTCATTCGGTTCTCCCCAATGCGTGCTTTGGGCAGATTTTCTCTCCTGGGACAGAGATATGTACCATCTGAAAGAAGCGTTGATATTTGTGGCATTCATGTCGTTGTTCGTCTCGCTGTTCGACTGCATTCCAAAGACGATAATGCGAGCGGTTCCGACTGCCGTCGGCAGATTTGTCGCGTCTTTGCTCGCGGTGTTGTTTGTCAGGTATTTCCTGTTGCCCCTTTAGAGAGGACGAGGACGGCGGCCGTTGTGCTTTTCCGGGCCTGCTGCCACACAATGTCATTGCGGTCGCTCCGCGATCGACAATCGTTTGCGCCGCCCCGGACGAAGCGTCGGCGCAGCGTCGGACGCCGCCGGCATGGTCCGGATGGGTGGGATTTCGGTAGGGAACGCCTGCCGGCAAGGTCTGCTGAGCGCCGAGATAGCATTGCGTCCAGGGTATGTGCCGGCTGACGCGGCAGCACCACCATGACGGCGCAGCACCATAGCGATGGTGCGGGCTGTGCGTCACCTTCAAACGAATAAATCTTGGCAAGGCGGTTCTTCGGAGCCGCCTTTTTTCATGGAGAATTTTGATGTCCGAAACAAAGAAATCCGTGCCAGTCCGCCTCGTCTACGACGTCTGGTTCCAAGAGGGCGAGCGTTCGGTGGCGGGCACGATCGTTTCCGTCGGTCTCGATGAGGCGAAGGCGCTGCTTGCGGCTGGCAAGGCCGAACGCGCCGATCCGCTACCGGGGGAGTGACCATGCTGATCCGTGACGGGGCGTGGACGCTCCATGACCACGACATGGCGAGCGGCCGGTGCGTCTGGCACCACTTCGACGGGGAGAAGGACGTCTATCGCGTCGACTACCCCGTCGACAACCTGATCAGCGAAAACCTGGATGTGCGCAACAGCGCCGAAAAGGCCTGGCACGGCGATTGGCATCGCGTCGCCTCCATTCCGCTCAATGTCGCGCATTCCTCCGGTCTGGTCGAGGCGCATTCGCAGGGTGACGACCGGTTCGTCAAACGTTTTCTCAACGACGGCGACAACCGTGCCTGGCGCACGAAGGACGGGCAATTATGACCATTTCCGACTATGCCTCGCTGCTTGTCGATGCGGGCGAATATAGCGGGCGAAACGACATCGCCCATCTCTTTGCGCGCTTCCTTGGTCTTGCCGAGCTGAAGCTCAACCGCGCGCTACGCGTCAGTGACATGGAGCATACGGCGGCGATCGCTGTTGTTGATGGCGAGGGGCCGCTCCCTGCTGATTTTCTCGAGGCGCGACAGGTGCTTTCGGCAAGCGGTTTGCCGATCCGGGCGTTGGCTTTGCAGCAGCTTGCAATCAACGCGCAAGCCGGGGCGGGGCCGCCGCTTGGCTACGCCATCGTCGGCAACCGGATCAAGGTCATGCCCGGCGGCGACCATGGGCTGACCATGACCTATTACCGCAAGATCCCGCCGCTTTCCTCCACCAACCCGACGAACTGGCTGCTCGAGAAGGCAGCCGATATCTACCTCTACGCATTGGTCGAGGAGATTGCGGTGTGGGAGCGTGACGCCGGCAAGGCGGGGGCTGCACTGGAGCTGAAGCTTATGGCGCTTTCCGGCGTCAGGATCGGCGATGAACGCGCCCGCTGGGGCGATGCGCAGATGACGGTGGGAGGAGTGACGCCATGACCCTGATTTCTGCAATCAACGAGGTTTGCGACGTCGTTTCGCTCGACCGTTTCGACAGCGTCTATGGATCGAACGACCCGAATGCGCAGACAATGGTGGCGCTGGCGCAGGAGGCCGGAGACGAGATCTCGCGCCGAAGCGACTGGCAGCGCATGCTGAAGCAGCATTTCGTGTTGACCCTGCCGCAGGGCCTGCCGATGGACTACCAGCGCCTGACGCCCGGCGGCGCTGTCCGCACCGCCACCGGCAGCTTCTTTCGGCCGATCACCAACAGCTCGCAATGGGCTGTGATTGCCGCGGCCGCTCCCGCGCAACCCTATTTCTTCATCAAGGATAACCAGCTCCTGCTGTCTCCGGCTTCTGCCGGTCCTGGCGCCATCGTCGACTACGTCTCCAGAAACTGGGTGCTTGGCGATCCCTTCGAGGAGCGCGACACGCTGAAGGCCGACGACGACCGGCCGCTGTTTGCCGAGCGACTGCTGGCCAAGGGCATTCTCTGGCGATGGAAGCGCCAGAAGGGGCTGCCCTATGACGACAGCCTTGCCGAATTCGAGGCCGACCTGATCCAGGAGATCAACGCCGACCGGGGGGCAACATGCGTCGGCAGTGCCGGCAGCATTCAAACGTCACTCGGCAATGCCGGCGACATCACCCGCTCCTATGAGACGAACTTCGACACCAAGCGCTACGAGGACGCGCTGATGTCGCGCATGAACCCACAGCTCGAACGGGATCGTGCGGCACTGGAAACGCAACTTGCCAACCAGGGGCTGCAGCCGGGATCGGAAACCTATAACCGAGCGATCGATCAGGCCAACCGGCAGGCGAACGACGCGCGCTTCGGCGCCATTCTCAATGCGGGCCAGGAGCAATCGCGGCTCGTGGGCTTGGCGCGGGATGCGGCGGGCTTCCAGAACAACGCCCAGCAGCAGGCCTATAACCAGGCATTGACGAGCGGGCAGTTCGCCAACCAGTCGCAGAACCAGCAATACAACCAGAACGCCAACAACATGCAGCAGGCGAATGCCGCGCAACAGCAGCTCTTTGCCCAGAACCAGGCGCAGCAGCAAGCAATGAACGCCGCCCAGCAGCAGACCTTCAACCAGGCGCTGGCGGCTGCCGGCTTCAGCAAAACGACGCGCAGCAGCAAATGCACCAGAACGGCCAATCGGCAACGGCTGCCAACAACGCGCTGAAGGACCAGACCTACAACGCCCAGCAAGCGCAGCTCGCAGCCCAGAATGCGGCGAGGGCGCAGTATCTCAACGAGATGTATGCCCAACGCAACCAGCCGATCAACGAAATCTCCAGCCTGCTTTCCGGCGCGCAGGTGAGCAGCCCCAACTTCGTGCCGACGCAGGGGCAGCGGATCGAACCGGCGGACTATGCCGGGCTGGTGCAACAAGATTATCAGAACCGCGTGGCGGCCTACAACCAGAAGCGTGAAGGCATCAGCAGTGTCCTTAAGAACATCGTCGGGGCCTTGCCGATACCTTCCGACCGCCGACTGAAGAAGGACGTCAAGAAGGTCGGCAAACTCGACGGTCAGTGGTTGGTCGATAATCCAAATTTTCCGATCGATCCGTACGTTCCACCTGCCGCACCAACGCCGCAAGAAACTCGTAAACGCATGCCGGCGCTAACGGCAAGGCAATTTCGCCTCGGTCTGATCGCCGGCGGATACGCGCCCGCGCAAGTGACGCAGGCCATCGACACAATGCCCGATGATACCGCGAAAGAGACCGCCAAAATCGAATGGGAATATTCGACGACCTTCAATCGTATTCACCCGCTGGTCGCGACCGTTGGCACTGCACTCGGCCTGAATGATACCCAGATCGACGCCATGTGGCTCGCTGCGGTTAATCTGTAATCCCAATCAAACAATTGGGTGAAAGCTTGTTCGTCGTCTTGCTCATTGTGGCTCCACTCTGTTGCCGGCCCGCTCGATATGAGGATTGTCGCGCGTGGCGGCCCCTATCAAGTGGTCGAGCGGCGGTGGCGTTCGTCGTTGGTGTTGGAACTTACGGTGCTTTCCAGCCAGCGGGCATGTCGCCACGTGAGGAATCGATAACCCGCTTAACGAACAGGAAAGCATTGTCACCAAAACTACCCTCCCGCATGCGGGATACTGCTAGTCTCGCGTCACGAGGCCATATGAGGCGGAGGTAGCTTATGCCGGATGCTTCGATCGACCTGGCGCTGTATTCGGCCGCGCTGAATATCACGGCGCCGCCGGCGCTTATTCGGCCGTTGCTTGACCAGTTGGTGGAGGGGCAATTCTCGATCGATGGCATCATGAGGCGCTGTGCCGAGAACGGCGTGCGTCTCAAGGCGCACTTGCGCAAAGGCGAACGCACCCGCAAAGAGCTGCGGGCGGCCTTCGATCTGCAATCAGTGGAGCGTCGACATCTTGATATTCTCGACATGCTGATTGCAAGCCTGGAGGCCAAGGCCGCGCGCGACGCGCGTGAGTTCGATGGTCTGCTGGATGATCTCAAGGCAAGGGTTTCTGCGCTTTCCGGCTCCGCCAGCGCTGATGAAGCCCTGGAACTGGAAGAGATCTACAGGACGATCCAGGCGCAGGTGCGGGTCGAGGTTGGCGAACTCTCTGATGTCGCTGTCTTTCTGCGCAGCCTGCGCGAGAGATGCAGTGACGATCGCGGCGACAAGGCACACCTTGCCGACAGCGAGAGCCTCAAGAGCTTGTTGCAATCCCTGTCGCCGCCAAAGCCGCCATCTGTCTCCTAGAGCGTGTCGCGATCTCCAGGATTGGCTTATCGTGCGTGCGGCAATCAACGTACGTGTGGCAATCAAAAAGCCGCGACACACTTTTGCTTGGCACGCCTCAAGCCGACGTGGACTGTATCGATCGCGGTTTCCGGCACGGAGAGCTGCAGCCGGACTTCGGCGGTTCGACGAGGATTGTCGACTGCATCAGTGGGCCGTACCTGTTCCGGCGCGGGTGATCCGTGTGTCAGCCACCGGCAGCGGCGCTACATCGAGTGGTGCCGAACTATCGCCTTGCGGCATGCATGTTGCCGGATGGATGCACAAGACAGGTCGGCATCAACGACTTGGCCTCATGCCGCTTGCGGGGTGCGGCCTATTCCCAATAGCAGGTCTCGATGATCGGAACCCATAGCACAGGCTCGATCGGGTCTTCTTGCCGGGAGAGATCCGCGGAGCGATGCTCACGCATCGGCCAAGGATCGCGACGCCGCCGGAAAGCCCGAGAACCGATCTATGGCGTCGTTGCGATGTTCGCTCGATGCGTCGGCATCGCGCCTATCCCGAGACCAGCCATGGACCATCCCACAGGTTTCTCTCATGGAGACCTGGTAAAAGATGTGTCCGCGTCCAAATTCGTCAGTAGGGCTGCACCATAACGACACAACTGACAAGCACGATGGCTAGCGTGGTCAGCTTCACGAATGCGGCGTCCATCATGGCGAAATCCCCCTTTGAGTGCCTGCAGCACCGTGCTCGCTGCAGGACTTTGATTTGCTGCATGCCGCCCCAAGTCGGCTGCGATCAGGGCGGAATGCCGTAGCAACGCCTCATCGTTGCTTCTGGTTCCCAATTTACACGAGGACAAACGACATGAATATGAACCGACGCATCAATGCGGCGGGCCTTGCGCTCGTCAAACAGTGGGAAGGTCTGAAGACGAAGGCGTATCGCGACGTTGCCGGTGTCTGGACTATCGGCTATGGCCATACCAGCGCCGCCGGCGAGCCCGTCGTGAAGCCGAACATGGTGATCACCGAGGCCGAGGCTGAACAGATCCTGATGGCGGATCTCGCGAAGTTCGAGGAGCGTGTCTCGCGCCTTGTCACGGTGCCGGTCACCGACAACCAGTTCGCCGTGCTTGTCTCTTTCGATTTCAACACCGGCAGGCTCGGCAAGTCGACATTGCTGAAAAAGCTGAACGCCGGCGACCACGACGCCGTGCCGCTGGAGTTGATGAAGTGGGTCAATGCCGGCGGCAGCCGCGTGAAGGGATTGGTCAACCGCCGGTCTGCGGAAGTCGGGCTTTGGGCAAAGGGCGAGTTCGTCGCCTCCAACACCGTCGCCGCCGCCCCGAAGCCGCCCGAAGTGATAAGCAAGGAGAACATCTCCTGGCTCGCGGGCATTCTTTCCTCGTTGGGTTTTGCGTTCACCGGCAGTGGACCACTGCAATGGGCATTTGCCGGCATTATCGCAGTTGCCTTCGCGATTGGCGCCTTCCTCTTCCTGCGCAAGCGGCTCGATCCGGCATGATCGCCTGGTTGAGGATGCTGTGCGGGGGGCTCGTGCTCGCTGCCGTCGTCTGGGCCGTGCACGAAATACGGGCGGATGGCGCCCGGTCCGTCATTCAAGCGATAGAAAGGCAGAACGATGACGCTGCGAACCGCGCTCAGGAAAAGCGCCTTGATTACGATACCTGTATTGTTGCTGGCGGGCTGTGGGACTTCGGGGCCGAAAAATGTCGCGGGCCTTAGGAGCGTCGTCGGCACCGACCTGATCGGTGCACGTGGCGCCACGTCGGCAGATCAGCGCAAGATCGACCGCACCGTCGTCGGCCTGTGCGCCGCGGCTGTCTGGTCAAAGGCCGATTGCGTAAGGCATGGGGGACAGCACAATGTATCCGGCTGAAACCGATGTGAGCGTTCATCGCCAGCTTGGCGAACTGGTCGCCGGCATGCGCGGTCTGCAGGAATCGATCCGCCGGATCGAAGAGGGCGCGCAACGCGCCGAGGACAAGGCGACGAGCAGCCGGGCTGGTGTTCATCAGCGGATGGACCAACTCGTCGACCGCGTCGGCGATCTCGAGGCTTCGGTCTCGACGCTCGGTGGTGACGTCGCGGAGATGAAACCGGTGACCGACGACGTCAAGCGCTGGAAGCTGATGGGTATTGGCGCGCTCGGGGTCACCGGCATTGCGGCGATGGCGTTGGGGGTGAGTTTTGCCGAAGGGATCCGGCGGCTCGTGTTTGTCATTGTCGGGAGAGGATAGTCGGCGATCTCATATTGACAATATGCAGCCTGAGGTTGAAGTGTCTTTAAAGCCTTAGGGGAGACTCGCAGTTGAATGCACCAATGAAGAAGGCCGTTCTGACAGTCGGTTCCATTGTCTTTCTTGCGATCCCATCGGCGAACTCAGCCGAGAGAGATGCCCCCCTCGACCCATCCTGCGCAATCGTCAACCGGGCATACGCCAACACGCGTGCGACGGAGCTCTACGGCGGGCTAATGTTTGAGGCCAAAGCGGACGGGTCTTATGTGCCGATAAGAGAGTATCGGTTCAGGAAAAATGCGGTGTTCCGTCGATGGGTGCCCGGTGAGTGGAGGGAGGAACGTCGAGTGAATCCACCGCTGTCATATAGTTCAGGGCCGCGGTTTAGCGACTGCCGCCAAATCGACAGCCCAACTCCGCAAAGCAAGTCGGGCCGCTATGCGGCCAAATGGTACGGCGCGCCGTACACTGGAAAAGTTGAAGTCTGGCTGATGCCCGATGAGTTGAAGCTCGAAAGGGTTTTGGTCACCTATGACGAACATTTTCGCCCGGCGCCTTATGTCAGCCAGTTAGAGCTGTTCAGTTACGACCCCGACAATACCGAGTTTCCGAAACCGTAGTCGCGGAGAGCCTGCGTGATAGATGCAATAAGGACGCCGTTACTAATCGCCATCTCTGTTGCGTGGTTCTCATTCACGTCAGCGAGTTCTGCTTTTGCAGAGCCTTCGCTTGATCCTACTTGTTCGGTGATCAACGAAGCCTACAGGAACACCAGATCTACCCCGCAATATAGTCAGGTCCTGTACGAAGTAAGGCCCGACGGCCAACAACTTGCTTTTCTGGAGGCTCGTTTTTCCGGCTCTGTTTTATATGAGCGCTACGCCGGGAAGGGCGAAAAATGGTCTAAACCAACTACTGTGGATTGGCGCCTAGCAGATTCCAACGGTCCGAAGTTCAGCGCGTGCAAACTTGTAACTCGACCTACGAAGGATGTAACTTGGGGCAGCTACTACACCGCCGTGTGGATCGGCGGATGGTTCAAGGCTGATGCGGAAATCTGGCTGACAGGAGACGGCCTGAGGTTTCAGAAGCTTCAGCGACGGTTTCGCGGTGAGGGGCAGTTTAAGTTCCAAGTCGCAATGGAGACCTTCAACTACGATGCTGTGCAGCCAGGCACGCCGACCGACGACCAAGTCGACCAGTCTAAAACCGCATTTCCGCATTGACTGGTAAGTTGGTACTCCGGACGCCCGAAGGTGATGTGCGAGATCCCGCAGCAGGTCGAGGGCGGACAGCTTCGGCGACGGCCGCTGGTGCCGTGTTCCTTTGGAGGAAACTTCGACGTATCGGCTGATCGACCGGACGTGGGCGGCAATCTCCAATTTCAGTGGATCTCGCCGCCCTCATCTAGCGGCGCTGGTTTTCGGTCATGTCACGGGTCCGCTTTGGTCGCTAGGGACAAAGCGTCTGCTAGAGCTAAGGGCAATCGCTCGGCGTCGGCTTTGCCGAGGCGATCCGGCGGTGCATGTTTGCCCTCATCGGCAGAGAGTGAGAGATCGAAGCACGCTGTGAATTGTTTCACAATCATTGCTTGCGCTGTTGTGGTTTGACGCTCTTGTGGAGTACTCCTCCTGCAAGAAAATCTCGTGAAACGGGAACGGGGCGGAGCATCATAGCGATGAGGATCAAGATCACGTCGTTGTTGACGCTGTTGGCATTAGCAACAACGGCGACAGCTGAAGAAAAAGTTGTATGGGATCCAAACTGCGAGCCAGTAAACCGTGCCTATGCGGCTACTCGCAGCACCGATCGGTACAGCGTGGTGCTCTATCAGGTTAGTCCTAGCGGTGACATTAAGCCTCATCTGGAAGGCAGGTTTACCGAACGAGCCTACTTTGAGAGGGACGTTTCATCCAGCACAGGCAAATGGATCCAACACAGCCCGCCAGGCTGGGCCATCTGGGATTCGAAGGGGCCGAGATTCTCTGAGTGCAAGATTGTGGGTGGTGTCGATGGCAACTCTGAATCGGGTGGACACTACACCGCCAGGTGGCACGGGTATCCATACGAGGCCGATGCAGAGATCTGGATTTCTGGAGGCGACAAGAGGCTTGCCAAGGTCGTCCGCCGTTATCGGAACGGACGCTGGCGGTTTGCGTTTCCAAATGTCCTGGAGGTTTTCAACTTCGATCCAGCAAGTGCCGCGCCCCCTTCCGAGTTTGAGCCGAAGGTCGTCAACTAGGCACTCCGTGCGATCCTTCCAGTCAAAGATGCTTCCGAACAGCAGAGATACCCATGAGTAAAGCTTTCTTCATCTTCGCCTTTGCGACACTCACTCTCCCAAGCGCCTCTAGCGCCGCGCAGTGCCCAACGGCCGCGTCGGCAAAAAACGGCTTTTCACTACTACAGGAGGAAGTTCAAAGCGAATTTCGCCCCTATCACGGACCGATAGTCAAAATCGTGAACAGATTTGGTACTTCGCAACCTCAGACGGTATTTTCGTATCGAGGATTGATCGACCTTTCACTGATTGATGGGGATGTGCAGCGGGCCAATCATCCGCTCTCCGACTTGAGTGGCGTATTTCCGCTAAAAAAGGGTTCACGGCATGACCTCTCGTTTGTGTCCCTGAACAAGGATGAGAACGCCGGGACTGAATACACCTACCGGCTTGAGGTCGTTGGCCAGGAAACCTTCGAGTTGGGCGACTGCAAGTACAAGGTGCTCAGGGTGAAACAGACTACGATGAGGGGCGCGGAGAAATTGGACGTTTGGACCGCGCTCTATTCCCCAGACCTTGCCGCGACCGTTGCCAGAATATATGACGAGGGCACGGCGCAAGAAGACACCGTAGCCTATGAGCGCATCCGCTTGCTTCAGCGTTAACGTTGTGGAACTGGCATTTCACTCGTGGCTTCGGCCCGCCCGATGCGCCTTAGTGGAGCGTCTGCACGGGATGTTCTGTAAACGTCTGGATCCCATCACGCTCGATCGTGGCGATGAACTCTTCATAGGCTTCGCGGTCGGTGGGGAACGAATCTTCCCAGACGGTGGAGTAACCTTCCTCGTCGATCACCTCGAGGGTCCAGTCGAGATTGGAGCCCGTCGGGCGCGAGATGCGGATATGGACGACGACATCGTCGTCGGCAAACTCGCCGGACAATTCCGAAAGCTCGAGGTCTTCTTCTGTTTGGGTCATGAGCGTTTATAACATGTCCTGAGTGCGCGAACCAATCTTGTGACGGCTCCCGGGCCTTGCCTCTCTGCTGAGGCTGCATCTGCGCAGCCGGGCGGGCGGGATCGTTTGACATCTTGATAGGCCGAAAGGCGGTTACCATACAATAGGATAGGTGCGGCCGGGGTTGCTTAGCAACCCCGGCCGCTTTTGTGCGTCGTCAGGTGGCAACAGCGAGGCGGACGGCTGATCGCCTCGGACATCGGGCGCCGACAACCCTTTCGCCTCTGCGGCGTCACTGCGTGGGCTTCGGTGACCATGGTGCGCTTCTGCGCTCGAACCACATTGCGCGCTCGCACAAGGCTGCCTCGCTACGGGTGCCGGAGCGAAACTCGCCGATAATGAACTTTGCCAGGCGATCGGCGCGGTCGTCGCTGCGCGGCATCCCCGCGGCAAGACAGGCTGTGTCCAGGACCCGTTGGAGCATGGCAATTTCCGCTGGGCTGAACGCACAATCCAGGTTCTTGGCAAGATGCCCGGAATGATGACGATGCATTTGAACCTCCCATATGCGGCGGCGGCAGCACCTACTTTGCCTTCCCGGCATCTGTCGGCGCGCACGCACGTATCAATCGGTCGAGGTCCGCCTTATAGGGTCCGTATTTCGCGAAAAGCTCGCGGGCTTCCAACGGCGGTAGGCCGGATGCGGTGATAAACTCCTCCAGATCGTATCGCGTGTTCCAGTTTTTGACGACCCGGCTGAACTGTCCTTTCGTGTCCGATGCAAACATGATGAACCTCCTGTACTGCAGGTTAGAATTCGCGACGCGAACGGTGGTTCCAATACGTCGAAAATTCCGCCTTCAGCTGCGGCTTCAAATCGCCCGCCAGTTGTGTTTAATAGGCGAGCGGCTTGTGCCGCCGGATCGATGGCGCTTATCGATCGGTTCAATTCCGGGAGAATGCCTTTGATTTCCGTTGCCATCCTCGAGATCTCACCGGCTGCGGCGGTGGAGAGGACAGCCTTTGTGACTGGAATGACGGTCTAGGCGCACTTTCTCCGTCCGGCTTTGGAGCGCCACCTTCGTGGCGTGCCTGCTGCACAACCCCATGGATCGGGATCGATCCACAAGGGAAATATGCAGAAAAATTAGAACGTTACGGCAAGCCTTCGCATCATGTGCGGCGGGCTGCGCTGTAGTGTGGGATTGAACATGATAATCGAAGCGACTGAAAGTGACTTTGACGCACTGCTGAGCGGCATTGCGCCGCGACGCCTGCGACTGGTGCCGGATAGCCCGATTGCGCCTGCCGACGTGCTGCAGATGCTGGCTGATTTTGCCAACGGCGTCCGTGCGCATTTCTCCCCTTCCGCCTGGATGATCGTAGAGGGCGGCGAGATCGTCGGCCTTTGCTCGGTCGTTCGGATCCCGGAAGGGGGCGAACTGCACATCGGCTACGGCGTCGCGCCGACCAGGCAGGGGATGGGGGCGGCCACGCGTGCTGTGGGCTTGTTGGTGGCGGAAGCGCAGCGGGATACCCGTATTTCGGCGGTCTCAGCCGAGACCTCGATCGACAACATCGCCTCCCAACGGGTACTCGAACGCAACGGGTTCCAGCGTATCGGGGAACGTGTGGATGCACAGGATGGTCCCGTGATCTGCTGGAAAACGGTCACGGCTTGACAGCACGTTGGATCGGCCGGGGTTGCTTTGCAGCCCCGGCCGTTTTTGCGCGCCAGGAGGGCTGCTCGCGGCGTTCGTTCCCGTCCGGTGGTTGAGTGTCCCATTGTCCCGGATAGCTTCTCGGCTGGCGCATTCGGAGAAATTTCGATGGTAGGCCAGAAATAACCACACTCGGCCCGTTGCAGTTGTGGTCCTCTCGGCAAGAGTGGCATAGAATGGCTCATTACACATCTTGAATGCGGTCTCGTTTATCCACGGAGAGGCCGCATTTTTTTTGTGGGTCTACAGGTGGGCACGCACGAGTGGTTTCAAGTGACCCGCATTGAGCCCTTGTTTCCACTCAGGTCATTGCACAAAAACCGATAATCGCTTGGCGCGACGTGCTTCAGTGGTAACTCGGATTCCGTCGGCCCGGTCTGGCAACCCAGATCTCGACCGTTTCCAACTCTTCCGTATTTACCGCTATCCGGCGCCGTTCGCGCCACAACGCGCATTCCAGCAGCGTCCGTTCGTCGATGTTGCCGATGCGAAACTCATCCATGATGAACTTGGCCAGCCGCTCGGCCCGCTCGCCGCGGCGTGGCACGCGCGCCGCAAAGCAGGTGGCGTCAAAAACCCGCTGCAGCATTTCGATATCATCCGGACTTAACTGTCTGCCCGAAGCTTGCGGGAGATCATGCATTCGAACCTCCTTCATGGACGTCCATAGCCAATTCCGAAGGGAGACAAGATACATCAGCTGGAATTGCAGGCAATATGGGAATATTCGCCTGCGGCTGCCGCACTGAGGGGCTGAAGTGAGGTGACCGGCAGCGTTTGCCGCGGTGCCGACCGGATGTCCGCACGATCGTTCAAGATCGGTGCAGGGGGTCCGGTGCATGTTGGCGCATCAATCGAACGAGGAACATGACGATGGATGGGATCGACACGGCCGACCGCAAGGCGATCAATTTTACCGAAAAGCTCGAAAGGATAACCGATCTGTGGCAGCCACGGGTGATTGCCGAGATGAACGATTATCAGTTCAAGCTTGTTCGTATCGAGGGCGACTTCGTCTGGCACGACCACCCGGAGACGGACGAAACGTTCATCGTGCTTGAGGGCGTCCTGCGGATCGATTTTCGCGATGGCGCCGTGCGGATCGGCCCAGGCGAGATGTTCGTGGTTCCCAAAGGGGTCGAGCACAAGCCGTTTGCCGAAAACGAGGTGCGGCTGCTGCTGATCGAGCCGCGGGACGTGCTCAATACCGGTCATGCCGGTGGCGACCGCACCGCCGAGAACGATCGCTGGATTTGAAGCATGTCGCGCAAAAGTGTGTCGCGGTTTTGCGATAACGACATGCGCAAAAACAAGAACTTAAAGCGCGCCAAGCGAATCTGAAAGATCGCGACGCGCTTTAGATGCGGCGCATGGCACACCTGATCGTTTCGCTGTGTCGCGACAGGTGATCGCGCGGACCTGACGGAAACCCCGAAGCTTCGAGGAGCCGGTCGGGGGGGCGGAGAGGCATGCGCCGGCGATGCTCCGCGGCTGCGCGCAACTGCAATGCTGGTGTAATGAAATCAGTCGAGTTTGCCGTCAATGCTCCAACGATGAGGATTGGCGTTATCCCATGTGTCTTCTCAAGATCGGTCTACTGGCGTGTCACCTGCTCGGGGTGTCATCGCAAAGCGATCACAGCCGCTTGGAAGAGAGCGCCAGTGATCGCTTTGCGCTCGAGCGGCAGCTCGTCCAGTACCGCTCGCTGCCCTGCCGTGACGGGCGCAACGGCGATCGTCATGACCATAGCTGCGATGAACTGGCGAAACCGTACTCTCGCCGAGACGAGGATTAGGCGTGGCGTGAACAGCGCGCGATGCCGCGCCCTTCGATTTCCAGCACAAGTGGTCAAACGATATGATTTTTCATCACGACAGCTTTTCATCGCCGCTGCGATACACAGCCTCCATCCTGCTGTGGCCTGCGCTCTACGTCGGTGGCCTGGCCGCGACCGGGTTGGCTTTTGCCACATCGTCACCGGTGCTCTGGTTCAATGTCGTCTACCTCTCGGTGGTGGCGATCATTGCGCTTTTTGAACGTCTCATGCCTTACGAGCCGGCCTGGCTCGCGCCCGACGGCGAGACGCTCAACAATCTCGGCCATACATTGCTGACGAAGGGGATCGTGCAGATTGCCGCGGCCTTCGGTGCTTCGTTCCCGTTGCTGGTCGCCATCTTCGCGCAGCCGTTCTTCGGCTCGCAGCCGCATATCTGGCCGGCGCACTGGTCGACGATCTCCCAGGTGGTGCTCGGGCTGGTGATTGCCGAGTTCGGGCTCTATGCCGCCCACCGACTGGCGCATGAGCGGCTTGGCCTCTGGCGTTTCCACGCGTTGCATCACAGCGTGACGCGGCTTTGGGTGCTCAACACCGGGCGGTTCCACGTCATCGATTCCCTGATCAAAGTGAGCCTTGGCCAGTTGCCGCTCTACCTGCTCGGGGCGCCGCTGCCGGTGTTTCTGTGGATCGGTGCCGTCACCGCCTTCACCGGCCTTCTGACCCATTGCAATGTCGAGATGCGCACCGGCCCGCTCGACTGGATCTTCTCGACGCCGAGGCTTCATCGCTGGCACCATTCCAAGGATTTGGCCGAGGGCAACAGCAACTACGGCGAAAACATCGTGCTTTGGGACCAGCTGTTCGGCACCTACTTCAATCCTGATCGGCCGTCCTCCACCGATATCGGCATTACCGGCAAGGTATCGCGTAGCTTCGTCGGCCAACTGGTACAGCCTTTTTCCAAGAGCGGTGCGCGACAGATCCTGGGGCGAAAGCCGGGGGCTGACTAGGAGCACCCGCAAGCCGATCGGTATCGCCGCGGTGCCGTTCAGGCGGGTAGGGCGCCGGCAAGATCTGCCGTGGCCGGACGACGTCCGCCGTCCGGCACCGAGAAGCGCAACCGATACTCCCTGGGCGACAGGCCGAGGATCTTGCGGAAGATCTTGCGGTAGGCGTTGGTGTCGTCATAGCCACTCTGCCAGGCCACCTGCTCGATCGACAAGTGCGATCGCTCCAGGAGGTCGCGCGATTTGGCAATCCTCAGCCGCTGGCAATATTCCGTCGGGTTGAAGCCGGTTGCCTTCTGGAAGCGCCTGAGGAAGGTGCGGTCGCCGAGGCCGGCGCGCTCGGCCATCATCTGCAGGGTCACGCCCTTGGTGTTGGCGCCGTGCAGCCAGTGCTGGATTTTCAGGATGATGCTGTCGCCGTGGTCGAGCTTCGGGGCAAAGACGCTGTAGTAACTCTGCTCGCGGGCGCCGGGATCGATGATCATGAAGCGGGCCGTTGCCAGCATCACGTTGGTTCCGAGGAACCGGTCCACGAGTTTCAGCCCCAGGTCGATCCACGCCATCATGCCGCCGGCGGTGATGATATCGCCTTCGTCGATCAACAGCTTGTCGGTGTCGATGCGCACGTCGAGGTAGCGGTCGGCGATCAGGTCCTGGTGCGACCAATGAGTGGTGATCGTGCGACCGGCGGCAAGGCCCGATTCTGCCAGCAGATAGGCGCCGCCGCAGACCGAGCAGATGGTGGTGCCGGCTGCGTGCTTTTCTCGCACGAAGGCGGGCAGCTGGCCCATGCGCCCGCCGACGGGCAGCTCCGCCAGCGTCGGGGGCAGGATCAGCGCGACGAGACCGGAGGAGGGCCCGGGGTGGGTGTCGAGGGTCTTTTCGACCGAGCCGTCGTCCTGAAGCTGCCAATGGGTGACGCGGATCAGCGGCGCGCTTGCACCACCCTGTTCGGTCGCCTGCATGCCGGCCACCTGGAACATGTCGGTGAGCCCATGGACGGCGGACTTCAGCGCGCGGGGATAAACGACGATGCCGATCTCCGCCGGTTCGCTTCCGGGTGGTTTTGTCACTTCTGCCCCCATCGTTGTCAGCTTTGCCGGTCGAGAGGTTAGGCCGCTCGTTCTATCAATTCAACCAGCGCTCCGGAACGGAGAGAGCAGGTCAACCGAGATGGAAGAGGGCAGGACAATGATTGAAGCAAAAGCAGTTTCCACCGCAGTCTCCACCGGCCTTTCGCGCCGCACAGTTCTTTCGGCCGCCTTTGGCGCCGCAGCGACCGCCGCGGCCGTCCCGGCCATTCGTCCGGCGAAAGCCGAGACAACACCCGTCAGCACAAGCACGACACTGGGAGCAACCACCATGGGCAGCCGCATCATCACCCGCGATGGCGTCGAGATCTACTACAAGGACTGGGGTTCGAAGGATGGCCCGGTGGTCGTGCTCAGCCACGGCTGGCCGCTTTCGTCTGACAGCTGGGAGGCGCAGGCATTCCACCTCGCCAACAACGGCTTCCGTGTCATCACCCATGACCGTCGCGGCCATGGCCGCTCCTCCCAACCCTGGGACGGCAACGACATGGATCATTATGCTGACGATCTCGCCGACCTGATCAATGCGCTTGATCTCAAGGACATCTTCCTCGTCGGCTTTTCCACCGGCGGCGGCGAGATCACCCGCTATATCGGCCGGCATGGCACGAGCCGCGTCGCCAAGGCCGGGCTGATCTCGGCGGTGCCGCCACTGATGGTCAAGACCGACAAGAACCCCGGCGGCCTGCCGAAAGAGGTGTTCGACGGGCTGCAGGCGGCGAGCCTGAAGGATCGCTCCAAGCTTTATCGCGATATTGCCTCCGGTCCGTTCTTCGGGTTCAATCGGCCGGGTGCCGTTGCCTCGCAGGGCATGATCGACAGCTTCTGGCTGCAGGGCATGATGGGCGGTCACAAGAACACCTATGACTCGATCGTCGCCTTCTCGCAGACCGACTTTACCGAAGACCTGAAGAAGTTCGACGTGCCGACGCTGATCATCCATGGTGACGACGACCAGATCGTGCCGATCGATGCGGCCGCCCGCGCTTCGAAGACACTGGTTCCGAGCGCCACGCTGAAGGTCTACCCCGGCGCGCCGCACGGCATCACAGACACCCACAAGGATCAGCTCAACGCCGACCTGCTTGACTTCGCCCGGTCCTGACTCCTGACGCCGGCCGGTGCCGCCGAAACGCACCACTGGCCGGTAGCTCTTCCTCGAAACCAGAAGGAACCGATCCATGACCCGCATTGACGAGAAGACCTCAAGCCTCAACCGCCGCTCCTTTCTCGCCGGTTCGGCCGCTGGCGCTGCCTTGCCGCTGCTGCCGAAGGGCGTCTACGCCGCCGACACCCACCGCTTCAGCCACGGAGCTTTCGAGATCGCCGTCGTCAGCGACGGCTTCCTGACCCTGCCGGTCAGCATCGTGTTGCCGGACGCAGCGCCCGAGGAGCGAGACGGCATCATGCGCCGGCTCGGCGGAACGCCGGAGGGTGCACCCTTCCACACCAACATTCCGGTGATCCGCACCGGCAGCGACCTGATCGTCGTCGACAATGGATCGGGTGGCAATTTCCAGGCGAGCGCCGGCAAGCTTTCGGCCAATCTGGCAACGGCGGGCATCGATGCAGCCGCCGTGACCAAGGTGGTCTTCACCCACGTCCATCCCGATCATTCCGGCGGCACGGTCGGAACGGATGGCAAACTCACCTTTCCGAACGCCCAATATTTCGTCTCCGAGCGCGAATGGGCGTTCTGGACGAACCCGGATTACGAAAAGGCCATGCCGAAGGCGCTGCACGGCTTTGCGCGCGGCGCGCAGCGCGATCTCTTCGCGGTCAAGGAGCGGTTGACACTGGTAAAGCCCGGCGACGAGATCGTCAGCGGCATGCAGGTGCTTGACACGCGCGGCCACACGCCCGGCCACATCTCGCTGGAGCTTGAAGGCGGCGACGGGCTGGTCATCTCGGGCGATGCGGCGACCAGCAACATCGTCTTCTTCGAACACCCGGACTGGCATTTCGGCTTCGATACGGACCCGGATCTGGCGCTGAAGACCCGCAAGATGCTGATCGACCGGGCAGCCACAGAGAAGCTGACGCTGCTCGGGTACCACTGGAGCTATCCCGGCATCGGTCGGGCCGAGCGGAACGGTGCGGCGTATCGTTTTGTCTCGGGGTCGTAAGGAGGGCGAGGGCGGCATCACTTAGTGGCGCCGCCCTTTGTCGTCAAAGCTGAAGCTCGCTGTCCTTGATGTCGCTGATGGGCGACAGCATTTCCAGCTTCAGCGGGCGAGCCTCGCGATCGTCGGCGGCGATGCGCGGCCAGTCGGGGTTTGCGAGCGCGCCACGGCCGAGTGCGATCATGTCGGCGCCGGTCTCCAGAACCTGTTCGGCCCTGGCGAGTTCGTGCAGGCTGCCATTGGCGATAACGAACAGATCCGGCGCATGCTGGCGGGCAAGAGACACCAGCGACTTGCCGCCGTCCGAAAATGCCGGTTGCCACGCTTCGAACTCGGTCAGGTGCACGAAGTCGGCGGGGCTGGCGGCGAGCGCCTTGAAGACCACGGCAGCACCTTCTACGCCCTCGGTCCATTTGTGCTTGTTGTCGTTGACCTTGGCCTGGGAGAGCCGGATGCCGACAGGCACTGCGTTGCCGACAGCGCCGCGAACGGCGTCGAGCACTGCGAGGCTCAGACCCAGCCGCTTGCCGATGCCGCCGCCCCAGCGGTCGTGCCGCCGGTTGGTGTAGTCGGTGAAGAACTGGTCGAGCAGATAGCCGTTGGCGCCATGGATCTCGATACCGTCGAAGCCGGCGACATCGATGGCGAGCGTGGCGGCTTGCGCAAAGCCTGCTATCGCTTCGGCGATATCCGTCTCTTCCATCTCCCGCGGTACGGCGTAGAGACCCTCGCCGTGGTAGGAGACCATTTGCTGGCCCCTCGGTTGCAGGGCAGACGGTCCTATCGTGTCGCTGCGAAAGCGGTTGCCCTGGGCAAGCGCGCCGCCGTGCATGAGCTGGGCGAAGATGCGGCCGCCGGCGGCATGCACGGCGTCCACGACCGCCTTCCAGCCTTCCGCCTGCTCCGGGTCTGTAAGCCCCGGCTGGCCCTTATAGGTCTGCGCATAGGCCTTGTCGGTGTAAATGCCTTCCGTGGTCAGCAGACTGAACCCACCCCTGGCGAAGCGCTCGTAGTAGCGAACCATCCGTTCGGTCGGCACGCCCGTTGCCGTAGCGCTGATGCGGGTCATTGGCGCGACGGAAAGCCGGTTGGCGAACGAGAGCCCTTTGAGCGCCGTTTCGGCCAGAGTCGGCGAGGCGACGGTGCTGTGCACGTTCATCTCAGCGTTCCTCAGTGAGCGCGATCGCCTCGATCTCGATCATCGCCTTCGGTGAATAGAGCGAAGAGACCTCGATGATGCTGTCGGCGGGATAGGGTGCAGAGAACCACTTGCGGCGCAGTTCGACGATCTTGCCGAAATTTTCCATCGAGCGCAGGAAGATCGTCACCTTCACCACCCTGGAAAGGCTGGAGCCGGCGGCGGTCAGCACCCGGTCGAGGTTGCGGAAGGCCTGCTCGGCCTGACGGTCGAAATCATCCTCGCCGACGATTTCGCCATCGTCGCCGATGGCCGCCTGGCCGGAGACGAAGACGAAGCCGTTGGCCTTGATCGCCTGCGACAAGAGGAAGGGGGCGTAGGGATCCGGCTTGGTGATGACCTGTTCGAGAAACATGGCAGTGTCCTTTCACGCGTGAGATTTTCTCAGCTCGGCGCTGTTGCCTTGGCTGTGGATCCCAATATGCTGGGGCGATCACGGGCTGACAAAGAGTGATTTCTCAGCCGATGGATGAATCTAGTTCACCTATGAGGATGGGATGAGGAAGTTGCCGCCGCTCGGTGCACTGAGGGTTTTCGAGGCGGCTGCCCGTCGGCTGAGCTTCAAGCATGCGGCGGAGGAGCTGAATGTTTCAGCGACCGCCGTCAGCCACCAGATCCGGCAGCTGGAGGAGATGCTTGAGGTTAAGCTCTTCGAGCGCGAGACGCGGCAGGTGCATCTCACCGCCGCAGGCAAGGCGCTGTTTCCGGTGTTGCGCGATGGTCTTGATCGTTTCGAGCAGACGATTGCCGATGTGCGCCGGCAGCAGGCGGGCAAGGTCGCGCGTCTTACCTCCACCGTTGCCTTCGTCGCCAAGAGGCTCGCGCCGCTTGCCGGTTCCTTCCGCGAAGCCTATCCCGACTGGACACTGCGGCTCGATGCCTCCAACCGCACGCTCGACCTCGAGGCGGATGCAGATGCTGCTATCCGGCTTGGCGGCGGGCACTATCCCGGCCTCGTTACTGAGGCGTTGTTTGCCGATCGCTTCGCGCCGGTCTGCACGCCGAGCCTTGCGCCGGCAAGCTTGGCCGATCTCAAACGGGCAACGCTCATTCACTTCGATTGGGGCCCAGCGCGCCGCAACGATCACCGCGCCCCCGTCTGGCGGCAATGGCTGGAGTGTGCGGGCGCCTCCGATGTCGATGCTAGCGCACGACTTTCCTTTACCGACGAGATCCACGCTGTCCAAGCGGCGGTCGCGGGGCAGGGCATCGCCCTCCTGAGCCTGACGCTCGTGGCACAAGAGCTTGCCTCCGGCATTCTCGTCCAGCCTTTCGACCTGACGCTGGAGGGCGACCGCTACGACCTCGTCTACAGCCCGCGCATGGCCGAGCGGCCGGCAACGCAGGTGCTTAGGGATTGGGTGCTGGAGCAGTTCGAGGGCGGGAACCGTTGAAGCCCGCCTCGGACGCGGTCAAAGAGAGCGCGTGGCTGCGACAGCGCTCAGTCTCGGAGGATGGGTCGTGCGGCTGGTCGTCGCGCGAATGGTGAAGCTCAGTCGTCGAAGCCACCGAAGGCGTCGATGTTCCTCCAGCGGCGGCTGACGAGGCGCAGCGAGCGATCCGGTTCGATCACATAGGTCTCGAACACCTGACGGCCGAATTGATCGAAGAACTGGTGCGGGACGATGCTGCCGACCGGGGCTTTCTGCAGCTTGGTGCGCGGCTGGCCGCCATAGGTGATGCTGCCGGGGATGGGCTCGAGGTTCGGCGAGTAGCCATAGGTTTGGCCGCTTGCGGTGCAGCCACCGAGAAGCAAGGCAACGGTCAGGGCGGCAAGAGCGTGTTTCATGTCGACGATCCTCTGTCGTGCAGGAGGCGGAATGGATTTCTGCCCGCTGCCATACGCGACTCCCAGCAGGCGCGATCTATTCCGGCTTTCGCAGGCAATTCTCCAACACCTTTCTCTAAAGTGTAGCGCTCCAACGGGAATTTCCAAGTTGCGGGCATGCGATTGCCAGTGGTTGCAGCCATTTGATTGCGCGGAGATATACCTAGCCGCGGGCTTCCGGCTCTTCTTCTCGCGTGAGGCCATCGCGCAGCATCTGGACCTTCTTGTTGAGATCGATCATCTCCGGCACGCTAAAGCCCGAGCGGCGGAGCAGCGTGTCGGTAAGGCACGCGGTCTTGGGGTGCAGTTCCTTGCCCTTGTCCGTCAGGAAGACCTCGACCAGTCGCTCGTCAGCCGTGCTTCTGCGTCTTGAAAGGAAACCTGCCGCCTCGAGCCGCTTTACGGCCGGCGTGATGGTGCTCGGCTCCAGGCCGAGCCGGTCGGCAATGGCCGATATGCTCAGGCCGTCCTGTTCCCACAGCGCACTGACGGCGAGATATTGCGTATAGGTCACGCCGAGCGCGTCGAGCATCGGCTTGTAGGTGCGGTTGATGGCGATCGCCGCCGCGTAGATCGAGAAGCACAACTGGCTGTCGAGTGGAAGTGGCGCCGGGGTGGTCATCGGTCATCTCCAGTTTTGTCCGTGGCTTTTCATGACCTTACCACGGAAATCATTATCGCGATAATAAAATGCTGGACAGTCGGTTCGATGAAGCGTAATTAATGATTATCGCGATAATGATTGTCGCGCTAATAAATTAAGGAGTTGCGCAAATGTTGAAGAAGTCTCTGCTTGCCGCTGCCGCCTCGCTCGCACTGGCCGCCGCCGGTACCACCGCATTCGCCGCCGAGAAGGGGGCAAAGTCTGTCGTTCTGGTTCATGGTGCCTTTGCCGACGGCACCGGATGGAGGGGGGTCTACGACATCCTGAAGAAGGACGGCTACAAGGTGAGCATCGTCCAAAACACGACGACGTCGCTTGCTGCCGACGTTGCTGCCACCAAGCAGGCGATCGACAAGAGTGAGGGACCGGTCGTGCTGGTCGGCCATTCCTATGGCGGCGTCGTCATCAGCGAAGCCGGCACGCATGAGAAGGTCCAGTCCCTCGTCTACATCGCCGCCTTCGCGCCGGATAAGGGCGAGTCCGTCTCAACGCTGATCGCCAATCCGCCGGCCGGCGCGCCGGTGCCGCCGATCCTGCCGCCGGTCGATGGCTTCCTGTTCCTCGACAAGGCGAAGTTCGCCGCGTCCTTCGCCGCCGACGTCGATGCCGAGACGGCTGCCTTCATGGCCGATTCCCAGGTTCCGTGGGGTGTCGAGGCGCTCTCCGGTGCCGTGACCGAGCCGGCGTGGAAGACGAAGCCGAGCTACTATCTGGTTGCGGCCCAGGATCTCATGATCCCGCCGGCTGCGCAGCAGATGATGGCAAAACGCGCAGGCGCCACTGTCGTCGAGGTGCCCGGCAGCCATGCGATCTATGTCTCCAACCCCAAGGCCGTTGCCGATCTCATCGAGAAGGCCGCGCAACCGGCCAACTGATCGCCGGCGCATCGCTACCTAGGCGTGACGGCCCAGGGCAGGGCCGGGAGAGGGGATTTCCCGGGCTGAGATTGCTGGCAAACCTTGAAAGGGCCGGTTTGACGGGAGGCTATCCAGTTCCCCTCATTCCGGCCCTGTGCCGGAATCCAGCGGCCTGACGTCGGTCGGGTCAAAGTACCTTCAGCCCAAGGACTTGGTCTTGCTGCAGTTTCCCGGGACAGGCACGGGAATGAGGCAGGTCTTGGCGATGAAGCGCCTCGCATTTCCCGCTCATACCCAGATTTGTCGCCGCTGCGATTTCCGATCCGGCGAAACATGCGGTAGTCCTTGGCGAACTTCCACTCGGTTTGCGCGTTAGGCACTTGCGCCTCTCGCGCGATCCATCCCGCCGCCCAGTCCCTCTGCCCAATCCAGGTATTGCATGACCGCCGAACAGTCTCTCGCGTTTCTCGTCATCGGCGCCATGATGGCATTCTTCATCTGGGGGCGGTTTCGGTACGACGTAATCGCCTGTTCGGCGCTGATGCTCGCAGTCGCGGTCGGCATCGTGCCCTACGATCACGCCTTCGACGGCTTCAGCGACGATATCGTCATCATCGTCGGCAGCGCCCTCATCGTCAGCGCCGGGGTGGCGCGCTCGGGGATCGTCGATGCGGCGATCCAGCGGTTTCTGCCCAATATCTCGTCGGTCAGGGCGCAACTGGCGCTGCTGGTGATCACCGTCACCATCCTTTCCGCCTTCATCAAGAACATCGGGGCGCTTGCGATCATGATCCCGGTCGCGTTCCAGTTCGCCCGCCGCTCGGGCGTCACACCCTCGGTATTCCTGATGCCGATGGCCTTCGGTTCGCTGATCGGCGGGCTGATGACCCAGGTCGGCACCTCGCCCAACATCGTCGTGTCGCGGGTGCGGCAGGAACTGACGGGCGAGAGTTTTACCATGTTCGACTTCACGCCCGTTGGCGCCACGCTTGCGGCCGTCGGCGTCGTCTTCCTGCTGTTTGCCTACAGGCTGGTGCCGCAGCGCACGAGCCAGCATGTCTCGGTGCAGGCGGCAATCGAGATCACCGATTACACCTCGGAAGCGGTGGTCGCGGCCGGCTCACCCGTCATCGGCAAGTCGCTAAGCCACCTCGTCAAGATCGGCGATGGCGGGGCCGTCGTCATTGCCGTGTTCCGACGCGGGCTTCATGTGGCGCCGCTGCCCGACATCAAGCTCGAGGCCGAAGACGTGCTGCTGCTCGAGGGCGGGCCGGATGCGCTCGACCGCATCGTCTCCCAGGCCAAACTGAAAATCTCCGGCGATCGTTCGCCGTCATCGAGCGAAAAGACCGGTGCCGAGATCGAGGCGGTCGAGGCGGTGATCGGCAGCGGCTCGCCGCTTGTCGGCATGTCGGCGCAGCGCCTGGCGCTGTTCAATAACCACAACATCAACCTGCTTGCCGTCAGCCGCCAGGGCGAGCGGCTGAAGCAACGGCTCGGTAGCATCCGCCTCAGGGCAGGCGATATCGTCGTGCTGCAGGGCGCGCGCCGCGAGCTGCCATCGTTTCTGCAGGATTTCGGCTGCCTGCCGCTGGCGCAGCGCGAGATCCTGCTCGGCACCATCCGCAAGGCGACCTTGCCCCTTCTTGTTCTGGCCGCTGCCATGGGCTCGACCGCGCTCGGCCTGGTCCCGATCCCGATCGCCTTCTTTGCCGCCGCCCTTGCCATGGTCATCTTCCGCATCATTCCGCTGCGCGACGTCTATCGCTCGGTCGACGGGCCGATCCTGGTGATGCTGGCGGCGCTGATCCCGGTCAGCGATTCCCTGCGCACGACAGGAGGAACCGATGTCATTGCCAGCTGGCTCGGCACGGTCGCAACCGGCCTGCCGCCCGCCGGCGCCCTGACGCTGATCCTGCTTGCGGCCATGGCCGTGACGCCGTTCCTCAACAATGCCGCGACCGTGCTTGTCATGGCGCCGATCGCCGCCAGCTTCGCGACCGCGCTCGGCTACCGGCCCGAAGCCTTCCTGATGGCCGTTGCTATCGGCGCCGGCTGCGACTTCCTTACCCCGATCGGCCATCAGTGCAACACCCTGGTGATGGGGCCAGGTGGCTACAGGTTCAGCGATTACCCGCGCCTCGGCCTGCCGCTCTCGCTCGTCATTGTTGTCGTCAGCATCCCGACGCTGATGCTGGTGTGGCCGCTGCGATAGATGGAAGATGAGGGGCTTCAACCGGCGAATGTGCGCCGCCGGGCCAAAGGGCGTTGCTACCCAAGAACCGTAACCAGCACCGCACCCCAGAGCGCCAGCAGCACATTGCCGATTGCATAGCCAAGGCCGTAACCCAATGTCGGGACCTTGCTTCCCGCTGCCTCCTGCACGGCGGCCAGCGCCGGTGCCGAGGTGCCGGCGCCGCAGCAGGTGCCGGCGAGCAGGCCTTCGTTCATGCGGAAGACCCAGCGGCCGAGCGCGAGTGCGGCCAGGTGCGAAATCACGCAGATCAGCGCACTTGCGATGACGAGCGCCGGGCCGGACTGAACGAGACCGGCGACGAAGCTTGGGCCAGCCGAAATGCCGACGCAGGCGATGAAGGCGCAAAGCCCGACACTGTCGAAGAACCAGAGCGTGGCTTCCGGCACGAAGCCGAAGGTGCGCCTGATCGAGCGTAGCCAGCCGGCGACGAGGCCGGCGACCAGCACGCCGACCGCGACGCCGAGGCCGATCTCCAGCGCGCCGAGCTTGAGGGCGGGAATGCCGATGAGGCCCCCGAGGAAGATGAACACGCCGACAAAGACCATGTCGGTCGCCGTCGTCTCGCGGTCGGCATAACCAAGGAGAGCTGCCGCATCCTCCACGTGGCGCCTCGCGCCGGCAATCGACATCACGTCGCCGCGACGCACGGTCAGCCCCGGGAAGATCGGGATCGTCTGGCCGGCGCGGAGGATCCCGCGCAGGAAGACGGAACGCGCTTCCGGTCGCTGGTTGAGCTGCCACAGGCGTTGTCCTGCAACCTCCTTGTTGGTCACGACGACGTCGAGAACCTCGACCGGGATATCGAGCAACTCGCGATCGTCGATCTCGGTGCCGATCCGGCTGGCATACTCCACCAGAAACCCGCGAAGCCCGGCAACGGCAATGACGTCGCCCACCTGCAGGCGCTCCTTGGCAGCGGGGGTGATGATCTCGCTGCCCCGGCGGATCTGTTCGATATAGGCCTTCTGCCGCTCGGGAACGCGTGCCTCCGCCTCCTGGACGGTGAGGCCGACAAGATTGTCGCCAACAACGAACGCGCGTGCCTCGATCTCGCGGCGTGCGCTGTTGCCGGTGTCGTTCGGAGTGATGTTGAGTTCTGCCTCGAGTTCGGCGCAGGCGTCCTTCAGGCTGCGGCCGAACAGTCTTGGCGCCAGTTGCGACTGCACGAGGATGGCGCTGACGACACCGACGAGATAGGCGACGGCAAAGCCGGTCGCGACAGCGGACTCGAACTGGCTGGCAGCCTCTGGCGTCGGTGCTGTCTTTCGGAACGTGTCGATGGCGACACCAACGGTTGCCGATTCCGTTGTCCCGCCGGCAAGCACGCCCGCCGCCGTTCCCAGATCGAAGCCGAAGAAGATGGAAAGAACGATCGCCACGCCAAGTGCCACGACGCAAAGCGTCACGGTGACGGCGATCTGCGGCAGGGCGTCGGCATTGAGGCTCTGGAAGAATTGCGGGCCGGTGCGGTAGCCGATGGCGAAGAGAAAGAGCAGGAAGAACGCCTGCTTCACATCGTTCGAAAGCACGGCGCCGGTCTGGCCGATCAGCACGCCGGCCAGCAGGCAGCCGGTGACGGCGCCGACCGTCACGCCGGCGATGGTGATCTTGCCGACGGCATAACCGATGCCGAGCGCCAGGAACAACGCCAGTTCCGGATGAGCCCGCAGAATGCTGAACGCCTGTTCGACCACGTGACGATCCTTCGAGATTGAGCGCCGGACGCCGGTGGGCTGCGTGCCGAATGCAGATGGGTTTTCAACGATATGCGGCGCCTGAAGCCTTCGGTCGATTTTCGGACGCGCGGGAATGCGGCTCAGGAAACGAGGCGGTCAGGCGAAGCGAGCGGGTTGAAATCGCCGGCCGCCCTGGGGCGGCCGGCGCCTTCGGTGCATCAGCTGATCGGAATGCCCTTGGAAGCGCGATAGGCCTGGACGTAACCGCGCGCGACGGAGCGGACGGCAGTGCCGATCTGGGTATAGGCATCGTCGTTGAGATTGGCGAAGGAGACGCGTGCCGACCAGTTCGGCGCATCGAAACCAGAACCGTTCAAGAGAACGATGCCGTAGTCTTCGGCGAGCCGGAAGGGGATGTCGAGCGGGTGAATGTTCTCCTTCACCCAGGCGACGACATCTTCTCCGACATACTTGCGCAGCCAGAACTCGAAGTCGATGATGCCGTAATAGTGGTCGAAATAGATGCCGGGATTCGACTCGACGCCCATGCCTTCGATCAGGTTCCAGAACCGCTTCGTGCAGATGGCGATGCAGGCCTTCTGGTAGGCCTTCTCCACATCCATCAGCTCGACGAGGCCGAAGAGCGACATCATCACCTGTTGCGGAAGCGACAGGCCGGCGGTGTGGTTCAGCGCCACGTCGCGGCTGTCGGCGACGATGCGATCGATGAACTTCACGTCGCGCGGCTTCGGCGTCATCGCCTTGTAGCGCTTTTCCAGGAGCTTCTGGATCGGCTCGCCATGGGCCTTGATCTTCTCGTCGAAGATGTTGTCCTGCGCCACCGCAATGACGCCGAGGCGCCAGCCGGTGCAGCCGAAATACTTCGAGTACGAGTAGACGCCGATCGTGTTGCGCGGCAGATGACCGAGCAGCGACTGGAAGCCTGGAACGAAGGTGCCGTAGACGTCGTCCGTGAGCACGATCAGGTCGGGGCGCTTCTTGGTGACGAGGTCGACGAGGCGCTTGATCGAATCCGGATCCATGGCAACGGCGGACGGGTTTCCGGGGTTCACCAGGAACAGCGCCTTCACCTTGGGGTTTTCGAGCGCCTTGATATCCTCGTCGGTAAACTGGAAGCGATCCTCCTGCTCGGCGCTGACATTGATGGTCTTGAGGTCGTAGTCCTCCAGTTCCGGCATTTCCAGATAGGGCGTGAAGATCGGCGTGCCGAGTGCGATCGTGTCGCCGGCGTTGAGCAGGCGGGCGTTCTTCAGCGCCTTGAAGATGTAGCACATGGCGGCGGTGCCACCTTCGACCGGGTAGAGGTCGAACGTCGCCTTGGGCCGGTGGCCGGCGCACATCGCCCACATCAGATATTCATGGGTGATGATCTCGTTGTGATGGAGCGCCCGGTCGGGCACCGGATAGTTGTCGCCGATGATGGAATCGGTGAGCTCGTGCACGAAGGCGTCCGGCTCGAAGTTGAAGGAGCGAATGGCGTATTCGACGGCGTCGGAAAGCGTCTTTGCCGGCAGTTCGCCTTCCTCCTCCTCGTCCCATTGGGCGGCCGCGTGGAGCTGTTTCTTGATCCACTTCTGGAACCGCTGATGCGCCCCATCGCGCGCCGGCATGCCTGCTACGCCCGCTTTGGGATCAAAGGAGGTGCGCTTGGCCTCTGTGATGGCGAATTGGCCAAGCAGGAAAAACGCTTCACGCGCCCTTGTCGCCGTCCAGTTCGGATTGCCGCGGCCGGCATTGAGGAATGCCGTGGCGGATTTCTGCGAGCTCGTCCTGGCAAGCTTGATCAGCTCGTCCTTGATTTCGAACGGGCTGAGATCGGATAGACTGTCGTAGAATTTTCTGTCCAACATGAATCACACTCCCTTAAACGATGTTTTCTGCTTCTTCGAACGATGCTCTCAAACTCACGGCCCGCCTGATGGCGCCAGCATGATGACGATGACGAGGCCGAATATGGTCAGCAGTGTGTTGCCGATGGCATAGGGCATGCCGTAGCCAAGGGCCGGAACCTTGCTCTTGGCCGCTTCCTGGATCATGCCGAGCGCCGCCGTGGTGGTGCGCACGCCGGCGCAGGCGCCAAACAGGATCGCGGGGTGAAAGCGGAACACGTAGTGTCCGATCAGCACCGAGGCGATCATCGGGACCGATGTCGACACGATGCCCCAGAGCAGCAGCGAAATGCCGACTTCCTGCAGTCCGGCGACGAAGCCGGGACCGGCGCCGATGCCGACGACGGCAATGAAGATGTTCAGGCCCAGCGTGTTCATCAGCCAGAGTGCCGGAGCCGGGATGGTGCCGAAGGCAGGATAGGTGGAGCGAAGCCAGCCGAGGACGAGGCCGGCGAGAAGCGCGCCGCCTGAGGTGGACAGGCCGATCGGTATGCCGCCTATCGTGAGCGTCAGCGCGCCGACCATGGCTCCGAAGAACAGCCCCCAGCCGAGAAAGGCAATATCGGTCGTTTCGACCGGACGGTCGGCAAAGCCGAGCGCCTTGATCGCCGCCTCGACATGTCTCTTGGCGCCGCCGATGGTGACGATATCGCCGCGTTCGACCGTCGTGCCGGGCAGGACCGGGATTTCGACCAGCGAGCGCACGATCTTGCGTGCATAGACGCCGCGGGCCCAATCCTCGGTGCTGACGTCGGCGAGTGTCCGGCCGGCAAGCGCCTTGTTGGTGACGTAGACGTCGAGGACCTCGGCTTCGGCGTTCAGCAGTTCCTTGTCCTCAACCTCCAGCAGCTTGGCGTCGAGGTGTTCCACAAGGGCGGCGCGTCTGCCGGAAAAGGCGACGACATCGCCAGGCTGCAGCACGGTGTTGCCATCGGCTTCGATGATCTGGCCGCCGCGCCGCAGCCGCTCCACGAAGACGCGGATGCCGGGAAGCAGGTTCCTGACCGGCGTTCCGGTAAGGCCGCTCGCCTCGTCGACGCGGTAGGCCCGGAGGCCGAAATCGTGATAGGCGCGGGTGATGCCGGGTTCGCTGCTGACGGTGCCACCGCCGAGTTTGGCCTCATACTCCCTGCAGGCGGCGGGAAGATCGATGCCGAGAAGCTTGGGCCCGAGTTGCGCCAGGATGATCGCCGAGCCGATGGTGCCCCAGATATAGGTCACCGCGTAGGCGATCGGGATCTGGTCGGTGTAGGTCTTGGCCTGTTCCGGGCTCATGCCCATTGCATTGATCTGGTCGCTGGCAACGCCGATGGCCGCGGAGATTGTCTGCGAACCGGCATACATGCCGGCGCCATAGCCAAGCGGCAGGCCGGCAATCAGCGCGCACAGATAGGGCACGATCAGGCACAGCACGAGGACCGAGAGGGCAAAGAGGATCTGTTTCGGCCCATCCGTGCTCAGGCCGCGAACGAATTGCGGGCCGACGCCGTAGCCGACGGCAAACAGGAAAATAAGGAACAAGGTCGATTTCAGGTCGCCGGAAACCTGGATGCCCAGCTGTCCGATGACGACACCGGCCAGTAGCGTGGCGGTAACGTTTCCAAGGTTGAAGCCTGCGATCTTGATCGGGCCGATCACGAAGCCGATGCCGAGGGCAAGAAAGACGGCGACCGGCGGATAGGTACGCAGCGTGTCTACGAAAAAGTCTATTGGATTCACCATCATCCCCTTCAAAAAAACTCGTCGTATACGGGAGTTACGCGGACAGGCTGGATGTTACGTCGCATAAGACTTCGAGATATGAAGTTCGGAGCGCCGCCGCCCGGAACGCGGGCGAACCCGGCGCAAGTCGTTGCACGCCGCTGGATGGCGCGATCAATTCTTTGAAAGCACATCACCGATTGTGCCAGTCTGCAAGTACGTAACAGTAACGGACGACGTTACCGGTTGGCCGTTGCTTCGGTGACGACTGCGCCCAGGGGCGGCGCGATGGCTCGTGCGACGAGGCATGGCAGGGGATGGGGTGCCGATGCCGTCGGCGATCGTCCAGGTCAGCAGTTCGACAAGCAACCTCGGTGAACTGGCGAGGAAGGCTCCGGCGACGAAGCCGAGCGCAATCGCGCCCACCACTCCGTGCCGTTGCCAGCCATGGAATGCGCCGAAGGCGGTTCCTCCAAGGATGGTTGAAACAACCCAGACACGTTTCAACACGGCCGGAAACAGCCGACGCATCGTTTCCCTCATTGCGCTTGTGCAGAGTGTCCGCCAAAGGCGCGCATCTCAGCATTTTAAGGGATATCGGGCACGGGTCGTTGCCAACGACGTTGCTGATCATCGCGGTCGAGCGTTCGTGCACGGTCAGTCGTGGCGTCGTCGACCCTGATGCATAATGCCGGAGGACGGATATTTCGGCTTGCTTACTGTAATGATATTACATAACTAAAACGCATGAGAATATGCCGCATGTTGATAGGCCTAGGCCGATCCGTCCCGCCGGTTGTCACCTCCGTCGAAGTGTGCGACGAAGGGGGTGATGGTGCTGCGAGCGCGACAATGCGTAAGCGGCTGAAAAGGGAACACGGAGCGGACGACCCAAATGGGGCCGAAACCGTGGCTGCCCCCGCAACTGTGAGCGGAAAGCGCATTCACACCCTGTCACTGGCGTTAAGCCGGGAAGACGTGGATGCGCGAAGACCCGCGAGCCAGGAGACCTGCCATCGAACCGATCAACCACAACGGACGGGGTGTTCCGATGGACAAGAACTGGTTTTTGCGCGGCGGTCACCCGCCATCACATCGCTTTGCCATATTCTCTCCGGCCCGATCCGGCGGAGAAGAGATATGGCCAATCCGGCATCCCGACAGCACAAGATAACGGTCTGCACCGATTGCCGGTTCACCGGCGGCCCCTGCCGCCCGGGCGCGGATCTGATCCAGCGGCTGAACCGTAGCATTGCCGCCCTCGGCGCGCCGCTCGACCGGGATTTCTCGATCGCCGGAACGGTCTGCATGGCCGCCTGCACCCGGCCTTGCACCATCGCCTTCCAGGCGACGGGCAAGGCGACCTATCTCTTCGGCGATATCTCGCCCGATGAGGATATCGACGATCTGGTTACCTTCGCCACCACCTATGCCGGGCGCAACGATGGCATGACGCGGGCGGCCGAACGGCCGCGCGGGCTGAGCGCCAAGACGCTGGCGCGCATACCGGCAGCGCTGCTCATCTCCGAAGATATCGGCGGGCACTTCCAATGAACGCCTGTCGAATGCGTACATGGGGAGGGACGAGACGATGAGCTGCACCGCGACAGGGGCCGGCCTTCGTGTCCGCGCGCTCGATTGGGGCCCACGCCCGGACCTGCGGCTTGTTCGCGAGGTCGACTTTGCCATTGCGCCCGGCAGCCGGCTTGCCATTCTCGGCCCGAACGGTGCCGGCAAGACTTCGCTGCTTCGCTGCCTCTTTCGTTCCGCCCAGCCGACGGCGGGCACGATCGAAGTCGATGGCACTAACATATGGTCGATGACGGCACGGGAGGCTGCGCGGATCATTGCCGTCGTCTTGCAGGAAATGCCGAGCGATTTCCCTTTCAGCGTGCGCGACGTGGTGATGATGGGCCGCATCCCCAGGCGCGAAGGCATGAGCGGCTGGACGGCCAGGGATCGCGAGACGGTGGCGCATGCGCTCGAGCATCTCGACCTTGCCCATCTGGCCGGACGGCAATTCTCGACACTTTCGGGTGGCGAGAAACAACGGGTGCTGATTGCCCGGGCGCTGGCCCAGCAGCCGCGCATCATCATCCTCGATGAGCCGACCAACCATCTCGATATCCGCCATCAGCTCGAAATCCTCGACCTCCTGCAGACGCTCCAACTGACCATCGTTACCACGCTGCACGACATCAACCTGGCCGCCGAATTTGCCACCGACGTGGCGATCCTGACGGAGGGCCGCATGACGGCCTTCGGGCCGCCCGAAGAGGTGCTCAATCCGAAGGCGCTTTCCGACGCCTTTGGCGTTACCGCCACCGCCCACAGTAATGCCGTCTCCAACGGCGCCCGATTTTCCTTTTCACTCGCTCGACAGGAATTGATTTCATGAAGACATTGTTCGCCGGTTCGGCCCTTCTGCTCCTTGCGCTCGCCGCCACGCCGGCGCTCGCCTATCCCGTCACCGTCAAGAGCTGCAATCGCGACGTGACCTTCGATGCGGCGCCAAAGCGCGCCGTCTCCAACGACGTCAACCTCACCGAGATGATGCTGGCCTTGAAGCTGCAGGACCGCATGGTCGGCTATACCGGCGTCTCCGGCTGGAAGACGCTGGATGAAAAGCTGCGCGAAGGTGTCCAGGCGCTGCCGGAGCTTTCGGAAAAATATCCGACCAAGGAAGTGCTGCTCAATGCCGACGCTGATTTCTACTTTGCCGGCTGGAACTACGGCATGAAGGTGGGCGGCGAGGTGACGCCGGAAACGCTGGCGCCCTTCAAGGTCAACGTCTACGAACTGACCGAATCCTGCATCCACATCATGGCCAAGGATAAGCCGACGATGGACGACATGTTCGTCGATCTGCTCAATCTCGGCCTGATCTTCGGCGTCGAGGACCAGGCCAAGGCGCTGGTCGACGGCTATCGCCGCGATCTCGCCAGGATCACCGCCGACGTCGGTGCGATCGAGCGCCCGACGCGCGTCTTCGTCTATGATTCCGGCGAGGAAAAGCCGTTCACATCAGGCCGGTTCGGCATTCCGACGGCGATGATAGAAGCGGCCGGCGGCGTCAACGTCATGGACGACGTCGAGAAGAGCTGGACGGAGATTTCCTGGGAGCCGGTGATCGACAAGAACCCGGAGGTGGTTGTGATCGTCAACTATGGCGAGGTCACCGCCGAGCAGAAGATCGCCTTCATGAAGAGCAATCCCGCCTTCAAGAACATCGATGCCGTCAAGAACGACCGCTTCGTGGTGCTCGACTATGTCGAGGCGACGCCGGGCCCACGCAACATCGATGCCATCGCCCGCCTGGCAAAGGCATTTCACGGGCAGGCGATGTAGTGCGCCGTCGGCTGCGTGATCCCTGAAACCGGCGTCGGTACAGGGCAAATCATGCAGCACGTTTAGCGTGTTATGGCATTGCCGGCGCGTCACTCCCGATGCGCCGCCCTCTGGCGAAAGCACGCCTTGTCGCCCGCTTTCGTCCTCTCCTTTGCAATCTTGAACCTGGGACGGACAGTGAAGATCACGACCGCCTTTCTCGTGGCACTGCTGCTCTTGTGCCTGACGATCACCGCTGCCGTCTCCTTGGGCTCTGCACCGATCCCGGTTTCGACCGTCTGGTCGATCATCGCCTCGAAGCTTTCGCCTGGCAGCGTCGAGGTCGCCTGGTCGGCCGGCCGCGAGAGCATCGTCTGGGACGTGCGCCTGCCGCGTGTCGTGCTTGCCGGGCTGGTGGGGGCGGGGCTGGCGCTGACGGGCGCCGTGCTTCAGCCCGTCACCCGCAATCCGCTCGCCGATCCGCACCTGCTCGGCGTGTCCTCCGGCGGCGCGCTCGGCGCGATCATCGCGCTTCTCCACACAGGCCTCATCCTGGGCCTCGCCACGGTGCCGCTGTTTGCCTTTGCCGGCGCTCTGGTCGCGACAGCACTTGTGGCGCTGGTGACGCGGGTGCTCGGCACCAACGCCGACAGGCTGGTGCTGTCAGGCGTTGCCGTCGCCTTCACCTTGACGTCGATCGGCAACCTGATGATTTTCCTCGGCGACCCCCGGGCGGTGCACACCGTGATCTTCTGGATGCTCGGCGGCCTTGGTCTGGCGCAATGGCCGCATCTCGTCTATCCCGCCGTGGTGCTGACGGTCTGCCTCGGCTATCTCGTGCTTCGTGCGCGCGAGATCAACGCGCTTGCCATGGGTGACGAGACGGCAACGACGCTCGGCATTCCCGTTCGCCGGTTCCGCCTTGTCCTCTTTGTCGTCACGGCGCTCCTGACCGGTGTCATGGTCGCGTTCTCCGGTGCGATCGGCTTCGTCGGCCTGATGGTGCCGCATTTCGTTCGGCTGTTTGCGGGCAGCGACAATGTCCGGGTTATCCCGCTTTCCGCCTTTGTCGGGGCGCTGGTGCTGATATGGGCCGACCTCTTTTCCCGCGTCGTCATGGCGCCCGAGGACATGCCGATCGGCGTCGTCACCGGACTTGTCGGCGGCTTGGCCTTTATTGCCATTCTGAAACAGCGCAAGGTGGTGTAAAGCTCGCGGCATGGACACGGACCGATTGCCGCCTGGTTCCAGGCAATCGACCACTGCGCAACACGAGGAGCGAATGACGTATCACGCTGAGGCCTGCACCCCGGATGAAGTCCTTAAATTCTGGTTCGAGGAACTGTCGCTCGACCATTGGTTCAAGCCTTCCCGCGAGCTGGACGAGCATTGCTACCAGCGCTTCCAGTCCTCGCATCTCGCCCTTGCCAGGGAGATCGGTGACGTCTGGCGGGCGACGCCGGAAAACCGGCTGGCGGCAATCGTGCTTCTCGATCAGCTGCCGCGCAACATGTACCGGGGGACGCCGCTCGCCTTTGCTACCGACGGGCTGGCGCTCAGGGAAGCCAAGCTCGCCGTCGGCGCCGGCGCCGACATGGCGGTGAAGCCGGAATGGCGGGCATTCTTCTACATGCCCTTCGAGCATTCCGAGAACCTGACGGACCAGACCATGGCGGTGAAGCTTTTCACCGAACTTGGCGATCCCATGTATATCGACTATGCAATCCGGCACCGCGAGGTGATCGAGACTTATGGACGTTTCCCGCACCGAAACGCCTTCGTCGGGCGAACGTCGACGGCGGCGGAACTCGCCTATCTGGCGCAGCCGGGCTCGGGTTTCTGACGGTTTTACGGGGTGTGAAGGCATGTTTTACCATGCCTTTGCATCTTTCCGCCGTCTTTCGTATTCAAACCGCATTGTGACGACTGCCCGGGCGATTCCGTATCGGGATGAGGTTGGGCTTTTGAGGGTTTTGAAATTGCGTTTCGTGGGAAAGTTGCTCGCTGTTTCCGTCTGCCTGCTGTCGCTGGCCGGTGCCGGCGCTGTCGTGGCGCAAACCGCAAAGCCGGCACAGACGACGACGCAACCGGCCCAGACGCCCGCGCAAGCCCCGGCCCAGACCGGCAATCAGCCGGCGCAGGGAGGCAGCCAGCCCGCCCAGAACACGCAGCCGGCCTCCGACGGCAAAGCGCAGCCTGCGCCGAATGCGCAGCAACCCACAGGGGGCGCGACGCAACCCGCCCAAAACGCGGCGGCACCTACGCAGAACGCAGCACAGGCGAATGACGCGACCATCGCGGCCGATGCCGGGCAGAGCCAGACCGCCGAGCAACTGGCGACGGCCGGCAAGGAACTCCAGCGGCTGAAGGACCTCGTCGGCAAGGCCAGCGACGACGACATCGCGCTTGCCGAACTCAAGGTTCAGGTCGATGCCGTCGCCAAGCAGATCATCTCGACCTCGATCGCCACCCGTCCGCGGCTGGACGAGATCAAGGCCCGGCTGACCGAACTCGGCGATCCGCCGGGCGAGGGGCAGCCGCCCGAGGCCGACATCGTCACCTCAGAGCGAAAGCGGCTGTTGGCCGAGCGCGGTGAGATCAATGCACTGACGGGGGAGGCTGAAAGCCTTTCGGTCCAGGCAACGAAATTGTCGAACGGCATCACGGCGACGCGGCGCGCGCTGTTTTCCAACACGCTGTTGAAGAACACCGATGTGTCCTTCGAAATGTTCGACGAGGCGCTGTCGGCGACGATCAACGAAACCAAGGTGCTGTCACGCAGCACGACGAGCTGGCTGACCTTCGTCTGGAACTACAAGCGCATTCCGCTTCTGACCGCACTTTTCTTGTCGATTTGCGCCGCACTCATCTTCCTTGTTGGCAGCAACCGGCTGTTCTCGCCCTACATCCATCACGACAAGTCCGATGAGGAGCCGAGCTATTTCCGGCGCCTGTCCGTCGCCTTCTGGTCGACGCTCATTCCGACGCTCTCGACGGCTGCCTTCGCCGTTTCGAGCTTCCTCTTCCTGCGTAGTTTCAACGTGCTGCGCTCCGATATCACGCCGATCATTGCGATCGCGCTTGCGGTAACCGTGGTCGGGTTCTTCGTCACGACGCTTGCCAATGCGGTGCTGTCGCCGAAGGATTCCCGCTGGCGGCTGGTGCGTGTGTCCGATCGCGGCGCCAACGTCCTCTTGATCACCATCTTCGCCATGGTGCTGGTCAACGGTCTCGACTACCTCTTCGGCGGCATCAGCGAGGCGCTCGGCTCGCCTGTTGTCCTGACGGTCGTCAAGAGCTTCATTGCCTCGGTCGTCATCGGGCTGATCATCATCGCATCGGCCTGGATCAAGCCGACGCTGAAGCGCGACGAGCCGTTTGACGCGCCCGGTCGCCCATGGCCGCGCATCGTCTCCATCGGTCTGATGCTGACCGGTGCGGCGCTGATCATCGCAGCCGCGACCGGCTATGTCGGTCTCTCCCGCTTCATCGCCACACAGATCATCATCACTGGCGCCATTCTGGTGATGATGTACATCGGGTTCCTCACCGGCAAGGCGGTGTCGCGCCAGGGGGCCTTCGCCGAAACGGCAGCCGGACGTTATCTCGAGCGCCGCCACAAGCTGGAGCAGGTCGGTCTCGACCAGGTCGGGCTGGCGGCGGGCCTCAGCATTTACGCGCTGGTGGCGCTGTTCTTCATCCCGCTGATCCTCTTGCAATGGGGCTTCCAGGTCGCCGACATCGAGTCCTGGACCTATCGCGCCATCACCGAGATCAAGATCGGCACCATCACCATCTCGCTCATGGGCATCATGGCGGGCATCCTGTTCTTCGCGCTCGGCTACGTCGTCACCCGCTGGGTACAACGCTGGATCGACGGCAACATCATGGCGCGCAGCCGGGTGGATGCGGGCGTCAGAAACTCGATCCGCACCGGCATCGGCTATGTCGGGGTCGGGCTTGCGTGCCTGATCGGTCTTTCGGCGGCCGGCATCGATCTTTCCAATCTTGCGCTTGTCGCCGGTGCTCTCTCGCTCGGTGTCGGTTTCGGCCTGCAGAACATCGTGTCGAACTTCGTCTCGGGCCTGATCCTCCTGGTCGAACGCCCGTTCAAGGTCGGCGACTGGATCGTCAGCGGCACGACCGAAGGCTTCGTCAAGCGCATCTCGGTGCGCGCCACCGAGATCGAGACCTTCCAGCACCAGTCGATCATGATGCCGAACTCGCTGCTGATCAACGCGTCGGTCGGCAACTGGACGCACCGCAACAAGCTCGGCCGTTCGGAAATCGCCGTCACCGTCACCTATGCGAGCGAGCCGCGCCGGATCATGGACCTGCTCGCCGAAATCGCCGGTGCCCACCCGATGGTGTTGAAGAACCCGTCGCCAACCGTCGGCTTTACCGCCTTTGGCGAGGACCGGATGACGTTCGAACTCCGGATCTACGTGGCTGACGTTCTGACGGGCGGTGGCGTGCGCAACGACCTGCGTGTCACCATCTACGAGCGCTTCCGTGACGAAGGCATCGGCGCGCCGTTCCCGGTCAAGATCGAAGACGTGCCTGTCGAGAACCAGACCGGGATCGAGAGCCACGAGCCGGAGACGGTCGGCGAGCCCAAGGGTGCGACCTCGGCCGATGAGAGGGCCGTCGCCTCGAAGAAAGAGGCCGCTTCAGCAGCCCCGTTGGACGAAGAAAACGAGCAGGAAGGCGGCAAGCGCCGTGCCTCCAGCCGCCGCTCAAACCCCAACCGCTGATAAACGGAGCGTTCAGCCGCTATTCAGCCTGCCCGCGATAAAAAGCATGCAATTCTTCTTTTGACGGTCTAGGCTGTCACGGGCTGAAGAGGTGGCCGGAGCCACCGTCGCGATCCGACGGGGCGGCCGGCTGTGCAAAAGGGCGGCGCCGCGGGCGTCGATGGGCGATGAAGACATTTGTGATTGCTTTGCTTTCCGGCGTGCTGGCGGCAGGGGCGGTATCTGCCGCGACTGTCACGAACAAGGATGGCGAGACTGCTGTTCTGGTTGTCGTCGAGGGCGAAAGCCGCATGGAAGTGGCGATCAGCGCCGGCGCGACCGAGATGATCTGCCCCAGCGGCTGCTTCGTCACCACGCCGAGCGGAGACCGCATCGGCCTGCAGGGCGATGAGAATGTCGAGATCGTCAACGGCTCGGCGATCGTCAAGTAAGCGCAGCTCTTCAAAACGGAATTCGAAACGGCGTCGGGATCTCCCGGCGCCGTTTTTTCGTTTTGGCCCGTCGTTGCCCGATGTGCGGATGGGGCGACCCGGGCCGCGAACAACCCTTCGACGCGCCGTAAGCAGAACGGGTTAGGGCGCGCTAATCCCATTTGGCAATTGAATGAAATGCGGCCATGGCCCGTTAATTCGCAGACGGCCCCGAGACACGGTTTCATGCCGAGCGGGTGTCGCAGGTACGGGCAGACCGCATTGACAGCGCCGCCTAGGGGCCGCACCCTGCTGAAAACAGGCCGGTGTGCGGCGGGGGCACGCGACGTTCGACGGCATGACTCCTCAAGGCGCAAGCGATTTGAGGAGAAGCCTATGCGGCAAGCTTGAGGTGGTACGGTGCCCTTGGCGCATCCTGTGATGCGCGGCGCTGGCGGGACATGCACAGGCATGTCCGGAGGGGATGACATGCAATGCCTTCGCATGGTCATGACGATCTTCCTGGTGCTGATCTCTTCGCAGGCGCTTGCCGAAAAGCGCGTGGCGCTGGTCATCGGCAATTCGGCCTATCAGCATGTGGCGCAGTTGCCGAACCCCGACAATGATGCCGGCGACATGGCGGGCAAGCTGACGGATCTCGGCTTCGAGGTCGTCGTCGGCCGCGACCTCGACCTTGCCGGAGTGCGCAGGACCATTCGCGATTTTGTCGGCAAGCTCGATGGCGCCGACCTCGCGCTGTTCTATTATGCCGGCCACGGCTTGCAGGTGAACGGCGAGAACTACATCGCCCCCGTCGACGCCAAGTTGCTCTCCTATATCGACCTCGAATTCGAGGCGGTGCCGATGAACCTGATCCTTTCGGCGATGGAGCGCGAGACCCGGGTCAACCTGGTGTTCCTCGATGCCTGCCGCGACAATCCGCTCGCCGTCAATCTCGCCCGCTCGATGGGCACGCGCTCCAGTTCGATCGGCAGGGGGCTGGCAAAGGTCGGCACCGGCATCGGCTCGCTGATCGCCTTTGCCACCCAGCCCGGCAATGTCGCGCTGGACGGCGCCGGGCGCAACTCGCCGTTCACGGCCGCCTTGCTTCGCCACCTGGGCAAGCCGGGGCGCGACATCACCCGCGAACTGATCGACGTTCGCCGCGACGTGCTGGAGGCGACGGACGGCAAGCAGGTGCCCTGGGACAATTCTTCGCTGACAGGAGAGGTGGTGTTGAACCCGTCGACGGCACAGGGGACCGCTGTATCGCCCGGCACCACCAAGGAGGGCAATGCCGCCGAGCTTGCCTATTGGGATACGATCAAGGGCTCGAGCGATCGCGATCTGTTCGACGCCTATCTGCAGCAATATCCCGCCGGCGCCTTCGTTTCGCTGGCGAAGGCAAAGATCAGGATCATCGAGCGTGCGGCAGCCGAGGAGGCGGCAAAACAGCAAGCGCCGGCCGCGGGCGGGCTTCCCGCCGAACCGGAGCAGCTGGCCGCGCTGACGCAGCCGTCGGCCAGCGAAACCTCGGTGCTGGAAACCGTCGAGCCGAACCGCGAGCTGGTGCGCTCGATCCAGAAGGAACTCAATCGGGTCGGATGCCGCGCGGGTAGCGAGGATGGTCTATGGGGGCTCGGCAGCCGCCGGGCGCTGGAGCAGTTCGCCAGGCTCAGCAAGGTTGAGCTTGCGGCACTCGAACCCTCCGATGGCGTGCTGGAACGGTTGCGGACGCAGAAGGCGCGGATATGCCCGCTCGTCTGCGCCCAGAACCAGCAGCTGAAGGGCGGCCGCTGCATTGACATCAGGCGCGAGGCGAAGCTGCCGGATCCGTCGAAGACGCGCAGCACCGGCGAAACGCCTGCAAGGAAGGCGCCTTCGAACACCATCACGGCACCCGATGACGCCAAGAAAAAGAGCTTTGCCAGCTGTCCCGCCAGCGCCCAGCTTGCAGCCCGCCAGACGCTCGGCCGAGGTTCCGGCCGCGGCCGCACGTCGATGAGCGCCACACATGCCTGTGGCCGCACGTTTGCTTGCGCCCGTGCCGCACGCGGGCAACCCTGGGACTGCAGCTGGCGGTGACCGCACCGCTCAAGCCGTCATGGTCACGAGACGACGTGATCGGCGGGTGACATTAAAGCGCGTCGCGATCTTTGAGATTCGCTTGGCGCGCTTTGAGTTCTTGTTTTTGCGCATGTCGTTATCGCAAAACCGCGGCACACTTTTGCGCGACATGCTTTGGGGCGGTTCCGCTACAGACGGAATCGCACAACGCCCTATCTCTTGGCTTGTACGCAATTCAGGACACAAAGCCGCTGCGCATTTTTGCAGGAATTGCTCTTTACGGAGGACGGTTATCGATGGCGAATGACTTTCCAGGACTGCGCCCGGGGGAGGCTGCTCCGGCCTTCTCGTTGGCCGCTGCCAACAGCGATGGCACTGTTTCGCTTGCGGACCTGCAAGGTCGGCCGTTCCTGATCGGTCTGTTTCGCGGCCTGCATTGTCCGTTCTGCCGGCGTCAACTCAGGCAGTTCTCGGCGCTCCAGCCGGTTTTGCGCGAAGCGGGCGTAGAAACGCTTGCCGTGATCAACACGCCAATAGAGCGGGCGCGTCTCTATCTCCAGTTTCAACCGACGCCGGTGACGGTGCTGTGCGATCCCGAGTGCCGCACACACCGCGACTTCGGCCTGCCGCTCGCCGGCTTTGCCCCGGCCGATAGCACTCAAGAGCCGCAATGGCCCTTACACACCAGTTTCGAGCAGTTTGCCGCGGCCCGCATCAATCCGGGCGGCGAGTTGGCGGAGCCGGCGCAGCCGATGAAGGCCAATGAGCTCCTCAATGCCAAGGATGGCTTCGAACTGCATGACATCGACCGATCCATCTCCGAGAGCTTCGGCACCCAGCTCGTCGGCCATTTCCTTGTCGATCGATCGGGCTGCATCGCCTGGGTCGAGGTTGAGGCGCGCGACGGCCCTGATGGCCTCGGGACCTTTCCGACGGCCGAGCGGATCATCGCTGCCGCAAGAGAGGTCGCGATTTCTGCCGCCAAATAGCGGCTGCGACGACGGAGACGAAGCAGCATTTCGGGGCTTGATTTTACTGCGGCAATCGCAACGATCACCGCGATGTCAAACGGCCGGTCGCCGCCAGAGGATGCACCCCATGAAACTGCAGCTGATCCGCAATGCAACGCTGAAGCTCGACTATGCCGGTCGCACCGTGCTGATCGATCCCTATTTCGCGCCGAAACACAGCCTGCCTTCCTTTGCCAACCGGTCCGAAAATCCCGTGGTCGAGCTGCCGGTGTCGATCGACGAGATCCTCGACGGTGTCGAGCTGGTGATCGTTTCGCACCTGCATTCGGACCATTTCGACGATGTCGCCAAGGCGTGCCTGGCGAAAGACCTGCCGATCTTCTGTCAGCCTGATGACGAAGGGGAGATCCGCGCAGCTGGCTTTGCCGCCGTGACGCCGCTTGCCGATCGAGCAACCTGGCAAGGACTGACGCTGACGCGGCGCGAAGGCAGCCACGGCCTTGGTCCCGTTGTGGAGCTGATGGGCTCGGTGATGGGCTTCACGCTCGAGGCCGAGGGCGAGCCATCGATCTACTGGGCCGGCGACACCGTGCTCTATCCGCCGGTCTCGGATGTGATCGCCGGGACGCGGCCCGACATCATCATCACTCATTCCTGCGGCGCACGTTGGGACGGCGACCTGATTGTCATGGACGCCGATGAAACCGTTTCCGTTTGCGCAGCATCCGCAGATGCGGTGGTCGTTGCCACCCACATGGAAGCGCTCGACCACGCGACGATCAGCAGGCAGGACTTGCGCGAGGCCGCCGAGGCGCGCGGCATTTCCGCGACAAAGCTGCGGATCCCTAGAGATGGCGAGGTGCTGGTGCTGGACAGGACCGGGCGCTGATCCGGCTCACCGAAAACGTGGGCCGCAACCGATCGGTTTGATCCATAGCGGGCGGTCGCGGACGATGTGACCAGCGGCACGAATTTCTGTGACGGGCGTAATGGAGGTCAGGGAGCGAAAAGATGACAGACAATACCACCGGTTCCTGCCTGTGCGGCAGCGTCACTTTCGAGGTTTCCGGCACGCTCGAGAGCTTCTTCCTTTGCCACTGCTCGCGTTGCCGCAAGGATACAGGGTCTGCCTTTGCGGCCAACCTGTTTTCGACAACGGCCGAGCTGCGATGGCTGTCGGGAGAAGACCTCATCAAGACATACCGGCTTCCGGCCACCCGCCATCAAAAGAGTTTTTGCAGCGCATGCGGCTCGGCCGTTCCGAGCATCCAGATGGAAGGAACCTTGCTCGTGGTGCCCGCAGGAAGCATGGACAGCGCTATCGCGGTCCGGCCCGACGCACATATCTGCTTCGACAGCCGGGCTGCCTGGGAGGATCAGCTAGAGCAGGCCCCCAGGATCGCCGGACTGCCGGGCTGAACGGTCGCACCACCGTTCGACAGGCGATGCGCAGCAGAGAGTGACCCATTGTCATCGTGCCACCCGCCGCCAAAAGCTCCGCATTGCGACGGACGAGGACCGGCTGCACTGCGGCCGGTCGCGTCGTCGCACAGCATTTCCAGGAAGAGTGCGAAGCGGTTTTGCGCGAGCTTGAAGGCTGGATGCTCTAGTACTGGTCGCGGCGGCGCACCCATTCCATCGGGTAGTTCAAGCCGTCCTCGTCGCGGCCCTTGGGCACGAGGTCGAGGAAATGGTAGGCGGCGTTCAGCATCTCGATGCCACGCGAATAGCAGGAATAGGTGTGGAACACCTCGTCCTCGTCGCTCCTGTAGAATACGCTGACGCCCACCTGTTCCGGGACGGTGCTCGGCTGGAGCTTGTAGTTGTAGTAGGCCTCGCCCTTGGCGAGCTGCTCGGGCGTGCGGGATACCTGATAGTCGAAGTTGAAGTCGCTGCCAAAGGACGACACCCAGGGGAAACTCCAGCCCAGCCGCTTCCTGTAGGCCTCGATCCTTGCGAGCGGGGCGCGCGAAACGGCCGTGAAGGTCACGTCGCGGTGATTGAGATGCACCGGGATGCCGTTGAAATTGTCGGCCCAGAACGAGCAGTGCTTGCACCCTTCCTGCCAGTCCGGAGCGAGCATGAAGTGGTAGACGATCAGCTGCGAGCGCCCGTCGAACAGATCGGCAAGCGACAGGGTACCGGCCAGCCCCTCGAACAGGTAGGATTTTTCCACGCGCTCCCATGGCATTTCCATGCGACGGCGCGTCAGCGCCTCCCGTTGCCGGCCGAATTCCTTTTCGGCGGTTAGCAGCTCGAGGCGCGCCTTCAGCCACGCTTCGGGTGAAACGATTTCATTCTGCATGGGGTGTCTCCTTGGTGTTGAGATGTGTGCGGGGTCGCAACGGTCACCCGTCGTTATTGCCGGAGAGGGCCTCGCCATTCGGCGATCAGCCTCAGCCAGGGCGCAAGATGGAAGGCGCTCATGAGGGCGTACATGGCGGCCATGCCCGTGAGCGGCGAGGCAGCCGCAGTGGTGCAGAGCATGCCGGGCTCGCCGTCTGACAGAAAGCCGGTGACGAGCGCCATGGCGGCGAAGGTGGGGCTGGCGAACAATGAAAGCCGATCCGCCAGGGCAGGCAGGATCGTGCCTCTGCGTCGATCGATCGATCCGGTTCTGCGCGTCGTCATTTTCGGTTATCCATTCGTTGACGGGTTTGCACGGACAGTTAGCGCCGGGTGCGCGCAGGGCGGGAGTTACAAGTTTGGCGGGATTGCGATGGATTCGCTGATCACGGCAGCGGCAAGGGCGCTGGCAAAGGGCGATACGCTCGGCGCGCTGAAGCGCGTGGCGCTGCGGGACGACCCGCCGGCGCTGGCGTTGCGCGGAATCGCGATGGCGCAACTCGGCGATTACGCTCGCGCGAAAAGCCTGCTGAAGGGGGCCGCGCGCGCCTTCGGCCCACGCGAGGCGGTCGCGCGGGCGCGCTGTGTCGTCGCCGAAGCCGAGATTGCCCTGGTGTCGCGCGATCTCGGCTTTCCGGAAAAGGCGCTGGAAGCCGCCCGCGCCACGCTCGAAGCGCATGGAGATCCGATCAATGCGGCGCATGCGCACCATCTTCAGGCCCGGCGCCTCGTGCTGATCGGCCGCCTCGACGAGGCCGAGCGGGCACTTTCCGGTGTCGATCCAGCGTCGTTTTTGCCCGCGCACCGTGCCGCACATGCGCTGATCGTGGCCGGTATCGCCATGCGCCGCCTGCGCACGGGTCTTGCGCGCGAGGCGCTGGCCGGCGCCCGCCAGGCGGCGCGCGATGCCCAAATTCCCGCGCTCGATGCGGAAGTCGATGCGGCATCGGCCTTTCTGGAAACGCCGGCGGCGCGCCTGGTTTCCCGAGGCGAGGAACGCGTGTTGTTACTTTCGGACGTCGAGGAATTGCTGGCGTCAGGCGCCCTGGTCATCGATGCGTGCCGCCACAGCGTCAGGGCAGGTGAAAGGGTGGCTTCGCTGGCGACCCGGCCGGTGCTGTTTGCGCTGGCGAGGACGCTCGGCGAGGCCTGGCCGGATGATGTGTCGAGAGGCCGGCTTCTCGCGCGCGCCTTCGGGGCGCGACATGCCGACGAGACGCACCGCGCGCGGTTGCGGGTCGAGCTCGGGCGGCTACGGGGGGCGCTGAACGGCCTGGCCGAGGTTTACGCGACGGACAGTGGCTTTGTCCTGGCGCCGGTCGGCGCTGCCCGGATCGCGGTGATGACGCCGCCGGTCGAGGGGCAGCACGGCGCCGTGCTGGCCCTGCTTGCCGATGGCGAAGCCTGGGCGAGCTCGGCACTGGCGATCGCGCTTGGCGTCAGCCCGCGCACGGTGCTCAGGGCGCTGGATGCGCTTGCCGCAGACGGCAAGGTGCAGCCTGTCGGGCGAGGGCGGGCGCGCCGGTGGATGACGCCGCCAATGCCGGGTTTCCCGACAGTGTTGTTACTCCCAGGTCCCCTGCCGAGTGATTAAAGTGCATGGCTTGTGGTGGGGCAGCATCGACGCGCTTCAGACCACTACTGTCGTTCCCGTCGATGCCGCTGAGCCGTCCCGATCGTCAGCAAGATGCATGAGGATGAAGCGATGAAACGAACTGCGGCCGAAATTATCCGTGAATACGGCCCGTTTCCCGGTGCCGACCAGGTGCATGGCGTCACCTTTGATGGCCGCCACGTCTGGTTTGCCACCGGCGACAGGTTGAATGCGCTCGACCCGGAAAGCGGCGAGACGGTGCGCTCCATCGACGTTGCCGCCCATGCGGGCACGGCCTTCGACGGCGAGTACCTCTACCAGATCGCCGAGGATCGCATCCGCAAGATCGATCCGAAGACCGGCCAAATCGTTGCGACGATCCCGGCGCCGGGAAAGGGCGGAGATTCCGGCCTTGCCTGGGCCGAGGGCACGCTCTGGGTGGGGCAGCATCGTGGCCGGAAAATCCATCAGATAGACCCCGAGACCGGCGCCATCCTGCGCACGATCGAATCCAACCGCGTCGTCACCGGCGTCACCTGGGTCGACGGCGACCTGTGGCATGGCACCTGGGAAGGTGACGAAAGTGATGTCAGGCGCATCGATCCGCAAACAGGCGAGGTGCTGGAGAGGCTCGACATGCCGGTAGGGATGGGCGTGTCCGGGCTCGAGGCCGATGGCGGCGACCGCTTCTTCTGCGGCGGTGGCGGCAGCGGCAAGGTCAGAGTGGTTCGCCGGCCACGACGGAATGCCTGAGCCTTGCAGCGCCGGCAGCCGGGCGGTGCGATGGCCAAACGCCTCCGCCGATCCGCGCTGCCAGCCTTGCAGACGCCACTTGTAATGGCTTGTCGTTCTATCCATCTGCAATGCAGGGGTGAAATCTGAGGATGAGCTTCCCCTTGAGGGCGACGGCGAGCGGCTGACGCGCCACACCAGGTTGGGGCATGGGCGGAGGTGGAATGGACAGGGCGTTGCGATCGGTCATGTACAGTCTGTGGATCGTCTGCCTCGTCGGGATGGCGACCGCCATCGGGATCTTTTCGGGCTGGGAGGCTAACGGTTGGATGGGCGCAGCCACAGGGGGCATCGTCGGCTATGGCAGCGGCGCGCTGCTCTCACAGGCGCCGTCCGTGTTTTTCGACCTTCTGTTCATCCTGGCGGACTGAGGCGCAAGGCCCGCGCCTCAAGAAAAGGTCACGGGATCGCGAAAATGCTGATCTCGTTGGTGATGCCGCGCAGCGTGACGTTGTGGGTCATCGGGTTGAGGCCGCGGTCGCTCAGCAGGCCGGCGGCGGCCGGATGCTTGAGCACCGCGCTGGTGGCGAAGATTTCGTGGGCGGTGGCCAGGTGCTGCACCCGCGAGGCGATGTTGACCGTCTGGCCGAAATAGTCCTGCCGCTCGTTAAGGCTGACGGCGATGCAGGGCCCCTCGTGGATGCCGATCTTCAGCAACAGGTCTTCGCTGCTGCGCTCGTTGTTGAGCTGGCGCATGGCGTCGCGCATCCGCACGGCCGCCGCGATGGCTCGGTCGGGTGTCGGGAAGGTCGCCATCACGGCGTCGCCGATAGTCTTGACGACGGCGCCGGCTTCCGCGGCCACGATCTCGTTCAGAACGCTGAAATGGGTCTTGACCAGGTCGAAGGCGGCGAGGTCGCCGACGCGCTCGTAAAGCTCTGTCGAGCCGCGCAGATCGGTGAAGAGAAACGTCAGGCTGGTGATTTTCAGGCGCTGGTCGACGTCGATCGTATCGGTGCGGTAGATGTCGCGGAACGTCTGGTTGGAGAGCAGCCGCTTGGCGGTCAGGAAGGGGCGTCGGCGCCCGAGCAGCGCGTGCAGCGCTTCGCCGGCGATGCAGACGCTTGGCAGGGTGCGGACCTCCGAATGGTTTTCCACCTGGATGCGCAGTGGCCCCGGCTGCAGGCTGATGGTCTCGCTGTGCCGGTGCGTGCGGTCGAACACCAGCGACAAATTGCGTCTTTCCTTCGTCGGCTCTCCGGAGACGTCGAGGAACTGCGCGGCGTGGGTTACCGGCTCGAAGATGATGACGAACTCGGCCGGAAGCTGCAGCGCGATAACGGCCTTTTCGCCAGGCGGCAGTTCCAGCGTCTCGAGCACGAAGTCCTCGACCATTTCATCGTAGTGATCGTCGGGCAGGTCGACGCCGGAGCCCCAGTAGATCTGGCGGAAATATTCGGCGGCGGACAACTCGTGCGGATTGTGAGCCTCGATGTGGCGGACGCGCGGGCTGACCGTGAACGTCACCTCGATCATCTCGTCCAGCGTCGGCTCGTAGCCGGCGGCGCAGAGCGCACAGGTATAGGCCTCGCTCTGCACGGTTTTCAGCGACGTGTTGGCGTCGAGCACGCCACCGCAGCCCGGACACAGCACATTCCAGGACAGTTCGAACAGGCCGAGACGGGAGGCATGCAGGAAACCGGCGATGGTCTTTTCCTCGTCGAGCCGGTGCTCGGCGGCAAAGGCGAGCGCATTGATACGTCCGAGCTTGCGGTCGGGCGCCTCGCGCACGTGCAACTCGAGGGCATCGACGAAGCTGGGTATCGCCGACTGGCGAAGCACATCGAAAAGGGCCTGGGTTTCGCTCATGCCGGCATCATATACCGAAACGGGCGCTCGGGTCATGGAATTGTCCTGTTGCCCGAATGTTGGCCGCAGCGCTGCGATCGGCGATCCACGCGATCCCATCGGCGGCCACCCGATGCAACAAGGCCCGACGTCTCTCACGCCGGGCCTTGTTGTGCTTGCTGTTCAGCTCGTCAGCCGATCAGTTGCCCATGCCGGCCTTCAGGCTCTCCTCGATCTTGGAGAGGTTGAACGAGCCGGGGGTCTGGCTGGGCGGGAATTCCTTCATCGTCAGGAGGAAGTTCGACGCCAGCGCCTGGATCGGCACGACCACGAAGGCGCGATCGAGGAACCAGTCGTTGTAGACATTGGCGTTGTGCTGCGCCCGCTCGAACGGGTCACGGCGCAGGTTGAACAACAGTGGTGTGCGCAGTTCGATGAACGGTTCGCGCCAGACACCGAAGGCCTCGCCGCGGTTTTCCAGGAATACGACCTTCCAGTCGTCGTAGCGTGCGGCCACCACCTGTCCGTCATCGTTGACGTACCAGAACTCGTGGCGCGGCGACTCGCCTGCTTTGCCCGAGAGATAATCGAGCTGGTTGTAGCCGTCGATGTAGTTCTTGTACTGGCGTCCGTTGAGTTCGACGGTGTTCTTCAGCTTTTCCTTGATCTCCGGTTCGCCGGCGATTGCGGCGAAGGTGGGCAGCCAGTCTTCATGCGAGACGATGCCGTTTAGCGTCTTGCCGGCGGGGAAATGCCCGGGCCAGCGAGCGAAGGTCGGCACGCGATAGGCGCCTTCCCAGTTGGAGTTCTTCTCGCTGCGGAACGGCGTCGTGCCGGCATCCGGCCAGGTGTTGTAGTGCGGGCCGTTGTCGGTGGAATACATCACCACCGTATCGTCGGCGATCCCCAGGTCATCGAGCAGCTTCAGGAGTTCGCCGACATGCATGTCGTGCTCGACCATGCCGTCGTGATACTCGTCGCCGCTCGGGCCGGAAATGCCGGTATGCTCAGCCTTGACATGGGTGCGGAAGTGCATGCGCGTGCCGTTCCACCAGACGAAAAAGGGCTTTCCGGCCTGGTTCTGCCGGGTGATGAAGTCCTTGGCGGCGGCAAGGCTCTCGTCGTCGATCGTTTCCATGCGTTTCTTGGTCAGCGGGCCGGTATTCTCGATCTTCTGGGTGCCATCAGCATTGGCCCAGGTATGCAGGACGCCGCGTGGTCCGAACTGCTCACCGAACGTCTTGCCGTTGGCAAGCACCCGGTCCTTCGGATAGTCGCGGTTTTCCGGCTCTTCCTCGGCGTTGAGGTGGTAGAGGTTGCCGAGGAATTCGTCGAAGCCGTGCATGGTCGGCAGGTGCTCGTCGCGGTCGCCCTGGTGGTTCTTGCCGAACTGACCGGTGGCGTAGCCCTGGCTCTTGAGAACCGTGGCCATGGTGACGTCCGTCTTCTGCCAGCCCTGCGGCGCGCCGGGCAGGCCGACCTTGGTCATGCCGGTGCGCACCGGAACGTTGCCGCCGATGAAGGCCGCGCGTCCCGCCGTGCAGCTCTGCTGGGCGTAATAATCGGTGAAGGCCAGGCCTTCCTTGGCGATGCGGTCGATATTCGGCGTTTCATAGCCCATCATGCCGCGGTTGTTGTGGCTGATGTTCCAGGTGCCGATGTCGTCGCCCCAGATCACGAGAATGTTGGGCTTGGCTGCGGACCCCGAGGTGCTCGCCTGGGCGTGTGCCGGTTTGACACCGGTGGTCGAAACCATTGCGGTGGCGGCTGCCGCAAGGGCAGTGCCGCCCAAAAGCACGCTGCGTCGGCTGAGACCGTTTTTCTGAAGCTCGGGACTGCTCTCGATGTCTTCCTGCGGTGTGGATGCAATATCATCGTTCACTGGGCTTCTCCTCTTGGAATGACGTCGGTGAGGCGCTCGGCACTTGCGGCCGTTCTGCTCGCCTGATCATGCGAGTTGCGGAAAATGTGTGCCGGACCCCAGACGCGGAAAGCCGCGCGAGGACGGCATTGTGATGCCATCTGATATCGCCGGACATTCTCGTGCATTTGTTGAGGAAGAATAGTTGGACCAAGGGCCAACTAGGCAAATGCCGGTCGGTCGCCTTGAAGAGGCCAGTGCGGCAGCGCTGCGTGTGTCGCCGATGCTGACGACCAGGCCCAATTGTGGTAGGAAGTCTCTATTCTAATTGAGATATTTGACATACAACTCCATAGTGTCCTCTATGGATAAGGCAGCAACGAAGAGTTTGCCTCTCGCGCCTGCAGATATGACCGCATTCATTGAGAGTTCGCCCGACGCTGAAACCGTTCCTCTGCATTGAAGAAGGTGCCTGAACAGCATGGGACTTCGATTTCGATGCCGACTGGTGGTCGCGACGCTTGTGTTTCTCGTCTTTGCGTCGACGTCGGCGGCAGCGGTGTCGACCCAACGCATCTTGATCGTCTACGAGAATGACAGCACCTTGTTCGCGGCGGTGGAGGTTGCGGCCGGACTGCGTGCGCAACTCGCATCGGGCGAACCCGGGCATATCGAGATCTACAGCGAATATCTGGACATTGTTCGCTTTCCTTCGGCCGATCGCCTCAAGCACCTTTCCGAAGATCTGGAGGCGAAATATCGCGACGTGCCTCTCGATGTCGTCATCGCGGTTGGGCCGGGGGCGCTGCGCTTCCTCATGGATCGGCGCGACCGGTTGGCAAACGGTGTGCCCATCGTCTTTGGTGCCGTCAGGGATACGTCGGTGAGCGAGCCGTTGCCGGCCAATGTGAAGGGCGTCCTCAGTCGGTTCGATGTCGGCAAGACGCTGCAACTGGCAAGGCAGCTTCAACCGCAGGCGAAGAAGGCGGTTATCGTATCCGGTTCCTCCGGCTTCGATCGGAATTGGGAGGCCACAGCCCGGGCAGCGCTTGGCGATCACCATGCGGGTTTCGACGTCTCGTATGTGTCCGGCCTGTCGCTCGACGGCTTCAAGCAGACCGCAGCCGCGCTGCCGGCCGATGCGGTGATGCTGATACTGTCCATCTTCGAGGATTCGGAGGGAGAAAAGTTCGTCCCGCGTGAAGCTGTTGCTGCGATTGCCAAAGTGTCTGGCGTGCCTGTCTACACGGTCTACAGTTCCTATTTCGGCTCAAACGTTCTGGCAGGCCATGTCGGAACCTTCGATATGATCGGAAGACAGATGGCGGACCTGGCACTCCAGGTGCTGGACGGAGACGCCGCATCGGCCCAGACCACCTTTGCGCGGGAGGCGAACCTGGTGGATTGGCGAGAAATCCAGCGTTGGGGCATCGATCGCGCCATGATCCCTGAGGGAACGCAGATCCTCAACTACGAGCCAACCGCCTGGGAGCGTTACCGGCTGCAGATCCTGATCGCGCTAACGGTGATCGCCGCGCAGACCATGACCATCGGTGCATTGCTCGTTCAGGACAGGCGCCGACGCAGGCTGGAGGAGGCCCTGTCCACCGAGCGGCTCGAACTCGCGCATCTGTCGCGCCGATCGCAGCTCGGCGAACTCTCCGGCGCTCTCGCCCATGAGCTGGCACAGCCGCTCACCTCCATTCTCGCCAATGCCGAGGCCGGCCAGCGGCTCGCCATGGCAGACGCCTTCGATCGCACCGAGGTCAAGGAAATCTTTGATGACATCATTGCCGACGACAAGCGTGCCGCTTCGGTCATCGCGCAATTGCGAAGCATGATGCTGAAGGGCGATGCTTCGCTGGAGGTTCTCGACCTCAACGAGGCCGTGCGCACGACGGTGACGCTGGCGAGCGCCGAGCTCATGGCCCGACGCACCGAGGTGACCGTGATCGAAAGCCCTGGCGAAGAACGTGTGAAGGCAAATCTGGTGCAGCTGCAGCAGGTGATCCTCAACCTGCTCCTGAACGCAGCCGACGCCATGGAGACGATGCCGTCCAAGCAGCGAAAGGTTGAAATCAGCGTGCGCCGGCGCGAAGATGGCACCCGTGAACTGGCTGTCTCCGACAGGGGACCGGGCGTTCCGCCGGAGATGCGCAACGAGGTGTTCAAGCCGTTCGTCAGTACCAAGAAGACCGGGCTCGGTCTTGGGCTTGCGATCTGCCGGTCGATCATCGAGGCGCAAGGTGGGAAACTGTTCTTCGACGACAGCGTTGAGCGCGGCGCGCGCGCCGTGATCGCCTTGCCTGCGGCATAGAGGTGGAGAATGGGCCAGAGCGCCGGAAGCATTTTTCTGCTGGATGACGACGAACTTGTGCTGCGGGCGCTGAAAAGGCTGCTGGGCGCGTCGGGCTATGGCGTCCAAGCGTTTCTGAGTGCCGAAGCGATGCTGGCCTCGAGCGACCTCGATACTGCGGACTGCTTCATCCTTGATCTTGGCCTGCCCGGCATCGACGGGCTCGCCGCACAGCAAGCTCTGACCTCGGGGGGAGGCCGCCGCTCCATCATCTTTCTCACCGGGCGAGGCGATATCCCCGCAAGCGTGAAGGCGATGAAGGCCGGCGCAGTGGACTTCCTGACGAAGCCGGTCGATGCGCAGGCCTTGCTTGCTGCCGTGGAGGTCGCGCTGTCGCGCACACGGGCGGAGCAGGAACAGGAGTGTAGGCGCGCGTCGGTTCGCCGGCGCCTTGAAAGCCTGACGCCGCGGGAAGCCCAGGTTCTGGATCTCGTCGTCGCCGGCAGGCTCAACAAGCAGATCGCCGCCGATCTCGGTACGGTGGAAAAGACGGTCAAGGTCCACCGGGGCCGGATGATGACGAAGATGGGCGTGCGGACCGTCGCCGATCTCGTCCGGCTCGTCGCACTTGCAGACGCAGCGCTCGGGGCATTGGACCCAGGTCCAACTACGACAACGCGGGGTGATGCTGTAAGAATGCTGGATGAGTGAGGAAAGGTCCGCCATTGCGATCGTGGACGACGACGACCTGGTTCGTCGCGCACTTTGTCGCCTTGTCGTCTCCCTGTCCTACAGGGCTATCGCCTTCGCGTCGGGAGAGGCATTCCTGAAGGCGCTCGATAGCGACACGCCGTTCTGCGCGCTGGTCGATCTCCATATGCCTGAGATGAACGGCCTGGAGGTGCTGGTCGAGTTGCGCGCGCGGCGGGCACCGCTCGCGGCGGTGATCATAACCGGTTCGCAAGACGAGAGTGCACGCGAACGCTGTCTGAACGCAGGCGCTGCCGCATTCCTGAAGAAGCCCTTGTCGCGGGATGCCCTTTCGGCCGTCATCGGCGGCTTGCCGTAAGCGGCCTTGCCGATCCGCAGACCTTCAGAGCCGATGTCGTCTCACGCGGGCTTCGTTCCCTCCCGGCAGTCGTCATTTCACGGCTGTCTTATTAACAGCCGGGAAAGTCTTTCTCCTCTAGCATGGTTTCGGGGACACTCTTTACTTAAAGGCGATCAATGTCATTTTTCGGCGTTTCCGGAATGTACTATTCCGGCGAATCCCTTGCTGAGCACCGCATCGTGCTTGCCGAGGACTCCAACCTGTTTTCGTCGATGGTCTCGAAGCGGCTGAAAGAGCTGTTCGACATCGACGTGATCGTCTGCCGCGATTATGACGACCTGCAGTTTGCTGTCGAAAATGCGACATTCCCGGCCTCGCTCGCCATTTCCAACATCAACCTGCCCGGTGCCGAGAATGGCGAGGCGCTCAACTACCTCATCGAGATGAGCGTGCCGACGGTCATCTTCACCGGCTCCTTCCAGGAGTCGACGCGCGAGAAGATCCTGGCGATGGAAATCGTCGACTACGTCATCAAGGACAGCGTCTTTGCCGTCGACATGCTGGCGGAATCGGTCTGCCGGTTTCTCACCAACCACAAGCACCATGTGCTGATCGTCGACGACAGTCCGACGGCACGCGCGCTGCTGACGACGCAGCTGAAGCGCTACAACTTCCGCACCAGCTCGGCGGAAAACGGCGCGGTGGCGCTCGAGATCCTGAAAAACAATCCCGACATCGGCCTTGTCATCACCGACTACAATATGCCCGATATCGATGGCTTCGAACTGACACGGCGCATTCGCAGCGCCTACGGCCCGCACCAGCTGCGCATCATCGGTGTTTCGTCCTCGACCAACCGGCTCCTGTCGGCGCGTTTCCTGAAAGCCGGCGGCAACGACTTTGTCGTGCGCCCGTTCGTCAACGAGGAGTTCTACTGCCGCGTCAACCAGAACCTCGATACGCTGACGAAGATCAAGACCTTGAGCGAAAAGGTAAAAGTCCCGGCGTAAGCCGCAGGGCGGATGCCGCCGGACGGCCCGCCTTTCTTCGTTTCTCGCTTGACCATCGCCTTCTGTTGACGGCGGTGGTGTTCTTCCGTCGGCAAGACAAGCCGGCGCCTTCGCAGATTTCCTGCGCTTGCGACCCCTAAAATTGCCCGGGTTGCGAGAAAAGACTCCTTACGGTTGCTCCATTAACGAAATTGCAATCAGGACCGTCTTCAATCGGCCGCAATAAAAAAGTGGGGACCCGGTACCGCCTGGTCGTGCCAAGACGAAACGTTGGGCGCGATCCGTATCGGGTATAACGGTATATTGGGAGCCAGCGTCGCCCTTTTGGGGCAAGCACGCCTGCGGCTCGAAATCGGGATTTGCAGGGACGTGAGATTGCGCCGCACGCCAGGTCGGATGAATTCTGTGCAGAAGCACAGCGACAAGCGCATGCTACTCATCGAAGATTCCCGCATGTTTGCCACCGCACTGAAGTATGGCCTCGAAACGGTGCATGGAATCCGCGTGACGCACTGCGCCTCGCTGGAGGCGCTACGCCAGGAAATGGCTGCGGATCCGGGCTGCTTTTCGCTCGCTGTGCTCGACCTCAACCTTCCCGATGCGCCCAATTGCGAGGCGCTCGATTTCATCCTCGAAAACAATGTGCCGGCGGTGGTCTTCACTGCGGCGTTCAACGACAGCACGCGCGACCAGATCCTCGGACGCGGTGCTCTCGACTGCGTCATCAAGAACCAGCCGGAATCGATCAATCTCTTGATTGGCGCTGTCGACCGTGCCCTGACCAATGGCAAGACAACTGTGCTGCTTGCCGATTCCGACGCGGTTTCGCGTGAAGAGCTGGCCGGCATTCTGCGCCGGCAACGGATTTCGGTCTGTGAGGTCGGCTCGGCAGCCGACGCGCTGCAGGTGCTCGACTCGGGCGAGGCGATCGATGTGGTCGTCACAGATCTCGATCTTTGCGACATGACCGGCGCGGCGCTGCTTGCCGAAGTGCGTCAGCGCCAGGGCGATGAGGCGCTGCCGGTGATCGCGCTTTCCGACAGTGGCGACCGGCGTATCGGCGCAAAGTTCCTTGAGGCTGGCGGTACGGACTTCATCCAGAAACCGTTCCTGGAGGCCGAATTCAACGGCCGGATCGCCTACGCCGCCGGCATCCAGAAGCGGCTACAGACCCTGCAGCGCCAGGCGGCGAGCGACTACCTGACCGATATCTACAACCGCCGCCATTTCTTCCTGACCGGCCCGCGCCTGGTCGAGCAGTGCCTGCGGCGTGGCGAGACAACTGCGATCGCCATCCTCGACATCGATCATTTCAAGCGGCTGAACGACACTTACGGTCACGAGATCGGCGATGTCGTCCTCAAGCATGTGGCCAAGCGGCTGACGACGCTGGTCGGCGACGAACATCTGCTCGCCCGCCTCGGCGGCGAGGAATTCGGTATCCTGTTCAACGGCTTCGACGTCCAGCGCGCCTTCGCCTTCTGCGAGAAGCTGCGCATCGAACTGGCAAAGTCACGCATCGTTGCTGATGACGAGGAACTGTCGATCACCGTATCGATCGGGCTGGCGACCATCGAGGCGCCCGAATCCTTCGAGAACTATCTGCATGCCGCCGACCAGTTTCTCTACATGGCCAAGCACGCGGGCCGAAACCGCGTGATCTCCGAACTGGCCCTGCTCGACGCGCTGGCGTCGTAACGGGCCGAGACCTGCCATTCTCGGCTGGCCCAGCGGGATAGAACCGTTTCGCACCGCGAAGCGTTGCCTGCCGATGCGGCGGCGATAAATCCCGATGCATTGTCGGCTGCGGATGCGGCGAAACGTCCTTCGGTTATCTGGATAGGATCCAGACTGACAAGGAGGAGCCCGCAGATGACCAATGTTGTCTCAAATCTCTGGTTCGAGAAGGACGCGCTCAAGGCCGTCGAGTTCTATATCTCGCTCGTTCCCGGCTCGGCGATCACCCGCACGACCGTGATGCCGGCGGAGTCGCCGGCGGGTCCGGCCGGCAGCGTCAAGGTGATCGAGTTCACACTGGGCAAGCAGGAGTTCCTGGCGCTCGAGGCCGGGCCGCTCGACCCGTTTAACCATTCGTTCTCGATCATGATCCAGTGCGACACCCAGGAGGAGATCGATCGTCTCTGGAGCGCTTTGCTCGAAAACGGCGGAGAGGTCGAGCAATGCGGCTGGATCCGGGATCGCTGGGGGCTGTGCTGGCAGATCGTACCGAGGGTGCTCGGCGATATGGTCGCTCATTCCGATCGCGACCGCGCCAAACGGGCGACCGAGGCGATGCTCGGCATGATCAAGCTCGATATCGCCGGGTTGGAGCGCGCCTTCCACGCCCGGGTCTGAGCAGGGTCGTCGCGCGCCAGTGCCGGCGGCTTGCGGCAGCGGGGGGCGCTGGCCGATGCTATTTCCGCGCCTGCGGATAGATCGTCTCGCCGCGCTTCAGCATCTCGACGAAGGTTTCGATCTTCTTTCGGCGGCCGGCCTCGGTCTTCATGTTGTGGGTGCGGAAGGCGATCGCGAAGCGGTTCTGAGCGCTGAGCTTTGCAAGCATTTCCTTCGCCTCCGGCTCGGCATCGATCGCCGCCTGCAGGTCGTCGGGGATCTTCATATCCTTGCCGCTGCCATAGGCGCGGTCCCAGCGGCCATCGGCCTTGGCCGCCTCAACCTCTTTCAGGCCGTGCGGGGTCATGCGTCCCTCGGCAATCAGCCGGGCGACGTTGTCGACGTTGATCTGGCTCCAGATGCTCTTCCTGCCGCGTGGGGTGTAGCGCTGCAGGAAGCTTTTGTCGTCGAGGCCCTTGCGCACGCCGTCAATCCAGCCCCAGCACAGGATCACGTCGATCGCTTCCTTCGGCGTGATCGATTTCAGCCCGGAGCTGACCTTGTGGATCTTGATCCAGACCTCGGTTTCGCTCGCGTGGTTGGCGCCAAGCCAGGCATAGAAGCGCTCCTTGTCCTCGAATTCGCGGACTTTTTCAGGGTCGATGATCACGGGTGCCATAGGGCGGCTTGCTCCTGGTCGTGGCGTGTCTGGGACCAACGGGACGCTGCTGCGCTGATGATTCCCCAGGGTTGTAACATCAAGGCTAAATCGCGCGCGGGCAAGCGAACCGCGGCGAACTATTCTGCAAGGTGCAAACACGGAACAGGCGACGGAACTCAGCGCGGAGATGGTTGCCAAGGCTGAAGCTTGGGCTTTCTTCCCGTCATCCTCCGGCCCGAACCACGGCGCGGAAAGGTGTCTGTCGCGGCCGTTGACCGTAGCTTTTGACAGCAAAAAGGGCGGATAAATCCGCCCTTTGTCTTTTCTCCGTCGTTTGTTCCTACCGCGCCATTTGCAGCGTCAGCTTGCGGTCGGCGCGCTCCTGCTGCGGCGAGCGGTTGTAGAGTTCGCGATAACACTTGGAGAAGTGCGACGCGGAGACGAAACCGCAAGCGACGGCGACCTCGACGACCGGCATCGACGACTGGATAAGCAGGTGGCGGGCGCGGTCGAGGCGGATCTCCAGATAGTAGCGGGCAGGGGACCGGCCCATTTCCTGGCGGAACAGCCGTTCGATCTGCCGGCGCGACAGGTCGGCGCCTTCGGCGATCTCCAAAAGCGACAGCGGTTCGGCAAGGTTGCCTTCCATCAGTTCGATGATCGACAGCACCTTGGCATTCTGGACACCGAGACGGGCGCGCAGCGGCAGCCGCTGGCGATCGTGGGGTCCGCGCACGCGGTCGGTCAGCGCCTGTTCGCAGACGCGGTTGACGAGGTTCTCGCCGAAATCCTGGTCGATCAGGTTCAGCATCATATCGAGCGAGGCGGTGCCGCCGGCGCAGGTATAGATGTTGCTGTCGATCTCGTAGAGGTCGGCATAGACATCGACCTGCGGAAAATTCTCTGAGAATCCCGGCAGGTTTTCCCAGTGGATGGCGCAGCGCTTGCCCGTCAAAAGGCCAGCAGACGCCAGCACATGGGCGCCCGTACAGAGGCTGCCGACGGCGACGCCGCGGTTGTAGACTTCGCGCAGCCAGGCATTGACCGACTTGTTGTTGAAATCCTCGACGTAGATGCCGGAACAGACCAGCACCATCGACGGACGGTTCTCACCGCCCAGGAACTTGCGTTCGTCGGCGAGAGACGAGTTGACCTCAAGGGCGATACCACTCGAGGAGAGAACCTTTTCGCCGTCGGTCGAGGTGAGGCGCCACGTATAGGCCTCGTAACCGAGCATGCGATTGGCGATGCGGAGCGTTTCGATGGCAGCCGAAAACGGCAGCATGGAAAAGTTCGGAACCAGGAAGAAGACGATGGAACGCTTTTTGGTCAAGGGCTTGTTCATGAGGCTTCCCATGCTTGGCGATGCCGTATATTCGTCGCTTGGAAGATACTCTTCGGCTTGTCTGTTTGCGACATTGACATGGAAAGCAGCGACCGCAAAGACATTTCGCATTGCGACATGGGGCGGGAAAAGGCGGCCGCGCAGGGCTTTCAGGCTTTTGTAAGGAAAGCGACAGATTTCGCAGCGCGATTGACGCTATCTGACAAGAACTGCCAGAGATACGCAATAATCATAAAGCTCTCGTCACGGTTGTGTTTGCCGATTGCGACTTTTACGGCGGATGGGGCGGGTGTCGGTATGAGACAAGTCGACCCGTCTGTCGACAGGAGGCGCGGGAAACGTATCAAGTACTCTGACGGAGGGGCGACGCCTCAAGCCGAGCGGGCGTTGCCTGCTGCATTCAAGGTCCGCTAGCGGATGCCCGGCGCAAGCTCGAAAAGACGGGCCAGTTGCTGCTCGCCGTCCCAGGCTGATGGCTTGTCTGCAAATCGTCCTCGCCAACGCAAAGCCGGGCCCCACGCAGCGCGATAGGCTCGCAACGAAGCGCCGATGCCATCCTTGGCAGCCTTTGGGGAGGCTCCAGGGACGTCGTCGAAACCTGGCTCCCACAGGCAGCATGGGCAAATCGTGATTCCTACCAATCCACCGCACTCGTCGTAGGCCGCAACGCGGGCGTAATCCGGATAGCCGCATGCGGGACAAAGAAGGCGTCCGACCTGATCGCGGACATTGAATTGACAAGCATCGATCATGCATCGAACCTACATCATCAGGTGCGCTTTCCGAAATCTCATCTTCCGCGTATTCAGCCCGGGCTTTGTAGGGTGCATGTCTTGCCGAATGGCGACGCTGGCCTGGCTTTGCCGGCACGGCGCAGTGCCCCGTTGCCCGGGACTACAAATCGGCGCCGCAGATTCCGGCCCTGCACGCTGGGGAGCCATCCGTGCAACGAAAAAGGGCGCCGCCATCAGAGCGACACCCTTCATTGTATTCGACTGCTTTGACCGCCCAGAGGGCAAGCCGTCACGTCATTGCTCGGACTTATGCACCGCATCGTCCATCGACGGGAAGCCGATGTCCTTCAGCGTGTCATAGGACAGGTTTTCCAGTGCGCGTTCCTGGCGATGACGCTTCCACGCTGCCCAGGCACGAACCTGCAGATTGAAGAGACCCGGAAGGGACGAGTGGGAGGATGCCCGTTCCGAGGCCGATGAAAACTGAGAATTGGACATTTCATGGCTCCTTCTGAGTGTCTCAGCAGGTCGCGACCATGACGGTACTTGTGCCGCAACCTGACTTATCATTCCAGCGAATATGTTTGATGCTTTTCATCAAACGTGGTGATCTATGAGCGAGTCCGTAAACATCACGTCGTCGCGAACTCGCCTCGGCAGTTTGGCCAGTTCGCGCTGGGCTTCCACCCGATATCGAGCGATCTGCCTTTGCTGTCGATGCCTGACAACACCGTCTAGGACGGCTATGACCTGGGTAAGGGCGTTGAGGACCATGTCTTTGCTCCTGCTGTACTGTTTTTGTACCACTGCCTGCGACGTGGCGCTGTTACTGCGGGAACTCTTCGAGGCGGCGATAATAAGTGCTGCGGACATGGGCTTCTCCTTCCTTTGGCGTCCTTGCAACTTGACTATCGGTCTTTGCTGATGTTCAATCAAACGAAATGATGTGAACCTTTCTTTCAGTTTTATTGAATGAGGATGCCGCCATGAACATGATGATGCGCCACGCGCTTCCGCTCCTTGAAATGGATGTGCTGAAGACTTTCGTCGCCATCGCCGAAACGGGCAACTTCACCACTGCGGCCGAAACGGTCTACCGCACGCCGTCGGCGGTCTCGATGCAGATCAAGAAGCTCGAGGAGCTGCTTGGCTGTACGCTGTTCCTGCGCGACGCGCGCTCGGTGTCTTTGACGCCGAAAGGCGAGATGCTCCTGGGCTTCGCCCGCCGCCTGCTGGCACTCAACAATGAAACCGTGTCGCGCTTCCTGTTGCCGGATATGAACGGCGTTGTGCGCGTCGGGGCGCCTGAGGATGTCGGCGAGCGCATCCTGCCCGAGGTGCTGAAGCGCTTTGCCGAATCCTATCCGAACGTAACCGTCGACGTGTCGATCGGCATGAGCACCGCCATGCGCAAGCGTGTCGACGAGCATCGCCTCGACATTGCCATCTTCAACAGCCTGACCGATGTCGCGCCGAAGAATGCCGAGATCCTGATGCAGGAGAAGCTGGTCTGGGCCGGCGTCAAGTGTGGAAATGCCCACCTGAAGGACCCGCTGCCAGTGTCGATGTGGGAAGATGGCTGTGTGTGGCGCGCCGATGCGGTGGAAAAGCTGTCGCGTGCCGGCCGCAAGTTTCGCATTGCGTTCCTGAGTGCCTACACGACCGGCCAGCGTGCCGCCGTGCTCGCCGGCCTCGCGATCGCGCCGCTGCCGCGTTATCTCGTCCACGGCGAGATGGTGCAGCTTGGCGAGCGCGACGGTCTGCCGGACCTCGGCCACTACGATATCGGTTTGCAGGTGATCGATAGCGCCTCGGCGCCGGTGCTCGCGGTGGCCGATCACGTTCGCGACGCTTTCGCCGAACTGAGGATGCAGGCGGGCGAGGTGCGGCTTGCGTCAGCCGTGGCCTGAGCCAGAGGGGGCTTCCGTCACGTCGTCATGCGTTGATCGACGCGCAAGGGGGATGTCTGATGGCCCGCGATGACCAGCCGCGACCCATTCTCGATCCGATCGATCGGCTCTCGGAGATCATCTTCGGGCTGCTGATGGTGCTGTCCTTCACCGGCACCATGAGTGCGGCTGTGGGCGGCGGCGAAAAGGTCAATGCCGTGCTGATCGCCGCCTTCGGCTGCAATCTCGCCTGGGGCATCGTCGATGGCGTCATGCATGTGCTGACGACGGCGGTGGAGCGGGTGAAGCGTCAGGGCTTCATCGAGACGCTGCAGCGCGAACCTTTGCCGCGGGCACGCGACGTGTTTTACGACAACCTGCCCGATGACGTTCGCTCGGTCGCGTCGCAAGCCGAGATGGATGCGCTGTTGCTTCGGGTCCGTGCCTTGCCGGCCGCAGCCCGCCAGAGGGTCGTCACGGGTGGTGACCTCAAGGCAGCGTTCGCCATCTTTGCGCTTGTCGCCATCTCGACGCTGCCGCCGAGCATTCCCTTCCTGTTCATCGATCAGATCGACGTGGCCATGCGGGTGTCGAACGCCATCGCGCTCGTCATGCTCTTTGTCATCGGTGCCCGGCTGGGGCAGTACATGGGCCGCAGCCCCTGGCCAATGGCGTTTACGATGACGGCGATCGGCGGCGTGCTTGTCGCCGTGACGATCGCGCTGGGTGGCTAGACTGGCATGTGATTGTTGATATCTTGAGTCATTTCTAAGTTCTATATTATTGAAATCATGTCATTTGTCGGATGGCGCAGTTCGCCGAAACTTCCGCGTTGCCGATAGCAGTCCCTTGGTTGTTTTCCATAAGTAGAAGCTTATAATAAGCCATGGCTTATGAAGGCAGGGTGCTTGTCGCGCTCGCCGATCCCACCCGGCGGGCGATCATCGAAAAACTCGCGACCGGCGGCTGCTCGGTTGCAGAGATCGCCCGGTCCTTGCCAGTGTCCCAGCCGGCGATATCTCAGCACCTGAAGGTGCTGAAGCAGGCAGGCCTCGTTCGCGACACACCGTCAGGCGCGCGCCGCATCTATTCGATCGACCGGGATGGCTTGCGTCCGCTGCGCCAATGGCTCGATCGTTTCTGGGGCGATCAGCTCGCGGCGTTCAAGGCGCTGGCCGACCTGGATGGAGCCATCTGAGCGTCGGCATGGCGCGAGACGCAGCCGGTGAGACAAACGGGAGGCCGTGACATGCACCGCATCGAACCTGCGCCGGTGCGCAAATCCGTGACCGTCGGCGTGCTGCCGCAGCGCGCCTTCGAGATCTTCGTTTCATATATGGGCGAGTGGTGGCTGAAGAGCCACAGCCTGACGGCAAGCGGACAGACGACCGTCGTGGTCGAGCCGTTTTCGGGAGGTCGCTGGTACGAGATCGGCAATTCCGGCGAAGAGAAGGAATGGGGGCGGGTGCTGGCCTGCGAGCCGCCGAAGCGCATTGTCTTCGCCTGGCAACTCAATGCCGAATGGGTCTTCGATCCGGATTTCCAGACCGAGGTGGAAGTGATCTTCGAACCCGCGACCGACGGCGGCACGGTGGTGCGGCTCGAACATCGCGACCTGGCGAACTATGGCGCCAAGGCGAACGAGGCGCGCACGTCGCTCGATTCCGAAGGTGGCTGGGCAGGGTTGCTGGGAGCGTTTGCGGCGCAGGCTGCGTGAGGCGCCGCGGTTCCATGGCCTTTGTGGAAGCAGCCAGTATCCCGCTGCCGCGACCTCTCCTCGCAGGCGGGGAGAGGTTGGGAGGCTAAAGGGGGCGTCGGTTTCTGGCAGTGTCGTTACGGAGCTGCGGCGCGGGGCGTCCTACTCCCGGCTGCGTCTCCGTCTGCGGCCACCGCCTTCGCCGTCGTCCGCCGCCACCTTGGGCTCCGGCCAGGTGACGACCTGAGACAGTTTCGGGAAGGCATCGACCTTGTTGGGCATCGCCATGGCGTTGATGAAATGCTCCTGAAACTTTGATTCAAGAGCCGTCTCTATCTTCTCGATTTTGCTGACGGTTTGCTCGATCTCGCGGCGGTGGCCCCGGTTCAGGAGCGCCATCAGCGCGCCGGTGCCGGCGGCGTTGCCGACGGCCTTCACTTCCTCGAGGTCGCAGTCCGGGATCAGGCCCAGCACCATGGCGTATTTCGGATCGATGAAGGAGCCGAAGGCGCCGGCAAATCGGATGGTGTCGACATGGTCGATCTCGAGCTTCTCCATCAAGAGCTTGATACCGGCATAAAGGGCAGCCTTCGCGAGCTGGATGGCGCGGATGTCGTTCTGCGTCACGGTGATGCGCTGTTGGCCTTCATGCAGCAGGTAGGAGAAGGTGCGGCCGTTCGGGATGATGCGCGGGCTTTTTGCCGCCATTGCGCCGTCAACGACACCGTCCTGCGAGATGATGCCGGAGAGATACATCTCGGCGACGATCTCGATGATCGCCGATCCGCAGATGCCGGTGACGCCGACTGCAGCCGCCGCCTCGGCAAAACCGTCCTCGTCAGACCATTTCTCGACGCCGATGACGCGGAAGCGCGGCTCAAGCGTTTCGGGATCGATGCGCACGCGCTCGATCGCGCCGGGTGCTGCACGCTGGCCGGAGGAGATTTCGGCACCTTCGAAGGCTGGGCCCGTGGGCGAGGAGGCCGCGACGACGCGGTCCCTGTTGCCAAGCACGATCTCGGCATTGGTGCCGACATCGACGAGCAGCATCATCTTGTCCTGGCGGTACGGGCCTTCCGACAGCGTGGCGCCGGCCGCATCGGCGCCGACATGGCCGGCGATGCAGGGCAGCATGTAGAGGCGCGCGCCGCGATTGACGTCGATGTCGATCTCGTGGGCCCAATATTGCAGCGCGCCAGAGACGGCGAGCGCAAACGGCGCCTGGCCGAGTTCGGTCGGGTCGATGCCGAGGAACAGGTGGTGCATGATCGGGTTGCCGACGAAGACCATGTCGAGAATGTCGTGGCGGTCGACCTCGCCCTCGGCGCAGACCTTGCCGATCAGACCGTTGACCGCCTCGCGCACCGCCTTGGTCATGGCCTCGCGGCCATCCGGGTTCATCATCACGTAGGACACGCGGCTCATCAGATCCTCGCCGAAGCGGATCTGCGGGTTCGAAGTGCCGGACGAGCCGACGATGCGGCCCGACAGCAGCGAGACGAGATGCATGGCGATGGTCGTCGAGCCGATGTCGCAGGCGATGCCATAGGCCTCGTTCTTCAGTCCCGGCCACAGGCCGACGATGAAGGGCCGCGAGGAATCCATGTCGCGGTGGATGGCGGCGGTGACTGCCCAGTTGCCCTTACGCAGGATGCCCTGCACCTGCGGGATCAGGTGCGGCGCGATCAGCAGGTCCTTCCAGCCCCAGTCCTTTTCCAGCATCACCTTGAGGCGGTCGAGATCGCCGAGCGGCTTGTGCATGTCGGGTTCGTCGACCTCGACATAGCAGAGCTGGACGGCGGCGTTGCGCTCGATCACGCGGTCGCTCGCCGCCTTGCGCACCACCTGCGCGTTGATGACGGTATCCTGCGGCACGTCGATGACGAGATCGCCGAGGATCTGGGCGGAGCAGGAGAGGCGGCGCCCGTCAGGCAGTTCGCGCACCGAGGCGTAGCGCTGCTCCTTCGGGCCGAGAGGCGAAATATGGTCGTTGGAAGAGACGATCTTGTGCTTGGCGAAATTGCCTTCCTGCACCTCGATCTGACAGCGCCCGCAGGTGGCGCGGCCACCGCACACGCTTTCGACATAGACCCCGAGCGAGCGGGCGGCATCGAGCACCGGCGTGCCGACCGGGAAGCGGCCACGCTTGCCCGAGGGCATGAAGAGAACGAGGGGATCCTTATGCGCGGCTTCGGTCATGTTGGTCTCGATCTCGGAAGTGCCTTCGATGCGCATTCTGTTCTGTCTTTCCTGAAGCCCGCTTCGACTGGTGAGGCGAAGCACGGGTAAACGGCTTCAGACTGCACCGGAATGCAGCCTGATAGTTGTCAGATCCCGACATGGAAAGATCTGCGAGCATCATTTCGTCAGGGGCGCGCTGTCGCGGCCGTATCCGTTCACGACGACTTGCGCGACAGCCGCCTTGCATTGCCGCGCACCCGCTTGCCATAGGGCTTGAGCGCGGCAGAGGCAATCGCCGTTCCACCCAGGCCAAAGGATGCATTGCCGCCGGTCATCAGCCGCATCGTATTGTCGAAGGCGGCGCGCCAGAGCGCCATGTTCACGGCAATCGCGCTCTCGGCGGTGGCGGCGATCTTCTCCGACACCATGCGGGTAATCTCGGTCGAATCCTGGCTCTTGCCGGTCATTGCCGCCATCTGCATTTCGTGCAGTCGAAGCGCGATCACGAAGGGGGCTTCGAACCAGAGCGTAAAGGTGTCCAGGTGAAGTCGGCGCGTTGTCATCGTTGATCCCTACTCTTGTGCCGCGACAGCGGCGGTCGGATGCCTGACTATGATGCCGTGGTCAGATTTGCCGCCGCGATTGCCCAGGCAAGCGCGGCTGCCAGTGAGATAGAGCTTGCCCAGGAAAAGATCTTTATGACCCACCCCTGGGAACCGAAGTCGATCCTCTTCGTGAATGCTGCCATCAATATGACGGCGAGCACGGCGAGGTTTACAATCAGGACCGCCAGAACATGGATCCTGAGGTCAGCGTAGAACCTTTCGAACCCGGCCGCATCCTCAACTAACGCATATCTTGCGATGAGGACCAAGGGAACAATCAGGGCGAAGAGGCGCAGGTCGCTTCTCGTGACCGGATTGTTCCTTGGCTCGCAGTTCGACGCAGGGCGAAAACCTATTCGCTTGCCGCAGCGCCACCGGTGCGCGCGGCGCGCCCGCCGCGACGGCCGCCGGAGGCTGCCGGAGCCGCTGTCGCCGCCACGGCATGGCCGCCTTCTGCCGGCTTGTGGTCGCGATAGGTCCTGATCCAGTTGGTGCAGTTGGCGTCGGTGCCGTTCAGAACGTTTGCGGCGCGAACGGCTTCCATTTCCTGCGGGCGGCAGGGGTTCATGATCGCGGACGTCATGCCGGCGCCGATGACCATGGGGATGAAGCCGGCGTTGATGCCGTGGCGATGGGGCAGGCCGAAGGAGATGTTGGAGAGGCCGCAGGTGGTGTTGACCTTCAGCTCCTCGCGCAGACGGCGCAGAAGCGCAAACACCTGCCGGCCAGCGTCGCCCAGCGCACCGATCGGCATCACCAGCGGATCGACGACGATGTCGTGCGGCTTGATGCCGTAATCCATGGCGCGCTCGACGATTTTCTTGGCAACGGCGAAGCGCACGTCCGGATCCATCGAAATGCCGGTCTCGTCGTTGGAGATCGCGACGACAGGCACATCGTATTTCTTGCAGAGCGGCAGGATCGCTTCGAGCTTTTCCTCTTCGCCGGTGACGGAATTGACCAGTGGCCGACCCTTGGCCACCTTCAACGCCGCCTCGATCGCGGCCGACACGGAGCTGTCGATCGACAGTGGCACGTCGACGAGGCCCTGGACGATCTCCAGCGTCTTGACCAGCAGCGGCGGTTCGGTCTCGTTCGGGTTGACCGCGGTGACGCCGGCATTGACGTCGAGCATCGTTGCGCCGGCGGCGACCTGTTCCAGCGCGTCCTTGATGACGGTGTCGAAATTGCCCTCGATCATCTCCGCGGCCAGCTTCTTGCGGCCGGTCGGGTTGATGCGCTCGCCGATGACGCAGAAGGGCTGGTCGAAGCCGATGATGATTTCGCGGGTGGCGGAAGCGACGATGGTACGGGTCATGTAAGATCCTTTGATCCTGTGGCGTCGGGTTTCGTTGTCTCACCCGTGATCGATGAAAGCGGCCGGGTCTGCCGGCGCCGGTGTGTCTACAATTGTTTCAGTGGGGGTGGTGGGCTGCAGCGCCTGCCATCTCCTGCTGGTTTTCTTCCTTGCCTTCGCGAATGTGCTCCAGCCGTTCGGCCACCAGCGCATCGGCCGGCAGCGTTTCGCGTTTCCAGGGCTGGCGACCCTTCAATACGCCTGATTCATGCACGATCTCTGCGACATATTCTTCCTGGCGATAGGCCATGACGTGGACGCCGGAGACGCCTTCGATCTCCTTGACCTCGTTGATGATGTCGATGCAGAGCTGCTTGCCTTCCTTCTTCTGGTCCTGTGCGCCTTCGAGCCGCGCGATGATGCTGTCGGGAATGTGGATTCCCGGCACGTTGGAGCGGATCCAGCGAGCGGTCTTGGCCGACGCCATCGGTCCGACACCGACGAGGATGAAGCATTTTTCGTCGAGGCCGAGGTCGCGCACCTTCTTCATGTATTCGCGAAACATCGGCACGTCGAAGCAGTACTGGCTCTGCACGAACTGCGCGCCGGCCTCGATCTTCTTGGCGAGACGGTAGGGGCGGAAGTCGTAGGGCGGGGCAAAGGGGTTGATGGCGGCGCCGAGAAACACCTGTGGCGGCGTCGTCAACTTGCGGCCCGACAGGAACTTGGAATTGTCGCGCATGATGCGCACGGTTTCGAGCAGCGACATGCAATCGAGGTCGAAGACCGGCTTGGCGCCGGGCTGGTCGCCGGCCTGCACGCCGTCTCCGGTCAGGCACATGACATTCTGCACGCCCATGGCGGACGCACCGAGCACGTCGCCCTGGATGGCAATGCGGTTCTTGTCGCGGCAGGCGATCTGCATGATCGGGGCGTAGCCCATGCGTGTCAGCAGTGCGCAGATGCCAACGGACGACATGTGGCAGTTGGCGCCGGAGGCATCGACCGCATTGATGCCGTCGACCCAGCCGTCGAAGATCGCCGCGCGCTCGTAGACATCCTGCGGGTTGGCGCTGTCGGGCGGGTTGAGTTCGGCGGTCACGGCGAACTCGCCGCGGCGCAGCACGCGCTCGAGCCGCCCGCGAGAGGAATGGCCGGGCAGCGGGTCGAGCGGGGCGCCTGGATCGTGTGGATTGTAATCGGGGCTCATGCCTGCTTCTCTTTCGCCTGTGCTTCACGCCGGGCAGCCGCTTCGGCCGTCACCCGCAGCCAGGAGGAGGTTTCGCGCAGCGACTGGTTGACCGGCTTCTGCACGTTCAGGATCGCATCACCCTTCGTCATGTTCTGCGAGCCTTTCCACGCCTGCACCCATACGCAGGGCATGTCCGGCTCGACCTCGCAGTTGCCGTTGGCGCGCACACCGCCGCAGGGGCCGTTGCGCAACTGCTTCGGACAGTTCATCGGGCAGGACATGCCGGTCGACGACAATGCGCACTGGCCGCACATGCGACAGTCGAACAGAAAACCTTTGACGTGGCGTTCGACGAAGGTCACCGGCCGCTCGACGCGTCCGTAGCCGATCGCGTTCCAGAGCGGATGCAGAAGCAGGAACAGGTCGGCGAAGCGGTTGTAGAACCATTCGAGGAAGCGCGAGTTGCGCACGGCCCAGAGGCGAACCGTGTATTTGTGGCGCGAGCGACGGCTCGGCGAGACGCCTGATGGCGTAAAGGCGCCGGTCGCAGCCTTGGCGGCGGCCGCTGCATTGCCCTTGACGATCTTCGCCTCTGCCGCTCCTGCGATCTTCGGCTCAGCCATTGTCGCGGCCCCCGGATTTGACGAGAGCGACCAGGCGTTCGCGATCAAAGGCCGCTTCGAGTTCGGCGGCGGCGCGATCGGCTTCCGCCTCCAGGTCGTCGGAGACAGGCTCGGGCTCGGCCTTGCGCCATTCCGCAAGGTAGTCGTCGGTTTCGGCGGCACCCGTGCGCATGGCGCACATGTCGATCGCCTCGGTGAAGCGCAGCGAAAGCTCGCGCTTGGCGGTCGTGCGGCCCTTCTTGATGATCACCTGGGCCGGGATGTCGCGCCAGTAGACGATTATGCGATCTGCCATCGGGTGTCGTTCTCCTCTTCCTGCGACAATGCTTATGTCCGGGCGTCGTGGCTCATCTCGCCACGACGTTGGATATGTCCAAAAACGACGCCGGCGCAGAACGTCGCAAGCCCCTGGCACTCTACGCGTTGCGGCGATGCGGACAAGCCCGCGCTTCGGGATATCCATCGCCTGGGGAGTACCAGAAATTTCAGGGTCTTAGGGCCAGCGGGCGGCCAGATGCGGCAAGCGACCAGCGGTCGATTGCGGGTGTTTTTCCTACCAGATGTCGCGCCGAATTCCGGTCCATAGCCAGGTCCAGATCGGTGGATGATACCATTGTTGCGACGGGCCTGCGACATCGAGTGGCCGCAACCGGCCCTTGAGGGCGTCGTCGAGGGCGGCGATGGCGATGTCGGTCGAAGCGGCCGTCTGCAGCAGCGGATAGGTGTGCATGGTATCGCGGGGATCAGGCGTCTGGCGCGACTGGTAGAGGATGCTGCCGGTGTCGACGCCTTCGTCCACCAGATGCACGGTCGCGCCGAAATTGCCGACGTCGTGACTGACGCGGGCCCAATAGCCGCCCATCAGGCCGCGATAGCGCGGATTGATGCCGGCATGGAAATTGATCACAGGGCAGGGGATCTGCGCCAGGGCCGCCGGCTTCAGCATGCGGCAACTGATGAGAAAGACGACCTTTGGTGCGAGCTGCCGGATATGGGCGACCGCCTCGTTGTCATTGATCGAAAGGATCTGCCGCACTGGCACACGCGGGTCGGGTGTTGCCGATGCGCCGTAGAGCCGCAGGATTTCGTGCGCCCGCTTCCGGGTAAAGCGCTTGCCGAAACGCGAGGCAACCATGGTCGCCAGTTGTCCGAGGGCCATCGGCCAGCCGAGCTTTCGTGCCCGCCGGCGCAGGAATAGTCCCTTGGATTCCGGCTGTTCCTGGAGAACGACGATATCGTCAAAACGCGCGGCGAGCGCATTGATCATGACCCACGGATTTTCACCGCCTGCCGTCATGATAACGACGCGGCCCGACTGCTTGCCGGTTGTGTTCGTTTCGTGTTGTGCGTCCGCCATGCCGGTCCCTGATGCGTTGCTCGCAACAGGTATGGCGGCTGCCCCGTTACCGGCGGCTTAAGGACGGGCCCATCGGAGGCGATACAGGTTTTGGCCTGCAGGCCGGCGATGTGCTGTGGTGTTGATCCTAGCGGAAGTCCGCGGCCGTCAGGACGTAAATCGTCCGGCGCCCGTGGGCGTAGGCTGCTTTTGCGACGTCGTAGATCTTGGTGCGTGCGGCGTCGAACGCGTTCAGGCAGGCCGCCTCGGTCGTTCGGGTCGGTGCGCCGTGCGCGAGTGCTTCCGCCTCGACGTAGAAGGGCACTTCCAACATGCCATCGTGGCCGAGGAAGCGAACGGCTTTTCTTGTATCGTCGAAACTTCGGCTTTGGTTTGGGAAGCTCAGCGTCATGGGATGGTCCTTTCAGGCTGTAGACCGCCGCGGCAAGCGGTCGGTCGGGTGGTGAGTGCGGATAGGTCTTCGGCTTCGTGATGTGCCGTCACAGGATCCGGCCAAAAAGGATCGTCGCAATGACGACAGCGATGGCGACCGCAACGGCGATCCAGGCAAACAGGCCACGATAGTCGAAGAGGTAGATCTGAGCCGGTATGTGGTACTTCATGATCGCCTCCTGTAGCTGAACCCGTCGCATGGCCTGCACGTTGGTCCTTACAGGATATGCGTTCGCCTGAACGTCCGTTCGGCGAGCGCTGGCCCATCCTTGCCGGTGCCGACGATCATTTCGAGATTGCCCTCATCCGTCACCCGCTCATGGATTTCGCGGCTGCTCTGCACGCGATACTGGAGCGCATTGTCGCGGATCGGCAAGGTCGCGGTAATGCGGTAGGTTTCGCCGGTCATCGATTCCCGCGTCAACGCCCCCTTGGAGCGCACGAGCTGCCCAACGTGAAAACGGTGGATCGGCGGCGCGTCGGCCGGGCCGCGGATGATGCGTTTCGTGAAAGAGAGCGTATTCATAGTAGTCTCGATCCTCCTCAAGCGTTCGTAAGAGCAACCGGCAGGAACAGCCGTCGCGCACTTTCGCGCTGGCTGCCGACGGATGAATGATGCTCGTTGCAATGGAGCGGACGAACAAACGGATCGAAAGAGATCTGCCTCGTCACGAAGCGCTTGCCGCAAGCACTGAAACCGAGCTTGCTGTCTGTCGAGAATTTAGGGGATTGGGGCGGTTCGACGTTCTGATACCGCGAAAGCCACATTCGGCCAAATCAACTTAGTTCTACCATAGCGCGTCGATTGAGTTTCAATTGAGGCGGTCGTGCATGCTGGCCGAAGTGCGCTCTGCTATTCGTCCGGCTTGATCGATATCCCTCTGGAGTTGCAGCTTTCTCCGCCGAGGGATCAGCTGTTCTCTGTGGCCTGGAATGCGACGAAGCGGATCGACGTGGCGATGATGAACCACCAGAAGCTCCCGAGCGAACGGTGGGGGCCACCTGGCCAGGGCGAGGGTGGTTCAGAACCGGGGACATTCCGCCAAGTTGATTCCGGAGCATCTTGGCCGCGGCCGGTGATTCCACTTGAAAGCAGGATGCTCTAAGCTCAAACATGAGTTGCGGCAAATTCCGGGTGGTCACGTTTGCCGTGCCGACGTCGTCGCATCCGCACGGTGTCTCAAAAAAATCGGGGGTGGTCCATTGATTGATTCAAAGCCTGGTATCGTGGATCAGGTCCTCGCCGATTTGATCAGTGACCAAATTGAGAAACGTCAAGCAACCGAGCTTCGAGCCGTGCTCTCAACAGGTAACGAGATCACCATGCATGGGAAATTCACCATCGGCCGTGATTTCATCATTTACAGAACAGCCAAGGACGATAACGGCCGGTGGGCGATGACGCCGTTCTCCCACATCGTGCAATTGATCGTTTGACCCGGTAATTCCGCCGCCCCTCGCAAGCAAGAAATGTGGTACACTTTCTTCCATTGCTATGCGGCGACCGGATACCTGAAAATGCTCCTGAACCGCACGGACCGCGAGGCCATAAGGAAGGCGCCCGCGCGTCTCCTTGCCAGAAAAGTTCGACCTGACAACGGCGACGAATGCTGCAACCTGCATTCACAGCGCTCCGAATATGGAGGAAGGCGCCATGTCAACTCGTCTCGTTTTCTCTCTGCTCATCGTCACCATGACTATCCTATTGGTCTGGGCATTCAGGCCTGCGACTATCATGTTCACAGGGGCCGCGCCGACAACGCAGTCTGACAGCCTGACCCAGTGAACATCATAGAACGTTGCCGACCTGCGGGCTCGTCTGGTTCTGCCCGTCTCTGCATAGGTGCGGGCTTGCTTTCAGCCCGTCAAGTTGGTGCCGTCATGGAACCGCCACTGAAGCTACGCGTTCCTGTGCGTTAGACTTCGGGCACTACCGGCATTCCGCTGGCATCCCCGATGGGAAAAAATCATGAAAACGCTTCTAATCGCATTGGGCGTAGCCGCTGCTACGTCATGGTCGGCTTATGCCGCCGAACCGGCCAAGATGGTCGACACGAAGGTGGGCAAGGTCATGACCACGGGAAACGGCATGACCCTCTACACGTTCGACAAGGACACCAAGGGCAAGTCGAACTGCGACACCGATTGCCTGAAGATGTGGCCGGCGTTCCATGCCGCCGCGAAATCGAAGGCTGAAGGCGAGTGGTCGCTGGTCAAGGACGCGGCCGGCAAGGAGATGTGGGCCTACGACGGCAAGCCGCTTTATACGTATGCCGAAGACAAGAAGGCCGGAGACGTCAAGGGTGACGGCGTCAACGGTGTCTGGCGCCGCGCCAAGTAAATTGCCGACACTCAAAGCCCGATTGACGAAGGGCGGCCACAGGGCCGCCCTTCGTTGCTTGATGCCTGCTTGAGATTCAGGCTTTGGCCGGCTCTATAGGGTCAAGCCGGCTTTTTGGGCTAAGCCGCTTTTTCTGCATTCTGGTTGACGACCTTGGTGGCGATCGCGGTCAGAGCAATGTCCGTTGCCTGTTCTTCGTCGAGCGTCGTCTGAAGAAGCTTGGCGGCATCTTTCATGCCCAGTTCCAGCGCCCAGGTGCGCAATGTGCCATAGCGTGACATTTCGTAATGCTCGACAGCCTGTGCGGCAGCAAGCAATCCGGCGTCGAGCGCGGGCGAGCCTTCGTACTCGTCCATGACCGAGGCGCCTTCCTTGGTGATGCCCATGATGGCGTCACATGTCTTCTTTTCTGGCTTCTTGCCGATGATCTTGAAGACCTCTTCCAGCCGCTCGACGTGAACCTTGGTCTCTGTGAGATGTTTGATGAATGCATCCTTGAGCGGCTTGCTCTTGGCGGCATCCCGCATCTTCGGCAGCGTGTCGATGATCTTGCTCTCGGCGAAGTAGACGTCCTTCAATGTGTTGTGAAAAAGCACGTCCAGTGTTTTGATTTCCTTGGCCATGATGGCTCCTGTGGTTAGAGGGTTCTCTGCCATGCTCCAGGCGACGTGCCTGGTCGTGCTGGCTGCCCGTGAGGGGCGGCCAGGTAGTTTGAGGTCAGATGGTTGGAGGACGGCGCTAGCTGCGTGGGGCTAGACGGCTAGCGAGTGTCTCGATGATAAGGAGCACCCGTTTTTACCGTTTGGCCGGGATCGCGGCCCTCGCGGGTTCTTGCTGTACGGATGTCGACGATCGAATGGCTCTTGGCTGCGGATGGAATGCGCCGCGTCTCGTGCCAAAGGGCACATTCGAGAAGAGACGATTCATCTGTGTTGCCGAACCGGAGTTCATCCATGATGAACCTCGCCAAGCGATCGGCCTGTATGCCGCGTTCCTGGAGTCGTGTCTTCAAACAGGTCGCTTCGAAAACCCGCCGCACCACTGAAAGTTCGCTGGGGCTGAGATGGTGGCCCGTCAGGCTGGGTAGTGTGTGCATCGCATTCTCCCGTTTGGAACAAAGAAGCTGATGGCCGCCCCGTTGACGTTCAAGGGGCGGTCCGGCGGGAGATCTCGGGGACGATTGAGACTGCGCCGCCTTCATCATCCCATCGATCGATCGCTTCGGCTTTCGTCTGCGCCGGCGTCTGATGCTCTCCTTTCGACGCACTGCCACGCTCGACAAGCGCTGCAGCGAGCATTTCGCGGCTATTGATGCCGTTTTCGAGCGCTGCCATCAGGAAGCGCGTCGCGGCGTTCCTTCCGCTTGGATCTGCCTTGGCCGTGGTTCCATAGAAGCCGGCGGCCGTGAGCACCTCGACCAACAGGTTGAGGTCGTCTGCATCAAGATAATATTTGGGATGGCTGGAAGACATGACGTCCTCCTTTTGTTGGGGCACAGGCACATAGACCCGTTCGCGACAGCGCCCGCTTCAATCGCTGTCGACCAAATACCCTGCGCGCAATATCGCACGGAGGCAACCGACATAAGTCAAGCGCGGATCATAAGCGCGTTATCATCGAGTGTCGTGCCGTTACCAGCTTTCGGGCGTCCATAGCGTTAGCGAGATCGAGCCTGCGGGGGCCGGCTTTCGCGAAGATTTCACGCGCCGCGAGCGGCGCCAGGCTGTAGGCCAGAATGAACTCTTCCAGATCGTAGACGGCATCCCAGCCGCGCAGCAGTGCCTCTTTTTCATACTTGATATGTCTGGTCATTGAACGCTCCCGCGTGTCGAATCTCGGCGCAAAGACGGCCATTTGTCAGGCGGCAGAGGAAGCGTCAGAAAGGTATATGTCCTTTCTAAACGGACTGGGCAGAACTTGGTTCCCAAAAAATATCGAATGGTGAAACTCATGGACGCGAAGTTCAATTCTCCAAAAATTCTTATTGTCTTGGGAATGTTGTCGTAAATCTTGTTCTGAAGTTGATATTCAGCGTTGCATAATATCGGGAATGATCTTTAGCCGTATTGTTCATTCGGGGGATGGTGTTCGAAATTACATAAAAATATGTTCATTCATCGCGTTATCATGACGCTCTTTTCTTTCGGCATCGGTGTTTTGCGCCGTTTCCGGTCGTGGTCTGCTGTCGTGGGCTCCAGACCGTCGGCGTCGTATGCGCGTTGAACCATTTGGCTTTCAGTGATCGGATGCACCGGCACGCTTGCTATGATGTCCGCCAGTGCAAAGCCGAATTCGGCCCTTGCGTTTTCAGGATGTGATTTCGCGGTGCACAATGCCTAGTGGTATTGATTAGCATGTGCTAACGTCCTGGCGCCATGAGGGCAAATAGGAGGCGAACATGGATCTGACACGACGCGCCGTCGCGATGGGAGCAATGGGTTTACTTGCCAGCGCTTCATTTTCACCAGCGAATGCCTTTGAATCACCGCTTATCGATCCGATCGAAGCTGCCGACGAATTCTGGCTCGCGGTCGAAGCCTACATCTATGGATACCCCCTGGTGACGATGGAAATAACACGCCGCGTCGTCACCAATGTCGAAAAGCCCGAGGGTAGCAAAGGCCCGATGGGCCACATCATCAAGCTTCGCGAATATCCGAACGCGTCCTTCAAGGACGTCACCGCGCCGAATGCCGACACGCTCTATACGACCGCGTTCGTCAATGTCGAAGAGGAGCCGTGGGTTCTCTCGATCCCGGACATGAAGGATCGTTACTTTCTGTTTCCGATGCTCGACGGATGGACGACGGTGTTCCAGGTGCCGGGAAAACGAACGACAGGCGGCGACGCGCAATCCTACGCCATCACCGGCCCCGGCTGGCAGGGTCAACTGCCCGACGGCGTCACCGAGTACAGGTCGGCAACGAACCTGATCTGGATTCTCGGCCGCATCTATTGCGACGGTACGCCGGAAGACTACAAGGCCGTTCACGCATTGCAGGACCAGTGCAAGCTCGTGCCGCTCAGCGCTTACGGCAAGGACTGGACGCCGCCGCCCGGCAAGGTCGACCCCGGTATCGACATGAAGACCGCCGTGCGCGAGCAGGTCAACGGTATGGATGCGGTCGAGTATTTCACCCTTCTGAGCGAACTGATGAAGGCCAATCCGCCGACAGCCGCGGACGCCGGGACGGTCGCGAAGTTCGCGCAGATCGGCATCGTTCCGGGCCAAGCCTTCGACAAGGACAAGCTGGATGCGGCATTCGTCAAGCGCATTCCCGAGTTCGCTTTCCACCGCATCATGCTGCACTTCAAGTTCAGCGATGGCGATATCAAGGACATCAACGGTTGGGGCTACACGACCGCGACCGGCATTTACGGGACCAACTATCTCCAGCGCGCGCTGATAACCGCCATCGGCCTTGGCGCCAATCGTCCGCAAGACGCGGTCTATCCGACCTCGCTGAAGTCGAAGGATGGCCTCATCGCTCGCAGCTATCACGGGTCGAACAACTACGTCGTCACCTTTCCCAAGGGGCAGTTGCCGCCTGTGCGAGGGTTCTGGTCGATTACCATGTACAACGATCAGTATTTCTTCGTGGAAAACCCGATCAACCGCTACTCGATCAGCGCGCGGCAGAACCCCAAGGCAAATCCGGATGGATCGACGGATATCTACATCCAGCACGAAACCCCCGGTGCGGACAAGGAAGCCAACTGGCTGCCTGCGCCGAAGGACAAATTCATCCTGATGATGCGGCTCTACTGGCCCGACGACAGTCCGCCATCCATCCTGGATGGTTCCTGGGTCATTCCGGCGGTCAAGAAGGCGGGGTAGCCGCCCGTAAACACAATGCTGTCCGCAATTCTTCGACCGCGATGGCGAGTTCCCTCGCGGTCGACGTCGCCACGATGCTGTTGGCCCGCCACTGGCGCATCTCCGATCGGCGTGTCGCGATCAAGCTCTTTTCGAGCCCTCTCTTCGGCGGGATGAAATGGCGCCGTTGACCGCAGTCCTCGCCGAACCGACGTCTTTCGCCATCCTTCACCAATGGATATGGTTGCCTCATAGCCGAGGATATCAACCGTCATGAGACTTGCTCACATCAACCTGGTCGCCCGAGATGCGGGCGCGCTCGCGGGATTCTACATCGATGTCCTGAAGTGCGAACCCCTGCGTGAACCCAGGATGCTGTCAGGTGAAAAAGTCTCTCGAGGCAATGGCCTTTCGAACTGCGAGATATACGCGATATGGCTCAAATTCCCCGAACTCGAACGCCCTTTCCTGGAGATACACGAGCACAAGGTCACGCATGACCGGGATCAGCCAAGGGTGAACGAACCTGGTTTTGGGCACCTGTCATTTCAGATGGATGATATCAGCGCCGTGCTCTCGGACATCATCCAAGCCGGCGGAGTGCAGATCGGTGAAATCACCGACTTCGGGACGCCGGAAAAGCCATTTCTGATCGCTTATGCACGGGACCCCGAGGGAAACGTGCTTGAGCTTGAGCAGGTATCAACCAGGGCGGCGTCTCTTTAGGGCATCTTCAGTTATTTGTGTCACCAGTCGGTTGCCCGTTTCAAAAGGCCGGAGAACCGATGATGAGCGTCGTGACGCTAGGAGACGTTGACCGCCAGATCGGCCGCGGATTTAAACTCCTGCGTTTTGCGCCCGCTATCGAGGCGGCCTTCCTTCGTGACTACGCCGCAAGCCGGGTCAGGCTCGCCGTTGTCTGGGCGGTTATCGGGACATTGATCTACGACAGCGTGTATTTCGGCGACGCGACGATGATGCCGGACGTGTTCTGGCAGCTCGTGCTTGTTCGGTTTGGCATCTTCACGCCCTTCGCCCTGATCAGCGTACTGGCGCTCAGGCGCTGGCCGAGTGCGCGCAATTACGATCTGCTGTCCATCTCTGTCGCCGTGCTCGGGGTTTCCCTGCCGATGTCCGTCGCGGTCTTCAGCAGCAGTCCCTACCTGTTCGTCTACCAGAACGGCAATGTCGCCGCATTCCTGTTCTTCGTCATTGCTCTGCGCCCGAGGTTTGCCACCATCGTGCTCGGTCTGGTGCTCATGTGCGCCGTACAATTTACGACCACCAAGTTGAACGGTTCCTTCGACGACGTCACCTATACCGGCATCATCACCTTCTATGTGACGTTGACGATCTTTCTGGCGATGAGCGCCTACTTCATGGAGCACAAGGACAGGCTGAATTTCCTCCACCAGCTGCGCGGCAGCCTGCTGCACGCCGAGCTGGAGCGCAAATCCGAGCGCGACGAGCTGACCGGTCTCTTCAACCGCCATTCGCTGGCGCGCCTGCGCCACACGATCTGGAGCGGGGAAGACGCTGCGGCCACGGTCGCGGTCATCATGCTCGATATCGATCGCTTCAAGCTGTTCAACGATGTTCACGGCCACATCGAAGGCGACGATTGCCTGCGTGCCGTCTGCCGCTGCATCCTGCGCGAGGTTGCTGGCGCGGGCGAAACCTTCCGCTTTGGCGGCGAAGAGATCCTGGTGCTGATGACCGATGTCGAACGGGAGCAGGCAAGCGACGTGGCCGAGAGGATCAGGGCCGCGATCGAGGCGCTTGGGATCCGCAATCGTGGTCTTGCCGATGGGCAGGTCGTCACCGCAAGCCTCGGGGTCGCCTTGGGAAGACCAATTGAAGCCTCTCTGGAAGACCTGCTTCGCGCGGCGGACGCCGCGCTCTATGAAGCCAAGCGGGATGGGCGCAACACCGTCTCGATCTTCGATGGCACGTGGCGCGGGCCGACCGGATCAGGCTCTGCGGACGACACGGTGCAGGCTTCGATCCTGCTCGCGAGCTGACGCCAGCTGTTTGTGTCTCGGCCACATCGCGGCGTTGGTCGGTTGCCGGATCACGCGCTCCGGAGCGATGCCGTCAGATCGCCATAGCCGGTAAAGCGGTATTCGTATTCGAGACCAAGATAGTCGGCTGCCTCCTTCGCCTTTGCCTGCAGCGCTTCGTCCTCCTGCTGCGAGAGGTAGACGAGCTTGCGGTAGTGGCCGAAATACATGTCCCTGAGTTCCGGGTGCCGTTTGAGCCCGAGCGGCTCGACGACGAAGGCCTCGAACTGGCGGGCGAGGAAGTCGGTGAGGAAGAACGCCGTCAGATCATCGTCCCAGCGGCTGGCAAAGTCATCGTTGCCGGCAAAGAAGGAATAGCAGTGCGGGCCGGGGATGCGTTCGACGCCTTCCTCCTCGCAGAGCCGGTCGAGGTGGCCGCCGGTGCCGCAATCGGCATAGGCGACGAAGATGCGCTGAAAGCCCTCCTGCCGCGCCTTGACGATCGCCTCCCTGACGCCCGGGGTGATCTTGTCGGGTGTGTTGTGCCAGATGGCGGGAAGACAGGCGAGGTCGACATGGTCGAGCTGGTTTGCCTGACAGATGGCGAGAATTTCGCGCGCGATTGCGCCGCAACCGATGACGTGAACTTTTTCCGGTTGTGTGCGTTCTATTGTGCGCGATACTTTTTCCATCTCGATTCCACTTGCCCACCGTTATGAAGGAAGCTTGTCATGAAAAAACAAACTGTTGCGACCGTCAGTGTCATCCTGATTGCTCTGGCGACGCTCAGCGCCTGCGGCAACACAATCCGTGGCATCGGTCAGGATACCGCAAACACCGTCAACGCGACACAGTCGGCCGGCAAGAAGGTGGCCAACGCCGCCAACTGATGTGCGTAGCCTGCCGCGCGGCGATCTTGCCGGCGCATTGATTCCCGGTGCTCCGCGTCCTCTTTGACGTGGAACGGCCGCCGATGTTCAGATCGCGCCGGTCGCCCCGCGGCGGATGCCCCCGTCGCAAAGGCCTACCGTTTTCATGACCGTCAATGAAAAAGCCGGCCGCAAGCGTCACTGCTGCGGCCGGCTTTCGTGTTCGTGAAGAGGCCTCAGCCGGCAGCGAGCAGGTTGTGCTTGCGCTTCATGAAGTCCTTGGCGGTCTCGACCGCCACGGCTGCGTCGCGGCAATAGGCGTCGGCGCCGACAGCCTTGCCGAATTCTTCGTTGAGCGGCGCGCCGCCGACGAGAACGACGTAGTCGTCACGCAGTCCCTTTTCCTTCAGCGTATCGATCACGACCTTCATGTAGGGCATGGTCGTGGTCAGGAGCGCGGACATGCCGAGGATGTCGGGCTGCTCGCGCTCGATCGCTTCCAGGTAGTTTTCGACCGGGTTGTTGATGCCCAGGTCGACGACGTCGAAGCCGGCGCCTTCCATCATCATGCCGACGAGGTTCTTGCCGATGTCGTGAATGTCGCCCTTGACGGTGCCGATCACCATCTTGCCGAGCTTCGGCGCGCCGGTTTCGGCGAGAAGTGGCCGCAGGATGAACATGCCGGCTTTCATCGCATTGGCCGACAGCAGAACTTCCGGCACGAACAGAATGCCATCGCGGAAGTCGACGCCGACGATGCGCATGCCTTCAACCAGTGCCTGCGTCAGGACGTCGTAGGGCGTCCAACCACGCTTGAGCAGGATGTTGGTTGCGTCCTCGATCTCCTCCTTGAGGCCGTCATAGAGGTCGTCATGCATCTGCTGCACAAGTTCCTCGTCGGAAAGGTCCTCGAGAATGATTTCATCGTCTGCCATAGTAGGGTTCCTCGGTTCCTGGCACGGCCGGGCTAAAATCCGGACACGTTCATCAATCAATAGCGGTCGACGTGTAAAAATCTGTTTTCGAAAGCGACGTCGCATATGACAAAAAGCGACGGCAGGGCAGCTTCTTTCGAGGCCTGTATATTCTTAACAAAAACAATATATTCGCGCCATGCGGTTTTTGGCCGGCCATGACGCAGATCGCAGTGTTCGAGTTGCGCCACTCGTTGGCGCATTGAGACCCGTACAGTCCCTGCGGCTTGGTAGCATTAGGGCCAATCGGTGCTTGAAGGCGCAAGATATCGAAATGCGCGGGAGAGGAATGAGTAAATGAGCGACGTGACAGATCAGGACGCGGTTGAGGGTGGCGGTCGCCGCTCGCGAGGCGAGGGGCGGGGAGCGGCGGCACGGCGTGCCTCGCGCACCGGCGGCGGCGCAGGGCCGTCGCTGCCATATATCCAGCGCAAGATTCGCGAATACGAGGTCCTGGACGAGGAAGGCCTCCAGCTTATCGAGCGCAATGCCGATACGATTCTCGAGGAAATCGGCATCGAGTTCCGTGACGACGCCGAGGCGCTCGAGCTTTGGAAGCAGGCGGGCGCCGACGTGCGCGGCCAGCGCGTTCACTTTCCGAAGGGACTTTGCCGCGAGCTTCTGAAAACGGCACCGTCGGAATTTACCTGGCACGCCCGCAACCCGGCCCGCAGCGCCCAGGTTGGCGGCAAGGCGACGATCTTCGCGCCGGTCTATGGCCCGCCCTTCGTGCGCGACCTCGAAGGCGTCAGGCGTTACGCGACCATCGAGGACTTCCGCAATTTCGTGAAGCTCGCCTACATGGCGCCGTCGATACATTTGTCTGGCGGCACGGTTTGCGAACCGGTCGACATTCCGGTGAACAAGCGTCACCTCGACATGGTTTACAGCCACATCAAATATTCCGACAAGCCGTTCATGGGCTCGGTGACGGCGCCCGAGCGGGCCGAGGACACGATCGCCATGGCGAAAATCGTCTTCGGCGACGAGTTCGTCGAAAACAATTGCGTCACCCTGAACCTGATCAATGCCAACTCGCCGATGGTCTTTGACGAGACCATGGTGGGGGCGCTCAAGGTCTACGCCCGTCACAACCAGGCCTGCGTGCTTTCGCCGTTCATCCTGTCGGGCGCCATGAGCCCGGTCACGGTTGCCGGCACGCTGACGCAGATCCTGGCCGAAGTTCTGGCCGGCGCCTCGTTCACCCAGCTGATCCGCAAGGGCGCGCCCGTGCTGTTTGGCACCTTTGCCGCTTCGATCTCGATGCAGTCGGGCGCGCCGACCTTCGGCACGCCGGAGCCGTCGCTGGTCTCCTATGGCGCGGCACAGCTCGCCCGTCGCCTGAAGCTGCCTTTCCGCACCGGCGGTTCGCTCTGCGGCTCCAAGGTGCCGGACGCTCAGGCAGCGCACGAATCGGCCAACACGCTGAACATGACACTGCTTGCCGGCACCAACTTCGTGCTGCATGCGGCCGGTTGGCTGGAAGGCGGTCTGGTCTCGTCCTACGAGAAGTTCATGATCGACCAGGACCAGCTTGGCATGATGCAGAAGATGGCCGAAGGCGTGGATCTCTCGGAAAACGCCCAGGCGCTCGACGCCATTCGCGAAGTCGGCCCCGGCAGCCACTATCTCGGCTGCGCCCACACCCAGGCCAACTTCCAGACGGCCTTCTACCGGTCGCCGCTTGCCGACAACAACTCCTACGAACAGTGGGAAGTGGAAGGCGAAAAGCGCATCGAGCAGCGCGCCAATGCGCTGGCTCGCAGCTGGCTCGAACACTATGAGGCGCCGTACCTCGATCCCGCGATCGACGATGCGCTCAAGGCCTTTATCGATCAGCGCAAGGATTCGATGCCCGACGCTTTCACCTGAAAGGGTCCCGAGCGAGCCAGGGAGCAAGGCGGCGCGGCGCAGGTGGCTGACATGATCCAGAAGGAGGTCTGGCGCCCGCATTACGATCTACAGGGGCCGAAACCGAAATGACGGCGCCTTCCGCATTCGCGGACACTCATCTTGAAACCGTCCGTGCGGCTCTCCGGCCGCACGGACTTTTTTTGCGCGGCACGCTGAACTTTACGTCCGGCGAGACAGCGCCGCTGTTGAAGGATGGACGGCCCGCCACAAGCGTGGCGCTGATCGGCAATATCGGCGGTTCGCTCTGGCAGCCGTTCGTGCGCTGGCGCGCGGAGGCGCCTGATCGTGGCGGGACCGATCCGCTCGACACTTGGTCGAAGACGGTGATCGGCGAGATCGCCGGGCTCTACGGGGCGACCGCCTATTTCCCGTCGGATCCGCCCTGGCAACCGTTCCAGCAATGGGCGATGCGCGCGGAAGGCCTCAGGGCGTCTCCGCTCGGCATTCTCATTCACCCGCGTTACGGGCTCTGGCACGGCTATCGCGGAGCATTGGCCTTCGACAGGTCTCTACCCGCCGGCGGCGATTGGTCCGCGGGGCATCCTTGCGACAGCTGCGTGGAAAAGCCGTGCGTTTCCGCCTGTCCCGCCGGCGCGCTCGAAGGCGTGCAGTTCGATGTCGGTCGATGTCGCGGCCACCTGCGAACCGAGGCGGGCAGGGAGGGCTGTCTTGTGCACGGATGTCTTTCGCGTGATGCTTGTCCCGTTGGGCGGGACTATCGCTATCTGCCCGATCAGCTACATTTTCACATGGCCGCACTCAGCCTCTGATTGACCGGATTGCGCCGCCTTGCGTGATGCGGTCAAAAACCGCAGACAGTTTTCCGCATCTTGCTCCAAACGCGCAAAGATGGTGCAAATCTCCAAAATGACTAAAATTGGAGTTGTCGTGGAAAGATAATATTATCGAATTTATACCGATCTGGACGGCGTGGCGTTGGAGTTCATCGTATGAGAGGCAGCCCAGTCGTATCCGTGAGCAACTATCCCCCGCAGCTGTCGCGCGAGGAAGTGGAAGCGCAGATCTCACGACTTAACAGCATTCACGCCGCCAACAGCCAGATCTTGGAGGACGCCTTTAAGCGCCTGCTGGCAATTGGTGCCGGCCACGCGGCTGTGATCGTCGCCTGCATTGCGGGTTTCGATGCGCTGGTGGATCGCTCGGTGTTCGGCGGCGACATGCTTCCCAACGCGATCGACATTCTCAGGAAATTCGCTCTCGCCGTCAGCGCCCTCGGCCTGTTCCTCACCATCTGGGCAATTGGCAACAATTTCGGCGAGGTGCAGAAGGAAGCAAAGCGCCATGCGGTCAAGCTTGCGACGACCCTGCGGGAAAAGCGGCAACTCGTCTCGCTGTCGCAGGATGTGCTGAACCGCGATCCGAAATCCTATCTGCTTGCGGGCGTCGGCGGATTTGCCTGCCTCTCCATGATCTGTGGTCTTGCGGCGGCGGCCGGGTGTTATGGACTTGTCATTGCAATGGGGCTGCTTGCCGGCGGCTGACGCTAACTCTGATTTCTTCAGACCATGTCGTGCAGGTGGGGCGGTTAAATCACTTGTCCAGCTTCCAGGCGCATATCCTGACCGTTTCGCTTGTCCAGCATGCCCCGTCGCGCACCAATTTGCCGAGCGGGTTGTGGGCGCGCGTGGAGCTTGGGTGCGCATTCCAATGGGCCTCGGCCATGTTGGTGCCGTCCTCGCTCGACATGAAGACATAGGTGAAATAATCCCCGCCATGCAGTACGAAATCACCCCCGCCGATCGGGCGGAACTCGCAGGTCCCTGCAATATATTTGACGCCTTTGATCTGCAGCAGGCATCTCGCCGGGATGCTCACTTCTTCAGTTGCAGCGGTGCTGACCTCTTCGGCCGCCGAGGTGGCGGCTGAACCTACAGCAATGGCGCAGAGCGCTGCGCGTGCGATGCTGGTGAACTTCATCGTGGCCCTACAGTCTGAGGTTGAGCGGTGTTCAGTTGACACGATTCGAAGTGAGATGTCCTCAGAATAGGTTGCGGGACCCCTTCCATGATCCTGCGCCAGAACCGCCGCAATCTCAGTGATGCTTGACGTCTGATTCGATTGGACCTTTTGCCATGCCGCTTTTCCCAAAACCTTTTCTCGTCGGCGCCGTTCTTTCCGCCGGCCTTGCCGGCCCGGCGCTCGGCGCCTGCCATGATGTCAGCCATCTCGGGCAGGACTATATCGCCTGCACCGTCGACCCGGCGGAAAATGACATTCGCCTCTACAACAAGGATCAGGCGGGCGTTCCCTTCCGCTCGTTCCGGGCGTTGTCGCTGGAGCTGCGCCATCGCGAAGAATACATGCTGTTTGCCATGAACGGCGGCATGTATCACGACGATCTGTCGCCGGTGGGCCTCCATATCGAGGAGGGGCGCGAGCAGGCGCCGCTCAACACCAACACCGGTTGGGGCAATTTCCATCTTCTGCCGAACGGCGTCTTCTATGTCGATGACGGCAAGGCAGGCGTGATGGCGGCCGATGCCTATCGCGATGCCAGGATTACCCCGCGGTTTGCCACCCAGTCCGGCCCGATGCTGGTGATCGACGGGGCGCTGCATCCGCGCTTCCTGCCCGATAGCACCAGCCTGAAAACCCGCAACGGTGTCGGCGTGACGGCAACGGGCGAGGTGGTGTTCGCCGTGTCGAAGCGGCCGGTGCGGTTTCACGATTTCGCCACGCTCTTCCGCGACGCGCTCGATTGTCCCAACGCGCTCTTTCTCGACGGCACGATCTCCAGCCTCTATGCGCCCGATATCAACCGGCACGACCGGTTGTTCCCGATGGGGCCGATGATTGCCGTCGTCGGGAAATTCCCGCGCTAGCTTTTCTTTATGGGTCCGCGACGATTTTTTTCGTCGGCGGCCCAAGGAATTGTCGCCGTGCAACGTCTAAGGTCTGAAACAGGTGGGAGCGGGCACGCCATTGGACGCTGAACTCGTCGAAAAAGCAGTGTCTGGAGACAGACGGGCGTTCGGCCAGCTGGTCGAGCGGAACTATGATTTTGTCCATGCCGTCGCCTGGCGCTGGTCGGGAAATGCGGCGGATGCGGAAGATATCGCCCAGGATGTCTGTGTGCGGCTCGGCTCTGCCATTCGCGGCTTTCGCGGCACCAGCCGCTTTCGCACCTGGCTCTACACGCTGACCCTCAATGCCGCCCGCGACCATAAGCGACGCCAGATGCGTGACAGCAACAGGATGCAGGCCTATGCCAGCGAGCAGGCGGTTCTTGGCGGCGGCGAAACGGACGAGGACGAGCGCCAGGAGGCGCTGTGGACGGCGGTAAGGGCGCTGCCGGAAAAACAATGCGACGCGGTGTTGCTCGTCTATGCCGAGGGGATGAGTCATGCCGCTGCCGCCGACGTGCTCGGATGCTCGGAAGCGACCGTGTCCTGGCATGTGCATGAGGCGCGCAAGCGGCTGAAGACAGTGCTTGGCAAGGAGGCCGTGTGATCATGACCGACGAATTCGACAAGCTCTCCGGGCTGACCCCGCCAAAGGCTTCGAACGAGGCGCGCGCCCGCGCGCTTGCCGCCGCCATGCAGGCATTCGACGAGACGCAAGAAAATTCGACCGCCACCCAAGGATCGGTGCCGCCGGTTCGTCAAAGCTCCATCTTCAACCGGATATGGAGCCCCATCATGAACAGGAAATTGCTTGCCGGATCGGCACTCGCCACACTTCTGGTCGTGCCTGCCGCCGCCTTTCTGACGCTGGAATTGACGCGTAGCACGACCCTGCCGGACGACATCGGCACGGAAATCGCCGTCAAGGAAGAGCCGAAGCAGAAGGCAGCGCCTGTTGCGAAGCCGTCCTCGACGGCAGCGACTGCGGATGAGAGCTTGGCGGCGGCCAAAAAGCTGGAGGGTTCCGGCTCGCCTGCGCCTGAAGACACCGACAGCAAGGCACAGGCAACGGCCGACGAGCCGGAAATTGCCCAGTTGCTTGCACGCGCCCGTGAACAGAAGACCGTCGAGGTTCAATCCGCGCCGCAAGTCGCGAGCCCGGCGCCTGTCGCAGAGACCGAAGCGGATGCCATGGCCAACCAGGCGATGAGTGACAGCGCCGCACAGCTTTCGGCGGAAGGCGGCGTGCAGGGCCGGCTGACCTATCTGCCGGCGCCGGTCGTTTCGCCTGAGATGCAGCCGGTACAGCCGGAAAACCGCGAGCGCTTCGCCAAGGCTGACAGCAATCCGGTGAAGAGCGTTGCCGCCGATCCGGTCTCGACCTTTTCGGTCGATGTCGACACGGCGTCTTACGCCTTTGCGCGCCGCTCCCTGATGGAGGGCCAGATGCCGGATCGCGATGCTGTGCGCGTCGAGGAGATGGTCAACTACTTCCCCTATGACTGGCCGCGTCCGACATCTGCCGCCGAGCCGTTCAAGGCGACGGTGACGGTCATGCCGACACCCTGGAACGGCGGCACCCGGCTGATGCATGTAGCGGTCAAGGGCTACGACGTGGTGCCATCAGATGCGCCGAAGGCGAACCTTGTGTTCCTGATCGACGTTTCCGGCTCGATGGACGAGCCGGACAAGCTGCCGCTGTTAAAGGCCGCCTTCCGGCTGCTCGTCGAGAGGCTGAAGCCGCAGGATACGGTGTCGATCGTCACCTATGCCGGCAATGCCGGCACGGTGCTGGAGCCGACAGCAGTCAAGGACAAGGCGACGATCCTATCCGCAATCGACACGCTGCAGCCGGGCGGCTCGACCGCCGGGGCCGAAGGCATCGATGCGGCCTACCGGCTGGCGGAGAAGGCCTTCGTCAAGGGCGGCGTCAACCGGGTGATGCTGGCGACCGACGGCGACTTCAATGTCGGTCCGGCCAGCGATGACGAGCTCAAAGAGATGATCGAGGCGAAACGCAAGAGCGGCATCTTCCTCTCGGTGCTTGGCTTCGGCCGCGGCAACTACAACGACGCGCTGATGCAGACGATCGCGCAGAACGGCAACGGCACGGCCGCCTATATCGATACGCTCGCCGAAGCGCAGAAGACGCTGGTGGAGGAGGCGGGCTCGTCGCTCTTCCCGATCGCCAAGGACGTCAAGCTGCAGGTGGAGTTCAACCCGGCGGCAATCGCAGAGTACCGGCTGATCGGCTACGAGACCCGCGCGCTGAAGCGCGAGGATTTCAACAACGACAAGGTCGATGCGGGCGACATCGGCTCGGGTCACAGCGTTACGGCGATCTACGAGGTGACGCCGAAGGGCAGCCCGGCGGTGCTCAACGACGACCTGCGATACAAGGCAGCGGAAAAGCCGAAGGCCGATGCCACGGCCAATGCCGGCGAACTGGCGTTCCTGAAAATCCGCTACAAGAAGCCGGATGGCGACAGAAGCGAACTGATCACCACACCGGTGACCGAGGCGAACGCCGTGCCGTCGCTCGCCGAGGCACCGAATGACGTGCGCTTCTCGGTGGCCGTTGCCGCTTTCGGTCAGAAACTGTCCGGCGCGAGGGCGCTGTCGGATTATTCCTATGACGCCGTCGTCGATCTCGCGGCGGCATCCAAGGGGGCGGACCCGTTCGGCTATCGCGGCGAGTTCGTCAATCTGGTTCGGCTCGCCAAGGGGCTTTCCGGTGGTGGCAGCTCGGCCAATTGAGGGCTAGGCAGTGCCATGCCCGGTAGAGGGGTATCGATCTGAACGTACGGCGCCGCCTGTCCGCCGTCCGGAACTTTCTCCCTGAAAACGGGGAAAGGAGTTTGGTGCTTCGCTGCTCGACAGGGATATGTAGCTTTGCCGCCACGAGGAAAGTCGACGCGGCAAAGCCGGCAATGCTGGACTCAATGCCAAGATGTCTGCATCAGGCCGGCATCCGCTGCCTAGCGGTAGCCGAGCCCCATCACATAGTGGCGCAGCAATGTTTCCTCTTTCTCCGTATCCTCCAGGAGGTTTTCGAGGGCGTCTCGTGCGTTAAGAATGCCGATGGGTTGCCTGCCTTCGTCTACGATCGGAACGTTCTTGATGCCGGACGCGTGCATCTGAAGCCAGAGTGCATGGATGTCATCTCCCATCCGACACTCCAACACGTCTTGCTTCATCACGGAAGCGGCAGTCGCGGAACCCTCCAGCCGCTCCGACAGAACGAGAAGCTCAACAATATCCGTCTTCGTCAGCACACCGGCGAGGCTTCCGGAGCTGTCTCGCAGCACGACGATGTCCGTCCCCGCGTGCAAAAGGCGGGCGACGTCGAGAATTGTCGTATCTTCGGGCAAGAGGATGAGGCGGGCACGGGCTTTCTCAAAGAGCTCACGAACGAAAGGCATCGGATCTTCCTTCTGGATCGAGGCGGCGCAACGATCCAAAGTTGCGCATACAGTTGCGGCAAGATCAATGCTTGACGCCCTTTACGATGCCGAGGGCGACTTTCGGTTCAACATCGCGATCGGAGGAATTTGTTCTCCGGTGGTGCAATCTCAGCCGGCTCGAGCTCTTTCGAGAATTGAAAGGTGCGGCACGAACTGCAAGGCGCGGCCTGTCCACCTATGTGAGGCGTATGCTCACACTTTGGGAAAAGCACGCTCCAAGCCGCCGGATTTGGTCAATCCGGTTTTGAATGCCTGGTAGGCCGGGTGCTGGCTGGAGCGGGCGGCTTCCATCAGCCGCATCTGCAGCCGGGCGGGCGCCTCATTGCCGAGCCATTGGCCGAGTTTGTCGAGCTTCAGCGTATTGAGAAAGCGCGCTTCGGTGGCGATATCGAGATAACGGTAAAGGCCATCCAGCAGCCGATCGTCCTGCTCGAGGTTTTCCATCAGCAACCTGATAAAGGCCTGATCTGCCTCGCCAAATGCCGAGAGTTTGTCGGCAACGGTGTCCCTGTCGGGAAAGGAAGCGGGTCCGGCATTCATGTCAGTCTCTCCAGGCGAATCTCGTCTCCCTCGGGATAGGACAGGCCGGCCGTGTGCGCAAGCATTGGTGAATATTTGAATTAAACGTAATGTCTAGAATTGACAAAAAGTCTAGAATCGATCATGCCTGTCGCATGAACATAGAGCCCGCCATCGCCTTCGACATTGCCATGCACGCGCCTTCTGGCGCGGCCATCAGCGCCTTGCTTTATCCGCATGCCGAGGTCGTGCTGCATGACGTCAAGAGCGGCACCGTCGCTGCCATCTGGAACGCTTCGTCGGGGCGTGCCGTCGGCGAGGACTCGCTGATCGAGGAAGAGTTCGGCACAGTTTCCGGTACGGAGAGCGTGCTTGGGCCCTACGAGAAGACCGGTGCCGACGGCCGGCGCATCAAGTCGGTCTCGGCGGTGCTGCGAGATGCCGGGGGTGACGCAGCGGGCCTGCTTTGCATCAATCTCGACGTTTCGATGATCGACAACGCCGTGAAGCTGCTTTCCGCCTTTGCCGGCGCCGAGCAACCGCGGCCGCAGGCGCTGTTTTCGCGCGACTGGCGCGAGGAGATCAATGCCTCGCTGCACGACTGGCTGAAGGAGCAGGGGCTCGCACTCTCTGCGCTGAAGCGGTCGGATCGCGTAGCACTTGTGGCGGCACTCGAAGAGCGCGGCCTGTTCAAGACCCGCAACGCCGTCGATCACCTTGCCAGCCTGATCGGCACCTCGCGCGCGTCGATCTATAATTATCTCACTGCCGCCCGCAGCGACCTTTCCTGATCACGACGAAGACAATCATGTCGCCCGTCCGCGCGGCGCGGCGACCGGAGGACACGATATGACAACCTTGCCAGACTTCCGCCTCGAAACGCATTTCTCCCGCTGGGAGTTCAAGGCGCGCCATCATATGACCGCCAGCGACGCCGAAACCATCGGCATAGGCGAATTGCTGGCGCTCGCCGACGATACGGACCGGGAAGCCTGGGACAAGCTGACGCTCGGCTATACCGAAACCTATGGTGCGCCGGCGTTGCGCTTAGCAATTGCATCGACCTATCAGGGGCTTTCGGCTGCGGATATCCTCTGCTTTGCCGGGGCGGAGGAGGGACTTTACTGCGCCATGCTTGCGCTGCTCGGTCCTGAGGACCATGCCATTGTCACCGTGCCCAACTACCAATCGATGGAAACGCTGCCGGTCACGATAGCGGCCTCGGTCACCGGCGTGCCGCTGCGCCCGGAAAACAACTGGCGCCTGGACCTTGCGGACGTTCATTCGGCGCTGAAGCCGAACACAAAGCTGATCGCCGTCAACTTCCCCAACAACCCGACCGGCTCGATCGCCGATCAGCAGACATTCAAGGCGCTCGCCGAACTTTGCGCCGAACGTGGCATCCACCTTTTCAGCGATGAGGTCTATCGCGGGCTTGAGCGCGACCCGGCGCTGCGATTGCCGCAGGCGGCAGAGTTGTTCGACCGTGGCATTTCGCTCAACGTCATGTCCAAGGCCTATGGCCTGCCGGGCCTGCGCATAGGCTGGATCGCCTGCCGCGATCATCATCTGCTCGAACGCATGGAGAAGATGAAGCACTATCTGTCGATCTGCAATTCGCGACCTTCGGAAGTGCTGGCGACCATTGCGCTCAAGGCGCGCGAGCATTTGCTTGATCGCAACCGCGCGCTTTGCGCCGAAAACCTTCAAAAGCTCGGCGCCTTCTTTGCCGAGTTCCCCGATCTCTACGAATGGCGGGAGCCGGACGGTGGCTGCGTCGGCTTTGCCCGCTACCTCGGGTCCGATGGCGTCGAGACCCATTGCCGTCAGCTGGTGGAGGAGGCGGGTGTCCTGCTGTTGCCTTCGAGCCTGTTCGTCTCTGATCTGCTGCCGGTCGCCCAGGATCGCTTTCGTGTCGGTTTCGGCCGCAAGGATATCGAAGTCGGGCTCGCGGCATGGCGCCAGCATCTGCAGAGCGGCGGTGCAATGAAGAGAAGCGCCTGATTTTCGCCGGCGCCGTCACTCCTGTGATGGCGTCGATCGACCTTGCTTTGGAGCAAGCGCCTGCGCGTGTTGGGTCAGAGCACCGAAAATGAAAACGCTCCGGATCGGATGATGCCGGAGCGTTTTCTTGTCTGAGCGGAGGCCTTCTCAGCCGCGGCGGCTGCGCCGTTCGCGGGCGGGCGCCGATGGGCCTTCGTTGGCGGTCTTGTTGCGCAACGGGCCGATCCTTTCGATGATGATATCGAGCGTCGGGCGTTCGCGCTGCGAATGTTCGTCAAGCGCCACGCGCATGGCGGCGAGGTGGCCGCAAGTGGTGCCGCAGCAGCCGCCGATGATTTTGGCGCCGGCATCGGCTGCCAGCCGTGCATATTCGGCCATCAGCGGCGGCGTGCCGGAATAGTGGATCTCGGAGCCGCGGAACTCCGGAATGCCGCAATTGCCCTTGACGATCACGGTTGCTTCAGGATTTGCCTCGGTCATGTCGAGCAGCGAGGAGAGGATGTCCGACGCGCCGACGCCGCAGTTGGCGCCGACGGCGACCGGGCCATCGCCGAGATCCTTGGCGACATCATGGATGTCCTTGGGGTGCAGGCCCATCATGGTCTTGCCGGCGGTGTCAAACGAACCGGTATAGACATAGGGCAGGCCGACCTTGGCGGCGGCTTCGGCGGCGGCGCGGATCTCGTCCGGCGAGGACATGGTCTCGATCCAGGCGACTTCGGCGCCACCGGCCTTCAGGCCTTCGATCTGCTCGACAAAGGCAGCGACCGCATCCTCGTAGGACAGCGCGCCGAGCGGGATCAGCAGTTCGCCGGTCGGGCCGACCGAGCCGGCGGTAATGACCTTGCGCGGCGCCTTGTCGGCGACGGCGCGGGCGATCTCGGCTGCGCGCCTGTTGAGATCGTGGACGCGATCCTGGGCGTGGTGCAGCTTCAGACGGTGGCGGGTGCCGCCGAAGGAATTGGTCAGGATGATGTCGGCGCCGGCGTCGACGAAATCCTGGTGCAGCTTGGTGATGTTCTCCGGCCGGGTCTCGTTCCAGATCTCGGGCGCTTCGCCGGCTTCGAGGCCCATCGCAAACAGCGAGGTCCCGGTGGCGCCATCGGCAAGAAGGACGCCCTTTTCGGCGATGAGATCGGACAGAACATTGGCGGCAAGGGTCATCGGCTTTTCCCGGCTAGAATGAATGCAATGAGATATAAAGATATCTTTATGTCTTTGCAAGCATCCCTGCGGTCGGCCGGCGACTATTGTTGGCGGCGCAGGCCCATGCGCCCGGCAAGGCCCAGGCCGAAGATCGCGAGCGCGGTCAACAGCCACATCGGGTCGGCGCGGTTGAGGAAGAAGCTTTCGAGCATGGCGTTGTAGGTCATGAAGATCACGACCATCACGCAGAAGTCGGCAAAGGCGCGGCCCTCCGGGCGGCGCGAGGCGCGGATATAATCGAAAAGCGGTTTGACGAAGAGTAGCAGGCTGATCGCGATGCCGCCCGGCACGCCGAATGTCAGCACCGCGTCGAGGTAGCTGTTGTGGCCGGCGACGATGCCGCGCACGTCCCAGTTCGCTTCGAAATTCGCCTCGAGCCCCATGATGACGGGCGAGAGCCAGAAGCTGGAGTAGCCCTGGCCGAACCAGGGGTGTCCGGCGATGCTGTCGCTGGCGAACTTCCAGATATCGTCGCGGCCGGTGAAGGTGGGGTCGTCGATGATGGCCTTGGTGGCTGCGAGCAGGGTGTCGGAATAGATCGTGCCGAGCGTCAGGCCGAAGATCACGACCGACATGACGAGATGGGCAAAGATCATCAGGCCCGGGCTGCGAACGGCGCGTCCGGCAAGCACCAGCGCGATGGCGATCGGCAGGAAGCCGATGGTGGTTTTCGAGCCGGTATGCAGCACGAAGTTGACCGAAAGGAGCGTGATCGCCCAGCCGCGAAGCGGGGCGCCGGCGCGCAGGCAATAGATGCCGAACATGCACAGGATGGAAAAGACCGGCGCCGAAACGTTCTTGTGCAAGAGATGGCCGCGCCAGAAGCCCGCATGCCAGGGTTCGCCGCCGGCGGCCGAGTGAACGGCGAGGTCCGGCGCCACGACGAGTGCCGCATAGTCGATCAGGATGAGCAGCAGGATCGCATTTGCGCCGGCGTGAACGAAATCCTCTTCGCTGCGCGGCAATACCAGCACACCCGCCACCATGATCATCGCCACGAGGCTGAGCGTCAGGCCACGGGCAGATGCTGCCGGATCGTAGGACTGCAGACATGAGAAGTAGGCGATAGCGAAGATTGCCACCCAGGCCGGCGAGACGAGCCGCGCCAGCACCCGCTTGTCGACCACGAGCAACATCGCAAAGAGATAGACCGCGCCGAGCACGATGTAGCCGACCTGGTTGATGATGTTGCCGTCGTTGGCGGCGTTCGGGTCCGTCTCCATCGCGCCCTGAAAGGGCATGAGCGTGAAGACCATGAGAAAGAGCCCGAAACCGGACAGGAGCGACGCCAGATGCCGTGTCAGCAGTGCAAGCCCCGCGTCGTCGCTCAACCCCGCCGGCACAAGGTGCCGTCGTGAAGGAGAGTTTGCCGTGGCTGGGGTCGCTTGCATGGGGGCGCCGGGATTACTGGGGCAAGGACGCCGCCAACAGGGCGCCACCTTCTGTTTTGCAGTCTACGTCTGCAGCCGCGCCGAGCGGGCCCAAGACTTGCCATCAAGCATGGCGCAATTGGGTTAAGGTCGGGTGAAACGACGCATCGGCTCATTCCGGGACCGTATCCTCAGGACCGGCCTCTTTTTGCCTCGCCCGGACCCGTCAGGCTTCCGCGTTGCGCCCAACGCTCATTACCGGATTTTAAGCCTTCGCGGGCGAAACTGCGGCAGGACTGTCCTTGCGGAGCCTGCATCCTTCGAAGCAGAAAATCCAAGCTTGCGGCGCAACGAGATGAAATGGCGGCGCAAGCCGTCAGGGATGGAGCATTCTCCCCAATGGCGAAGAAATCCAAGCTTCTGGCACTTGAATCCCTGCGCGGATTCGCGGCCCTTGCCGTTGCCGTGCACCATTTCCGCTATGGCAGCCTGCTCAGCGAAAACGCCTTCATCCGGCATGGCTACCTGATGGTGGACTTCTTCTTCGTGCTCAGTGGTTTCGTCATTGCGCTCAACTATGCCAACCGACTGTCGACCCCCGCCGAGGTTGCAAGCTTTCAGCGTCGGCGATTCTGGCGGCTCTATCCGCTTCATCTGTTCACGCTGCTGATCTTCCTCGGCATCGAGTGCCTCAAATACGTTTTTGAGCAGAGAACCGGGATCGTTTCCAACAACCCCGCCTTCGTCGTCTCCGACGCGAGCGCCTTCCTTGCGAATCTTTTTCTGCTGCAGGGCGTGGTCCTGAACGAACTCGGGTTCAACATTCCGAGCTGGTCCATCTCGGTCGAATTCTGGACCTATCTGATCTTCGCCCTGACCATGGGGCTGTTGCGGCTGGAAATGCGCTGGTGCCTTGTTCTGGCGGGTGGGGCGGCCATCGTCCTGCTGGCCCTGGAAGGCGGGCGGCTTGAGACAGATCCGATCTTTGCGATCATCCGCTGCGTATTTTCCTTTTTCCTGGGGGCATGGGCCGCCTCGCTCCACGTCCGGGTTCCCCGAAAGGCGGCCACGCCGATGGCAGCCGGCGCGCTGGCGCTCGTAATTCTGGCAATCTGGGGTCTTGGTGGCACCCGTGCGGAGATCCTCCTGCCTCCGCTTTTCGCGCTGACGATCGTGGCCGTTGCGAGCCTTGAGGCGGATACGTCCCTGCGACGCTTTCTCGAGTGGCCGTTCTTCGTGTGGCTGGGCACCGTCAGCTACAGCGTCTACCTGACCCATTCCATCGTCGGTTGGGTGGTGACTCAGGTTCTGCGCTTCGGCCTAAAGGTGCCGACCCATGTCGCCGCCGATGGCGACACGGTGCTGGCGCTCGGCCAGGGTTTCGCGACCTTGGTCACCCTCGCGGCAACGGCCGCCGTGCTCGTCGCCTCGTATCTGACCTATCGTTTCATCGAGAAACCGTTTCTGTCCGGCTGGCCTTTCGGGGCGAGGGCGGTCGCGTCGCGCAACGGTTAGAAGGGGTCGATCTCGGGCGGAAGCCTGCCGTCGAATGGAGCCATTGTGGCCAAATCCGGGCGGGTGTTCACGACGAAAGGCCGCAGCCCATAGGCGATTGCGGCCTGATGGCGATCGCTGTAAAAGGGCGCACTTATGTAGTCGCCAGCCTGCCCGCGGATCTCGCGCGCTGATCGATAGCCTCAAACGAGAAGAACATCATGCATTTTACACTCCGGACACTCGCGTCGGCCGCGGTTTCACTCGGTCTGCTGCTTGGCGGTGCGTCCTCCGCTTTTGCCGGAAAGGCCCATTTCATTCTCGATGCTCAGACGGGCACGGTCCTTGAGGCTGAAAATGCCGACGAGCTGAATTACCCCGCGTCCTTGACCAAGATGATGACGATCTATCTGGCATTCGAAGCCCTTCGTGACGGCAGGCTGACCTGGGACCAGCGGTTGACCATGTCGGAAAATGCCAACAGCAAGGAGCCCTTCAAGCTCGCCGTCGGCGTCGGACGCACCGTGTCCGTGCGCGAAGCCGTGATGGGCATGATCGTGCTGTCGGCCAATGATGCTTCCATTGCCATCGGCGAGCAATTGGCTGGAACGGAAACGGCGTTTGCCAAGGTGATGACCGAGAAGGCACACCAGCTCGGCATGGCTCGCACCGTGTTCAAGAACGCCAATGGTCTGCCTGATCCGGAGCAGGTGACGACCGCGCGTGACATGGCGACGCTCGGCATCTCGCTCATGCGTGATTTCCCGGAAGAGTTTGCGCTGTTTTCGAACCGCAGGATCGAGTTCAGGGGCATGAAGCTTCGCGGCCACAACGGCGTGATGAACCGCTATGAGGGTGCCGACGGCATCAAGACCGGTTACACCAAGGCATCAGGCTATAACCTGGTGACCTCGGCAACCCGCGACGGCAAGCGCCTCGTCGGCGTCGTCATGGGCGGCGAAACCGCTGAGAAGCGCGACAACCAGATGATCGGCCTGCTCGACAAGTATTTCCCTGCCACGAGCGATTCGCTCTCGTCCGCAAGCACCGTCGAGCCGGCTGCAGCCGAAACGACGAAGACCAACTGAAGGCTGAGGGTTCCTTATTTCGGTTCAACGCGGGGCTGGCACTGGCCCCGCGTGGTTGGCAGAACCACAGGCGCTTCCCGCAACACCGCGTGCCACGTCTGACGACCCAAATTCGTGAAATGCCAAGGCCGACCTACAGAGATGCGAAGGGCGCTGCGGCCCAATCCTCCAGGAGGAAAAAGCCGAGCGCCCTCGATGTCGGGCTTTGACCCGCGGTCTTACGCGGCTCTCTTGTCCTCGTGGCTGGTGGGCGTCACCATCGCCGAAATGATCGTCGGCAGGTCGAGTGCGCCGACCGGGCGGCCGTTCTCATCGACGACATGGGCCGCGTTGACGTGGGCCCCGGTCATGGCGCGCGCTGCCGATTCCAGCACCATGCCCATTTCCAGCGGCAGGCCCTCCGGATTGCCCGTAAGCGGCCGCATGATCGTCTCTACATTGATGACGCGTCCGCGGTTCACTTCCTTGACGAAGGCGGTGATGTAGTCGTCGGCGGGTGAGAGCACGATCTGCTGGCCGGTTCCCTGCTGCACCACGCGGCCGTCGCGCAGGATGGCGATCTTGTCGCCGAGCCGGAGCGCCTCGTCGAGGTCGTGGGTGATGAAGACGACCGTTTTCTTCAGCTCTTTCTGCAGATCGAGAAGCACCGTCTGCATGTCGACGCGGATGAGCGGATCGAGCGCCGAATAGGCTTCGTCCATCAGGAGAATGTCGGCGTCGTTGGTCAGCGCCCGGGCGAGGCCCACGCGCTGCTGCATGCCACCGGACAGCTGATTCGGATAATGGTTTTCGAAGCCCTGGAGGCCGACGCGCTCGATCCAGCCGCGCGCGCGCCTTTCGCTTTCCGCCTTGCCGACGCCCTGGATCTCGAGACCATAGACGGTGTTGTCGAGAACGGTGCGGTGCGGCAGCAGCGCGAACTTCTGGAACACCATCGCCGTCTTGTGGCGGCGGAATTCGCGCAGGTCGTTGTCGCTCATCTTGCAGACGTCGACGCCGTCATAGAGCACTTCGCCCGCAGTCGGGTCGATCAGCCGGTTGATGTGGCGGATCAGCGTCGACTTGCCGGAGCCCGAAAGCCCCATGACCACCATCACGCCGCCGGCCGGCATCGAGATGTTAATGTCCTGCAGGCCGAGAACGTGGCCGTGTTTCTCGTTGAGTTCCGCCTTGCCCAGGCCCCGCTTGACCGCATCGACATAGTCGCCGCCATTGGGGCCGAAGATCTTGTAGAGGTTCTTCACCTCGATCGCGTGACTAGCCATGGATAACCTCCGAATGCTTCTGCAGCCGCCTGCCGAAGGCCTGGCTGGTACGGTCGAAAATGATGGCGATACCGACAAGGGCGAAGCCGTTGAGGAAACCGACGGTGAAGAACTGGTTGGCGATCGCCTGCAGCACGTTCTTGCCGAGGCCACCGACGCCGATCATCGACGCGACGACGACCATCGCCAGCGACATCATGATGGTCTGGTTGATGCCGGCCATGATCGTGGGCAGCGCCAGCGGCATCTGCACGTTCTTCAGCTTCTGCCAGGCGGACGAGCCGAAGGCGTCGGCGGCTTCCAGCACTTCCTGGTCGACAAGACGAATGCCGAGATTGGTGAGCCGGATCATCGGCGGTACAGCGTAGATGACGACGGCGATCAGGCCCGGAACCTTGCCGATGCCGAAAATCATCACAACCGGGATGAGGTAGACGAAGCTCGGCATCGTCTGCATCACGTCGAGCACAGGATTGACGATCGCCTGCACCCGGTCGGAGCGGGCCATCAGAATGCCGATCGGAATGCCGATCAGGATCGAGATCAGCGTACAGACGGTGACCATCGCCAGCGTGATCATCGTGTCGTTCCACAGGCCGACCAGGCCGATAGCGATCATCGACAGCGCCGTTCCGATGGTGATGTTGATGTTGCGGCTGCCGTAATAGACCACAGCCACCATGACGATCAGCACGAGGATCCAGGGCGACGCCACGAACGCGCCTTCGAGGTAGTTCAAAAACCATTGTAGCGGCTGCACGACCGTATCGATGGCGTCGCCATAGGAGCGAACGAACCCTTTGAAACCATCGTCGATGGTCTTGCGGGCGAGCCGGATCGTTCCGTCGTCAATGGCAGGGAACTTGCAAAGCAACGCTGGCAAGACACTGCAGATGGATGCCATATTTTTCCCCTTCTTGGCCGGAAGTCTTATGACGCCGACTGCGTCAGTGGACCGGTCGTTGCCGATCCTTGCGCAGACTTAACGGGTGACCTCTTCGGGTCCCGGCGTGAGGAATGTGACAGCGGAACGTGACGCCCGCTTACCTGAATGCGACGCGAACGGCTCCCGTTCGTCGTCGGGAGCATCGAGCGCCATGCAGTCTGCCTCTCCCGAAGGCGAAGGCGCCGATACAGGCGACCGCATTTCAAGCGGGCGCCTGCAACATCAGCTGAAATCAGAGCGCAGCCTTTACCTTTTCGGCAACGTCGGGTGCGACCCACTGGGTCCACATATCAGGGAATTCTTCGAGGAAGTGCTTTGCAGCATCCTCGTTCGTGCCCTGGTTCTCGTCCATCCAGGCAAGAACCTTGTTGACCGTGCCGTTGTCCCACTTGCGTGCCTTGACGTAATCCATGGCAACGCCCGCCTTGTCGGCGAAGGACTTGGTCACGACCGTGAAGACGTCGGAGACCGGGTAGGAATTGACCTTCGGGCTCGGGCAATCGGGAACAGCCGAGCAGGCGTCCCATTCCTTCTTGTCGTGATCGACGCCGAAGGAGAGGCGGGTCATCTCGTACTTGCCGAGAATGGCGGTCGGTGCCCAGTAATATCCGAGCCAGCCGGTCTTCTTGGCGAAGGCGTTGGCGATCGAACCATCGAGACCGGCGGCCGAGCCGGTGTCGACCAGCTGGAATCCGAGCTTTTCAGCATCGATCGCTTTAAAGAGGTTGGCGGTCGAGACCTGGCAGTTCCAGCCCGACGGGCAATTGTGCACGGCGGCCTTCGAGGCGTCTTCCGGCGCCGGGAAAAGCTCGGGATGTTTCAGTGCGTCCTGCACGGTCTTGATGTCGGGGTTGGCATCGGCGAGGAATTTCGGGATCCACCAGCCTTCGACGCCGCCTTCGCTCAGGATCTTGGCAGCTTCGATCAGCCGGCCTTCCTTGATCGCCGCGTCGAGCGGCGTGCGAACGGCGTTGACCCACAGTTCCGGCGCCATATCCGGCTGGGCCTTTTCGTTCATGGAGGCGAAGGTCGGCATCGTGTCGCCGGTGACCAGCGTTACGGTGCAACCGTAGCCGTTTTCGAGGATGAACTTGTCCACGTGAGCGGCGACGCCCGCAGACGCCCAGTTCATCTCGGCAATGCTGACTTCTCCGCATTCCGCGGCTTGCGCGGAACCCGCCAAGGCATACAGGCCGGCGGCGAGGATGGTGGAAGCGAGGAGTTTCTTCATGTTGCAAGACCTCCCAGTCTTTAACTGCAGCCAACGATCAAACGGGCATCGTGGGGACGCCCTCGCATCCCGTTCACCCGAACCAAATGAGCAGCCTGGGGTTCGGCAAAAGACAAGCCAAGGGTAGCCCCCGCTGCGACGGTCATGGGAATTTTTGTGTCCTTGCCGCGGAACCCTGTCGCCGGCCGGATTTCCTCTATACCGATCTGCAAGCCTAAGTATTCTCGTTGGGAAATCAACCTCTTGAATCGGAAAACGGCCGGGTCCGCGTGCCCGCGGCGTCTGTCTGCGACATGATTGAAGAGGAATTTTTTGGCTTCAGGGCGCCCAAATTTAAGCATTTGCGACAATTAGTGCCGCAAAATATAGCGGTCGCCGCGATGCCCATTTTTGATCTGTTGCAATCAGGACTTTTCCTGTCGCGAATGCGTCACCGGTATTTTCTGCCGATGTCGCGAAAAAAGTTCAAAAAAAGCCGCGATTCATCTTTCGTTAAATCCTCAATAACCATCCGGTAACGATGTCCGGCTAATTGTTGTTGCGCGGCGGGAAACGGCCGCCGGCCCGGATCAAGGTAGTGCGTCCCGGGTGTGAAGCGAGCCTTCGGTGTGTATTGCCGGAGTGACCAGCGTTTTTTGGAAGCCGCATCCCTCGAAGGAGGTTGATGCGGTTTTCGCGTTTTCGGGCATGTCGCGCAAAAGTGCGTCGCGGTTTTGTGAGGTCGACATGCACAAACCGGGAGCCTCGGGTTTCCCGGTCATTCGGCCAAAAAAAACCGTCTCCACAGGGGAGACGGCTGGAGGAGAAGGCGTTAGCTGCTGGAGTGCAAAGCCATTGCCAAAAGCGCGCCCGATCAACGGGCCGCAAAGTCAACCGACGTTGGACGTGCGGATAAACCCAAGTGGTCCAAAGGGAGCATCGAGCACGACGTTGCGAACGCGCGACTGGCTGACGGGTGCCTTGGAGTTCCAGGCAATCTGAACGAAATTCGGTTTGCTGAAGATGTACAGCATGGACATGGACCTTGAGAGGCCGGACGTGTTGTTATCCGGGTGTGTTTCGGTGGCGCTGATATAGGCTCGCGCCGCGCGAAATTGAATACCAAACTCGTCACAGGATGTCGCATTTACGCTAGTTTCGGAGAGAAACTCGACAAGCTTGATAAGCGGCCGAAACAGACTGTTATCGACGCGCCGCAAATGCGGCGAAATCGTGTCAAAGCAGGCCTTTGCCGATGGTCAATTCGGTGTTACCGGTGGCGCCATGACACGCAAGATCATGCTTCAGGGAACCGGCTCGGATGTCGGAAAATCGGTATTGGTAGCGGGCCTCTGCAGGCTCGCCTCCAATCGCGGGTTGAAAGTCATGCCGTTCAAACCGCAGAATATGTCGAACAACGCGGCAGTGTCCGATGACGGCGGCGAAATCGGTCGGGCGCAATGGTTGCAGGCGCTGGCGGCGCGCGTGCCTTCCTCGGTGCACATGAACCCGGTGCTGTTGAAGCCGCAGTCGGATGTCGGCAGCCAGATCGTCGTGCAGGGCAAGGTCGCGGGGCAGGCGAAGGGCCGGGAGTATCAGGCGCTGAAGCCAAAGTTGCTTGGCGCGGTGATGGAAAGCTTCGAGCAGATTTCAGCCGGCGCCGATCTCGTCGTGGTCGAGGGAGCGGGCTCGCCTGCCGAAATCAATCTGAGGGCCGGCGACATCGCCAATATGGGATTTGCGACGCGCGCCGACGTGCCCGTCGTGCTGGTCGGGGATATCGACCGTGGCGGCGTCATCGCCTCGCTGGTCGGCACCCATGCGATCCTGCCTGACGAGGACCGGCGCATGGTGAGCGGTTATCTGATCAACAAGTTTCGCGGCGACGTCACGCTGTTCGATGATGGCATCGCCGCTGTCGGTCGCTACACCGGTTGGCCCTGTTTCGGCGTCGTGCCGTGGCTGAAAGCGGCCGGGCGGCTACCGGCCGAGGATTCGGTGGTTCTTGAAAGGCTGGCACGTGGCGGGGGGCGGGCGCTCAAGATCGCCGTTCCTGTGTTGTCGCGGATTGCCAACTTCGACGATCTCGATCCGCTCGCTGCCGAGCCGGAGGTCGATCTCGTGTTCGTCAGGCCGGGAAGCCCGATTCCGGCCGATGCCGGGCTGGTCGTTATTCCCGGCTCGAAATCGACGATCAGCGACCTCAAGGATTTCAGGGCCGAGGGGTGGGACCAGGATCTCAAGCGCCATGTGCGACGCGGGGGCCGCGTGATCGGTATCTGTGGTGGCTACCAGATGCTGGGTGCGCGCGTCACCGATCCGCTCGGCATAGAGGGCAGCGACCGCGAGGTCGCCGGGCTCGGGCTGCTCGACGTCGAAACTGAGATGGCGCCGGAAAAGACGCTCCGCAACAGCCGCGCCTGGTCGCTGGAACACGACGTTGCGCTGGAAGGCTACGAGATCCACCTCGGCCGGACGACAGGCGCAGACTGCGACCGCCCATCGGTGCGCATCGACAGCCGCCCGGACGGTGCGCTGTCTGCCGACGGCCGGGTGATGGGCACCTACCTGCACGGCCTGTTTGCGAGCGACGCCTATCGCGCGGCGCTTCTGAAGAGTTTCGGCATCGAAGGTGGAGCGACCAACTATCGCCAGTCGGTGGATGCGGCGCTCGACGATGTCGCCGGCGAGCTTGAAGCCGTGCTCGACGGGCGTTGGCTGGATGGGCTTCTGGGGCGGTAGCGTTTGTTTGTTCGTTCGTCGCTCCGACAAGGCGGCGCACCGTTTATGCCCAACCTCACTTTTGCGTCCTGTCGCCTCACGCTATTCTGACCACCCGCGGGAGGTTTGCAGCATGGCGAAGCTTGTGTTTGGAATGAACCAGTCTCTGGACGGCTATGTCGACTACCAGGGGTTCGCGCCTGGCCCCGTGCTCTTTCGTCACTGGATAGACCACGTGCGTGGCCTGACCGGCAGCGTTTACGGTCGCCGCATGTACGAGATCATGCGCTACTGGGACGAAGACCATCCTGAATGGGATACGGAGCGGCAGGCGTTCGCAGCGGCTTGGCGACGCCAGCCGAAGTGGGTCGTGTCACGCTCGTTGAAGTCTGTCGGCCCCAACGCCACGCTTGTCGAAGGTGACATTGAGGCGGTGATCGGTGGCCTGAAAGCCCGGCTCACTGGAGAGATCGCCGTTTCCGGACCGGATCTGGCGCGAAGCCTGACCGAACTCGGCCTTATCGATGAGTATCGGCTCTACTTCCACCCCGTCGTGCTTGGTAGCGGCACGCCATTCTTCGCCGGCCCGCGACCACCACTGCGCCTTGTTTCCACCGATCACGTTGGCGAAGACGTGATGAGGTTGACATACGTTCCTGCTTGATCGCTGCGTTTCGACAGACGGACTCCGCCGTTTGGGGCCCGATATGGCCGCCAACAATCATCCGCAGGCGCTTGCGATCGATCTGGCTCCGGTCGACGGGCGACGGCAGTGCGTGTCCTGAAGTTTGGCACGCCGGCAAATGCGCGGGGATGCCACAAGGGGCACTTGTGTCGATATCGAGCTGCTAGGGGACCTGCGAGAACGTGAAGGCCCTGTCGCCGTGATACCATATGAACTCGTTTTCCTTGGCGCGAAGTCCTCCGGGATTTCGCAGCACCGTCCCGCACAGGTTCGTTGTCTTGAGCCACAGGAAGCAAACCTCGTCCCGGTCAAATTTGACCTCGACGTCCGTCATGCGACCGGCGCCGATGGAGGCCCAGTCTCCCGTCAGAGTGGCCATGCCCGCGATCGAAATCACAGCCTCGTGTTCCTCGCCCGAATCCAGCATGCGTCCATGCAGCCGATGCCCGAGGAGAAGTGAGCGGGCTTCGTCGGCTTCCAGTCTGTTGGCGGCGATGAAGTCGGTGTTCATCAAGGTCTCGGGCAGGCCCGCCAGCCGCAGTCCCCGATAGAAGCGCGCGCTGTCCTCCTGCGTCGCCAGGTCCAGGGGCGGGCTCGTCGCGATGCTGGCCGCAGTGCCGCCGCGTGCGAGGCGAAGCCCGTTGAAACGGGTTATGGCCGCCTCCGCTTCCGCGCGGCGACCGAGGTGCCCGGAAGCGGAGGCAAGAAGAAGGAATGAGCCGTCATCCTGAGGGTTGAGTTCGATGCTGCGCTTCGTTGCTGCCGCTGCCGCCTCGAAATCCTCGAGGCCGAATTGCGTCAGTCCAAGGACGTAGATGAAGAAGGACGGAGAATGCGGATCGAGGCGCATGGCCGTGCGGATGTAGGGCAGGGCCTCCGCCGGACGGCCGACGGAGGTCAGCACGAGGGCCGTCAGCGCGTAGCTCCAGGAGTCGCCCGGTTCAAGCGCGATCGCTTCCTTGAGTGCGGCCAGCGCGTCGGCATATTGCCAGTCCGCTTCGGACAGGAGAGCGGACGCCTGATAGGCGAGCGCTGTCTTGTGCTTCTGGGCGATCCGCAGATATTGCGTCGCCTTGGCTCTCGCTTCGGTCCGCGAGATACCCAGCTGATAATGCCAGCGCCACATGCAGATGCGCGCGTAGACCATGGCCGCGGCGGCGTAGGCGCGCCCATAGGCGGGATCGAGCGCAATCGCCTGCTCGAAATAGGGCACTGCCTTTGCAAAGTCCTCCGGGGTCGTGCGACGGTGATGCTCCCAGCCGCGCAGGAACGCATCGAAGGCCGCAGGCACCATCGTTTCCTTGCGCCCGGAGGCCATCTGCTGGTCCGGGTCCAGCCGAAGTGCCAGCGCGTCGGCAATGCCGCGCATCACTTCGTCCTGTAGTGCAAAGACATCGGACAGTGAACCGTCGAACTTTCCGGCCCAAACGTGGCCGCCGCTGAGACTATCGACGAGCTGGGCATTGATCCGCAGTTGCTCTCCGGCACGCTGCACACTGCCTTCAAGCACGTATCTGACGCCGAGTTCTTTGGACACCTGCCTGGGTGTCACCGCCTTGTTCTTGTAGGTGAAGGTCGAGTTGCGCGCGATCACGAACAGGCCGGAGACCTGGGCGAGCTCGGTGACGAGCCCATCGGTCATGCCATCGGCGAAATACTCCTGCCTCGGATCGTCGCTCACATTGGCAAACGGAAGCACCGCGATCGACGGTTTGTCCGGAACACTCAGGTTCGATAGTCGGACTTGGGGCGTTTCCACGGGTGGCTCCCACGGCTGCCACCAGGCGACGCCGCTCGCCGCCACAAGCACGACCGCGGATGTAGCAAGTGCCGGCCAGCGCGTCATGCGGCGCGTTGCGGCTTTCGCGCTGCCCGCGTGGGCTTCGTTCAGCGCCAGGCGATAAGCCCGAACCGGCTTTTCGATATGCTTCAGGCGTTGTTCGCCGAGAGAGACGAAACGGACATCGAGGTGTTTCTCGACCTGATCGTAGGCGGTGCCGGAAATGACGATCCCACCCGGTTCGGCGAGGCTCTGCAGGCGCTCGGCAATGATCACGCCATCGCCTTGAATGTCGTCGCCTTCAACGATGACATCGCCAAGATTGATGCCGATGCGAAATTCCAGCCGCCCCTCTTCGGAGCCGCGGCTATCGGATTTCGCGCGCTGAACCTCCACCGCGCAACGGACCGCTTCGACGACACTGTGGAACTCGACCAGCAACCCGTCGCCCATGGTCTTGATCAGCCGTCCATGGTGCGCGGCGATCCGTTGTTCGAACAGGTCGTGCAGATCGGCCTGAAATCGCGCGCATGTACCCTCCTCGTCGGCTTGGGTGAGCAGTCCATAGCCGGAAACGTCGGCAATCATCACGGCGGCGAGCCTGCGTTCCATTTGCCTACCGGATCAACGAAGCCTCTTGTTGGGCTAGTTTATCGCATTATCTGCAATCGCTAAAATGAAGTTCGCCGCCGTGGTGCAGCGCTTATGCCGTGTGACGACGACTTGCGGCCCCGGGGTACTTCGCGTTCGGCAAATCGTCGCGCGACGCAATTCGGCCGGGGAGGTGTCGCACGCGTCGATTGACTTTGCACCGCCCGCTTCCTAATCATCTGACGTTGGATGGTTTCCCCGGATCGTGGCGATGCGGGGGAATAATTGGGAATGTGACGGATGGACCCAAATCGGGCATCCTTATCGCAGCCGACCCCGCGACTGTAGAACGGTCAGGGTTCGCCATCGGGCTGAAGACCGGCTACCTCTGGATTGCATGGGCAATCGAAGGCGGTTCGGAATTCAGCCGGAAAAGCCACTGGCGTGGCTTCGTGATCAGCCGGGTTGGACGCCTCTTCTTCTACGAATCGTCCGCCTTTCACGAAACATGAAAACGCCGGGAAGGTGAGGCGGGCCGTTCGGGCCCTTGCGTTGTTTTTCGCGTCACGACGCGAAGCGATGTCTGGGCGCGTGACGCCGTGAGCCAGGAGACCTGCCGTCCGACAGGGGCATTCCGCCCGAAGGGAAGCCCGCTTCCCACGCCATCACGGAGGTTGTCTTGGCTTATCGACCATTTTCCGAACGCGCCTTTGGCGCGGTGAGATGCTGTTGCCGCTCGAACTCGCGACCGAGCACGTGAGGCCGCAACGCACATGAGCAATTCCCATGCCGGGCCGGTTCTGGTCCTCGGCGGTGCCCGTTCCGGCAAATCCGGCTTCTCCGAAAGGCTCGTCGAAGCCTCTGGGCTCGCCATGCATTATGTCGCGACCGGCCGGGCCTGGGACGACGAGATGCGCGAGCGCATCGACCATCACAAAGAAAGGCGCGGCGAAGGTTGGACGACGCATGAGGAGCCGCTCGATCTCGTCTCGCTGCTGACACGCATCGACGACGAAAATCGCGTGGTGCTCGTCGACTGCCTGACGCTTTGGGTCACCAACCTAATGATGGAAGAACGCGACATGGCGGCGGAGTTCGCTGCCCTTGCCGCGTTTCTGCCCGAGGCTCGGGCGCGCCTCATCCTTGTTTCCAACGAAGTCGGCCTCGGCATCGTGCCCGAGAACCGCATGGCCCGCGACTTCCGCGACCATGCCGGCCGGCTTCACCAGATCGTTGCGGAGAAATCCGCGGAAGTTTACTTTGTCGCGGCCGGATTGCCGCTGAAAATGAAGGGTTGATCCATGACCACTGCGAGAGCCAACCAGGGCAAGATCCCGGCGACCGTCATCACTGGCTTCCTCGGTGCCGGCAAGACGACGATGATCCGCAACCTGCTGCAGAACGCCGACGGCAAGCGCATCGCGCTGATCATCAACGAATTCGGCGATCTCGGCGTCGACGGCGACGTCCTGAAGGGCTGCGGCGCGGAAGCCTGCTCGGAAGACGACATCATCGAGCTCACCAATGGCTGCATCTGCTGCACGGTTGCCGATGATTTCATCCCGACCATGACAAAGCTGCTCGAGCGCGAAAACCGTCCTGACCACATCATCATCGAAACGTCGGGTCTGGCGCTGCCGCAGCCGCTGATCGCCGCCTTCAACTGGCCGGATATCCGCAGCGAAGTGACTGTCGACGGCGTCGTCACCGTGGTCGATAGCGCTGCCGTTGCCGCTGGCCGTTTTGCCGACGACCACGACAAGGTCGATGCGCTGCGCGTCGAGGACGACAATCTCGACCACGAAAGCCCGATCGAGGAACTGTTCGAGGACCAGCTGACCGCCGCCGACCTGATCGTGCTCAACAAGACCGACCTGATCGACGCCTCGGGCCTCAAGGCCGTGCGCGACGAAGTGGCTTCGCGCACCAGCCGCAAGCCGACCATGATCGAAGCCAAGAACGGCGAAGTTGCCGCGGCCATCCTGCTCGGCCTTGGCGTCGGCACGGAAAGCGATATCGCCAACCGCAAGTCGCACCACGAGATGGAGCATGAAGCGGGCGAGGAGCATTCTCACGACGAGTTCGACAGCTTCGTTGTCGAGCTCGGCGCGATCGCCGATCCGGCCACCTTTATCGACCGCCTCAAGGGTGTCATTGCCGAGCACGACGTGCTGCGCCTCAAGGGCTTTGCCGATGTGCCCGGCAAGCCGATGCGCCTCTTGATCCAGGCTGTTGGCGCCCGCATCGACCAGTATTACGACCGCGCCTGGGCTGCCGGCGAGAAGCGCGGAACGCGCCTCGTCGTCATCGGCCTGCACGACATGGACGAAGCTGCGGTGCGCGCGGCCATCACCGCGCTCGCCTGACGCCTTGAAGCAACGTAGATCCAGGAAGAAACCTTCCTGGAACTGCTTGAACGGATAGAACAATGCATCTGCTTCTCGCCCAGAAAGGAACGATCGCCGACGGCAACGAAGCGATCGATCTGGGGCAAACGCCGGCCGACGTGCTTTTCCTGTCGGCCGCCGACACCGAGCTTTCCTCGATCGCCGCGGCCCATGGTCGGCGCGACGATGGGGCAAGTCTGCGTATCGCCAGCCTGATGAACCTCATGCACCCGATGTCGGTCGACACTTACGTCGAGCGCACGGCGCGGCATGCCAGGCTCATCGTGGTCCGGCCGCTCGGTGGCGCCAGCTATTTCCGTTACGTGCTGGAAGCATTGCATGCCGCCGCCGTCACCCACCGCTTCCAGATCGCGGTGCTGCCGGGCGACGACAAGCCCGATCCGGGGCTGGAGCCGTTCTCGACCGTTGCAGCCGACGATCGCCAGCGCCTCTGGGCCTATTTCACCGAAGGTGGCGCCGACAATGCCGGACTGTTCCTCGATTATGCCGAGGCGCTGATCTCCGGTGCGGAAAAGCCGCAGCCGGCAAAACCTCTGTTGAAGGCTGGTATCTGGTGGCCGGGGGCGGGCGTCATCGGCGTCAGCGAATGGCAGACCCGTGTCCGGGAAAGGACGGTCGCCGGGGAGGGATTCGAACCCCCGACCATCGGGATCTGCTTTTATCGCGCCCTGGTGCAGAGCGGCGAGACGCGGCCGGTCGAGGCGTTGATCGAGGCGCTTGCCGCTGAGGGCATGCGCGTGCTGCCGCTGTTCGTCGCCAGCCTGAAGGATGCCGTTTCGGTCGGCACGCTGCAATCGATCTTTGCGGAAGCTGCACCGGACGTGGTGATGAACGCCACAGGCTTTGCCGTCTCGTCTCCCGGCGCCGACCGGCAGCCGACCGTGCTGGAATCGACCGGCGCGCCGGTGCTGCAGGTGATCTTCTCGGGGTCGTCGCGGGCGCAATGGGCGACCTCGCCGCAGGGGCTAATGGCGCGCGATCTTGCCATGAACGTCGCCTTGCCCGAGGTCGATGGCCGCATCCTCGCGCGCGCCGTCTCCTTCAAGGCGGCCTCGATCTACGATGCCAAGGTGGAAGCTAACATCGTCGGGCACGAGCCGCTTGCCGACCGGGTGCGGTTTGCTGCGAGGCTCGCCGTCAACTGGGCGAGGCTGCGCCGCGCAAGGCCGGCCGAACGCCGGATCGCCATCATCATGGCCAATTACCCCAACCGCGACGGACGGCTCGGCAACGGCGTCGGGCTCGACACTCCGGCGGGCACCGTCGAAGTGCTGCGTGCCATGGCGAGCGAGGGCTATCTCGTGACCGGCGTGCCGGAGGATGGCGACGCGCTTATCCGCTATCTCATGGCCGGGCCGACCAATGCGGCCAGCCGTGACCGCGAGATTCGCGAAACAATTTCGCTGAGCGATTACAAGGTGTTCTTCGATTCGCTTCCGAAACAGATTCAGGATGAGGTGAGCGGCCGCTGGGGCGCGCCGGAAACCGATCCGTTCTTCGTCGACGGCGTGTTTGCGCTGCCGCTCGCCCGCTTCGGCGATGTCGTCGTCGGCATCCAGCCGGCGCGCGGCTACAACATCGATCCGAAGGAAAGCTACCACTCGCCGGACCTCGTGCCGCCGCATGGCTATCTCGCCTTCTATGCCCACCTGCGTAACCAGTTCGGAGCGCAGGCGATCGTCCACATGGGCAAACACGGCAATCTCGAATGGCTGCCGGGCAAGGCCTTGGCGCTGTCGGAGACCTGTTATCCCGAGGCGATCTTCGGGCCGCTGCCGCATGTCTACCCCTTCATCGTCAACGATCCGGGTGAGGGCACGCAGGCGAAACGCCGCACCAGCGCCGTCATTATCGACCACCTGACGCCGCCCTTGACGCGAGCGGAATCCTACGGGCCGCTCAAGGACCTCGAGGCGCTGGTCGACGAATACTATGACGCAGCCGGCGGCGATCCGCGACGGCTGAGGCTCTTGAGCCGTCAGATCCTCGACCTCGTGCGCGATATCGGCCTCGACCACGATGCCGGCATCGACAAGGGCGACAGCGACGACAAGGCGCTGGAAAAGCTCGACGCCTATCTGTGCGACCTCAAGGAAATGCAGATCCGCGACGGCCTGCACATCTTCGGCGTGGCGCCGGAGGGGCGGCTCTTGACCGACCTGACGGTGGCGCTCGCCCGCGTGCCGCGCGGCCTCGGCGAAGGTTGTGACCAGAGCTTGCAGCGGGCGATCGCCGCGGATGCCGCACTCGGCTTCGATCCGCTCGATTGCGTGATGTCCGATGCCTGGACCGGCTTGCGCGCGGACCTGCTTGCCGAGGTTTCCGACCAGCCCTGGCGCACGGCCGGCGATACGGTCGAACGCATCGAGCTGTTGGCGGCGGCGTTCGTGTGTGCCGAGACGCCGGCGCCCGAGGACTGGGCGGCCACCCGCGCTGTGCTTGGGGAGATCGAGGCACGGTTGAAACCGTCAATCGTCAACTCGGGTGCTGCCGAAATGGCCGGTTTCCTGACCGGCCTCGATGGACGCTTTGTGGCGCCCGGACCATCCGGCGCGCCGACGCGAGGGCGGCCCGACGTTCTGCCGACCGGGCGCAATTTTTACTCCGTCGATAGCCGCTCCGTGCCGACGCCGGCGGCCTACGAGCTCGGCAAGAAATCCGCCGAGCTTCTGATCCGCCGCTATCTGCAGGATCATGGCGAATGGCCGTCCTCCTTCGGGCTGACGGCCTGGGGCACGGCCAACATGCGCACCGGCGGCGACGACATCGCCCAGGCCTTAGCGTTGATCGGCACCAAGCCCGTCTGGGATATGATCTCGCGCCGGGTGATGGGCTATGAAATCGTGCCGCTTGCGGTGCTCGGTCGGCCGCGCGTCGACGTGACGCTCAGGATTTCCGGCTTCTTCCGCGATGCCTTCCCGGACCAGATCGCGCTGTTCGACAAGGCGATCCGTGCCGTCGGCGCGCTGGAGGAAGACGACGCCGACAACATGATCGCCGCGCGCATGCGTGCCGAGACGCAGCGGCTGGAGGCCTCAGGTGTCGAACCGCCGGAGGCAGCGCGCCGCGCCTCCTACCGCGTCTTCGGTGCCAAGCCCGGTGCCTACGGCGCCGGCCTGCAGGCACTAATCGATGAAAAGGGTTGGGACAAACGCGCCGATCTCGCCGACGCCTATCTCACCTGGGGCGCCTATGCCTATGGCGCCGGCGAGGAGGGCAAGGCTGAACGCGACCTGTTCGAAGAGCGGCTGCGCACCATCGAGGCTGTCGTCCAGAACCAGGATAATCGCGAACATGACCTGCTCGACAGCGACGACTATTACCAGTTCGAAGGCGGCATGAGCCTTGCCGCCGAGCATCTGAGCGGTACGAAGCCGGCGATCTACCACAACGACCATTCCCGGCCGGAAAAACCGGTGATCCGCTCGTTGGAAGAAGAGATCGGCCGTGTGGTCAGAGCCCGCGTCGTCAATCCCAAATGGATCGATGGCGTCATGCGCCACGGCTACAAGGGTGCCTTCGAAATCGCCGCAACGGTCGACTACATGTTCGCCTTCGCCGCGACGACGGGGGCGGTGCGCGACCATCATTTTGAGGCGGCCTACCAGGCGTTCATCGTCGATGAGCGGGTGTCAAACTTCCTGCGCGACAAGAACCCGGCGGCCTTGGCCGAGCTTTCCGAGCGGCTGCTGGAGGCGATCGACCGCAATCTGTGGACCCCGCGCTCCAACTCGGCGCGGTTTGAACTGAGCGGCCGCACGACGGCGGCAGTGCGGCTTCGCGCCGGAAACGAATGAGCAAGTCAGGAAGCCGCCAAGCGGTTTTCCGGACGGAGTTGCGCAAGTGCAAAGAATGGGATCGCGGTCAGCATTACGCCCGGGTCCGACGATGGAATCACAGGATCAGGAGAACGTCATGAGCGAAGATGTGGTGAGCACGGGTGAGGGCGTCGCCGAGAAGGACGACGCGCGTCACGCGATGAAGATGGCGAAGAAGAAGACCGCCCGCGAAAAGATCATGGCGACGAAGACCGACGAGAAGGGTCTCATCATCGTCAACACCGGCAAGGGCAAGGGCAAGTCTACCGCCGGCTTCGGCATGATCTTCCGCCACATCGCCCATGGCATGCCCTGCGCCGTCGTGCAGTTCATCAAGGGTGCCTGGGAGACCGGCGAGCGCGACCTGATCGAGAAACATTTCGGCGATGTCTGCCAGTTCTACACGCTCGGCGAAGGCTTTACCTGGGAAACACAGGACCGCGCCCGCGACGTGGCGATGGCGGAAAAGGCCTGGGAGAAGGCCAAGGAACTGATCCGCGACGAGCGCAACTCGATGGTGCTGCTCGACGAAATCAACATCGCACTGCGCTACGATTACATCGACGTGGCCGAAGTCGTGCGCTTCCTGAAGGAAGAAAAGCCGCACATGACCCACGTGGTCCTGACCGGCCGCAACGCCAAGGAAGATCTGATCGAGGCGGCCGATCTGGTGACGGAAATGGAGCTGATCAAGCATCCCTTCCGCTCCGGCATCAAGGCGCAGAAGGGCGTCGAATTCTGATGAGCCAGAGCTGGCAGTTCTGGGCGCTGCTGTCGGCGGCCTTTGCGGCGCTGACGGCAGTGTTTGCCAAGGTCGGGGTTGCGCAGATCAACTCCGACTTCGCCACGCTCATCAGAACGGTCATCATCCTTTTCGTGCTCGCCGGCATCGTTGCTGCAACAGGGCAATGGCAGAAGCCCTCGGAAATCCCGGGGCGCACCTGGCTGTTCCTGGCGTTGTCGGGCCTTGCCACCGGCGCCTCGTGGCTCGCCTATTTCCGGGCGCTGAAGCTTGGCGATGCCGCGCGGGTGGCGCCGATCGACAAGCTCTCGATCGTCATGGTCGCCATCTTCGGCGTCCTGTTTCTCGGCGAGAAGCTCAACCTGATCAACTGGCTCGGCGTCGCCTTCATCGCTGCGGGGGCGCTGTTGCTGGCGGTGTTTTGAGCTTGGTATCACGCGCCGCTCGCAAATTTGTTCCCTGAATGTTCGCCTCAGTCAAGCCGTAATCCTGATACACGAAATGGTTGCGGCAAGCGGGGGCGACATGCAGGTTGATGACGATTGGCGCAGGCGCCTTGAAAGGGACTATCTTACCTTTGCAGCCTGGACGACGGCAGCGCTGGTGGCATTCTGTGCTGCTGTCTACTACGTCGCGATATCGACTGCGCGCTACCCTACGGAGTTTCTTGCTCCTTTCCTGAGTACTTTCCCGGCGATGATTGCGGCGCGGCTGACGATCGCGCTCAGCCGATATGTCCGCAGCGCGTGGCTGCTGCTGGCGCTTTCGTTGGCGTGTGGTTTCACCGCTGTTGCCGGCCTGATCGGGGTCTACGTTCTGACCATGTGTTTCGCGAGCTGGGACCCGGGTGGATTTGCCGTACCTTATCCGGTGCTCACTGACATTTTTTTGGAGTCCCGCTTCCAGGTGATCGCTGGAGTGGGTGCGCTCATGGCTGCTGCGAGCTTGGCGCTATGGCTCCTGCGCGAGGGGCTGGACCAAAAACGCAATAGAGCCGTTGGCGAACCGGGGGCAACGACCGCTTCGAGGCTCACTCCAGTTTCGCCTGGCGAGCGCGCCCTCGTTCGTAATCGCCAGCTGCGGGCGGAGGAGCGCTATTTCTGGTTTTCCGTTCTCGCTGGGCCCGTGATCGTTATCGTCCCGCTGATGTTTCTTGAGATGCTCTTCAGTCCGGAAAGCGCCCTCGGTGCATCGAAACTGCTGTGGGCAGTGCTGCGATACTACTACGGTGGCGCTTACGCGGCGGCAATCAGCGCCACGCTGGTTCTTGCGCTCACACCCAATCGCTCACGCCGTTCGGCCTGGCTTTTCGCCTTTTTCGTCGGCTTGCACGTCGGCGCGATATTTACGCTTCTGTTTGACTACGCAGATGACACCGCCAGCAATCAGGCGTTTCTATTACCTTTCGGTGGCCTTGTCGGTGCCCTGTCAGCTGCCATCTGCACCGCGATCTGGTTTCCCGGGCGCCGCGGCATCGGCGAGCAGGGTACGCTGCAGGCCACTTCGGTGCGCGGATTGATGCGCGCCTTGCTGATCGCCGGCTTTGCTGCGCCGGCGGCAGCGGCGGTCTTTTACAGTCTTTTCGCCGCCGCCGCACCGATGCTTGGCATCGCGCCGCAGTGGTTCCTCGACAGCGCTATGCAGGTCGGCGCCGCCGAGACATGGCTCTTGAATTACCGGGTCTGGGCGGTCGTGGCATTGATGACAATGCTGCTCCATCACTTTCTCAAGAACAGAGCCGTCCGGTCGAGTGTTGCAGTGGTCACCCTCTCACTCTCGGCCTTTCTCGTCGGAGGTGGGATCGCGTATAGCCTGAATCAAGGCATCCTGTGGAAGGTCGTGCCGATTTCGGTGACCTCATTCCTCGTGCTTGACGTGTCCAGCGTTGTTGCCGGTCTTTCGGCCGTTTTCCTGATCCGCCGGGGCCAATCGTTCCGTTCGGCCGACGCTGAAAGCATCGCCGACTGAGGGCGGGATATCCGTCAGGCCCAGCGCCGGACCCGCCGGCAATAGACGCCATACGCCTCGCCGAAGGCGCGGGAGAGGTGCGTCTCCTCCATGCGGATCTGGTAGGAGATCGAGATCCAGGCGGAAAGCGCCAGCGCGACCGAGATGACGTTGGGAACGGCCAGCACCGTGCCGATCAGCGCCGTCACCATGCCGACATAGATCGGGTTGCGCGAGAACGCGTAGAGGCCGGAGGTGACGAGCGGCGCGTCCTGTTTTTCGGGGATGCCGATCTTCCAGGAATGCCGCATCGCCCATTGCGACAGCATCGTCAGCCCGCCGCCAAGCGCCATGAGGGCAAGGCCGATTGCGGAGATGGACGGGGTGTCGAGCAGCGGGATCCGGCCGAGCGCGGCGTTGACTGCTTCGGGAAAGGCGGCAATTGCCAGCAGGTGAACCACCAGCACTGCCACGATCACGCGAAAGAGTTTCCCGGCAAAGCCTTCCGCGTCGTCGCCGTAGGTCAAGACCACGGGCGAGCGGCCGGATTGTCGACGGCGAAGGACCGCCAGCGCCAGCGTGAAAAGACCGACGACGAGCATCAGGATGGCGGGAAGGGTGGTGAACATCGGAACCTCTGAGCGCGCGAAATGACAATGCGGCGCTTGTGGTCAGGCGGCCTGTCTGATCTCCACCCACTCTCCGCGACGCATTTTTCGCAGGTTGCAATCTCTAGTGACTAGAGGTTCAAGGGGCTGGCTCACTCGATTTTCATCTTGGTTACCAGATTTTCACCGGCGAATTGCCGGTGAAAGGTGACACCCGCGCGGCCTTGGCGATGACATCACCGCCTCCCGCCCGGCGGTAAAGTGCAGACATTCAGGGCGACCTCGGCCGCCCTTCTGCATGACGCCGGACTAACGAAAGGTCCTGCCGCTCGAAGGCGTCGTCTGGCCCGAACGGTTTTTGCCCAATGCCAACTCAACTTGCTTGGCCTTGACCGATGCCGGCTTCTCGACGGACGTCGACGAGACGGCGGCAAAGGCGGAACTCGCCATCGCGAGGGATGCCACTACGGCGATCATGATCTTCATTGTTTATCTCCTGGATGTGTACCTCCCGCCTGAGTGCGGGAGATCTGGCCTAGGACGCTTGTCGAGCCGGCGACATACGGCAGGTGTCGTATTTCGACAGCGGCCGCGAGAGTTGGCCAGGCTTTCAGGCCGAGACTGCTGCGTGGTCGCCAAGGCTGAGTCCGAACTGACGGCACGCTTCCTCGACTATTCGAGGCGCGTCTTCGTCTGGAACATTGTCGGAAAGCCGGAACGGATCGGCAATTACACTGCGCAGACCAAGTGTCTCGACAAGGGCATAACGCGCCGCGTTGCGCTCCTTATCCTGCAGATCGCGGAAAATGGAGACAAGCTTGCCTGCGATCAGGCTATCGCGTCTTTTCTTCAGGTAATCGGATGCCACCTGTATGCCGGCAAGCCTGCTTCCGTAGAAGTCAGTATCATCATCGGCGAAAACAAACTTAACGATCAGGTCCCGGTACCAGACAACAAGGCCTAGATAGCGGCAAAGTGCTTTGAGCGCGAGATCTCCGTAGACATCCTTCTCCTCGTTATGGAGATAGGTTTCGATCAACTGAGCATCAGCTGGGGCACCGCAATAGCCGACGATATAGAGGGCGTCTCCGATGTTGCCAGTTTGGGATCGTAGAATCTCCCGCGCGAATTCAACCTCGGCTTCAGAAACCGGTCCATCCGTAACGCCCTGGGCTCGGTCTCTAATGCTGTTGATTTCCATGCGACTCTTGCCGGGCTGATTGCTGCCGCATTCTGTCTCCCGAACCTCGTGTGAAATCAATCGCGATCACCCAATGACCATCGCCTATGCGCAGGGTAGTCGCCTTCATTTCAGACCCAGCTTTGCCTCTTGCTGAAATCATCGCCACGGGCGGGTGTCGTCGTGTCCCTCTCGCGAGCCGCCTGTCCGCGGGGGCGCCAGCGTCACGTGGCATTTGCTGCTGAGCTCCAGCGCTGCCACGTATCGGACAGAAGGTTCGCTCAAACCGATATATCGCGAGAGCTGCGAGACACACGGCCTCGGTCATCACGCCGACCGAATGCGGGCGCTTTGGCTCGGTTTGTCACTCGTACCGCAGGGCCTCAACCGGATCGAGGCGCGAGGCGCGCCAGGCCGGGACGATCGTGGCGAGGAAGGAAAGGCTCAGCGCCATGCCGATGACGAGCATGGTCTCGGCGGCGTCCATGTCGGCCGGGAGCTGATTGAGGAAGTAGAGTTCCGGGCTGAAGATGGTGGTTCCTGAAATCCAGGAGAAAAACTGCCGAATCGCTTCGATGTTGAGGCAGACGACAACGCCGAGCAACACGCCAGCAACGGTTCCGGCCGTACCGATCGCTGCGCCGGTCATGAAGAAAATACGCATGACGGACCCTGCGGTCGCCCCCATCGTCCTCAAGATGGCGATGTCGCTTCCCTTGTCCTTCACCAGCATGATCAGGCCGGAAATGATGTTCAGCGCCGCGACCAGCACGATCAGCGTCAGGATCATGAACATCACGTTGCGCTGGACCTCGATCGTCGCGAAGAAGGTCTGGTTGCGGTCGCGCCAGTCGGTGATGAAGATCTGCCGCCCGGCGGCATCCTCGACCGGCTGGCGCATTTCGTCGACGGCGTCGGGGTGCTCGACGAAGATCTCGATGGATTGCGCAAGCCCTTCTGCGTTGAAGACCTGCTGCGCCTCTTCAAGCGGCATGAAGATGATGGTCGAATCGTATTCCCACATGCCGATCTCGTAGATCGCCGAAACGGTATAGGCTTTCACGAGCGGCAGCGTCACGTCGCCGGTGGCCGAAGTGAGTGTAATGGAGCCGCCCACCGGGATGCCGAGTTTTTCTGCCATGCGCGAACCGATCGCGACACCGGTGCCTGAGGCAAAGCCGACGAGGTCGCCGGACTTGATCTGCTCGGAGACCGACTTCATCTTGCCAAGATCATCGGCGCGGATGCCCCGGACGAGAGCGCCGGTCGAGCTGTCGCCCACACCCTGCGCCAGCACCTGGCCCTCGATGAGCGGGATCGCCATCGTCACGCCCTTCACGCCGGAAAAACGCGTGGCAAGATCGGCATAGTTGTTGAGCGGGCCATCGATCGGCTGCACGATCATGTGACCGTTGATGCCGAGGATGCGCGAGATGAGTTCGGTGCGAAAGCCGTTCATCACCGCCATGACGATAATCAGCGTCGCAACGCCGAGCATGATGCCAATGAAGGAAAAGCCGGCGATCACGGAAATGAAGGCTTCCTTGCGCCGCGAGCGCAGGTAGCGCCAGGCGACCATGCGCTCGAAGGCGGAAAAGGGGCGGCTGGCGGACTTTGCGGACTGGCCAGCGGCCCGAACCTGATCTTCCGTCACGGCGGTCATCCTGGCTTCCCGGTCGCGTTACATCGTCGTGCGAGACTTCACCCTTAGCAATCGAACATTGCCTGACGATGATCTCAACCGGCAAGCCCATCAGATCGGCGGACGCGGCGAACACCGGGCGCTGGCGTCCCACGATGCCAGAAGGAAGAAACCGGACATCGGCCCGGTTACACGAAATCTCCATGAGTGCCCTGAGGTGAGGCGCGAGGCTGCGACGTCTTCGCTGGCTGCCGCTCGACCATCGTCAGCGACAGCAAGACCGGTCTCGGCGCTCTGTCAAACCACGCCAAAGCCGCTCCGGCTCAGAGCCCCAACCAGATCCGGAGTGGATGTGTCGGGTCGGCAAGCAGGCGGATGGCGAGTGCGATCGACACAACGACGAGCAGCGGCTTGATGATCTTGGCGCCCTTGGCCATCGCATAGCGCGAGCCGAGCTGGGCGCCCAGGAATTGGCCGACGCCCATCATCAGGCCGACTTTCCACAGAATGGCGCCGAAAAACAGGAAGACACCGAAGGCGCCGATGTTGGAGCCGAAGTTCAGGAACTTCGTATGGGCGGTCGCCTTGAGCACGCCGAAGCCGGCAAGCGTGACGAAGCCGAGCATGAAGAACGAACCGGTGCCGGGGCCGAAAACGCCGTCGTAGAAGCCGATCAGCGGCACCAGCGTCAGCGTGAAGAGGAAGGGCGTGATGCGGCGGTGCTGGTCGACGTCGCCCATGTTCGGCTTGAGGCCGAAATAGAGGGCGATGGCAATCAGCAGGAAGGGCAGGACCGCCTTCAGAACGTCGCCGGGAACGATGGTTGCAAGCAGCGCGCCCAACACGGAGCCCAACAGCGACATCAGCGCCATCGGCAATTGCTCTCTCAGGTTCACATGGCCCTTGCGCGCATAGGAAAGCGTTGCCGAGCCGGAGCCGAAAAGTCCCTGCAGCTTGTTGGTGCCCAGGGTCTGGAGCGGCGGGATACCGGCAATCAGCATGGCGGGAATGGTGATCATGCCGCCACCGCCGGCGATCGAATCGATAAAGCCGGCAACGAAGGCGGCAACGAAAAGGAACACGAGCAGGTGGAAAGCGAGATCTTGCACGGGAGGGACTCTGGGGAGGGAGGAGTATGCTGGCTTTTCTCGCCTTGTGTCAGAGGCCGCGGCGAAATGCAAAGCCTTCTGTCATGGCGCATCTTTTATGCTCGCCGTGACAGGTAGATTATCACATAAAATCAGTGTCTTATTCTGGTATTCTGCGTGCCTTGGTGGGCTTCTTCCGTCTCCGGTCGATTGCCGGTTCTGGCGCTTTGCGCGCGCCGCAAGTGGGTGGCAGTTTCCCCAAACGCGACATGGCGATGGCGCAATCCGGTTTGACCCGTGCGATTGCCTCCGGTAAAAATGAGGGATGTGCGACGGCGTCCGCTTCAGGCGGACTGAAAGAGCGTCCGGTGCGGCCGACCCAGGCAGGGGGCTTGAACCGGTGCTGTCCAGACCGACCCGGACTTGAGCCGGGCGGCGCTTCGTGTGGATTGCCGCGAGGGGGCCGAGGTCGAGCATGATATCATCCAGCACAGCGCCGCCACCGCCAGGACCACTCGTGCTTGGGCTTGGCTGCGAGCGCGGCACGCCGGCAGATGAGGTGATTGCCCTTGCCGAAAAGGCGTTGGCGAAGGTGGGTGCCACGAAAGCCGATATCGGCTTCGTCGCCTCGCTCGACGTGAGGCGCGGTGAGCCCGCAATTCATGCTGCCGCAGAACACTTTGCCGTAGAGGCGCGGTTCTTCGATGCGGCGACGCTGGAGGCCGAGGCGCCCCGGCTGCAGAACCCCTCGGCAATCGTCTTTGCCCACACCGGTTGCCACGGCGTTGCAGAAGGCGCGGCACTCGTCGGCGCGGGGCCAACAAGTGTGCTGCTCGTTGGCAAACTCACCGCATCGCATGCGACGGCGGCAATCGCCGGACCTGTCGAGCGGCTGCCGGTGAGCACGACGACAACGGTGACGCCATGAGCTTTCTTCCTGGGTATGCCTTGCATGAAATGTACGAACGATTTCAAAAGACTATGTGGATTTCTTGCTGGTCTGAATCTGCTTGTTGCCAAGGCAAGTCAACGGCAGCGTGCAAGCGAATGGCAGGAGTAGCGGCATGAGCGATACGATCTTTTCCGGCCTGCCCGAGCTTGAGGCCGGTAGTGTCTGGCTCGTCGGTGCCGGTCCCGGCGACCCCGGCCTTTTGACGCTTCATGCCGCCAATGCGTTGCGGCAGGCCGATGTCATCGTGCACGATGCGCTGGTCAACGAGGATTGCCTGAAGCTCGCCCGGCCGGGCGCCGTACTCGAATTTGCCGGCAAGCGCGGCGGCAAGCCGTCGCCGAAGCAGCGCGATATCTCGTTGCGGCTTGTCGAGCTGGCGCGCGCGGGCCAGCGCGTGCTGCGGCTGAAGGGCGGCGATCCCTTCGTATTCGGGCGAGGTGGCGAGGAGGCCCTTACGCTGGTTGAAAACCGCATTCCGTTCCGCATCGTGCCGGGCATTACCGCGGGGATCGGCGGGCTTGCCTATGCCGGCATTCCCGTCACGCACCGCGAGGTCAACCACGCTGTCACCTTCCTCACTGGTCACGATTCTTCCGGCCTGGTGCCGGACAGGATCAACTGGCAGGGCATCGCCTCGGGCTCGCCCGTGATCGTCATGTATATGGCGATGAAGCATATCGGCACGATTGCCGCCAATCTCATTGCCGGCGGACGTTTGCCGGACGAGCCGGTCGCCTTCGTCTGCAACGCGGCCACACCGCAACAGACGGTGCTTGAAACGACGCTGGCGCGCGCCGAGGCCGATGTCACTGCTTCCGGTCTGCAGCCGCCGGCAATTGTCGTCGTCGGCGAGGTCGTGCGCCTCAGGGCATCGCTAGACTGGATCGGAGCACTTGGCGGGCGACAGCTTGTTGCCGACCCCTTCGCAAGCCGCGAGCTCAGGGATCCCGCATGAGCGGATTGCTGATCGCCGCACCCTGTTCGGGCTCCGGCAAGACCACGGTGACACTCGGCCTGATGCGCGCCATGCGGCGGCGGGGCATGGTGATCGCGCCCGGCAAGGCGGGCCCCGACTATATCGATCCCGCGTTCCACACCTTCGCCAGCGGCGAGCCGTGCCTCAACTACGACCCGTGGGCCATGCGCCCCGACCTTCTGGCAGCAAACGCTGCGCACGCCGCAAGCGACGGGCGCACGCTGGTTGTCGAGGCGATGATGGGCCTGCATGACGGCGCGGCTGACGGCAGCGGCACGCCGGCCGATCTTGCCGCGGCGCTCGATCTTGCTGTCATCCTGGTGGTCGATTGTGCCCGCATGTCGCATTCGGTCGCGGCACTCGTGCGCGGTTATGCCGATTACCGCGGAGATATCCGGGTTGCCGGCGTCATCCTCAACAAGGTCGGAAGCGACCGGCATGAAATGATGCTGCGCGATGCGCTGACGCGCGTCGGCATGCCTGTCTTCGGCGTGCTCAGGCAGGATGGCGCCCTGAAGCTGCCCGAGCGGCATCTTGGCCTGGTGCAAGCGGGCGAACATGGCGCGCTCGAGACATTTATCGACTATGCGGCGGATCGGATCGAGGCAACCTGCGATCTCGATGCGATCCGTGCGGCCTCCGCCCTCTCGCCCTCCGAACGGGCGCAGACCGAAGTCGTCAGGTTCAAGCCGTTCGGGCAGCATATCGCGGTGGCGCGGGATGTGGCGTTTGCCTTTAGTTACGAGCACCTCCTGTTCGGCTGGCGCAGCGCCGGGGCGGACATCTCCTTCTTCTCGCCGCTTGCCGACGAGAGCCCCGACGCGGCGGCGGACGCAGTCTATCTGCCGGGTGGTTATCCGGAGCTTCATGCGGGCCGGCTGCAGGCGGCGACAGCGTTCCGATCCGGCATGGCTGCGGCCGCCAGGCGGGGCGCGCGGATCTTCGGCGAGTGCGGCGGCTACATGGTGCTGGGCGAGGGGCTTGTCGCCGCCGATGGCGCGCGCTACCAGATGCTCGGCCTGCTGCCGCTCGTCACCAGTTTTGCCGAGCGCAGGCGGCACCTCGGCTACCGCCGTGTCGTGCCTCTCGACACCACGTTCTTCGATGGACCCATGACGGCGCACGAATTCCACTACGCGACCATCGTCTCTGAAGGTGACGCCGACCGGTTGTTTTCCGTCAGCGATGCCGCCAGCGTCGATCTCGGGCAGGCAGGCCTGAAGCGCGACAACGTCGCCGGTTCCTTCATGCACCTCATCGACATCGCGGATCGGTCATGAGCGCGCCGATCGTGCATGGTGGCGGCATCACGGAAGCCGCCGCCCGCTTCGGTGGTCGCTTCGAGGACTGGCTCGACCTGTCGACCGGCATCAATCCACGGCCGGTCGAGCTGCCGCCAGTGCCGCAGCAGGCCTGGCACAGGCTGCCCGACAAGCTGACGATCGACAGCGCCCGCGCGGCTGCCGCCAGCTATTACAGCACCAACGGCGTCCAGCCCTTGCCGGTGCCTGGTACACAATCGGTGATCCAGTTGCTGCCGCGCCTCGTTCCGGCGGGCCGCCGGGTTGCCGTTTTCGGCCCCACCTATGGCGAATATACGCGCGTGCTCATGGCAGCCGGTCTTGCGGTCGATCGGGTTGAGCGTGCCGAGGAGCTTGGACCCGACCACGGTCTTGCGGTGGTGGTCAACCCGAACAACCCGACCGGACGCGCCTTTCAGCCGGAAGACATCCTGGCAATGGCGGCGGTGATGAAGGCGAACGGCGGCGTGCTGGTCGTCGACGAGGCTTTTGGCGATCTTCAGCCGGATTTGAGCGTCGCCGGCCATGTGGGCGCCAACGACAACCTCGTCGTCTTCCGCTCCTTCGGGAAATTCTTCGGTCTCGCCGGTCTGCGCCTCGGCTTCGTCGTGGCAAACGATGCCGTGCTCGACGCCTTTCGCGAGTGGCTCGGCCCCTGGGCGGTGTCCGGACCGGCGCTGGTCATCTCCACGGCACTGATGTCCGGCGAAACGGAAACGATCGCCGCGGGTATTTTCGAGCGCCGCGCCGGCCTCGATGCAGTGCTTGATGGCGCCGGGCTCAAACGCATCGGCGGAACAGGCCTGTTCGTGCTGGTGGAGCATGCTGATGCCAGCGCCTTGCATCGGCATCTCTGCGAGGCGCAGATCCTGACACGCAAATTCGACTATGAAGCCCGTTGGCTCAGGATCGGGCTTGCGCCGGATGCAGAAGGTGATCAGCGGCTGGCGGACGCTTTGGGCCGCTGGAACACCCTGCGTGCAGGGGACGTAGCACGCCCCGGGGACGTAGCACGCCCCGGGGACGTAGCACGCCCAGGGGAGCGCTGAGTGTCGAGCGAGATCCTTGTCATTCTGGTGGTCGCGCTGCTGCTCGATCGTGTCGTCGGCGATCCCGACTGGCTCTGGTCGCGTCTGCCGCACCCCGTCGTCTTCTTCGGCAAGGCGATTGCGGTCTTGGATGGTGTGCTGAACAGGCATGATGCGCTTGAACCCGCAGCCTTGAGGCTGCGTGGTGTCGTCGCGATCGGCCTGCTGCTGCTTGCAAGCGCAGTCGTCGGGGCGGTCCTGCACACATTGTTCGGCGCGATGGGACTGCTCGGTTTTCTGCTCGAGGCCGTCGTCGTTGCGGTCTTTCTCGCGCAGAAGAGTCTTGGCGACCACGTCGGGCGCGTTGCCGAAAGCTTGCGGCACGGTGGCCTTGAAGGCGGGCGTGCCGCCGTTTCGATGATCGTCGGGCGCGATCCGAAGACGCTCGATGCGCCCGGCGTCTGCCGGGCCGCGATCGAAAGCCTTGCCGAGAACTTTTCCGACGGTGTCGTTGCCCCCGCCTTCTGGTATGCGGTTGCCGGCCTTCCTGGTCTGCTTGCCTACAAGATGCTGAACACCGCCGATTCGATGATCGGCCACAAGTCGCCGAAGTATCTCCATTTCGGTTGGGCGTCCGCCCGGCTCGACGACGTCGCCAACCTGCCGGCCGCAAGGCTGTCCATCCTTTTGATTGCCGCTGGCGCCTTGTTGCGTCGTGGTCGCGTCGCCGCGGCCGATGCGATCGGCGTGGCGCTGCGTGACCACGGCCTGCACCGCTCTCCCAACTCCGGCTGGCCGGAGGCGGCGATGGCCGGCGCGCTGGACCTGCAGCTTGCCGGGCCGAGGATCTATGGTGGTGTCAGGGTCAGCGAGCCGATGATCAATGGTCCAGGCCGCGCGATTGCCGAAAGGGAAGATATCGACGCAGGCATTGCCGTATTCTACGGCGCCTGTTCGGTGATGACCTTGGCTGTTCTTCTGATCGCCATGATTTGATTGGTGATCGCCCTGTATTCACCCCAAGTCGATCTTGGAGTTAAGACTTTACTTTCCATATGTATTAAACTCGTATCATGACGAGCCAGTTATTCTCTGCGAACGTTTGGTTCCACCGATTGCAGCGCACACGCGCCCGGTGACGCGTGGGAGACGCTGCAGCGCCTGAGGCCTGCTGCATGATCTTGCCGAAAGCTTGGGATCTTGCAGTTGAGGTTTCGCACGCGGAGAGCGAAGCATGCGACACACATTCCTGACTGTGCTGATTGCCGCCTTGATGCAGTTTCCCGCTCAGCCGCTGAGCGCTGCCAATCTCGTTGCCAAGATCAGTCTTTCCTCCCAGACGATGGTCGTGAAGCAGGACGGCGTCGTGATGTACCGCTGGAAAGTTTCCACGGCACGCAAAGGCTATGTCACCCCCAAGGGGAGCTGGAAGGCAAAGTGGCTCTCACGAAATCATAAGTCGCGGAAATATGACAATGCGCCAATGCCTTACGCGGTATTCTTCAACGGCGGATATGCCGTGCACGCGACCTATGACCTGAAGCGGCTCGGCCGCCCCGCCTCACACGGTTGCGTGCGGCTGCACCCCGACAATGCGGCGGAATTCTTCGCGCTGGCGCGTGAACACGGGCTTGGCAACACGCGGATCGTCATCACCCGCTGACGTGCGGGATGGCGGGGTTCAGTCGATGCCGGCGACGTGCATCAGCCTGTCCATGCTGGGCACGGTGACGCGGCGGCTGTTTTCGATCCGAATGACATTGTCCTTGCGCAGCTTGGTGACTTGCCGGCTGACGGTCTCGATCGTCAGACCGAGATAGTCGGCGATATCGGCGCGCGACAATGGCAGGTCGAACTCCGTTGCCGTGCCGTTTTCCGGATCGATGTGGGTGGCGATGATGTAGAGGAAGCTTGCCACCTTCTCCTGCGCGGTCTTGCGACCGAGCGTCAGCATCCAGTCGCGCGCTTCGTCCAGTTCTTTCAACGCCTGTTCGTGCAGGCGGTGTTCAAGCCCCGGCGCCTCGGAGACGAGCCGCTCGATGACATTGCGCGGGAAGGAACAGATGTCCGTGTCGATCGCCGCTTCTGCGGTCAACGCGCTTTCGCGCGTGAAGGGGCGTCCCATGAAATCGGGTGCGAACTGCAGGCCGACGATCTGCTGGCGGCCATCGGACAGAACCTTGCTAAGCTTGACGACGCCGCTGATGATGTTGGCGTAGCTGTCGGTCATCTCGCCCTGGCCGACGACCTCGCGACCGGGCTCGACACGCCTGCGGGTCGAATGCCGGCTCAGGTCGAGAAGCTGGTCTGGGGTCAGCGTGCCGCAGACGCCGCCGTGGCGTGCCTCGCAGGCAGAGCAGACGGCTGGAATGTCCGAATTGTGGATATCCTTGCGGCGATGTTCGGTCACGGTCTGCAAATCTTTCTTCCCTGCATCGGGTTTGTTCTGGGGACCAAAGAGGATGCGGGCGGTTAAATCAAGAGTTGACAGGTGCTAATTCCGGAAGCGCGAAACAATGTCTCATGCGAAATTGCGAATTGTCAAATTTAACGTGTTAATTCGGCAACTTGATCAAAATCAAAGGTGTGCCTTCTCATCCGTCCTATGCCTTTGTCAACTTGACGGAGAGACCGATGGACGACGCTCTGATCCTGAAACATGCGAGCCCCGTGCCCCGCTATACCAGCTACCCCACCGCGCCACATTTTTCCGAAGCGGTCGGTCAGGCTGAGTACCAATCCTGGCTCGAGGCGATTGAACCGGGTGAGGCGCTGTCGCTTTATGCCCATGTGCCCTATTGCGACCGGCTGTGCTGGTTCTGTGCCTGTCACACCAAGCAGACGCTGCGATACGACCCGGTGACGACCTATCTGAACGGTCTGCACCGTGAGATTGCGGCAATCGGCGGGCGGGTGAGTGGCCAAGCGAAGGTCACGGCGCTGCATCTGGGCGGTGGATCGCCGACGTTGCTGCGGCCGGACGATCTGATCGCGCTCAAGCACGCCTTCAGCCGTCACTTTCAGTTTTCCAGCGATTGCGAGATCAGCGTCGAGATGGATCCGAACGACCTCGACGAGGCGCGCCACGATGCGCTGGCGGCGATCGGCATGACCCGGGCGAGCTTCGGCGTCCAGGACTTCGACCCCGTGGTGCAGAAGGCGATCAATCGCATCCAGACCTATGAGCAGACGCGGGACGCGATCGAGGCATCGAGGGCGCGGGGCGTGCGTTCGGTCAATTGCGATGTGCTCTACGGTTTGCCCTATCAGAGCCTGTCTTCGCTCGAAGCCACGATCGACGCCGTGCTGTCGCTGTCGCCCGACCGTGTCGCGCTCTTCGGCTATGCCCATGTGCCGTGGATGAAGAAGCACCAGTCGATGATCCCGGACGAAAGCCTGCCCGGTATCGTCGAGCGCTTTGCCCAGATGAGCCGGGCAGCCGAAATGCTTGTCGCCGCCGGATACGAGGCTGTTGGCATCGATCATTTCGCCAAGCCCGGTGACAGTCTGGCGGTCGCCAGCCGGGAAGGGCGCCTGCGCCGGAACTTTCAAGGCTATACCACGGACAGCGCCGAAACCCTGATCGGTCTCGGTGCCTCTTCGATCGGTCAATTCCGTCAAGGTTATGTCCAGAACATGCCGGCAACCGGCGAATATCTGCGCCAGGTGGAGCAATCGGGTCTGGCGGCGGTGCGCGGTTACATGCTGACATCGGATGACCGCCTGCGAGCGCGGGTGATCGCCGCGATCATGTGCGACTTTTCCTTTTCCTTCGCACAGCTCAAAGCGGACTTCCCCGGCCTTGCCGGTGTCGTCGTCGAAGAGGCGAAGCTGTTTCGCGCAAGAGATGTGGACGGGCTGACGGCGATCGAGGATGGCATCTTCCGACTGACCGAGCGCGGCCGGCCATTTGCCCGCTCAGTGGCGGCGGTTTTCGACGCTCATCTTCAGTCAGGGCGCGGGCGCCATTCGGTCGCCGTTTAGCAACACCGCATTTCAAATCGCAGTGCTTGTTATCAAGGCCATTGGCTTTTGCGGCGCATTTACCTATAGGATCGCCGAGACTCGGAATAAAATAATAAAGAGGTATGCGCGTGACTGCTACATTCGACAAGGTTGCCGACATCATCGCGGAAACGAGCGAGATCGATCGCGAGACGATCACGCCGGAAAGCCACACGATCGACGATCTGGGCATCGACAGCCTGGACTTCCTCGACATCGTCTTTGCGATCGACAAGGAATTCGGCATCAAGATTCCGCTGGAACAGTGGACGCAGGAAGTCAACGAAGGCAAGGTTTCGACCGAAGAATACTTCGTTCTCAAGAACCTCTGCTCCAAGATCGACGAGCTGCGGGCTGCCAAGGCCTGATTGGGCCAAGGTTAAAGCCTTTCCACTCGATTTCCAATGCCGCCGGTCGCGCCTCGCGCTTGACAGGCGGCATTGGCGTTTTTACTTGAGCCCGAAACCAAGCGGGGTGAGCCTCCATGCTCCTTGAATACTTCCAGATGATCGATCGTGTCGAAACGGTCGATCTTTCGGCTGGCCGGCTGACGGCGCGATCCGTCGTTCCCGAAAAGAGCCCGGTATTCGAGGGCCACTTTCCAGGCTATCCGCTGGTGCCGGGTGTGCTTCTGATCGAGACGATGGCGCAGGCTTCGGGATTTCTCGTTCTGGCCTCGACCAATTTCGCGGCAATGCCGTTTCTGATGTCGGTCGACGGCGCCAAGATGCGGACCTTCGTCGAGCCTTCGGCCGAACTCGATATCGAAGCCTTTCTCGAGCACGACGGCTCCGGCTTTGCCGTCACCAAGGCGAAGATCACGTCTGCGGGCAAGAAGGTCTGTGACGCACAGTTGAAACTCAGAACGATGCCTTTCGATCAGGTGCCGCTCGGCGATATCGTGCGCAAGCGCGCCGTCGAGGTGGGCCTGGTGGCGGCGATTGCGGCAGACGCCGCTTCGGAGAAGTGAAGATGAGCAAATCCGCAAACGACGTGGTGATCACCGGTGTCGGGATCGTCACGAGCCTGGGTGTCGGCGTCGAGCCGCATATTGCGCTTTTGAGCGCAACCGAGACGCCGGCTGCACGCGTCGAGACGGAAAAGTTCAAACCCTATCCGGTGCATCCGCTGCCGGAGATCGACTGGTCCCAGCAGATCGCCAAGCGCGGCGACCAGCGACAGATGGAAAACTGGCAGCGCCTCGGCGTCTTTGCCGCCGGTCTGGCGCTTGACGATGCCGGTCTCAAGGACAATCTCGACGCTTGCGGCAGCATGGACATGATCGTGGCTGCCGGTGGCGGCGAGCGCGACATCAACGTCGATTCGCTGATCGTCGACGAGGCGCTGAAGCGCAACGACCGCGAGCAGCTCTTGAACGAGAAGCTGACGACCGAACTGCGCCCGACGCTGTTCCTGGCGCAGCTTTCCAACCTTCTCGCCGGCAACATCTCCATCGTGCACAAGGTGACGGGATCGTCGCGCACCTTCATGGGCGAAGAGGCAGCCGGCATTTCGGCGATCGAAACGGCCTTCTTCCGCATCAAGGCGGGACAGTCGACACATACGCTGGTCGGCGGTGCGTTTTCGGCCGAGCGTCTCGACATCATGCTGATGATCGAAGCTATCCAGGGGCAGGCAACGGGCGACTGGCATCCGATCTGGTCGCGCAGCCGTGAAAACGGCGGCGGCATGATCCCCGGATCCGTCGGCGCCTTCCTGGTGCTGGAATCCCGCGAATACGCCGAAGCGCGCGGCGCGCGCATCTATGCGACGATCGACGCGATCGGCAGCGACCGCGGCAGCCGCGTCGACGGCAAGCTGGAAGCGCGCCTTGCGGACCTTGCAAAGCCGGCCGAAAAGCTCGATCCGGCGCAGACGGTCGTCTTCTCCGGCACATCCGGTTTCCATGACCTCGTCGCCAGCGAAAAGGCGTTTCTGGAAGGCAAGCTTGCCGACGCGCCGGTGCGCGCCTATGGCGGGCTCGTCGGCCACAGCATCGAAGCACAGTTTCCGGCAGGCCTTGCGCTTGCGGCACTCACGCTCGGCCACGGCGCCAAGGTTCCGGCCTTCGACGCAAGCTTCGAAAAGCCGATGACGGCTGCCGCCCGGTCGGCGGTCGTGACCACCATCGGTCACTCCCGCGGCGAAGGCGTCGCGGTCCTTTCGGCCGAATAAGAGGAACGATTGATGAGCAATGCTTACAAGGATCATCTCGGTCGTCCGATCGTCGCCGTCACCGGCATGGGCGTCATCACCTCGCTCGGCCAGGGGCTCGAGGACAACTGGGCGGCGCTGACCGGCGGCGCCTCCGGCATCCGCAAGATAACCCGTTTCCCGACGGAGGGTCTCAATACCCGCATCTCCGGCATGGTCGACTTCATCGAGGTGCCGGTGGCCAATTCGGTCGAGCGCTCCTATGCCATGGCCCGCGAGACCACGCTCGAGGCGCTGGCGCAGGCCGGCCTGTCCGGCGATTTCAACGGCCCGCTGTTTCTCGCCGCTCCGCCAATCGAGCCGGAATGGAGCGCGCGTTTCGAACTCGCCGACCGTTCGCCGCCGTCGACCCAGCCGGGCGATGCCTATAACCGTTTCCTGACGGCGATGCGCGAAAAGGCCGATCCCGCGTTCCATGAAGCCGTGCTGTTCGGCGCGATTTCGGAGCGTCTTGCCGATCGGTTCGGCACCCGCGGCCTGCCGGTGACGCTGTCGACGGCCTGTGCTTCTGGTGCAACGGCGATCCAGCTCGGCGTCGAAGCCATTCGCCAGGGCCGCACCGATCGCGCGCTGACGGTCGCGACCGACGGATCCGTCAGCGCCGAGGCGCTCATCCGCTTTGCTCTTCTGTCGGCGCTGTCGACCCAGAACGACCCGCCGGAAAAGGCGTCCAAGCCCTTCACCAAGGATCGTGACGGCTTCGTCATTGCCGAGGGTGCTGCAACCCTGGTGCTGGAATCGCTGGAAGCGGCCGTCGCCCGCGGCGCCCGCGTCTACGGTATCCTGAAGGGCTGCGGCGAAAAGGCCGATCTCTTCCACCGCACGCGCTCCTCGCCCGATGGTGGCCCGGCGATCGCGACGATCCGCGCGGCTCTTGCCGACGCCGGCATCGACGAAGGCGGCATCGGCTACATCAACGCCCACGGCACCTCGACGCCGGAAAACGACAAGATGGAATATCTGTCGATGTCGGCCGTCTTCGGCGAGCATCTGCCCTCGATCCCGGTCTCGTCGAACAAGTCGATGATCGGCCACACCTTGACGGCTGCAGGTGCTGTCGAGGCGGTGTTCTCGATCCAGACGATGCTGACCGGCACCTTGCCGCCGACGATCAACTACCAGAATCCCGACCCGGCCATCGTGCTCGACGTCGTGCCGAACGTGAAGCGCAGCCAGCAGGTTTCTGCCGTGCTGTCGAACTCGTTCGGCTTTGGCGGACAGAACGCCAGCCTTGTCATGACCGCCGAGCCGGCCTAAGCCGACGGCGACAGCGCTGCGTGCCGGGTTTGGTGCGCAGCGGACGCTGTAATGCATTAGACCTGCTGCACGGTTTTCCCTTCAACCGGACCCGGTTTGAGGGAACAAGCAGCGGAACCTTCACGACGAAATGATGCCGCCAAGGCAGAGGAAAGATCATGCGCGCCCTGCAACTGCTCGATGACCGCAAGCTCGAAATCACCGACGTTCCCGAGCCGGAAGCGCCAGGCCCTGGCGAAGTCACGCTTCGGGTCAAGGCCGTCGCGCTCAACCACATCGACGTGTGGGGCTGGCGCGGCATGGCGTTTGCCAAGCGCAAGATGCCGCTCGTCATCGGCGCCGAGGCAGCCGGTGTCGTCGACGCCATCGGCCCGGGTGTTTCGAGCGTGCTTCCCGGCCAGCTCGTGTCGATCTATGGCGCGCGCACCTGCGGCCTCTGCCGCCCGTGCCGCGAAGGCCGCGACAACCTCTGCGAACATGTCGGCGGCGTGCACGGCTTCCACCTCGACGGCTTCGCGCAGGAGAAGATCAATCTTCCTGCCCGCCTGCTGGTGCCGGCACCTCCGGGTATCGACGCCGTTGCGGCAGCACTTGCACCGGTGACCTTCGGCACGGTCGAGCACATGCTGTTCGACAATGCCAAGCTTGAGCCGGGCGAAACCATTCTCGTCCATGCCGGCGGTTCCGGCATCGGCTCGGCGGCGATCCAGCTTGCCAAGAAGATCGGCTGCACCGTCATCACCACCGTCGGCTCCGACGACAAGATCGAGAAGGCCAAGGCGCTCGGCGCCGATCACGTCATCAACTACCGCACCGACCGCTTCGAAGGTGTGGTGCGCAAGCTCACCAAGAAGAAGGGCGTCGACGTCGTGTTCGAACACGTCGGCAAGGACACCTGGGCCGGCTCCATGCTCTGCATGAAGCGGGGAGGCCGCCTGGTCACCTGCGGCTCGACGTCCGGCGTGTCGACCGACATGAACCTGATGATGCTGTTCCAGCAGCAGTTGAAGCTGCTCGGCTCCTTCGGCTGCCGCATGGAAAACATGGCCAACGCCATGCAGAAGATGGCGCGTGGCCTGGTGCATCCGGTCATCGACACCGAGGTCGGCTTCGACGAGATCGACCGGGCTCTGGAGCGCATGGAATCGCGCCAGATCTTCGGCAAGATCATCCTGAAGATGGATTGATCCACGTGCGCATGCTGATCACACGGCTGGTTCTGGCGGCGGATCATTTCCGGCAGTGGCTGATTGCGCAATTCGTCTTTCTACTTCTGACGATCCTGAAATTGTTTCCGGCCGACGGCGCGATCCGCTTCATGGATCGCGTCGCGCGCTTCATCGGCCCGAAGACCGGCCGGCACAAGCTGACGCTGACCAATCTGCGCAACGCCTTTCCCGAAAAGAGCGAAGCCGAGATCGAAGCGATCGCCATGGAGAGCTGGGGCAATATGGGCCGCATGGCGGCCGAATATGTCTTCCTCGACCGGCTGTTCGATTTCGACCCCGAGGCGACCACGCCCGGCCGTGTCGAAGTCTCCGGCGTTCCGCTGTTCCTTGAACTGCGCGACAATCCGCGCCCCTTTATCGTCTTTACCGCTCACAGCGGCAACTTCGAGATGCTGCCCGTCGCGGGCTCCGCCTTCGGGCTTGAAGTGACGGTTCTTTTCCGCCCGCCAAACAACCCTTACGTCGCCGAAAAGGTCTTCGAGTTCCGCAAGCAGCGCATGGGCAATCTCGTGCCGTCGCATGCGGGCTCATCCTTTGCGCTGGCGCGTCAGCTTGAGCGGGGCAACGGCGTCGGCGTGCTCGTCGACCAGAAGTTCCGCAAGGGCCTGAAGACCAAGTTCTTCGGGCAGGATGTGCAGACCAACCCGCTGCTGGCCAAGCTCGTGCGCCAGTTCAACTGCGAGGTCTATCCCGCCCGCTGCATCCGGCTGCCCGGCAACCGTTTCCGGCTGGAGCTGGAACCGGCGATCGACATCCCGCGCAAGGCCGATGGCGCCGTCGACGTCAACGCCACCGCGCAGGTGCTCAACGACAAGGTCGAAAGCTGGGTTCGGGAATATCCCGGCCAATGGCTGTGGTACCATGATCGCTGGCACATCAAGCGCCATCTCAAGGACTGATTCTCCTTGAAGGCGAAGAAGTGTTGCGCTCGCGCGGTTGCAACGCTGGATTCCAAGTCGGCTTTCTACCTCTGACGCCGGAAAACGGCGCCTTTGCGGTTGTGAAAACGTTTGCAGGCGGCAAGCTTTCCTTTCAGATGTTGAACGGCGCAGCAATGAGTGTAAACTCACCGTTGTGTCGCGGGGGACAGACTGCAAGCGCTTTGGGTAGCCAAAGACGCGCGGTTTTCGCGACAGGTGTGAGGGAGGCGTCAAAACCCGGATCAGCGTCTACACCATCAAAGCCTGTCGTTTTAGTGCATCGGCGCGGCCTCGGCCGTGGGGGAATTGGGGTTTCGAATTGAACGCACTGATTGAGCTGTTCTGGTTCAAGTATTCACAGCTGCAGTATGCCGTACGTACGGCAGACGAGCATCTGATCGGACTTCTGGATCGCGAACTCGATCCGATTTTGAAGTCGGTCTATGATGAGAAGGCAGTGAGCGTCGAGGATGCCCGCCTGCAGTTCCAGTTTCTGATCGATATTCTGCGTGTCGAGGCCGACGACATTTCTTGCGTGCTGCGCCACTCGCAGCTGCTGCAGTCGCTGATCAATCGCTATTTCGCCGCCAAAGGCGCGGTCAACGCCGCCGAGTTGCGCCTGGAGCGCGCGCCTGCGCCGCATAAGGGGCGGGCCGACGAGGGGCTCCTCAACGAAGCGATCCTCGACAGCTTTCCGGACCGCATTGCGGTCATCACGCCGGACTATCGGTATCTCTATACCAATCCGCTCAATGCCAACCATCTCGAGAGCCGCCCGATGGATCTCATCGGCCGGCACATCGTCGAGTTCATCGGCATCCAGCGCTTTGAGTTGCGGGTGAAGAACTATCTGGATCGCTGTTTTTCCGGCGAGGTGGTCGACTACACCTTCGCCAAGACCGTCGATGCGCGAACGGTCGTCGTGCGATGCAAGCTGACGCCATGCATGTCGAGCACCGGCAGGCTCATCGGCGCGATCCTGGTGATCCAGGAACATGCGGACCGCCGCCGCGCGATCGCCGCCTGAGGATATCGTCGGCTCGGTTGCGAAACCGCGGCGCCGCCCCAGGCGCCCCGCACCGAACTTGGCGCACGGCCAGTGCGACGCCTTGAACGGGCAGAATCAATTCATCCCCGGATCGTGTTCGACCCAGGGAATCAGGCAGCGGGGCTGCGGCGCCTTCAGTTGATGTCGGCGTGGACGACGTCCGAACTGGCCGGAAGCAGCGTGCGAAGACATTCCTGCTCGAAACCGATGTGCCTGCGCAGATTTGTGAAGAAACCACGCAGCATGTAGCCTGCAGTCTCCGCATTCACGCTGTCATCGGCTGCACCGAGCTTCACCAACATCTCCGTCAGTTCCTCGGCAAAGCACTCATCCTCGCAGTGCTCGTATTTCAGCCGCGCGAGCGTGGCTGATATCGAAGGGTCGTCGCCGCAGTTCTGCTCGACCCAGCGGAACACCGCACTTTCTTCGCCGGAATGCAGTTCGCGGATCAGCGGTTCCAGCATCTTGGCGGCGTAGGCGCATTTTTGCCGGTCGATTTCGGCCGGCAGGCTGTCGGCGATTTCCTCCAGGCTGTTGCAGAGCGCAAGCTGCTCCTGATGCGCGCGCGCCAGCCAGGCCCGCGGTTCGCCCGAAAGGGCAGGGCGTGGCGGCAAACCGGTCCATGGCCTGATCCGGCCGTTGTCATTCGTTCTCTTCATGCTGTTCTGACGCCAACTCCTATGGCGCTCCCTCATTGTTTCCTGAGGGTGATGCAAGTCGGCGTGGCTGGCCTTGATCTGAATCAAGGTGCAGGCGCCCCGATTCTGACAGGTTCCGGCAAGCTGCGCTGCCATGCCATCTCTCGGTGTGCGCACGCGTCTGCATCGGATAAAGTTGGGGACCCAACCATGAAATACACTTTCGAGACGATCCTGCTCGGGATCGGTGCATTCCTGGCGCTGCTAGGCGCCGGGTTTGCCCAGGACCGGCAGTTTGAAGCCCATATGTGGGTGCTGTTCTTCGTGCTGCTCGGTGGCACCATTGTCATGCTGCGACGCCTCGATTTCAGCACGGCATCCGCAGGCAAGGCGGCCGCGCCGCTGTCGGAATATTCCGACGACGTGGTGAAGTATGGCGTCATCGCCACCGTCTTCTGGGGCGTCGTCGGCTTCCTCGTGGGCGTTGTGGTTGCGCTCCAACTGGCCTTTCCGGACCTCAACATCGAGCCGTGGTTCAACTTCGGCCGCATGCGGCCGCTGCACACCTCGGCGGTGATCTTCGCCTTCGGCGGCAACGCGCTGATCGCGACCTCGTTCTACATTGTCCAGCGCACCAGTCGCGCCCGCCTGTTCGGCGGCAATCTCGCCTGGTTCGTGTTCTGGGGCTATCAGTTGTTCATCGTCATGGCTGCCACCGGCTATCTGCTGGGCATCACCCAGTCGAAGGAATATGCCGAGCCGGAATGGTATGTCGACCTGTGGCTGACGATCGTCTGGGTTGCCTATCTCGCGGTGTTCATGGGCACGCTGCTCAGGCGCAAGGAGCCACATATCTACGTGGCGAACTGGTTCTACCTCGCCTTCATCGTCACCATCGCGATGCTGCACATCGTCAATAACCTGGCGGTCCCGGTGTCCTTCCTCGGCTCCAAGAGCTACTCGGCCTTTGCAGGCGTGCAGGACGCGCTGACGCAATGGTGGTACGGCCATAACGCCGTCGGCTTCTTCCTGACGGCCGGCTTCCTCGGCATGATGTATTACTTCATCCCGAAGCAGGCCAATCGCCCTGTCTATTCCTACCGCCTGTCGATCATCCACTTCTGGTCGCTGATCTTCATGTACATCTGGGCCGGCCCGCACCACCTGCACTATACGGCTCTGCCGGATTGGGCGCAGACGCTCGGCATGGTCTTTTCCATCATGCTGTGGATGCCCTCCTGGGGCGGCATGATCAACGGCCTGATGACGCTTTCGGGCGCCTGGGACAAGATCCGCACCGACCCGATCATCCGCATGATGGTCATGGCCGTCGCGTTCTACGGCATGGCGACCTTCGAAGGTCCGATGATGTCGATCAAGACCGTCAACTCGCTCAGCCACTACACCGACTGGACCATCGGCCACGTGCATTCGGGCGCGCTCGGCTGGAACGGACTGATCACCTTCGGCGCGATCTACTATCTCACACCGAAGCTGTGGAACCGCGAGCGCCTTTATAGCGTGCGCATGGTCAACTGGCACTTCTGGCTCGCCACGCTCGGCATCGTCGTCTACGCCGCCGTCATGTGGGTTGCCGGTATCCAGCAGGGCCTGATGTGGCGCGAATACGACGACCAGGGCTTCCTCGTCTATTCCTTCGCGGAATCGGTCGCGGCCATGCTGCCCTACTACGTGCTGCGTGCACTGGGCGGTGCCCTGTTCCTCGCCGGCGCTCTGCTCATGGCCTTCAACGTAACAATGACCATCCTCGGCCGCGTGCGCGACGAAGCTCCGATCTTCGGTTCGACGCCCGTGCTCAAGGCTGCGGAATAGGAGGGCATAGACCATGTCCATTCTCGACAAACACGCCACCCTGGAACGCAACGGAACGCTGTTGCTCGTTGGTTCGCTGCTCGTCGTCTCGATCGGCGGCATCGTTGAAATCGCGCCGCTGTTCTATCTCGAAAACACCATCGAGAAGGTCGAAGGCATGCGGCCCTATTCGCCGCTGGAGCTCGCAGGACGCGACATCTACATTCGCGAAGGCTGCTACGTCTGTCACAGCCAGATGATTCGTCCGTTCCGCGACGAGGTGGAGCGCTACGGCCACTATTCGCTGGCGGCGGAATCCATGTACGACCATCCGTTCCAGTGGGGATCGAAGCGCACAGGGCCGGATCTGGCCCGCGTCGGCGACCGCTACTCCAACGAGTGGCACGTGCAGCACTTGATCGAGCCGCGCTCGGTGGTACCGGAATCGGTGATGCCGAGCTACGCCTTCCTCAAGGCGACGCCGCTCGATGTGCGCAACGTCGCCGGCCAGCTGAAGGCCAACAGGGCCGTCGGCGTGCCGTATTCGGACGAAATGGTGGAGAACGCCGCCGCCGACATCAAGGCGCAGGCCGACCCGAATGCGGATACGTCAGGCATCGAGGCGCGCTACCCCAAGGCCAAGCTCGGGGATTTCGACGGCGATCCGCAGAGGCTGACGGAGATGGATGCGCTTGTCGCCTATCTCCAGATGCTCGGCACGCTCGTCGACTTCTCGACCTATGACGACACCACCGGCTATCGCTAAGGGAGATACGCACATGGAAACCTACACGGCCATGCGCCAATTCGCCGACAGTTGGGCACTGCTCGGCATGGTGATCTTCTTCCTGGGCGTCGTCGCCTTCATCTTCCGGCCAGGCGCCAAGCAGGCCGCCGAACGGGCCGCAGCCATACCTCTGAAGGAGGATTGATCCATGGCGGACAAACATGTCGACGAGATCAGCGGCGTCGAAACAACCGGCCACGCATGGGACGGTATCCGCGAACTCAACAACCCGATGCCGCGCTGGTGGGTCTACACCTTCTACGCCACCATCGTCTGGGCAATTGGCTATATGGTCGTCTATCCGGCGGTGCCGCTTCTGACCGATGCGACCAAGGGCGTCATCGGCTACTCCAGCCGCGCGGAGCTCAGCGTCGAGCTTTCTGATGCCAAGGCGGCTCAGGCCGGCAACCTGGAAAAGATCGCGGCAAGTTCGCTCGATCAGATCATCGCCGACCCGCAGCTTCACCAGTTCGCGGTGGCAGCCGGCGCCTCGGCCTTCAAGGTCAATTGCGCGCAGTGCCACGGTTCGGGTGCTGCCGGCTCGGCCGGGTTCCCCAACCTCAACGATGACGATTGGTTGTGGGGCGGCAAGCCGGAGGAGATCTACCAGACGGTGGCGCATGGCATTCGCTATACTGGCGACGACGACACGCGCGTCTCCGAAATGCCGTCCTTTACCGAGATCCTCAAGCCGGAGGAAATCAAGCAGACGGCAGCCTATGTCGTCAGCCTCACCGGCACGCCTTCGGATGCGGCAATGGTTGAGCCGGGCAAGGCGCTGTTCGAGGCCAATTGCGCCTCCTGCCACGGCGCCGACGCCAAGGGCAACCGCGAGTTCGGCGCGCCCGATCTTGCCGATGCGCTCTGGCTCAACGGTTCGAGCGAGCAGGCAATCGCCGCGCAGATGAAGGCACCCAAGCACGGCGTCATGCCCGCCTGGCTGCCGCGCCTCGGCGACACCACGGTCAAGCAGCTTGCGGTGTTCGTGCATTCGCTGGGTGGGGGCGAGTAAGGGAACGCCGGCGGTTGGCGTGAGGTTTTGCCCTCACTGTCCTGCCGGACATCTCTCCCCGCCAGCGGGGAGAGAGCCGCTGGAAGCGATACTCTCGCCCAACCTCAACGTTGATGATTGGCGCGGCCGGTGAGGCTGGCTGCCTTCGCCCCGCGTGCGGGGAGAAGGTGCCGTCAGGCGGATGAGGGGCGGCACCCATCTTTGAGTTACAGGAAGTGGCCGCGTCGAAAGACGCGGCCTTTGTCATTCGAGCGCTGCAGCGATGGTGGCGCCGACGACGACGCTGGAAAGGGCAGCACCCAGAATGAGCGGCGCGCTGACCGGCCGGCGCACGACGGTGCCGAAATTGAACAGGTTCATCGGCAGGAGGTGAAAGCCGTTGCCCTCGGGCTTGCTGCGCGGCGCTTCCATGAAGCATTCGTCGTCGAACCAGATCCAGTCGTCGCGCCAGGTCCAGCAGCCGTTGTCGCGATAGACGGCAGCGACCTCCTCGGCAAAGGCCTTGTCGGCCGGCAGCCTGATATAGTTGACCGGCTTGCGGCTGAAATACTGCATCGCCATCGGCATCGACCGCTCGGTGCAATAGTTCGACATCCACAGCTTGAAGCCGATCTCGTCGCGCAGCCGGTCGAGCACGCGAAACACCTGCACATGATCCTCGTGGCCATATTCGCCCCAGGGATTGTGGGTGAAGACGTTCATGTCGGGCTTCAGCAGCGGCAGCAGCGTGCGGTAGAGCGTTTCGTAGTTGTCGCGATAGGCCTGGGCGATCGGTCGCGTCGAGTGGCGGAAGCTGCCGGGCATGAATTGCGACAGCGACTTTTTGACCACCCGCTTGGCCTCGCGGCGTGTCCCTTCGGTGCCGAATTCCATGCCATAGGGGCCGGGCTTCGGGTTCGTCCAGTCGGCGCAGTCGAACGAGCCGGTCTCTTCCATCTCGAGGAAACGGATATTGCCGCGCGGATAGGCCTTGATCGCGGCAACGCGCGCGTCGCCCATCTGCGGCTCGGACCAGATGTCGCGGTAGAGGATGATGACCTCGTCGACCTTCTTCAGGATCGAGGTGAACCACAAAAGCTCGTCGTCGGGATGGGCGCCGATGATGACTGAATTGCGCAGAAACTCGTGCTCGTCTGACATTGCCCAGCGCCCTTTGCCGCTTTTCGTTTTCGCGCACAATCTTGGGCTGCAAAGATTAAGTCGGCGTAAAATCTCAAGACGTGAGCGCCGGCTGTCCACAGTGGAATGAAGCCGGCGCCTTTGCCCGCTATTGCGCCGACCAGACCGCCAGCTCGTAGCCGTCAGGGTCGGCGAAGTGGAAGCGCCGGCCACCGGGGAAGGGGAAGATCGGCTGCAGGATTTTTCCGCCGGCAGCCTCGATGTTCGTCAAGGCATCTTCCAACTTGTCGGCATAGATGATGATCAGCGGCCCGCCTGATCTGACCGGGCCTGTCGTGGTAAAACCGCCGGTCAACCGGCCGTCCTGGAACTCGCAATATTGCGGGCCGTAATCGGTGAAGGTCCAGCCGAAGGCGCCGCCATAGAACGCCTTGCTTGCGGCGATGTCGGAGACGTTGAACTCGACATAGTCGATGCGGCGGTCATTGCCCTTGTTACCCATGATGTGTCCTGTCGTTTTCAGATTCCAGAATTGACTTCAGCGCGGCCAGATCCTTTGCCACCCATTCGGCATCGCCGGCGAATTGTTCATCGCTCATATCGGCCTGCCGCAGCAGCGTGAACATCACCTCGGCACCATCGCCGTTCGGCACGACGCGCAGGGCGTTCTGCACCTTCAGGCCGTTTTCAAGCGTCACCAGATGGTCGACGACGCCGAAGGCGTTGTCTGGCGCAAAGCGCACGCGCGCATTGCCGAGCGGTCCCGGAGCGATCCAGTCGTCACCGTCGCGCGTGAGGCCGGACGACAGGCCCGATGCCCAGAGCGGCATCTTTTCCGGCTTTGCCATGAAAGCGTAGACGTCGCGCCAGTCGCGCTCGATGGAGATGTGGATGATGTTCGCTGCCAGTGTCGTCATGCGCTCGCTCACCTTGCGTTTGCTGCTGCAATCAAGGGGATAGCACTGCACGGCGTTGCCGTCTTGAACGAAACGGCCAGTCAGCTCGAGAGTTGATGCCGGATTTCTCGTGGCGACAGCGAGGTCAGCTCCCGGCTCTCGCGGGTCAGGTGGGCCTGGTCGGCATAGCCGGTATCAAGCGCAAGTGTGGACAGGCTCGCCTGCGTATTGCTTCGGCACGTCGAGAGAAAGCGTTGAAGGCGGAGGATGCGGTCGAGCGTCTTGGCGCCGTAGCCGAAGTGTTCGTGACAACGGCGGCGCAGCGTGCGCTCGCTGGTTCCCGTTGCCTGCGCCAGCAACCGGATCGGGTTATCCGACGACGTAGGGTGCCCCTTTCGCAGGTGCGCGAGGCAGGCGGCGATGTCACCAGGCGGGGCAGCAATGATCGGCAGCCTTTGTTCTGCCGCTTGTGCAAGGATGATGGTCCGCGCTGCCACGCTTTCGGCTTCGACCATTTTCAGATGGAGTTCGCGGGCCGCGGCACCCCAGAAGGTTTCGAGCGGTACGACAGTGCCGGTCAGCCCGGAGAGCGGCGCACGCAGAAAGGCGGCTGCAATGCCGGTGCGAAAGCGCAAGCCCACCACGGTCTCGCCTGGGTCGATGGCCGGAAAGGCCGCAACCCGGTCTGGCCCGGCGACGACGAGACCCCGGCTCGACCAGATGATATCGGCGCAACCGTCGGGAACGACAGCCATGGGTTGGCGCGGCCCCTCCGGTATGGCGTGGCTCCAGAGGCATTCGACATGGATGGCAAGCGAGGCAGGTGCGGCGCGCTCGCGGTAGACGCCGCAGCGCTTGGCAAGCGTCATGGGCTGAAGCGTACCGTGCATGCCTTGCTCTCCGTCAGCGTCGAAGTCCCGTTGCCGGTCTCGTTCCGCCCTAGTCGCGCGACCAGATCTCGCTGTCGATCTGCCCCTGCAGTTCCGGGTAGTCTGCGGCGTGGAACACCGGTTCGACACCCTGTCTGCGCTGGGCGAAATAGTCCTTCGTCAGCTTGGCAATGGTACCGGACAGGAGCAGAATGGCAATGAGGTTGATCGTTGCCATCAGGCCCATGGAGGCGTCGGCAGCGTCGAACACTGTGGCGATGCTCTCATAGGCGCCCCAGACGACCATGGCGAGAACGGCGCAGCGCATGAGGGTCACGCCGAGCCGGTTGGCGCCACCGAGATAGGTCAGCGCGTTCTCCGCGTAGGAATAGTTGCCGATGATCGAGGTGAAGGCGAAGAAGAAGATCGCGATTGCAATGAAATAGCTGCCCGCCCAGCCGATATGGGCGTTCATCGCCGCCTGGGTGAGTTGCGTACCGGTGACGCCGGAGCCGGGCTCAAGCGTGCCGGAGAGCAGGATCATCACCGATGTCGCGGTGCAGATCAGGATGGTGTCGATAAAGACGCCGAGCGACTGCACGAAGCCTTGCGAGGCGGGGTGATGCGGAACCGGGGTGGCGACGGCTGCGATGTTAGGCGCCGAGCCCATGCCGGCTTCGTTGGAGAAAAGGCCACGCTTGACGCCGTTCATCATCGCGGCGGTCACCCCGCCGGCGACGCCGCCTGCCGCTTCCTGCAGGCCGAAGGCGCTGGAGACGATCGTCCACAGCACTGTCGGGACCAGCGAGGCGTTGACGATCAGCACGTAGACCGCCGTCAGCAGATAGGCGCCGGCCATGAACGGCACGACGATTTCGGCGACGCGGGCAATCTGGCGGATGCCGCCGAAGATGACGATGCCCGAGAGTGCGGCAACGGCGATGCCGACCACGATCTTCGGAATGCCGAAGGCGCCCTGGACCGCATCGGCGATCGAATTCGCCTGGACCGCATTGAAGACGAGACCGAAGGACAGGATGAGGCAGACGGAGAAGATCGTCGCTGCCCACGGGGCATTGAGGCCACGGGCGATATAGAAGGCAGGACCACCGCGATACTGGCCGTTCTCGTTCTTGACCTTGTAGAGCTGGGCAAGCGCGCTTTCCGCATAGGCGGTCGCCATGCCGACGAGGGCGACCATCCACATCCAGAACGTGGCGCCCGGTCCGCCGAGATAGAGCGCGACGGCAACGCCGGCGAGATTGCCGGTACCGACGCGCGAAGCGAGGCTGACGGTCAGCGCCTGGAACGGACTGATGCCGGCCGCATCCTTCGAGCCGCCGCTGCTGAGCACACGGAACATCTCGCCGAAATGCACGATCTGGGGAAAGCCGAGCCGGATGGTGAAATAGATACCGACGGCGAGAAGGCCATAAATCAGGACATAGCCCCAAAAGATCGTGTTCAGAAAGCCGATGATCGTGTCCATGCGGTCCTCGTTGGTTTGGCTAGATGTCGTGGTGTGGCAAGTGCCATCAGGTCGTGCGGCATCGGGGCCGGACGTTTCGACGCATGCGGTCGCTTTAGCCCGCAAACTTGACACAGATCAACGTTTCGGGCGGGCAAATCGGGCAAAACAGCGTTCAATACGCGATATATTCGGGGATTTCCCACACCATGCAGCCTCAATCCGCCACAAACGCCCCCATCGTCGAACGCCACGAGGCCGAGGCGGTCAACGCGGCGCATGTGCGCAAGCCACTCTACGAAAAGCGCAAGAAGATCTTCCCGAAGCGCGCCGAGGGACGATTCCGCCAGTTCAAATGGCTGGTGATGCTGGTAACGCTCGGTATCTACTATCTGACGCCCTGGATCCGCTGGGACCGCGGCGAACATGCCCCCGACCAGGCGGTGCTCGTCGATATCGCTGCCCGCCGGTTCTACTTCTTCTTCATCGAGATCTGGCCGCAGGAATTCTTCTTCGTCGCCGGACTTCTTGTCATGGCGGGCTTCGGCCTCTTCCTGGTGACATCGGCCGTCGGGCGCGCCTGGTGCGGCTATACCTGTCCGCAAACGGTCTGGGTCGATCTGTTCCTCGTTGTCGAGCGCTATATCGAGGGCGACCGCAACGCCCGCATGAAGCTCGACGCAGGGCCGTGGACAATGGCCAAGATCACCAAGCGGGTGACGAAACATTCGATCTGGATCCTGATCGGTATCGCCACCGGCGGCGCGTGGATCTTCTACTTCGCCGATGCGCCTGCATTGCTGAAGAGCTTCGTCTCGCTGGAAGCGCCTGCGGTCGCCTATATGACCGTCGCCATCCTGACGGCCACGACCTATGTCTTCGGCGGGCTGATGCGTGAGCAGGTCTGCACCTATATGTGCCCATGGCCGCGTATCCAGGCGGCCATGCTCGATGAAAACTCGCTCGTCGTCACCTATAACGACTGGCGCGGCGAACCGCGGTCGCGCCACCAGAAGAAGGCGGCAGCCGCAGGCGAGAGCGTCGGCGATTGCGTCGATTGCAATGCCTGTGTGGTCGTCTGTCCGATGGGTATCGACATCCGCGACGGCCAGCAGCTCGAATGCATCACCTGCGCGCTCTGCATCGACGCCTGCGACAACGTCATGGACAAGCTCGGTCGCGAGCGCGGGCTGATCGCTTATGCGACGCTCAGCGACTATGCCTCCAACATGGCGCTTGCCACCAATGGTGGCACGACGGCAATCGAGCCTGCCCGGGTGCGCGATGCCGACGGCACGTTCGTCGACAAGGTCAAGCATTTCAACTGGAAGATCGTCTTCCGGCCACGCGTGCTGGTCTATCTCGGTGTGTGGACGCTTGTCGGCATCGGCCTGCTCTATGCGCTGCTTGCGCGTGACCGACTCGAACTCAACGTCCTGCACGATCGCAACCCGCAATTCGTGCTCGAATCGGATGGATCGGTTCGCAATGGCTACATGGTCAAGCTCTTGAACATGATCCCCGAACAGCGCACGATCACGCTCACCATCGACGGCATGCCTTCGGCGATGATGCGCATCGCCGGCCACGCTCCGGGCGACGGCCGCAGCTTTGCCGTCGGCGTCGATCCGGACAAGGTGACGGCGCTGAAGGTGTTCGTAACCGTGCCGAAAGAAAAACTCGGCGAAGCGGAAGACGGCTTCAGCCTGATCGTGGAGGATCCGTCGAGCCATGAACGCGACGTCTACAAGGCCAACTTCAACACACCGGGAGCCGCGAAATGACCGCTGACCAAGGCAGGCAACCCCGCGTCTTCACCGGATGGCACATGCTCGGCGTGATGGTGCTGTTCTTCGGCACCATCATCACCGTCAACCTGATCATGGCCTGGAATGCCAGCCATAGCTGGAGCGGGCTGGTCGTTCAGAACACCTATGTCGCCAGCCAGCAGTTCAACGGTAAGGTCAAGGAGGCGCGCGCCTTTGCGGCAAGCGGCCTGGACGGCAAGCTGAGCCTTGAGCCGGGCGCCGTGCGTTACACGCTGACGCGCCAGGGCAAGGCCGAAACCTCGGCTGACAAAGTGGTCGCCGTGTTCAAGCGTCCGGTCGAGGAGCACGAGGACGTGCGGGTCGAGATGGCGCATCAAGGCGAGGGCGTCTTCGTCGCCGCGACCGATCTGAAACGCGGCCAGTGGATCGCCGACATCACCGCGACGTCAGGCGACAAAGTCGTCTACCGCCAGGCCATTCGCTTCATCGCGCCGGGAGAGCGCCCATGAGCTGCTGTGCTGCCGGCGCCGAAACCGCGCTGGAGATCGACAGATCAGGGCAGGGACTGCCCAGCTCCGAAGAGCTTTGGCTGACCAGCCGGGCGCTTGGCGGTGGCCTGCGCCAGACGGACCTCAGCGTGCCCGGTATCCACTGCGGCGCCTGCATCACCACGATCGAATCCGCGCTGAAGATCCGGCCGGAGGTTGAGCGCGCTCGCGTCAACCTTTCCTCGCGCCGGGTATCGGTCGTCTGGAAGGAAGACGTTGCCGGCACGCGTACCGATCCGCGCGTACTGGCGCGCGCGATCCGCGAGCGCGGTTACGAGACGCATCTGTTTGCCCCCGGTGAGGAAGACGGCGACACGCATCTGAAACAGCTGGTGCGGGCCGTGGCCGTCGCCGGTTTCGCCTCGACCAACATCATGCTGCTCTCGGTCTCGGTCTGGTCCGGTGCCGAGGCTGCAACACGCGATCTCTTTCATTGGATTTCGGCGCTGATCGCCGCGCCGACCCTGATCTATGCCGGCCGGTTCTTCTATTCCTCCGCCTGGAACGCGCTGAAGCACGGCCGCACCAACATGGACGTGCCGATCGCGCTGGCGATCACGCTGTCCTACGGCATCTCGCTCTACGAGACGATCACCCACGGTACCCATGCCTGGTTCGACGGCACGGTGATGCTCCTGTTCTTCCTGCTCATCGGCCGCACGCTCGACCACATGATGCGTGGCCGCGCCCGCTCGGCGATCAGCAGCCTGGCGCGCCTGTCGCCCCGTGGCGCGATGGTTGTCGATGCCGATGGCTCTCGCGAGTATCGGCCGGTCGACGAGATCAAGCCGGGCGAACGGCTGGCGATTGCGGCCGGCGAACGCATCCCTGTTGATGGAAGGATCCTCGTCGGCTCGAGCGACCTCGACCGGTCGATCGTCAACGGCGAAAGCGCACCGGCGCCTGTCCATATCGGCGACACCGTCGAGGCCGGTACGCTCAACCTGACCGGGCCACTGACGATCGAGGCCACGGCCGCTGCGCGCGACTCGCTGCTGGCCGAGATCATGGGGTTGATGGAGGCCGCCGAAGGGGGAAGGGCGCGTTACCGCCGTATCGCCGATCGCGCTGCGCAATACTATTCGCCGGCGGTGCATCTGCTGGCGTTCCTGAGTTTTACCGGCTGGATGTTCATCGATGGCGATTTCCATCATGCCATGCTGGTGGCCGTCGCCGTCCTGATCATCACCTGCCCCTGCGCCCTCGGGCTGGCGGTGCCTGTGGTGCAGGTGATCGCCGCAGGCCGGCTCTTCCAGAACGGCGTCATGGTCAAGGATGGCTCCGCCATGGAGCGGCTTGCGGAGATCGACACTGTACTGTTCGACAAGACCGGTACGCTGACGGCGGGCGAACCGCGCCTGACCAATGGCGCCGAGATCAAGCCGACGGTGCTTGCGACTGCCGCCGGCCTTGCCGTGCATTCGCGCCACCCGCTGGCCATGGCCATCCATGACGCGGCGCCGATCGCGCCGGTTCTTTCCGGCGATATCCGCGAGATCCCGGGTGCCGGCATCGAGGCGCAGACGTCCGAAGGCCTCTATCGCCTTGGCAGTCGCGCCTTTGCCTGCGGCGACGCCGGCGAGGCGAGCGGCCAGTCGGAGGTGATCCTGTCGCTCGACGGACGCGAGCTTGCCTGCTTCCGCTTCGAAGACCGGCTGCGGCCACTGGCGCGTGAAAGCGTCGACAAGCTGACCCGCCTGGGGTTTGCGACCGGCGTTCTCTCCGGTGACCGTGAACCTGTTGTCGCGGCACTTGCCCGCAGGCTGGGTATTATCAGCTGGCGTTCGGAACTGTCGCCGCGCGGCAAGGTCGAGGAATGCGCGGCTGCAGCCGAGGGCGGCCACCGGGTGCTGATGGTCGGCGACGGCATCAACGATGCACCGGCGCTGCGCGCCGCGCATGTGTCGATGGCGCCGGCAACGGCTGCCGATGTCGGCCGTCAGGCCGCGGATTTCGTCTTCCTGCACCAGGGTCTCGACGCCGTGCCGATGGCGATCGACACGTCGCGCCGCGCCGGCCGACTGATCCGCCAGAACTTCGCGCTGGCGATCGGTTACAACATCATCGCCGTTCCGATCGCCATCATGGGTTATGCGACGCCGCTGATTGCCGCCGTTGCCATGTCGACCTCGTCGGTGATCGTGGTTGCCAATGCGCTGCGGCTGCGTGCAGCCAGCGTCAAGAAGACCGAGGCCGCCGAAAGGTCGGCGCCGACACCGCTGGACGCGATTGGGACCGCCTCATGAACACGCTGATCTATCTCATTCCGATCGCATTGTTCTTAGGGGGGCTCGGTCTCGTCGCCTTCCTCTGGGCGTTGAAGAGCGGCCAGTACGAAGACCTTGAAGGCGCCTCCTGGCGCGTGCTCGACGATGGCGACGGAAAGCCCGAAAAGGAGTGATTTTCTCAAGAATCGCTTGTCGTTAATCGATTTGAATGCCAAAACAGCCTCCGCCGTCGCATCTCGCGTCCGCCCCTTTCCCGAGGGGCAATGCGAGCGCGCGAAGTTCAATTCGAGGGGCCGGCTCCCACGCGCTTATCCCGATCGCGTCCGGCTCTGCTGTCCAATGGAGGCAATCACGTGTCACAGGCGGAAATCGGCCTTATCGGTCTCGGCGTCATGGGCTCGAACCTGGCGCTCAACATCGCTGAAAAAGGCAACAAGATCGCGGTCTTCAACCGCACCGTCGAGGCGACGCATAAATTCTACGCGGAAGCCGGCGAACTTCAGGGCCAGATCGTGCCCTGCGACACCATCGAAGAGTTCGTTGCCGCTATCCGCCCGCCGCGCCCGATCATCATCATGATCAAGGCCGGCGAGCCGGTCGACCAGCAGATGAAGATCCTTGAGCCCTATCTCGCCAAGGGCGACATCATGATCGACGCCGGCAACGCCAACTTCCGCGACACGATGCGCCGCTTCGACGCGCTCAAGGACTCGGGCCTGACCTTTATCGGCATGGGCGTTTCCGGCGGTGAAGAGGGCGCGCGCCATGGCCCGTCGATCATGGTCGGCGGCACGGAAGACTCCTACAAGCGCGTCGAGACGGTGCTGACCTCGATCGCGGCCAAGTACGACAACGACCCGTGCGTTGCCTGGCTCGGCGAAAACGGCGCCGGCCACTTCGTCAAGACCATCCACAACGGCATCGAATATGCCGACATGCAGATGATCGCCGAAATCTACGGCATCCTGCGTGACGGCCTGAAGATGACGGCCGGCGAAATCGGCGACGTCTTCGGCGCCTGGAACAAGGGCCGCCTGAATTCCTACCTGATCGAGATCACCGAGAAGGTGCTGAAGGCAGCCGATCCCTTGACCGGCAAGCCGATCGTCGACCTGATCCTCGACAAGGCCGGCCAGAAGGGCACCGGCAAGTGGTCGGTGATCGAAGCGCAGAACATGGGCGTTCCGGCGACCGCGATCGAAGCGGCCGTTGCCGCGCGCAGCATCTCGTCCGCCAAGGAAGAGCGCGAAGCCGCCGAAAAAATCCTCGGCCTGCCTCCGGTCGGCGAGTTCAAGGTTGCCGACAAGGCCGCCTTCATCAAGGACCTGGAGAACGCGCTGCTGGCCGCCAAGATCGGCGCCTATGCGCAGGGCTTCGCTGTTATGTCCGCGGCCTCGAAGGAGTTCAACTGGTCGCTGCCGATGCCGACGATTGCCAAGATCTGGCGCGCCGGCTGCATCATCCGTTCGCAGTTCCTGGATGAAATCACCACCGCCTTCACCAAGGCGCCGGATGCGGCCAATCTGATCGTCACGCCCGCTTTTGCCGCAATGGTCAAGGAAACAGATGGAGCGCTTCGCCGCGTCGTTTCGGCTGCAGTGCTTGGCGGCCTGCCGGCACCGGCGCTCGCTTCGGCTCTCGGCTATTTCGACAGCTACCGCCGCGGCCGCGGCACGGCCAACGTGATCCAGGCCCAGCGCGACTTCTTCGGCGCCCACGGCTTCGACCGCGTCGACGGTGCCGACGCCCATCATGGTCCGTGGGGCAGCGGCCTCAACGCCTGATCGGCGAGCGAGGTCTTGATCCTGCGTTTCGAACGGGGCGGCCTTGGCCGCCCCGTTTCGTTTTGATCCGCAGAGCGGCCTTGCAGCACGCATCGTTCTAAAAGGTTGGTTAGTCTTTTCCCGAGGCTGGTCGTGCCTGCTCCCGTATTTGTCGCGTCATTTCAGTACATCCCGGCGTATCGCGTTGGGATATACGGTCACTTTGACGTCGATGTCAGAATTGACCCGGTATTTCTGAAGATTGACATAAGCTAAAACACGCGGGCACTCTGCGGCGATTGTCATGTGCGGGGGAGCGACCGCTATGCATCTGCTGTCCAGGTTGAAGTGGAGTGCTTTCACCCTGTTGTGCGTCTTTGGCTGTCCGCTATCGGCGGCCGCACAGAACTGCAACGGCGGCGGTTTGAGTTATCTCGGCAATATTCGGGACGGGTCGAACTCGGTATGGCTCTCGGGTACGCCGGCGGGTTCGTTCAGCCTGGAGTCTGCTCAGGGCAACCAGACGGTTGATACGTGGTCAAAGTCCCGGCGTGGTCTTCACCTTTCCGTCTCGCCCTTCGTTTCCCAGGGAAACGGCGGTACACACAAGCTTTATGATGTCAGCGATGGCAAGCCCTGTCTCATCGACACCCAGAACCAGAAGCGCGATTTTACCCTCCCGCCGAATATCAACATGCCGTCCATCGTCATGCCTGGGCGCGTCGTGCCACCAATCGGCAACATCTTTCCTGATTTCGCACCGCCGGCGAGCATCACGCCACCGATCGGCAATCTGCCCAGCGGGGTGACGCCGCCGATCGGCTCGCTTCCCGGTGGGGTGACGCCGCCTATCGGCTCGCTCCCTGGTGGGGTGACGCCACCGATCGGCTCGCTTCCCGGTGGCGTGACGCCGCCTATCGGTTCACTCCCAGGCGGAGTGACGCCACCCATAGGCTCGCTTCCCGGTGGGGTGGCGCCACCCATCGCGTCGCTTCCGGGGGTGGTTGCGCCTCCGATCGGCTCACTTCCCGGTGGCGTGACGCCACCGATCGGCAGGGTGCCCGGCGGCGTAGCACCGCCGATTGGTTCGCTCCCAGGTGGTGCGACGCCGCCGATAGGATCGCTTCCGGGCGGAGTCAGCCCACCGATCGGTTCGGTCCCTGGCGGTGTCCAGCCCCCTATCGGAACCCTGCCGGGCGGCGTGGCGCCACCCGGTGGCACGCTGCCCGGCGGCGTGCAACCGCCCATCGTCATCGTCCGGTCCGACGGCGGAAATCTGAAGATTGCGACCGACACGCGGGTGTCGGCCCAGCAATCGGCCTATTACTGCATTGATCCGCGATCTCAGCCGCAAACGAGAGACGACGAGCGGATGCAATTGCCAATCTGCTCACGGGAGGTCCTGGCGGAAGCCGCGCGCCAACAGGAGGCCCGCCTCAATCAGGTGCCGTTGACCGAAGGCCGCGATTTTGGCCAGCAGACGCTGTGGAATTTCCGTATGGGCGGCCGTGTCATGGGCATTTCCGACGAGCGTTTCGGCCTCGATATCGATACGACCCTTCGCAATGCGACGTTCGCACTCGATCGGCGCCTGAATGACGATGTCGTGGTCGGTATGACGTTCACAATCGAGGCAAGCGAAAGCGACGGCTTTGGCGATGACCTGCAGGTGAATACGAACGGCTTCAGCGTCGGGCCATATATCGCGACACGGCTTTCGCCACAGTGGGCCCTGGACAGCTCTCTCACCTATGGCCGCTACGACAATGATCTGGAGCTGAGCATACTGGATGGCAGTTTCACGTCGGAACGTTATTCCGCCGAGTTGAACCTTCACGGTCAGTACAAATGGGACGAATACTTCGTACGCCCGAAGGTGACGGCTTCCTTCTCGCATATCGCCAATGACGCCTATAGCCTGACCGGCGATATCTTCAGCTTGCCGATCGACGTCGCGCTGCCGGGCGAAAGCTTCAACTACGGCTATATCGAAGCAACGACCGAGGTCAGTCGTTTCTTCGAAGCGCCGGGCGGCACGCCATTTCTGGCGTTTGCCGAAGTCGGCGCAAAATACGAGTACGAGCGACCGAATGATGGGCAGATTCTCACCGGCGACCTGTCGCTTGCCACGCCATCGCCCTGGTCCTTCTCTCTGCGGTCGGGCGTTCGAATGTTGATTACCAATGCGCTGCAACTGGAAGCGAGCGCCGGTTACCTGAGCTTTGGCCAGGCCAATCTCGACGTGTGGGATTGCAAGCTCGATCTGTCAGTCAGCTTCTAGAGCGTTGCCGCTTTGGACTTAGACGCAGAACGCTCCAGCGGCTTGCTTTTACACATTTCCTGACGGAAAACCGCTTCGCACTTTTCCGTCAGGAAATACTCCAAGTGGGGGCAGGGGCCCGTGGTGGAGCTCGGCTGGTGCTGCCCACAGCGCCGAAGTGCGGGGTGCCGGTGACATGCAGCCCTACGGGCACGAGGAGCATATCGATGGCCACAGTGATCCTGTTTCATTCCATCCGCGGGCTGCGTGCGCTCGAGCGCGATGCTGCCGCGCGGCTAAGGGCCTTGGGCCACTCTGTCATCACGCCCGATCTCTTCGGCGGCCAGGTGGTCGGCTCGGTCGACGAGGGCTTCGCGCTCAAGGATGCGATCGGTTGGCGCGGACTATGCGAGCGGGCAGAAGCGGCGGTCGCCGGGCAGCCGGTATCGGCGGTGCTTGGCGGTTTCTCCTTCGGCGCTGCCATTGCCTCGCATCTCTGGGAAAGGCGGCCGCAAACATCGGGCGTTCTGCTGCTGCACAGCATCGTCGGGATCCCCGAGAACGCCCGTGACGGTGTGCCGGTGCAGTTGCACCTGGCCGATCCGGATATCTACGAGCCGGCCGAGGATGTCGCCGAATGGCGGGCGCTGGCCGGGCGTTCGGCGATCGCGTTGGAAGATTTCACCTATCCCGGGGCCGGACATCTCTACACGGATGCATCGCTGCCGGATTACGATGCCGAGGCAACTCGTCTGACCTGGAGCCGTGTCGAGCGGTTTTTGGCCGGCCTCTAGGGCCGAGACCTTATTCGGCCGGGCGCCGCTTCTCGTATCGCACGTCGCCGTTCGCCATCGTGTCGACGTGGATCCAGCCGTGCTTCTGGTAGAACCCGTTGGCTCGGATACCGTCGTGGCCGTCGGTCTCGAGCCAGATTGTCTCATGAGTGCGGAAGAGAGCGGTTTCCGCCTCCTGCAACAGCAACCGTCCAAGTCCAAGCCCTTCGAAGTCCGGGCTGACGAAGAGCGCGAAGACGGAGCCGTCCTCGTCGTCGATCGAGGAGAATGCGGCGGGGATGCCGTCAACCTCGGCGATCCAGATGCCGGCATCGGCCGCCAGCATCTCGATCAGTGTCTCGGGCGTGATGCCCATGTCGGACAGTTGTTCGCGCGAGAGGTGGTTCTGGACGACGCTGGTGCGGATGTCGAAGATCGGCTCCACGTCCTCGGCTCTGGCTTTTCTCACGACGATGTTCATATTTGCGGACCCTCATTTTCAAGCAAGGGGTCGTCTAGCGCCCGGAAGTCGGTGCGTCTACAGGTTGCCGTTTGCGGACGGAAACCGCCCGGCGATGGTGCCGCAAATGTCACAGGCGCGAAGCCCGGTACCGAGCTGCTACCGCTTGATCGATACGGGAACGGCGGATTGGACCTCCGGCTGGCTGAGGCTCTGCAGTGTTTCGGAGGGCTGGCCGTCGATATGGCCGATCACCGCCTTGGCGAGTTCGCGCCCGGCAACGCGGATGTCCTCGTACATGGTCACCACTTCCGGCCGGAGCCAGCGCAGAAAGTCGCTCGGCACCTTGGAGACCATGTCGGCATCCTTGCCGAGCGTCTTTTGGGCGGCTTCCAGCCCAGCGATCAGCGCGATCGCGCCCGAGCCACTGCCCGACACGATACCGTCGGGCGCATCGTCCGAGCGCATCAGCGTTTCGAAGGCGTCGCGGATCTCGACCAGCGTGTGGTCGATGTTGATGTGGTGGAAACTGACCGCATCCGCATGGAAGTCGCGAAGTCCGCGCTCGAAGCCGGCACGCATATGGGAATAGAAGGTCAGGTGCGGCGGCGGCTCCAGCAGCACCAGGCGCTTTCTGCCGCGCTCTACCAGCTCACGCACCGCCTCATAGGCAAAACGCTCATTGTCAAAGTCGTGATAGGGGTGGACGACGCCCATCTCGGTGCGGCCATGGGTGACGAAGGGCAGGCCGCGTTCCGTCAGAAGGGCGACGCGCGGATCGTGCGGTTCCGTGCGCGAGATGATGACGCCATCGGCAGCCCCGGTGTCGAGGATATAGCGGATTGGCGCCAGCGCATCCTTGGTGGCGCTATAGGGCGTCACGACGAGATGATAGGGCGTGCCGGCAAGCACCTCGGTGATGCCGACGACCATGGGGCTGGTAATGCCCATGATCTCTTCTTCCAGTGTCAGCACCAGGCTGATGACATTCGTCTTGCCGGTTCTGAGCCTCACGCCGGCGCGGTTCGGCTGGTAGCCGATCTGCTTGGCGACGAGGCGTACACGCTCCTTGGTTTCCGCGCCGATATCGGGTGCATCCTTCAGGGCGCGAGAAACGGTGGTGATGCCGAGCCCGGTCATGAAGGCGATCGTCTTCAACGTCGGCCTGCTGCCATCCGGCGGCGTCAGCGGTCTGTTCTTCGTCTTGCTGTCCATCGCCGTACCCACGCCCGCCCTTGCCGTTGCCGTCGGCTTCCACCCAGCCGGTGCGAAACCCGTTCGGCCAGTTTGCTCCCGCCGTCCCGTTCCGCGTCACTTCATCGCCTTATATACGAATTGTGACGCGGAGCTATCCTGCTTCGGGAAGGCGACCTTCTCATAAATCTGTAACGATACAGTAGATCTGTCGAGCAATTTTGTTGCTGCGCTGCGGCAGATGAAACACTCTGGTTGAGTTGCGTCTGCGAGATCGAGCATTTCGCGCTTGCGAGACGTTGCTTGTAGCATGATGACTGAAGATCAACGCAAATATCAAGAATATCAGCCGGATAGCGGTCGATTTTATCGGTTATTCGCTCGCCTGAGTGCCGAATCTCACCATCGTCGGGCCTCTCGAATTGCCTCTTTGGGTTGCATATAAAGTTTCTGTTTAAATTCATTGGGGTGGGAGTTGCGGACGGGGAACGTTTCCTCTAAGTTTTTTACGGTAACGTTACAGTGAGGGAGGAGACTCATGAATTTACGTTCTTTCGCGGCCGCTTTGGCGGTGACGGTGGCGCTGCCGCTCGGTGCGGCAAGTGCTGCCGATCTTGAAGTAACCCATTGGTGGACATCGGGCGGCGAGGCGGCTGCGGTAGCCGAGCTCGCAAAGGCTTTCGACGCGACCGGCAATCATTGGGTTGATGGTGCGATTGCCGGCGCCGGCAGCACGGCGCGGCCGATCATGGTCAGCCGCATTACCGGTGGCGACCCGATGGCAGCCACGCAGTTCAACCATGGTCGCCAGGCCGAGGAGCTTGTCGAGGCCGGGCTGATGCGCGACCTTACCGATGTCGCGACCAGGGAGAAATGGAAGGACATCATCAAGCCGGCAAGCCTGCTCGATTCCTGCACCATCGATGGCAAGATCTATTGCGCTCCGGTCAACATCCACTCCTGGCAGTGGCTCTGGTTGTCGAACGCCGCATTCAAGCAGGCCGGTGTCGATGTGCCGAAGAACTGGGACGAGTTCGTCGCAGCAGCACCGGCACTCGAAAAGGCCGGCATCGTGCCACTCGCCGTTGGCGGACAGGCGTGGCAGGCAGCCGGTGCCTTCGACGTGCTGATGGTCGCGATCGCCGGCAAGGATACGTTCCAGAAGGTCTTTGGCGACAAGGACGAGGAAGTGGCCGCCGGTCCCGAAATCGCCAAGGTCTTCAAGGCTGCTGACGATGCGCGCCGGATGTCGAAGGGCACCAATGTCCAGGATTGGAACCAGGCGACGAACATGGTCATCACCGGCAAGGCCGGCGGCCAGATCATGGGCGACTGGGCGCAGGGCGAATTCCAGCTTGCCGGCCAGAAGGCCGGGACGGACTACACCTGCCTGCCGGGTCTCGGCGTCAACGAAGTCATCTCGACCGGTGGCGATGCCTTCTACTTCCCGCTCCTGAAGGACGAGGAAAAGTCGAAGGCCCAGGAAGTGCTGGCATCGACGCTTCTGAACCCGGCGACGCAGGTTGCGTTCAACCTGAAGAAGGGCTCGCTGCCGGTGCGCGGCGACGTCGACCTCACTGCTGCCAACGACTGCATGAAGAAGGGACTGGACATTCTTGCCAAGGGCAACGTGATCCAGGGCACGGACCAGCTTCTGTCGGCTGACAGCCAGAAACAGAAGGAAGACCTGTTCTCGGAGTTCTTCGCCAATGCGTCGATGACGCCGGAAGACGCGCAGAAGCGCTTCACCGACATCATCGCCTCGGCGGAGTGACGGATCAGCCCTGACCTCCCGGTCCCGCGCAGATGCGGGCCGGCCGAGATCTCCTGTTCGGCGTGGCGCAAGCCGTGCCGTCGGTCCGTGTCGACCGTTTTCGACACGGACCGGGAGGGGCTGTCAACGTGACGAGGCGGCTATCCGAGGGGGCTTTGCCCTCGCGCTACCGGCTGCCCGTCATCCGATGCAGATTGCAGTTCCGGAGGAACGAAACATGGCGGGTCACACACGCGGTTCGGGGCGACCGAACCAGTGGACGCGGAACCTGAATGCGAAATTTGCCTCCGTCCCCATGATCCTGACGGCCGTGGTCATCTTCCTCGGCGGCACGATCTGGACGGTCGTCTATTCCTTCACCAATTCCAAGCTCTTGCCGCGGCTGTCGTTCGTCGGCCTCGATCAGTACGAGCGGCTCTGGGCGGCACCGCGCTGGCTCATGTCGGTCCAGAACCTGGTTATCTATGGGTTCTTCTCGCTGGTTTTCAGCCTCGTCATCGGCTTCGTGCTCGCGGCGCTAATGGATCAGAAGATCCGTTTTGAAAACACCTTCCGCACGATCATGCTCTATCCCTTCGCGCTGTCCTTCATCGTGACAGGCCTCGTGTGGCAGTGGCTGCTCAACCCGGAATTCGGCATCCAGTCGGTGGTGCGTTCACTCGGTTGGACGACCTTTGCCTTCGATCCGCTCTACAATTCCAACATCGTCATCTACGGCATCCTGATTGCCGCACTCTGGCAGGGTACCGGGCTCGTCATGTGCCTGATGCTGGCCGGCTTGCGTGGTATCGACGAGGATATCTGGAAGGCGACCCGCGTCGACGGGATCCCGATGTGGAAGACCTATCTGCTGGTTATCATCCCGATGATGCGCGGTGTCTTCATCACCACGCTGGTGATCATCGCGAGCGGCATCGTCAAGGTCTACGATCTCGTGGTGGCGCAGACGAGCGGCGGCCCGGGCATCGCCTCGGAAGTGCCGGCCAAATACGTCTACGACTACATGTTCCAGGCGCAGAATCTCGGCCAGGGCTTTGCCGCCTCGACCATGATGCTCGTGACTGTCGCCATCATCATCGTGCCCTGGGCCTATCTCGAATTTGGGGGAGGGCGCAAGCGTGCCTGAGATCGTCGCTTTCAACACCATCGACGCGGGCATCGAGCCCGAAGCGGAAAAAGTCCAGGCACGTGCGACCCAGGCCGGTCCTCGGGGCAGAAAGCCGCGCCGGGCGCTTTCGGGCCGCAACATCATGATCTACGGCACCCTGATCGTCGTGGCGCTCTACTATCTGCTGCCGCTCTACGTCATGGTCATGACGTCGCTGAAGGGCATGCCGGAAATCCGCCTTGGCAACATCTTTGCCCCGCCGCTCGAGATCACCTTCGAGCCCTGGGTCAAAGCCTGGTCAAGCGCCTGCACCGGGCTTAACTGCGACGGGCTCTCGCGCGGCTTCTGGAATTCCGTCCGCATCACCGTTCCCTCGACCATCGTGTCGATCGCGATCGCCTCGATCAACGGTTACGCGCTGGCGAACTGGCGCTTCAAGGGTGCCGACCTGTTCTTCACCATCCTGATCGTCGGCGCCTTCATCCCCTATCAGGTGATGATCTATCCGATCGTCATCGTGCTGCGCGAGCTTGGCGTTTACGGTTCCCTGACCGGGTTGATCATCGTGCACACGATCTTCGGCATGCCGATCCTGACGCTTCTGTTCCGCAACTATTTCGCTGGGCTGCCCGAGGAACTGTTCAAGGCGGCGCGCGTCGACGGTGCGGGCTTCTGGACCATCTATTTCCGCATCATGCTGCCGATGTCGATGCCGATCTTCGTCGTCGCCATGATCCTGCAAGTGACCGGTATCTGGAACGACTTCCTGTTCGGCGTCGTGTTCACGCGGCCGGAATACTACCCGATGACCGTGCAGCTCAACAACATCGTCAACTCGGTGCAGGGCGTGAAGGAATACAACGTCAACATGGCGGCAACGATCCTGACCGGCGCCGTTCCGCTTTTCGTCTACTTCGTCTCCGGGCGGCTTTTTGTCCGCGGCATCGCCGCCGGCGCAGTGAAAGGGTAAGGGCATGGAAAACGTCAGCGTATCGGTCAAGGATCTGTCGTTGAGCTTCGGTGCCGTCACAGTGCTCGACACGCTTAACCTCGACATCAAGGACGGCGAATTCCTGGTGCTGCTCGGTTCGTCGGGCTGCGGCAAGTCGACCTTGCTCAACTGCATCGCCGGCCTGCTCGATGTCAGCGACGGCCAGATCTTCATCAAGAACAAGAACGTCACCTGGGAGGAGCCGAAGGACCGCGGCATCGGCATGGTGTTCCAGTCCTATGCGCTCTATCCGCAGATGTCGGTGGAGAAGAACCTCTCCTTCGGTCTCCAGGTCGCCAAGGTGGAAAAGACCGAGATCGACCGGCGGATCAGCCGCGCCGCGGAGATCCTGCAGATCCAGCCGCTGTTGAAGCGCAAGCCCGCGGAACTTTCCGGCGGCCAGCGCCAGCGCGTGGCGATCGGCCGGGCGCTGGTCCGCGATGTCGACGTGTTCCTGTTCGACGAGCCGCTCTCCAACCTCGACGCCAAGCTGCGTTCGGAACTGCGTGTGGAAATCAAGCGGCTGCACCAGTCGCTGAAGAACACGATGATCTACGTCACCCACGACCAGATCGAGGCCCTGACGCTTGCCGACCGCATCGCCGTCATGAAGAGCGGTGTCATCCAGCAGCTCGCAGATCCGATGACGATCTACAACGCTCCGGAAAACCTGTTCGTCGCCGGCTTCATCGGTTCGCCTTCGATGAACTTCTTCCGCGGCGAACTTCAGTTGAGGGATGGGCGGGCCTTCGTGCATGCCAATGGCGTCGATTTCGACGTCTCTGCCTATCCGTCGCGTGGGCCCTTCAAGGCAGGGCAGAAGGTCGTTCTCGGCGTCAGGCCCGAGCATGTGCGCGTCGACGAGGCATCGAGCGGCCAGCCGTCGCATCAGGCCGTCGTCGATATCGAGGAGCCGATGGGCGCCGACAATCTGCTCTGGCTGAAGCTTGCCGGCCAGTCGATGTCGGTGCGCATCGCCGGCCAGCGGCGCTACAAGCCGGGAACGGCGGTCACGCTGTCCTTCGACATGGCGGTCGCCTCGCTCTTCGACGCGGGCAACGAAAACCGTTTGTAAACAACGAGGAAGCGCGCCGGCTTCCATCACCCGGCGCGTTTCGACACACTGGCATGCCGGCACCGTCGCCGGTGATCAACGGAATATGGAAATGCTCTCAGAGGACCTGAACCGAACCGCCGTCCACCTCGACCTTTCAGGCGACTGGCTGCTCACTGCCAGCGACCGAAGCCATGTCGTCCCGATGGTGTTGCCGGGCGACGTGCACACGTCGTTGCAGAAGGCCGGCATCATCGACGACCCCTATGTCGGCCGCAACGAAGACGACGTGCAGTGGGTGGCGCACAAGGACTGGGTGATCGAGCGATCGGTGTCGATCGATGCCGGCGATCTCGGCGGCTACTGGTATCTCGACCTCGACTGCATCGACACGGTTGCCTCCGTCTTCGTCAACGACCTGATGGTGCTCGAAGCCGACAATTGCTTCCGCCGCCATCGACCGGATGTGTCGCGCGCGCTTGTGCCAGGTGAAAACCGCATCCGCATCGTGCTTCCGTCCTCGATAGCTGAGGGGGCGAGACGGCAGGCGGCCCAGCCCTTCTACGTGCCCTACCACCCTGGCAATTCGCCGATCGCCAACGGCAACATGCTGCGCAAGCCCCAGTGCCACTTCGGCTGGGACTGGAACATCGCGATCGCGCCGCTCGGCATCTACGGCACGCTGGCGCTGCGGCGTCTGGAGATCGCCCGCATCGAGCATGTGACGACAAAACAGATCTGGCTCGACGACGGTTCGGTCGATCTGCTCGTGACCGTCACGCTTTTTGCCGACGGCCCGGGAATCCTGCCCGTTCATTTCTCGCTCGACGACCAGAGGGAGCGGCTCGACTGTGCCGTTGGCACTGGTGAGACCCGCGTCACCCATGTCTTCACCGTCACGGAGCCGAAGCGCTGGTGGCCGGCCGGCAGCGGCGAGCAGGCCCTTTCGCTGCTGACTGTCGAGGTGCCGCAGGAGCAGGTGAGCCGTCAGATCGGTTTCCGCACCATCGAGCTCCTGACCGACAAGGACGAGGCGGGCAGTCGCTTTGCCTTCCGCGTCAACGGCCGCGAGATCTTCTGCCGTGGCGCCAACTGGATCCCCGCCGATGCGCTGATGTCGCGGGTGACACCTGATGGTGTCGAGGACCTTTTGACCTCGGCGGTCGAAGCCAACATGAACATGATCCGCGTCTGGGGCGGCGGCTTCTACGAGCCGGATTGGTTCTATGATCTCTGCGACCGGCTGGGCCTGATGGTCTGGCAGGACTTCATGTTCGCCTGCAACCTCTATCCCTCGACGCCGGATTTTCTCGACAATGTCGCCGCCGAAGTCGACTACCAGGTCAAACGACTGTCGTCCCATCCGTCGATCGCACTCTGGTGCGGCGACAACGAGCTGGTCGGCGCGCTCACCTGGTTCGACGAGCCGCGAAAGGATCGCGACCGTTATCTGGTCTCCTATGACCGCCTGAACCGCACGGTGGAAGTGGCGTTGAAGGGCGCGCTGCCGGAGGCGATCTGGTGGCCCTCAAGCCCAGCATCCGGCTATCTCGATTTCGGCGATGCCTGGCACTCGGACGGCTCCGGCGACATGCACTACTGGTCGGTCTGGCACGAGAACAAGTCGTTCGACAATTACCGCTCGGTGCGGCCGCGCTTCTGCTCGGAGTTCGGATTCCAGTCCTATACGTCGATGCCGGTCATTCGCCAGTTCGCGGCCGAGAAGGATCTCAACATCGCGTCGCCGGTCATCGAAAGCCACCAGAAGAATGTGGGCGGCAACGAACGCATCGCCGGCACGATGTTCCGCTATTTTCGCTTCCCCAAGGATTTCCCGGCTTTCGTCTATTTGAGCCAGATCCAGCAGGGCCTGGCGATCCGCACGGCCGTCGATTACTGGCGCTCGCTGAAGCCCCATTGCATGGGCACGCTTTACTGGCAGCTCAACGACACCTGGCCGGTCGCCTCCTGGTCAAGCCTCGACTACGGCGGCAGCTGGAAGGCGATGCACTATATGGTGCGCCGCTTCTTCCAGCCGGTAGCCGTCGCCGCCATTCCTTCCAAGGACGGCAAGGAAATCGCCTTCTCGATGGTCAACGATACGGCCGAGCCGGTGACTGTGGAACTGCAGGCCTTCGTCGTCACGCTTGACGGCAAGCGCGAGCCGCTGATGGCGGCGGCCGGCAGCTGCCCACCGGACCGGGCGGCGACCCTGGTGAGCATTGCGGCGCGCGACATTCCCGCAAACGCACTGTTGTTCTGGTCCTTCGAGGCGTCGAACGGTATGCGCGGCGAGGGGCATCACGTAAACGGAACCTACAAGGCGCTCGATCTTCAGCCTTCCGGGCTGACGCTTGCCGTTGCGCCGGCGGATGGCGGTGCCTTCGACGTTTCAGTCACGGCAAGCGGCTTGGCCCTGCACGTGATGATCGAGGCCGATGTCGCCGGGCGCTATTCCGACAATGCCTTCGATCTCATCGCCGGCGAGACGAAGGTCATCCGCTTCACGCCGAAGACATCGCTTGGCGCCGGCACTCTGCCGCGCTTTGCCGTCTTCGATCTCGAATCCTGCCAGGGAAAGGGGTGAGCCGTTATGAAACGCAGCCACGTCAATGACATTATCGCCCGCAGCGATGCCTTCATGCGCAGCTTCGGCTTCACGCTTCCACCCTTTGCCTACTGGAAGCCGGAGGAGTTGAAGGCGCGCGTCGCGTCCGATTGCCCTGCCATCTACGATGCCCGTCTTGGCTGGGACATTACCGACTACGGCAAGGGCCGTTTCGACGAGTTCGGCCTCGTGCTCTTCACACTGCGCAATGGCGACGCCTCGAACCTGAGAACGGGGCAGGGCATGGTCTATGCCGAAAAGCTGATGATCACCCTGAACGGCCAGGTCAATCCGCTGCATCGCCACGCCATCAAGACCGAGGACATCATCAACCGCGGCGGCGGCACGCTGGTGCTGCAGATGTACAATTCGCGCCCTGACGGCACCGTCGACGAGGAAAGCGATGTCGAGGTCGCGACCGATGCGCGGCTGCGGCGGCTGAAAGCCGGCGATCTCCTGAAGCTGCTTCCCGGCGAGAGCGTGACGCTTCTGCCCGGCAACTGGCACGCCTTCTGGGCGGAGGACGGAGACGTGTTGATGGGCGAGGTTTCGACCGTCAACGACGACCTCACGGACAATTACTTCCGCGAACCCGTCGGTCGCTTCTCGGCGATCGAGGAAGACGCATCCCCCGTCCATCTGCTGGTGTCTGACTATGACGCCTGGCTCAGGGCGAGATGACAACAAGGGCGGGAAGTCCCTGTCCCGCTCCCACCGATCAGACCGATCACGATGATTTCCCGAGGAGGATCTTTGATGAAAGACGTCAGTTTCCAGCTCTATAGCGCCCGCAACTTCCCGCCCTTTGCCAATGTGCTGAAGGCGATTGGCGAAGCAGGCTACAGCCAGGTCGAAGGCTACGGTGCGCTCTATGCGGCGCTCAGCGATGCCGAGATCGCCAGTTTCAAGGACGGTCTCGACGAGAATGGCCTTGAAATGCCGACCGCGCATTTCGGCCTGGACATGCTGGAGAGCGACCCGGCGCGGGTGCTCGAAATCGCAAAGGCACTCGGGATCCGCGCAATCTACTGCCCCTATCTCCTGCCGGAACACCGCCCGACGGATGCCGGCGGCTGGCGCGCATTCGGCGAGCGCCTGCAGGCGGCCGGCAAGCCTTACCGCGACGCCGGCCTGATCTTCGGTTGGCACAACCATGACTTCGAATTCTTCGCCTTGCCCGATGGCAGCATTCCGCAGGACCTGATCTTTGCGGGCGGGCCGGATCTCTCCTGGGAAGCCGACATCGCCTGGATCATCCGCGGCGGTGCCGATCCGATCGCCTGGATCAAGAAATACGCCGACCGGATCACGGCCGTGCACGTGAAGGACATCGCGCCGACGGGTGAGAAGAAGGACGAGGACGGTTGGGCCGACGTCGGCGAAGGTACGGTCGACTGGAAGGGTCTGTTCCAGGCGCTTTCCGGCACCAAGGCGCGCTACTTCATCGCCGAGCACGACAATCCGAGCGACTTCCAGCGTTTTGCCAAGCGCTCGCTCGCCTCCATCCAATCCTATTGAGAAACAGGTTCATTCCATGACCAAGGAACTTGGCGTCGGCATCATCGGATGCGGCAACATCTCCACCACCTATTTCAAGCTTGCGCCGCTTTTCAGGGGCATCAAGGTCGTTGCCTGCGCGGATATCAACCCGGCGGCAGCCGAAGCGCGCGCCGCCGAATACGGCGTCAAGGCTGAGAGCATCGAGGCGCTGCTTGCCAACCCGGATGTCGACATCGTCGTCAACCTGACGATCCCTGACGCGCATTTCCCGGTGTCGAAGAGCATTCTGGAAGCCGGCAAGCACGTCTACTCGGAAAAGCCGCTGGTGCTGTCGCTGGAGCAGGGCGAGGAACTGCGCGCTCTTGCCAAGGCGAAGGGCCTGACGGTCGGCTGCGCGCCCGATACCTTCCTCGGCGGTGCGCATCAACTTGCCCGCAGCTTTATCGACGCCGGCAAGATCGGTCGCGTCACGTCGGGCACGTGCCACGTGCTCAGCCCGGGCATGGAGATGTGGCATCCGAACCCCGACTTCTTCTTCCTGCCAGGCGGCGGGCCGATCCTCGATCTCGGGCCTTACTACATTGCCAACCTGATCAACCTGATCGGTCCGGTGAAGCGCGTGGCGGCCCTGTCGTCGATGGCCAATCCGACGCGCACGATCACCAGCGAACCGCGCAACGGCGAAGAAATCCCGGTGAAGACGCCGACCAACATCCACGCGCTGCTGGAATTTGTGAACGGCGCGACGATCACGCTGTCGGCGAGCTGGGATGTCTGGTCGCACCGCCACGCCAACATGGAACTCTACGGCACAGAAGGCTCCATCTTCGTGCCCGATCCCAATTTCTTCGGCGGCAAGGTGGAAGCAAGCGGCCGCGACAAGAACATCCAGCCGCTCGAAATGTGGGATCATCCCTTTGCGGTCGAAAACCAGGAGCATCCGCAGGGGCCGATGGCGAACTACCGCACCGCCGGTCTCGCCGACATGGCGATCGCCATTCTCGAGGGGCGTGATGCCCGCTGCTCGCTCGAGCGCGCGCTGCACGGCGTCGATGTGATGGTGTCGATCCTGAAATCCGGCGAGGAAGGGCGGTTCATCGAACTGACGACCACCTGCACCCAGCCGGCGGCGCTTGGGATCGAGGAGGCGCAGGCGCTGCTGATCGAGACGGAAGAAGAAATATCGGGAAATCGTGCCGCTGCCGCTTCATAGCCGCACCGGACCAGTCTAGACGTTGCTGAACAGGGGTTTCCGCAATCGCGGAAACCCTTCTCGTTTGCAGGATGGCGGGTGTTTGCCGCCATCGATATCGCGGAGGAATTGCGATGACCTGGCTACCGGCGGAAAACCGCTACGACACCATGAAGTACAACCGCGTCGGCCGCTCCGGCCTGAAGCTGCCGGCGATCTCGCTGGGGCTCTGGCACAATTTCGGCGGCGACACCCCGCATGACCGCAAGGTCGACATGTGCCGCACCGCCTTCGACCTCGGTATCACCCATTTCGATCTCGCCAACAATTATGGCCCGCCTCCTGGCTCGGCTGAAACTGCCTTCGGCGAAATCATGCGCACCGATTTCGCGCATCTGCGCGACGAGCTGATCATCTCGTCCAAGGCCGGCTACGACATGTGGGCGGGTCCCTATGGCGAGTGGGGCAGCCGCAAGTATCTGATCGCGTCTTGCGACCAGAGCCTGAAGCGCATGGGTCTCGACTATGTCGACATCTTCTATTCGCACCGCTTCGATCCGGACACGCCGCTGGAAGAAACCTGCGGCGCGCTCGACCACATTGTGCGCTCGGGCCGTGCGCTCTACGTCGGCATCTCCTCCTACAACTCGCAGCGCACCCGCGAGGCGGCCGCGATCCTGAAGGAGCTTGGTACGCCCTGCCTGATCCACCAGCCGAGCTATTCCATGCTCAACCGCTGGATCGAGGATGACGGTCTCGTGCACACGTTGGAAGATCTCGGCATCGGCTCGATCGTCTTTTCGCCGCTCGCCCAGGGCATGCTGACGACGAAGTATCTCGGCGGCATTCCGCAGGACAGCCGTGCCGCACAGAACCACTTCCTCAAGAAGGACTTCATCCGGCCCGAGATCATCGACAACATCCGCAAGCTCAACGGCATTGCCGAAAAGCGCGGGCAGACGCTGGCGCAGATGGCGCTTGCCTGGGTGCTGCGCGGCGGACGCATCACCTCGGCGCTGATCGGCGCCAGCCGTTCCGAGCAGATCGTCGATTGCGTCAAGGCGCTCGAAAACGACACGTTCACGGCGGAAGAACTGGCCGAGATCGATCTTTACGCCCGCGAAGCGGACGTCAATCTCTGGGCGACTTCGGCGGAGCTCTAGTTAGCCGAAAATATTGATTTGCCTCGATTTTGGGCAATGAACGCTGCCTTCCGGCGCATTAGACAAAAGTCGAATATGCGCCGGAAAGCGTCCGCTGGACATGCATAAGTGAGCGTGTAAGGTGCGTCGATGCCGCCGGTTCGCGTTGCGATACGGATGGCTCTGAGGCATGTCGCGCGAGAGTGCGAAGCGGTTTTGTGATGACGGCATGCGCAGCAATAAAAAAGGAAAGCGCAGGGAGCGATCGTCAGAGATCGCGATGCGCTTGAGGAGGAGGAGCGGGGCCTCGCACGTGCCGCAAGGGCGGTGAGGTTCCATTGGGCGGAGGCGCGGCTAAGGTCGCGCCGGATTCTGCCTTGGCGGAAATAGGGAGGAACCATGGATCGCCGTTCATTCATTAAAAACGCAAGCCTCGGTGGCTTGGCCGCGGCCGGCGCATCTGCGCTCGCATCGCCGGCCATCGCGCAGGCAAACCCCAAGATCAACTGGCGCCTTGCCTCGTCGTTCCCCAAGTCGCTGGACACGATTTATGGCGGCGGCGAAGTCCTGTCCAAATACGTCTCCGAAGCCACTGACGGCAATTTCCAGATCCAGGTGTTCGCAGCCGGTGAAATCGTGCCCGGTCTGCAGGCGGCTGACGCGGCTGCTGCCGGTACGGTCGAAGCCTGCCACACGGTCGCATACTATTACTGGGGCAAGGACCCGACCTGGGCGCTTGGCGCGGCCGTTCCTTTCGCTCTCAACGCGCGCGGCATGAACGCCTGGCACTACCATGGCGGCGGTATCGACCTCTTCAACGAATTCCTGGCGACCCAAGGCCTCGTCGGTTACCCCGGCGGCAACACCGGCGTGCAGATGGGCGGCTGGTTCCGCAAGGAAATCAAGACCGTTGCCGACATGCAAGGCTTGAAGATGCGCATCGGCGGCTTTGCCGGCAAGGTGGTCGAAAAGCTCGGCGTCGTGCCGCAGCAGATCGCCGGCGGCGACATCTATCCCGCGCTCGAAAAGGGCACCATCGACGCTGCCGAATGGGTCGGCCCCTATGACGACGAGAAGCTCGGCTTCTACAAGGTCGCGCCTTACTACTACTATCCCGGCTGGTGGGAAGGTGGCCCGACGGTTCACGCCATGTTCAACAAGGCGGCCTTCGACGGCCTGCCGAAGAACTACCAGTCGCTGCTGCGCACCGCTTGCCAGGCAACCGACGCGAACATGCTGCAGAAGTACGACTACCTGAACCCTTCGGCGATCAAGCGCCTGGTTGCCGCCGGCGCCAAGCTCAGCCCGTTCAGCGCGGAAATCCTGTCGGCCTGCTTCGACAAGGCAAACGAAGTCTATGCCGAAATGGAAGCCACGAACCCGACCTTCAAGAAGATCTGGGACTCGATCAAGGCATTCCGCGGCGAATACTACCTGAATGCCCAGATCGCCGAATACAACTACGATACCTTCATGATGATCCAGCAGCGCGGCGGCAAGCTCTAAGCTTTCCCCTGCACCCGATTGCCAGAGGCCACCCGCAACTTCGGTTGCGGGTGGCTTTTTCATTCCTTCTCACGATCGGCATCGCCGCCTGATTTCGTGGTAGGGTTGCGGCGTCAATTCCTGACGAGGAGGATGTCATGCCGAGCGAAAGCCAATCGATCGTGCACGGACCGGATGGCGGCCGGCGCTACGACATGGGCGCGATACAGGCGGTGTTCAAAGCCGACGGCCCGGAAACGCAAGGCCGGTTCTCAATTTCCGAATGGTGGGTGGAGGCGCGGCACGAAGGGCCGGGCGCGCACAGCCATGACGACAATGACGAAATCTTCTACGTGATCGAAGGAACGGCCAGCATCCTCGTCGGCGACACCTGGTACCGGATGGAGAAGGGATCGATCTGCGTCATCCCACGCGGCACCCTGCACGACTTCCGCAACGAGAGCACCGCGCGCATGGGGCTTCTCAACGTGTTTGTGGGTGGGCCGTTCGAGGAGATGATGCCCATGATCGTCGACTGGTACCGCGACAATCCGGCAAAACGACTGGACTGAGCGGGGTCGCTCGCCGCATGCCGCAATCGTCCTGCCCATTGGCTGAGGTCAAGGCCGGAAGATGGTCTCCTGGCGAGAGGCGTATGCCTCTTCCCCTCATCTTCGCCCTTGTGGCGGAGATCCAGCGACCCCACGTCCGTGGGGTCAAAAGACTGTTTTAGCCCAATAACTTGGGCTGACTGGATTCCTGTGACGAGCACAGGAATGAGGGTGGGGTGGTCGGCGCAAACGCCTTGCTGCAAGCTTCCAGTGACTGGATAAATCCTTGCTGAAATGAAAAGGGCGGCCGATGGGCCGCCCTTCGTATTTCCATCTGCCAGTCCGCTCTACTTGAACGACGGCGGCTGGCTGAGGTCGTTTGACGGTGCCGTCTGCGGCTGAGCACCTGGGCTGCCAAACGACGGCGGCTGGCTGAGGTCGTTCGATGGTGCTGTCTGCGGCTGGGCGCCGCCCTGGTCGGCCGGCTTCTGGTCGAGCGGGCTGCCGCCTGGAAGCTGCAGGCCGCCGGGAAGACCGAGGCCGCCACCGCCGGCGCCGAAACCAGGCACCTCGATCTTGATCGTGTTCGGATCGACGACAGTCCCTGTTCCCTTGTAGTGCATGACCATCTGCGGGAACATGATCGTCAGCGCCACCATCAAGAGCTGGATGCCGACAAAGGGCACTGCACCCCAGTAGATCTGGCCTGTCGTCACCGGCTGGATCGTCTTGCCGGTGATCTTGTCGAGATAGGGCACCTTGGCCGCAACCGAGCGCAGATAGAAGAGCGCGAAGCCGAAGGGCGGATGCATGAAGCTGGTCTGCATGTTGATGCCGAGCAGCACGCCGAACCAGATCAGGTCGATGCCGAGCTTGTCGGCAGCCGGAGCCAGGAGCGGCACGATGATGAAGGCAAGCTCGAAGAAGTCGAGGAAGAACGCCAGGAAGAAGACGAGCAGGTTGACCGCGATCAGGAAGCCCGTTTCGCCACCCGGCATTGCCGTCAGCAGATGTTCGACCCAGATGTGCCCGTTGACCCCGTAGAAGGTCAGCGAGAACACGCGGGCACCGATCAGGATGAACAGCACGAAGGCCGAAAGCCTTGTCGTTGCCGTCAACGCGCCGCGCACCACGTCCATGGTGAGGCGCCCCTTGGCCGCGGCCATGATCAGGGCACCGACGGCACCCATGGCGCCACCTTCGGTCGGCGTGGCGATGCCGAGGAAGATGGTGCCGAGCACCAGGAAGATCAGCGCCAGCGGCGGGATCAGCACGATGATGACCTGCTGGGCAAGCCGCGACATCGCGTTAAACTTCAGGCCGCGATCGAGCAGTGCGACGACGTAGATGAAGCCGACGCCGACGGTTGCGCCGAGAATGTCGGCGTTTTCGCCATGGGTCGGATAGAGATAGATATGGGCCGCATAGGCAAAGGCGCCGGCGACGAGGAGGGCGATGATCAGCGACGTGACGCCGGAGCCGAGGGTGCGGGCTGCCAGCGGCAGTGCGGGCATCGAGTCGCGCCGGACGAAGGTCATGATCAGGATGTAGACCATGTAGAGGCCGGTCAGAACCAGGCCCGGAATGAGGGCGCCGGCATACATGTCGCCGACCGAGCGGCCGAGCTGGTCGGCAAGGACGATCAGCACCAACGACGGCGGAATGATCTGCGCGAGCGTGCCTGAAGCGGCAATGACGCCCGAGGCAACCTTCCGGTCATAGCCGTAGCGCAGCATGATCGGCAGCGAGATCAGGCCCATCGCGATGACGGACGCGGCAACCACGCCGGTGGTGGCTGCAAGCAGCGCGCCGACGAAGATGACCGCATAGGCAAGACCGCCGCGGATCGGGCCGAAGAGCTGGCCAATGGTATCAAGCAGGTCTTCCGCCATGCCCGATTTCTCGAGCACGATCCCCATGAAGGTAAAGAAGGGGATGGCGAGCAATGTATCGTTCGACATCACCCCCCAGAACCTGTCGGGCAAAGCGTTGAGCAATGGCCAGGAGAGGTTGATCGAATCCGACATGGGAGCGAGCTCCACGCCGATGATGAAGAACAGGAGACCGTTGGCGGCAAGCGAGAAGGCGACAGGATAGCCCAGCAGCAGGAACACGATCAGCGAAACGAACATGATCGGTGCCAGGTTTTCAGCAATGAATTCGATCATGGACGGGCCTCCGGGGCGACGACGTCGTCAAGCGGCGCATGGGTCGGCACGTAAGGTGTCGGGTCGTCCATGTTGCCGGTCATGATCGCGACCTTCTTGATGATTTCCGACACGCCCTGGAAGGCGAGCAAAAGGAAGCCGAAGAGCAAGATAGCCTTTGCCGGCCAGATGATCAGGCCGCCCGCACTGGACGACACTTCGCCCGAGACGAAGGACATCTTCACATAGGGAAAGAGGTAATACAGCACCAGGAGCACGAAAGGCATCAGGAAGAAGACATGGCCGAAGAGATCGATCCAGTGCTGTACGCGGCGCGAGAACTGGCCGTAGACCACGTCGATGCGGATATGCTCGTTCTGGCTCAGCGTGTAGGCGGCTGCAAACATGAAGGCGGCACCGAACAGATACCACTGCGCCTCGAGCCAGGCGTTCGACGACATGTTGAAGATTTTCCGGATGACGGCATTGCCGGCGCTGACGAGCACAGCAACCAGAATGAGCCAGGAGACCGATTTGCCGATGAACTCGGTAATCGTGTCTATGAGTCGGCTGAAGCCGAGTAACGCTTTCATCGATTTCCTCCCCGCAGTGGCTGTTTTGGTTTTTGTGCCAAGCACAGGCAGAGTGCCGATTTCAAGCCCGCGTTCAAGTCCGAGGCTCGATTTTCCCTGTTAGTTCCGCCACCCCAGACTAAAGTCGAATAGAGCTATCAGGCGATTGCCCAATCATTGGGCACAACAGGGCATGACCCAGTATCGTCAGGGGGTTCCACTTGGAAATCTGAAGGCGGGGAATGACGATACTGCCGGATTCCCGTAGGCGTCGCCCTATGTCGCATAGCTAACTGCAACGTTGCAGTCTTGAAAATCGTGATGGTTTGGGGCTGGATGTGGTCGATAAACGGAGGAAGTGCCCGGTATGACTGCCCTGATTCGCAACCCGATCCTGCCCGGCTTCAACCCGGATCCGTCGATCTGCCGCGTCGGCGAGGACTACTACATCGCCACGTCCACGTTCGAGTGGTATCCGGGTGTCCAGATCCATCATTCGCGCGATCTGGTAAATTGGCGGCTGGTGCGCCGGCCGCTGGAGCGGGCAAGCCAGCTCGACATGCGCGGCAATCCCGATAGCTGCGGCGTCTGGGCGCCGTGCCTCTCCTATGACGATGGGCTGTTCTTTCTCGTCTATACCGACGTCAAGCGCTTCGACGGCAACTTCAAGGACGCGCACAATTACATCGTCACGGCGGAGGCGATCGAGGCGGTCTGGTCCGATCCGGTTTACGTGAATTCCTCCGGCTTCGACCCGTCGCTGTTCCATGACGACGACGGCCGCAAGTGGTTTCTCAACATGCAGTGGAACCACCGCAGCGAGAGCTTTGGCGGCTCGCCCAAGCATCCGGCCTTCGACGGCATTCTGCTGCAGCAATGGGACGAGCGAAAGCGCAGGCTTACCGGGCCGGTGAAGAATATCTTTGCCGGGTCGCCACTCGGTCTGGTCGAGGGACCGCATCTCTTCAAGCGGAACGGCTGGTACTATCTGACGACGGCGGAGGGCGGCACCGGATACGATCATGCCGTGACCATGGCGCGGTCGCGCACGATCGACGGACCTTACGAGATGCACCCGGATACTTACCTGATCACCTCGAAGGACCACCCCGACGCGCCGCTGCAGCGCGCCGGGCACGGGCAATATGTCGAGACGCCGGATGGGCAGGCCTATCACACGCATCTCTGCGGCCGGCCGCTGCCGCCCCAGCGCCGCTGCACGCTTGGCCGCGAGACGGCGCTGCAGAAATGTGTCTGGCGCGACGATGGCTGGCTCTATCTGGAAAACAGTGGGCCGGTTCCCGAGATCACAATCGCAGCCCCGGGTGCCGCCCGGGCCCTGTCGTCGCCGCGTGTGGTCGAGACCGATTTCGATGAAACGGCGTTGCCGTCCGAATTCCAATGGCTGCGAACGCCGCTGCCCGAGCGGATCTTTTCGCTGGAAAGACGGGCAGGGCATTTGCGGCTCTTTGGCCGCGAGAGCATCGGCAGCTGGTTCGAGCAGGCCCTCGTCGCCCGCCGGCAGGAGCATCACTCCTTCCGCGCCGAAACCTCGGTCGAATTCGCGCCCGGGACCTACCAGCAGGTGGCCGGGCTCGCGCACTACTACAACCGCCACAAGTTCCATGCGCTCGGCCTGACCTGGCATGAGACACTCGGGCGGGCGTTGACGATCCTGTCCTGTCCGGGCGACTTCCCGCATGGCCGGCTGCAGTTTCCCGTCGGAAGCGGCATCGCCGTTCCGACGGGACCGATCGAGCTTGCCATGGAGGTGCGTGACAACGACCTGCAGTTTTTCTGGCGGGCCGACGGCGGGATGGAGTGGCAGGCGATCGGCCCGGTTCTCGATGCCGGTGTGGTGTCGGACGAGGGTGGCCGCGGCGAGCACGGATCCTTCACCGGGGCCTTCGCCGGCATGTTCGCGTTCGATACGTCGGGCTCGGGGCTGGCGGCGGATTTCGATCGGTTCCGTTACGTCAGCTTGTCCGAGTGAAGTGCACGTTTGTAAGGAAACGCTCATAAGCATAGAATATCATTACGTATTTGTAATGTAGTGTTTCATATTCGGTTCAGGAAGTCGGGCCTATTTTCGGGGTGCAAATAACGAAAGGAATACCCCGATGAAACGTCTCCTGACCGCCCTGGTCGCCAGCTCCTTCCTGATCACGCCGGTCGCCGCCTTTGCGCAACCGGCAGGTTCCTTCGAAGTCGCCCAGAACCATGACCGCTACCAGCGCCACCAGGTTGATCGCCACATGGACCGCAACGTGGAGCGCCGTGGTGACAGGCACGTGACCATCGAAAAGCGGGTCACCATCGAAAAGAGGGAACGCTGGTCCCGCGGCCATCGCCTGAGCCCGGCCGAGCGCCGCCATATGGCGCAGGTGCGTGACTACCGCCGCTACAAGCTGCGCCAGCCGCCGCGCGGCCAGCAGTGGGTGCGCGTCGACAACGACTTCCTGCTGATCAGCCTGGCGACCGGCGTCATCGTCGGCCTGGCATCGACGCGTTAAGCCAAGCGATCGGGGCAGCCTTCGGGCTGCCCCTTCGACTTTTGGCAGATCCCCAAATGCCTGTCTGACGAAACGCCGACCCCTTCCTCCTCCTCCCGGGGGCTACGTTGTCATTCGACGCATCGACGGGAGATCTTCAGGCTCGGTCCGTTCCCGCTTTCCGAACAGCAGAAGCTCCAGCGGTCCCATCGGCACAGGACCTTCCTCTACCTCATCTCGCCCGTCGAAGAACGGATCGAACATAGGCACCGGCCTGCCGGCGGCACTGAGACCCATGCAGATGAAGCGCAGCCGACGCGGCCTCTGTCCCGTTGCCTGCATCAGGCCGCCCGCTGCGACCAGCTTGCGAAGGGATCCGGCAGATCCCGCCAACGGTCCGGCTGAAAGCTGGTGTCTTTGACGAGGCACGCATCGAGTTCGGCGCTCAGTGCGGCCTGGTCCATCGGGTCTGCGCCGATGAAGACGATCTCCTGACGACGGTCGCCCCAGACGGGATCGATATAGGGGCCGACAGCCCTGAGGAAGCCGGGGTCGCGCGGCCATTGCTCCCTCGGCACGGCTGCCCACCACAGGCCCATCTTCGACGTTCTGACCAGCGCGCCAGCCTGGCTCAGTTCGCCGACATGATAGGGCCGTGTCGCCAGCCAGAAGAAGCCCTTGGCGCGCACCACGCCCGGCCAGGATCGATCGAGAAACGCCTGAAAGCGCGTGGGATCGAACGGACGGCGGGCCTTGTAGACGAAGGAGCGGATACCGTATTCCTCGGTTTCGGGGATATGATCCTTGAAGCCGTGCAGTTCCTTGTACCAGAGCGGGTGTTGTTCGGCCTTGGCAAGATCGAAGCGGCCGGTGCCGAGCACGTCGCGCAGTTCCACCTTGCCGAAATCCACTTCCACCAGCCGTGCGTCCGGGTTCAGGCCGACAATGATCTTGCGTGCGGCATCGCCCTGCTCAGGTGTGGCCGTGCCGATCTTGTTGAGCACGACGACATCGGCAAATTCGATCTGCTCCACCAGCAGATCGACCAGGGTGCGGGTATCGCCTTCGCCGGCGGTTTCGCCGCGATCGGCGAGGAAATCGAGCGAGGAATAATCTGCAAGCAGATTGGCGGCGTCGACGACGGTCACCATCGTGTCGAGGCGGGCGACGTCGGCAAGGCTCTCGCCGTTCTCATCACGAAAGTCGAAGGTTGTGGCGACGGGCAGGGGCTCCGAAATGCCGCTCGATTCGATCAGCAGGTAGTCGAACCGGTTCTGTTCGGCGAGGTGGCGCACCTCACGCAAGAGATCGTCGCGCAGCGTGCAACAGATGCAGCCATTGGTCATTTCGACCAGTTGCTCCTCGGTGCGCGACAGGTTGGCGCCGCCTTCGCGGATCAGTGCGGCGTCGATGTTGATCTCGCTCATGTCGTTGACGATCACGGCAACACGCAAGCCGTCGCGGTTGGTCAGCACATGGTTGAGCAACGTCGTCTTGCCGGCGCCGAGAAAGCCGGACAGCACGGTCACAGGAAGTTTTTCCATATCAATTCCTATATGTTATACCATTACGTAAATTGAGGAAAGAAAAGGGCGGGCGCGGACGCCCACCCCTGCCGCCTCAAGGCGGATTTCTCCGCCTTGACAGACGGGCTTGCCGCCTTGGGAGGACGGTTCAGCTTGCCGACGTGAGGCAGGTCTTGAGCGAGGTGCCGATACCTTCCATCAGCTGGAAATAGAGATCCGGGCCGGCATCAAGCGTGGCGGCTTCCGGGTCTAGCGTTCCGGATTTCGCCGGCGTGCCCTCGATCACCACATTGATCAGCTTCGGCTCGAACTGCGGTTCGGCGAAAACGCAGGTCGCGCCCAGTTCCTTGATCTTGGCATGGATCTGCGACAGCCGCTCGGCGCCCGGCAGAACCTCGGGGCTCACGGTGATCGAGCCGGCCACCCGCACCTGGTAGCGGTGCTCGAAATACTGGTAGGCATCATGGAAGACGATGAAGGGCTTGTCCTTTACCGGTGCTACCGTTTCAACCAGGCTCTTGTCGAGCGCGTCGAGGCGAAGGTTGAGCTTTTCGAGATTGGCCTTGTAGGCGGCCGCATTGTCCGGATCGGCCTCCGTGAGCGTCTTTTCGATTTCGGCCGCCATCGCCCTGGCATTCTGCGGATCGAGCCACAGGTGCATGTCGAAACCGTCGTGATCGTGATCATGCCCCTCATGCGCGTGGTCGTGATCATGGGCGGCAGCGGCCTCGGGGGCTGCGGCATGGTCGTGCTCCGCCTCGCCCTCGGTGTGTTTATGGCCTTCTTCGCCATGACCAGCTTCGCCCTCATGACCTTCGTGGCCATGATCATGCGCTTCGAAGGCGCCGCCTTCACGGAATTTCAGCTTCTCGAGACCCGGCGCTTCGCTGAGTTCCACCACCTTCGCGCCGCCACTCAGCGCATCGAGCGGCTTGTCGAGGAAGGCTTCGAGCCCCGGGCCCACCCAGAACACCACCTTGGCTGCCTGAAGTGCAGCAGCGTTCGACGGCTTCATGTTATAGGTATGAGGGGAGGCTGCGCCCTCGACGATCAGCGCGGGTTCACCAACGCCCTGCATGATCGATGCGACGAGCGAGTGGACAGGCTTGATCGAAGCCACCACATTAGGTCCCGCAGCCGCAACGGGCGACGACAACAGGATGGTGGAGGCAAACAGCAGGGCGGAAGACGATTTCATCGGTTTCTCCGGGCTTGAATGTCACGCAAGTCCCTGAACTTGTTCAGTTTTTTGTCAGAGGCAGGCGCAGTTCGGACACTTGAAACACCACGCACACATCAGGTTGAACGTGTCGATGTTTCAATGTAATGTTATTACATCAATTGCGTTATGCTATAACGTGTGCGATAGCCAGTGGCAACCGCCAATCCGGAATTTTTTGATGCTGAATTTCCGATCCCCAGAAACGACACCGCTGGTGCGGTTGAACAATGCCGGTGTTCGCCGCAACGGCCGCTGGCTGGTGCGCGGCGTCGAGTTTTCGATCAGCCCCGGTGAGATCGTCACCTTGATCGGGCCCAATGGCTCCGGCAAGTCGACGACGGCAAAGACCGCGATCGGCGTGCTGAAGGCCGACGAAGGCTACGTCGAGCGCAAGCCGGGTCTGAAGGTGGGCTATGTCCCGCAGAAGCTTTCCGTCGACTGGACGCTGCCCTTGACGGTCGAGCGGCTGATGACCTTGACCGGGCCGCTGAAAGGCCGGGAAATCGAGGAGGCGCTGTCGGCGACCGGCGTGCTGCACCTGGCGAAGGCCGAGGTGCAACATCTGTCAGGCGGCGAATTCCAGCGGGCGCTGCTCGCGCGCGCGATTGCCCGCAAACCGGACCTGCTGGTGCTTGACGAACCGGTGCAGGGGGTCGATTTCAGCGGCGAGATTGCGCTCTATGAACTGATCAAGCAGATCCGCAACCGCACCGGCTGCGGCATCCTCCTGATCTCGCACGACCTGCATATCGTCATGGCCGAGACCGACACGGTCGTCTGCCTCAACGGCCATGTCTGCTGCACCGGCACGCCGCAGGCCGTCAGCCAGAGTCCTGAATACCAGAAGCTCTTCGGCCGCCGTGCCGCCAGCACGCTTGCGGTTTATAGCCACAACCACGACCACACCCATCTGCCCGACGGGCGCGTGCTGCATGCGGATGGTTCGATCACCGAGCACTGTTATCCCGGCGACGGCCATCACCACGACGAGGACGACAACGTGCATGACCATGGCGACGATTGCGGCTGCGGTCACCATAGCCGCCTGCATGGCTTCGAATTGAAGGAGAAGCGCGATGCTTGACGATTTCTTCGTCCGGGCGCTGATCGCCGGCATCGGCATCGCCGTCATGGCGGGCCCGCTCGGCTGCTTCGTTATCTGGCGGCGCATGGCCTATTTCGGCGACACCATGGCGCATTCGGCGCTGCTGGGTGTGGCCTTGTCTTTGCTCCTCGATCTCAACCTGATGGTGGCGGTGTTCATCGTCGCGGCTGCCGTCTCCATACTGTTGCTCTTCCTGCAGCGGCGCGGGGCGCTGTCGACCGACGCGCTGCTCGGCATTCTCTCGCATTCGGCACTGTCGATCGGGCTCGTTATCGTCGCCTTCATGACCTGGGTGCGCATCGATCTCGTCGGATTTCTCTTCGGCGACATCCTGGCGGTATCGGAATCCGACATCGACATCATCTGGGGCGGCGGCATCCTGGTGATTTTTGCCATCGTCTATCTCTGGCGGCCGCTGCTGGCGTCCACCGTCAATCCGGAGCTTGCGGAAGCCGAGGGCATGAAGCCGGAGCGGGCGCGGCTGTTCTTCATGCTACTGATGGCATTGGTGATCGCCATTGCCATGAAGATCGTCGGCATCCTCCTGATCACGTCGCTGCTGATCATCCCGGCGGCGACGGCACGACGCTTTGCGACATCGCCTGAAATCATGGCTGTTCTCGCCTCGGTCATCGGCGCGCTTGCCGTGACCGGCGGACTTTTCGGCTCGCTGCACTGGGATACGCCTTCGGGACCGTCTATCGTCGTTGCCGCACTTGCGCTTTTCGTACTGAGTCTGCTGCCGATCGGGCGGCGCCGGTTGGAGACAGCGTCTCATTCCACGCCTGGAGGGCATCATTGATGGCGACCCCGCAACTGACCAAGAACCAGACAATGGTGATGGATGCGCTCAGCCATTCCGAAGGCCCCTTGAGCGCCTATACCATTCTCGACAAGCTGCGCGACCAGGGGTTTCGTGCGCCGCTGCAGGTCTATCGCGCGCTCGACAAGCTGCTCGAATACGGCCTGGTGCATCGGCTCGAAAGCCTCAATGCCTTTGTTGCCTGCACATGCCCGCACGAGCATGAGCACGACCATGGCGTAACGGCGTTCACGATCTGCGAGGGATGCGGGCAGGTAACCGAGTTCCACGACATCGCGATCGAGCAGCGGCTGTCGGCACTGACGCGGGCGCAGAACTTCAAGACGGAAAAGACCACGATCGAGATCCGCGGCCATTGCCAGAGCTGCGCCTGACGGCGCGTGCATCGCTGTTTCCAGCGTAGCGTTCAGTCGAGCCTGGTCAGCTGCATCGCGTAGCGTTGCCAGTTCTTGACGTAGTGGCTCGCCGAGCGCTTCAGCCCCTTGACTGTCTCATCGTCCAGCACGCGGATCGCCTTGGCCGGTGATCCGACGATCAGCGAATTGTCCGGAAACTCCTTGCCTTCGGTGACCAGCGCATTGGCGCCCACCAGGCAGTTGCGGCCGATCTTGGCGCCGTTCAGCACCGTTGCGCCCATGCCGATCAGCGAATTGTCGCCGATGGTGCAGCCGTGGATGATCGCGCCGTGGCCGATGGTGCAGCCTTCGCCGATCGTCACGGGAAAGCCAGGGTCGACATGGATCACGGTGTTTTCCTGGATATTGGTGCCGGCGCCGAGACGGATCGGTTCGTTGTCGGCGCGTAGCGTCGCGCCGAACCAGATCCCGACATCCTCGCCAATTTCCACCTGGCCGATGATGTTGGCATCCGGCGCCACCCAGTAGCTGCCCTGGGCAGGCGTTTGCGGGCGCAGCGGTCCAAGGGCATAGAGCGGCATCGCGTGATCCTTGCGGTCAGGAGCATTTCCAGGAAAAGTGCATAGCGGTTTTCCGTCAGGAAATGGCTCAAAGGTGGTTACGGCATGAAACGATCAAGCGCTTCCGTGGCTCCGTGCAGAGCGATTGCGGAAGCGCCCTGATCCTAGCGAACGGTGACGGCGAGGGCGGCCACGCCGTCGACGCCACAGGTTACCGTGTCGCCGCGCACCACGGGACCGACGCCTGAAGGTGTCCCGGTCATGATGATGTCGCCAGGCGCCAGCGTGAAGAGCCGCGAAAGCTCCGAGATGACCTCGGGTATCTTCCAGATCATCTGGTCGAGGTCGCCCTGCTGGCGCAGTTCGCCATTGACCTTCAGCCAGATATTGCCGTTGGCGGGGTGGCCGATCGCCTCGACCGGTACGATTTCGGAAACCGGCGCAGAATGCTCGAAGGCCTTCGCCGCGGCCCAGGGCTTGCCGGCCTTCTTGGCCTCCGCCTGCAGGTCGCGGCGGGTAAAGTCGATGCCGACGCCATAGCCATAGACGCAGTCGAGCGCCTGTTCGACCGGGATGTCGGCACCACCGCTTTTCAGGGCGACAACCAGTTCGACCTCATGGTGCACATCGCTCGTGCGCTGCGGGTAGGGGAAGGCTTTGTCAGCCACCAGCAGATTGTCCGGGTTTTTCTGGAAGAAGAACGGCGGCTCGCGATCCGGGTCGTGCCCCATCTCGATGGCGTGGGCCGCATAGTTGCGACCGACGCAATAGACCCGGCGCACCGGAAAACCCACGAGGCTGCCGGTGATCGGCAACAGGACGGGTGGCGAAAGTGGAATGACTGTTTGCATGATTGTCCGGCTGTTTAGAATCCCAGCCGGACGTTAGCACCCTCTCCGGGTGCTGCAAGGGTTTATCTCAGGCGCAGCCGGCGTAAGCCTGCAACTGGTCGCGTGTGAGAAACCGGCCGTCGGAGCGAGAGTTCAGCTCCGGATGGCTGTATTCAAGGCTCGGGACTTGCAGTTCCAGGGCCTGGCGCACGGTCATGATGCCAACATCGCGACGGTCACCGCCGCGTGTTACCGTGACTTCAACGATGCGATAGAGATTCTGTTCAGTCATGATATCTCTCCCGTTTTCGTTGTCCCTTTGCCGGGACATTATGCTTTTCCCTTGAATGGGACTGAGGCGCTTCGAAATTGGTTTTTATGAGGCACCTCATGATATACCGGAGAGAAATGAACGCTTCACGACAGAAATCGGGCCATTTCCGGGATATTTGTGTGCGTTTTGAAGATGGTGCGCCAAATCGGCACGCAACCGCAATCACCTCATCCCATGCGCAGGCTCGGTTCCGGGGCGCGGTCGCGCCGCCACGTGTCATTTCTCAGAAACGGCGTCAGGCGCCAAACAAATCGTTATCCCGCATGCTCTTCGCATGCCAACGACAAAGGGTGAGTGCAGGGCACTCAAGGCAAGCGGAAAACGCCTCTCAGTGCGCTTTCAATTCAGCTTCTCGCGCGGCCGAAATAAACAGCGATCGCGCTTCCTCGACAGTCCGACGGCCGTCGATGGCGGCGCGGCAGGCGCTGCGGGCGGCGACGTAGCTCGGTCCGCGGCGCGGCCAATGGTCGGCAAGGCAGGCAAGCGCGTCAGAAGGGCCCTTGACGGTGCGGACATCGCCCGTCACGAGGTCGAGTTCGATCGGCTGGTTCCAGATGATTTGATACATGCGTCTCCTCCTCGAGATCATCTCAATGAATGTCGGCATCGGGACGGCTTGCGGCAGGGCTCCTCCCACGCGGCAAACAGTCAATCGCTCTAATGTAGCGCAGGATAACGCTTTTGTAAGCAGCCTTTCCGGGTGCGTTTCGCCGCCATGCAACCTCTAAGCCGAGGTCGATGTCTCCGCGAGGCGGGAGGCGAACCAGCGGCCGACGACGAGCAGCAATTGCTCGTTTGTCGTACCCGCCAGATATTCGTCGATCAGCATGCGTGCATGCCGGCGGGCGCGGGCGCTGTCGCGCGGCCAGCAATGTTCGGCGCAGATGTCATCGAAGACCCGCTGTAGCGTGTCGATATCAGGCTGCGACAGCGCGATACATTGTGTCGAGCGCAAAGGGTTCACGTCTTACTCCCCCAGGGCACTAAAGCCGCAGTGCCCGGCGAACTATGCCACAACCCCTGATAATTGAACCCCTCGGGAATCAGGGGTTCTCGAGGTGGATCTGACGGAGTTCGCCGCAGTCCACGTACTGGGAGGCAGAAGAGGACGTGTCGCTCGCGTCGGTCAGACCGCCGACAACGCAGATCATTTGCCGAGCAGCCGTTGCCCGAAGGTGACCTCCGCGCCCGTCAGGATCGCATTGCGCGGCTAGAAGATCGTTCCCGCAACGGATACCGCTATGGTTGCCGCCAGTGCGGCCAGCATAAGAGCGGCACTGACCGTGACCGCTAATGTTCGGCGCCGTCTTGCGCCACTCCAATCGTAGCTCATGTTTTCGCTCCGATGACAATCATGCCATTTTGGGACGATCGGCGATTCTTCTTAATAAATTGTTAGGAAGTGGAGCCTGGAAGAAACGGCCTGTCGCCGGACGAGCCCAATGGCTGACGGTGCGAGCGGCACCCGTGCCGGACGCCCTTATTCTTCGGCGATGTGCCGACGCATGGTGACGGCCGTGCCGAAGCGTGTGTTCGCTTCGCCGACGACGACAAAGCCGCAGCCGGCGTAAAAGCCTTGGGTTTCGGGCGACGCGACGACGATCAGCGTCTCAGCACCCCATTGGCGTGCTTTGCTGCAGGCTTCGCGAACGAGGTGGCGGCCGATCCCCATGCGTGACCATCGGGGTTCGACGAACAGGCCGTCGAGCTCGACGGTGCCATCCGGGTGGGTGATGACGACCGCAAAGCCTGCAAGGACTGCTTCGACGGTCGCGACCAGCGTGCCGCCCTGGGAGATGTGCTCGATCGGAAGATCGATGGCCTCGGGATTTTGAAGAAGAAGCGCGCGATAGGCTTCATGCGTGAGCGAGGCGCGCCGCTGAATCTCGATCAGCGCCAGACGTTCGTCCGGCCGGGCCGGGCGGATTTCATGCGCGCTCAAGACTGGCCCCCGGCAATTGCTGTCGGATTGTTCGCGCCCACGAGGCTGTTGCCGGTTCAGGCCGGCCCGACACCTGCCACCTTGGTCTGGCGGCCGCCTTCTTCGATCCTGACGTAATCAGGACCAATCCGGGCGAACTGGTCGCAGCGTCGGCCGCCATCCTCGAACGTGATGCAGACCTCGTCGCCGGCGATCGTGTAGGTTCCGCCGTCGCGTACTTCGTAGTCGCGGTAGCCATATCGGCCGTCGGCAAAGTAGGAAGAGACAACGCCGTTGATCGTGTAGCGCAACGACTTGCCGACGATGAGGGCCTGAAGATCGGCGCCGGAAAGCGTCGGCACGGATGGGGGCTTCGGCGTTGCGATCTCCTGGTCTTCAAGCGCCATCGACTGGCAAGCTGCGAGCTGGAGAGTGAGGAGTGCCACGATCGCACGTTTCATGCCGTCTTCCCTTGTTCCTGGCGTCTGTATCGATACAGGGACGCTGCCCTAATCGCCTGTGACACTGCCTGTCAAGCCGATGATAGTTGCGTCCATCTTTCTGCGCGACCTGGCCGAGCGCGAATTCGCCTCCGCGCTGCGTGGTTTCAGTCCTGCGCGTTGGCGAAAATCTCGCTCAATCTCCAGCGGGTGTCGCCCTCGATGCTTTCGATGTCGTCGACCTGCCAGTTGCCGCCTTCATCGATCAGGCTGTATCGCAGGGTCATGGGGGTGGAGAAGTTTTCGAAGCGGACGGTGACAACAGCGGCCTGGCCGCTGATTTCTGCCTTGCCTACATGCAGGTCGGCGATGTCCCAGTCCTGACCGTTGATGACGGGGTCGAAGCCGATGGCACCGACCTCGCCCTGGTTCTTCTGTGCGTCATCCGCATAAAGCCCGGTTAGCCCGTCGGAGAAAAACGCGTCGCGCTCGGATGTGTCGCCATTGCCGAGATAGGGTGCATAGAGCGCCTCGATCAACGCCGCCGGCGTTTCAAAAGGCTGGGCGACGGCAGTTGAGGCGCTCACGGCGGCAAGGCTGAGTGCCGCAACGACTATGAATCTTGGCATGGAAAGGCCTTTCATCGAATCCAGGAGCCTTTCTTATCAAGGAATGGCGCTGCGCAACTGCGCCAATTTTGGTGTTGCCGTGATCGAAAGATAAGGTTGGGGCAGGGGCAGATGGTTGCAGCGCGGTTACCGTTCGCATGACGTCGCTTCTCGGTGGCGATCGAAGGGTGATTTCCAATCAGCGCAAGGACGTTTGCGGTTGCCGGTGTTCCGGATGCCGTCGGCCGCCGGCTCCGGGTGGCCAGTGCGGACATCTCGTGCTATGGGGCTCCCGGGCGATGCCGGATCCGACGCCAGTTTGGCGCATTCGTTTCAATGTCGTCCTCCTGGATTGCTACAAAACCGGCCGCCTTGCACCTATTTGACAGGGACTGCCGCACGAAGGTCGAAGTCGCGCGCTCGCCGCGCACCGATCGTTTATGAGAGACTTGCCTGATATGGCCGAAACGTCGCGCAACAGCCGCTATTTTAACACTCCGGTCTTCGCCGTGGCCCCCATGGTGGATTGGACCGACCGGCACTATCGCTTTTTCGCGCGCCGGCTTTCGCAACATGCGCTGCTCTATACCGAGATGATCGTCGCGGACGCGATTCTGCGGGGGGATCGCGACAAGCTGCTCGGCTACGATGCCTCGGAGCATCCGCTGGTGCTGCAGCTTGGCGGTAACGATCCGCGCAAGATGGCCGAGGCTGCGCGCATTGCCGAAGAGTTCGGTTATGACGAGATCAACATGAATGTCGGCTGCCCCTCCGACCGCGTGCAATCCGGGACCTTTGGCGCCTGTCTGATGCAGGAGCCCGGCATGGTGGCGGAATGCGTGGCGGCGATGAAGGCGGTGGTCCGCGTCCCGGTGACGGTGAAGTGCCGCATCGGCGTCGACGAGCAGGATCCGGAAGTGGCCCTTCGCGATCTGGTGTCGCGTGTCGCGGACGCGGGAACCGACGCTGTCTGGGTGCATGCGCGCAAGGCGTGGCTGCAGGGACTGTCGCCCAAGGAGAACCGCGACATCCCACCGCTCGACTACGCTCTCGTTCATCAATTGAAACTCGAAAATCCTAATCTTTTCATTGGTCTCAACGGCGGACTTCAGACTTTGAGTCAGTCGCTTGGGGAAATGAAAGGGCTTGATGGCGTGATGCTTGGCCGCGCCGCCTATCACGACAGCGCCATGCTGACGGCGGTCGATGGTTTCTTCCCGCATCCGCTCACCGGCGCGGCGGCGCTCGACCACAAGGGCGTGGACTTCTCCGAGCGCGGCCATCGGCTGGACCTGTCGTTCTGGGCAGAGATACGCGATGTCATGGCCGACTATGCGAGCGGCCACATTGCCAATGGCGGGCGGCTCGCCCATGTCACCCGGCATATGGTCGGGCTGTTCCAGGGCTGGCCGGGCGCGCGGCGCTATCGCCAGATCCTGTCGTCCGACGCGACGCGGCAAGGCGCTGGACCGGAAGTCATTCACGCGGCATTCGACGCGGTGTTCGAAGCGGCCGCAACCAAGCAGGCGGCGGAGTAGGCCTTTTGATCGAGGCTGCACGCAGCTTGATCGACTGCAGGCGTGAGCGTCGCATCGGTTGAGCCGTCGAGGCTTGCGTCGCCGGTGATATCTGCGCAGCGGCAGCAGAAAACGATCAGCCCAAAACGAAAACGGCGCCCCCGAGGGAGCGCCGCTTCCAAAAGTCCAGTCGGACGATCCGGCTTACGAAGCCTGGATGTTCACGGCCTTCGGGCCCTTGCCCATGCGGTCAGCTTCGGTGTCGAACGTGACAACCTGGCCGTCCTTCAGCGTAGCAAGGCCAGCGGCCTGTACAGCGGAGATGTGGACGAATACGTCCTTAGCGCCGCCGTCCGGCGTGATGAAACCAAAACCCTTGTCCTGGTTGAAGAATTTTACGGTGCCCTTAGTGGCCATGGAAGAAGTCCTTTTCCTTCAGTCTTAAAGCTATACCCGCGCCCCCGTGAGGATGTGGGTGTGTCGTCTTCCGCATGCAAGCGGATAGGCGTCGAGTAGTCACGATAACGGGGAAAGAACGTCCATTTGCCGCTTCCGGCCGGCCCGGCAAGCCGGGCACAAAAGAGAAAGTCCAGTCTCCGGGATTGAAAACGCCCGAACGGTAGCAGCAGTGACAGTATTTGCAAAAAAAGGCAAGAGCCATTCGCGCGGCATATTTCGGGAAAATGAGCCGTCAACCACAGCATTCTCAGGGGTTTTGGACGGACGGGCGCACGCGGCGCGAGCACTGGCCTGAGCAGGCGTGGCGAGCTGCGGTATCCGCCACGCAATATCCTTTCTTCTCGAGCGTCGGCAACATGGTCCAACGTCCGGGGGATATCGAGTGACGATGCCGAATGTGACTGAAGAGTCCATCATTGCCGCCCGGGTGGCTGCCACCGGTTGCGATCCCGCGAGCGGCCGAGCGCCCCTTCGGCTCCCGCTCGGAGCGCGCGTGGCGCGTAAAAATCGGGGAAGGCCTGTTTCTCACCACAATTTCGTCCCGACCACGATCGAACGTGCGCGCCGCCGCGACGGACGGGCATTGCCCGATGAGCGGCGGCGGTGTGCGACGCTGATCCCTTTCACATCGCATCAGCACTTGAACATGTTTGGGATAACGCGCAGGCTTTACCGGTGATTGGTTCCGGTCTTCCGGTACGTGCGTTAGGTCAAGCGGAGAAATCGGAATGCAAGACGAACAGGGGGCAGCGTGATCGATCCCTACGAGATGCTTGGCGTAGACCGCGACGCGAACGACCAGACCATCCGCACGGCCTATCGCAAGGCGGCCAAGGCGGCCCATCCCGACTCTGGCGGCGATGCGGAGCAATTTGCCCGGCTGCAGGCGGTCTATGAACTCCTGAAGGACCCGGTGCGCCGGAAGGTCTTTGACGACACAGGATACGATCCGCAGCTCGCCGAGCCGCGCGACCTCAAGGGCCTGATGATGCTTGAGACGCTGGTCAACGACTTCATCCTCGACGAGCGCGAGCCCGGCAGCTTCGATCCCGTTGCCGCCATGCGCCGCAAACTCTCCGACGATATCGTCAAGAGCCGCTTCCATATCCTCGAACTGGAGCGTCACCGCGCCCGGGTGCGAAAACACCTCGACCGTCTCGGCCGACGGCCGGAGACAGACGTGCTCGGCTCGATGCTGCGCGCGCGCTCCCGCTCGATCGCCGAGGCGATCAAGACCACCGAGGAGCAGATCAAGACCATCGAGCAGGCCTATGAAATGCTGGAAGGCTACTCCTACGAACTGGAGGCGCTGGAGGCCAAGGCGCACGCGGCGGAGTAGAGGCAGCGCGCATCCTGGCGACAAGCGGCGCGGCAGCAACTTGCGGCAGATGCGCTGCGCGTTCCTGATCGAGCTGTCGGCCGTTCGCGACCTGACACCGGTCGCCGATCTGCCGATCCTGCATAATTCCTTGGGTCTTGATCGATTAAATGAAAGAATTATTCAGTAAATAGAAAGTGTTAAGGTGGCGTCTGCATGTCACACTTGATGCGCGGCGCTGCAGCCGATCGACCCCGCGATTGAAAGCCCGTCGTTCCCGCTTCGTGCGGGCCGGATTGCACTGTTGCCGCCCCGTTGCTTTCCGGGCCGTATCGGGTTTAGCTGATATCGCCGCACCGGGATCGAGGTGAACGCAGATGACCCGCCACAGCAAACTTCGTGCAGTGTTGAGCGCCCTTTCCGCCGGGCTCGTAGCCTATCTGCTGATCAGCTACTTCCTGCTGCCGGACCTCTGGCTTTTCCGCGACCGCAGCCGGATTGACAGTCTCAGCCCTATGGTGACCACCACGGAACAGGATATCCCCGGCGACCCCATCAATGTCGGCCTCGTCGGTTCGAAGGAGCAGGTGATCCGCGCCTTCGCGGCCGCGGGTTGGGATCCGGCCGACAAGGTCACGCTCCGCTCATCTGTCGATATCGGCTTGAGCGTGGTGCTGGATCGGCCCGACCTCGATGCGCCGGTCAGCCCGTTGTTCTTCGAGGGGCGGAAACAGGATCTGGCGTTCGAAAAGCCGGTCGGCAAAAGCGCCGACGAGCGCAACCATGTGCGCTTCTGGTTGAGCAACCAGCCCGCCGAGGGCGGCGGGTCGCTCTGGCTCGGTTCGGCCAGCTTCGACCGCGGCGTCGGCTTAAGCCACGACACGGGCCAGATCACCCACCATATCGGCCCGGATCTGGACGCGGAGCGAAACCTGGTGATGTCAGACCTGCAGAAGGCCGGGCAGATCGCATCGACCTACGAGATCCCCGGCATCGGTGCGACCAAGACCGGCCGTAACGGCGGCGGCGATCCCTACTTCACCGATGGCAAGACGTTGGTAGGGGTGCTGGGGCAGGCGACGGCCAGCGGCGGCAACTAAGGTGAGGCCGGCGATCGCCAGGCGATGATCCTGCCCCGGCGGCAATGTCTTGCCCTGAATGTCGAGCGGCCGCTGGGTCCGACATTGCGAAGGTTCGGCGCGCGAGTGCGTTGCGCGCATGGCGAAAGGTCCTATCCTGCAGCGCCGCGCGTCTTGTTGGACGCGCGAGACGCTGTAGCACTTTGAACTGCTGCATGTTTCTATCCGTAAATCGAATAGCATTTAGGGATAGAAACATGCAGCAGGGGACGTTGATTTGCCCCGGCCCAGCGGGCGGCGGCGCAGCAGGAGCCGGGCTGGAATGAGTGCGATCTTGATTGCCGTTGCCGCCTTCCTCTGCCTGAGTGTCGCTGCGCTCGGCATGATGCATGTCTACCCCAAGCTGCACGCGCGGCATCGTGACGACGATACGAATACTGTGGTGCGGCTCGTCGCCAACATTTTTGTCGTCATGGCGTCGCTGGTTTTCGGCCTGATGATCAATTCGGCCAAGAACACCTTCGAGGGCATCGACAACAATGTGCACTCCTTTGCCACCAACCTGATCCTGCTCGACCGCACGCTCCGGAGCTATGGCCTCGCCGGCAACGATGCCCGGCAATATCTGATCGCCTATGTGGAGGCGGCGATCGCCAATCCCGAACGCGTTAACGATGCGCTGCATGAAGCGCGCAATGCCGGCCAGCAGCGGCTGGACACGGTCGGCAACAGCCTTGCATCCATCCAGCCGGCCGACAGCCTGCATGAATCCATGCTGGCAGAAGCACGCGAGCAGTATAACCGCATCGTCGATCAACGCTGGACGATCGTCGAGCAATCGGAAGGCGCGATCCCGATGCCTGTCATCGGCATGCTGATCGCATGGATGACGCTGGTCTTCGCGAGCTTCGGCTACCGCGCCCCGCAAAATGCCGCGGTTGTCGCCATGTTCCTGGTCTCAGCCCTGTTCATCGCCGGCTCGGTCTTCATCGTGCTCGACATGGACATCCCGTTTACCGGTGCGATCCAGATTTCGGATGCGCCGTTGCATCGGGCGCTGGCGGAGATGAAGGTGTAGAGGCTTGGGCCTCGGCGGTTGCCCACAGCTGACATTGCAGCGCTGGTTTATTTGCCCGGCCGCCCGGTCTTCCCCTTCGTCCGACCCTTCTGCCGCTTCTCATCCACGGGATCCTCATAGGAGCCGACACCCGGCTTGGCACGGATGATCGGCTTGTCCGGCACCTTGCCGATCACAGGCTTTTCGGTGCGGCCGACGGTCATTTCGTCGAGGCTGTTCTTGCGAAAGAGGCTTTGGCCCTCGGCATCCTTCCGGCCGGCCGGCGTCGCGACGTCGCGGCCCATTTCATCGAGGTCGGGCTTGCGGAACAGCGGGCGTTCAGTGTCGGTGCCCGGGCCCATGTCGTCGAGCGATGGTTTCTGGAACAGCGATTTTTCGTCGTCCGTTGGGCCGGTTGTTCGGCTGATCGCGGTGATGTCGCGCGCAGGGCGAGCAACGCCGCCGCTTCGGTCGCCTCTGGCGTCGCCGATGCCAACGTCGGCTGCCGGTGACCGCGCGCTAGACTTGCTGCTCTTCGAGCGGCCCTCGATCGCTTTGGCCTCTTCCCGTGCCATCGGGTCGTCCATGGCGGCGAGTTCGGCGGCCTTGAGGCGTTTGATCTCGTCGCGCAGGCGGGCGGCCTTCTCGAAGTCGAGGTCGGCGGCGGCGTCGCGCATCTGCTTTTCCAGCGCGTTGAGGTGCGCCTGCAAATTGTTGCCGACGAGATGGCCGCCGTCCGCAAAACCCTTGCCGGCGACGCCGGAGATGTCGGCGCGCACGTGGTCCTTCTCGTAGACCGAGTCGAGGATGTCGGAAATCTTCGCCTTCACCGATTCCGGCGTGATGCCGTTGGCCTGGTTGTAAGCCATCTGTTTTTCGCGGCGGCGGCTGGTTTCGTCCATGGCGCGCTGCATTGAGCCGGTGATCTGGTCGGCATAGAGGATGACCTTGCCGTCGACGTTACGCGCGGCGCGGCCGATGGTCTGCACCAACGAGGTTTCCGAGCGCAGAAAGCCTTCCTTGTCGGCATCCAGGATGGCGACGAAGCCGCATTCGGGAATGTCGAGGCCTTCGCGCAAAAGGTTGATGCCGACGAGCACGTCGAACGCGCCGAGGCGCAGGTCGCGGATGATCTCGATGCGCTCCAGCGTGTCGATGTCGGAGTGCATGTAGCGGACGCGAATGCCCTGTTCGTGCAGATATTCGGTGAGATCCTCGGCCATGCGCTTGGTCAGCACGGTGACGAGCGTGCGATAGCCGGCAGCGGCCGTTTCGCGGATTTCGCCAAGCACGTCATCGACCTGGGTTTTGGCCGAGCGCACTTCCACCGGCGGGTCGATCAGGCCAGTCGGGCGGATGACCTGTTCGGCAAAGACGCCGCCGGACTGTTCCAGTTCCCAGGCGGCGGGGGTGGCCGAAACCGCGATGGTATCGGGGCGCATGGCGTCCCATTCCTCGAAGCGCAAGGGACGGTTGTCCATGCACGAGGGCAGGCGGAAGCCGTATTCGGCCAGCGTCGCCTTGCGGCGGAAGTCGCCGCGATACATGCCGCCGATCTGGCTGACGGAGACGTGGCTTTCGTCGATGAACAGCAGCGCGTTGTCGGGGATGTATTCGAACAGAGTCGGCGGCGGTTCGCCGGGATTGCGGCCGGTGAGATAGCGCGAATAGTTTTCGATGCCGGCACAGGCGCCGGTGGCCTCCAGCATCTCGATGTCGTAGCGGGTGCGCTGCTCCAGCCGCTGGGCTTCCAGCAGGCGGCCGCCCTTTTCCAGTTCGGCCAGTCGGTGCTTCAGCTCTTCCTTGATCGCCTTGATCGCTCCGTTCAGCGTCGGGCGCGGGGTGACATAGTGCGAGTTGGCGTAGATTTTGACCGATTTCAGGTCGCCGGTCTTCTGGCCGGTCAGCGGGTCGAACTCGGTGATGGCGTCGATCTCGTCGCCGAACATGGAGATGCGCCACGCCGCGTCTTCCAAGTGGGCCGGGAAGATTTCAATGGTATCGCCGCGCACGCGAAAAGAGCCGCGCTGGAAATCCATGTCGCGGCGCTTGTATTGCTGCGCCACGAGGTCGGCCAGCAGCTGGCGCTGGTCGAGCCGGTCGCCGACGCTCATCTGGAAGGTCATGGCGGTATAGGTTTCGACCGAGCCGATACCGTAGATGCAGGAGACCGAGGCGACGATGATGCAGTCGTCGCGCTCCAGCAGTGAGCGGGTGGCGGAGTGGCGCATGCGGTCGATCTGCTCGTTGATCGAGGATTCCTTCTCGATGAAGGTATCCGAGCGCGGCACGTATGCTTCCGGCTGGTAGTAATCGTAGTAGGAAACGAAATACTCGACCGCATTATCCGGGAAGAAGTTCTTGAACTCGGAATAGAGCTGGGCCGCCAGTGTCTTGTTGGGCGCGAGAATGACGGCGGGGCGCTGCGTCGCCTCGATCACCTTGGCCATGGTGAAGGTCTTGCCCGAACCGGTGACGCCGAGCAGCACCTGGCTGCGCTCGCCGGAGGCAAGGCCTTCGACGAGATCGGCGATCGCCGTCGGCTGGTCGCCGGCCGGCTCGTAATCGGAGACCATGCGGATCTCGATGCCGCCTTCGGATTTCGGCGGCCGGGCAGGGCGGTGCGGCGTCCACAGCTTGCCGTCCTTGAACAGCGGATTGCCGCTCTCGATCAGCGCCGACAGCGCCTCCACCGTGGCGGTGACGCCCGAGTTGGACAGCTTGTCGGCATCCTCAAGCGACACGTCGAGGCCGGCGACCGGATTGAGGCCCGCCGCGGCGCGCGTCTTCGGGTCGGTTGTCCCGCCCATCGAGGTGCCCCGAGACGTCCTTCCGCTCACGCTGTCGGCGCCTTGCGCCTTCGCTCCGCGGGGGCCTCGCATCGGCTCGGACGCCCCTTCGGGCTTGCGGCCTGCGGCCGATTTCGCGGCGATTTCCACCTTCTTGCGGTGCTTGCCGGCCATGGAGGCGACCTCGCGCTGGCTCTCGAAGGCCGAGGCCTCGGCATCCGCCTCGAGTTGTTTCACCCAATCGGAAACATTGCCGGAGAGCGGGGTTCCCGACAGCGGTGCCTGCGGGGCTTCCTCGAAGCCGCCGGGCACTGTCGATTTTTTCGGGGGATTTTTTGCAGACTTCTTCGGATCCTGGGCCATGGCGGGAATATGGACAGAGTCATGCCGAAAATAAAGGGGGAATGAGTACAAAAGGGAAACGAAATTTCCGGATTTTCCGAGGCTCGTTTTCAGCGTTTCGGGAGCCAGTGGATCACAGGACAGATGATCGCGGCTACCAATGCGTTCGCTTTGCAAATAGGAGGTCATTGCCGTCGAACTCGTCTGTCGGCGGATGGCAGGAGGTAAGCATGTTTGTCATCGATCGTTGTTTGCCGACATCGTCCCTGCCTCAGGATTTCGACGATCTGCGGCGTGACGCCGTCTCCGAGCAATACCGATTTGTCGAGCGGCTGCATGAGGATTGGGGTTCAGGCGCCATGCGCTTCGATGGGCGCGGCGAGGTCCTGCTGATGGCAGCCGTGGCCGGGACCTGCGCGGGACTGGGCGGTCTGACCGCCGATCCCTGCGCGCCAGACGCTCTGCGGCTCCGCCGCTTCTATGTCCGCCCGCAGTTCCGCGGCCTCGGTCTGGGGCGTGAGCTGGCGATCAGGCTGCTCGGGCATGCCCGCAACCATGCCCCACGTGTCACCGTGAATGCCGGCACGGCCGAAGCCGGGGCGTTTTGGGAAAGGATGGGCCTTCTCCCGGCCGCGCAATCGGGGATCACGCATTGGCTCGATTTCTGAGCCAACGGCCCGCTGCGAGTGGCACGTTTGAGCGGCTGCATTGCCATGGCCGATGCCCAGGGTGGCGCTGGATAGCCCATACGAGTTCTGGTTGCTGGAAGCTTACCCCGAATGGGCGAGAAGACACCCAAGCCTGACGCATGATATCAATTGTGGTTTGGAGGGGGCCATGTCGCGTTTGAGTGGTGCCGCCCTTATCGCTTTTCGTGCAATGCTTCTTTGCCCTGCCACGAGCTTTGCGGCCGAACCCGTCGGTCAAGCGGTATCGATCAGGACCGAAGTGTCCGGCGCGAGCGGTCCGCTGGCGGTCAGGGACCCGGTCTACCGGGACGAACGGATCCGGACGTCAAAGTCCGGTCTTGGCCAGTTCGTTTTCCAGGACGGGACCAAGCTCGCCGTCGGCTGGGGGTCTTCCGTGGTCATCGACCAATTCGTCTACGACGGCACCAGGTCGGTGAAGAAGCTGACGATCACGGCCGCCAAAGGCACCTTTCGCTGGGTCAGCGGCAAATCCAAACATTCCGCCTATGAGATCGTCACGCCGGCCGGCACCATCGGCGTGCGTGGCACGGCGTTCGATTTCTATGTGGGGCGCGACGGCACGACTGCGGTCGTGCTGCTGAATGGTGCGGCCAGCTTTTGCGGCGCCGGTGGGTGCCGGCAACTGACGCGGCGCTGCGATTGTGTGGTTGCCACACCCGGTGGTGGGGTCAGCCAGGCGGCGCGCGTCAGCCAGCGCACATTGCGCAGCCTCGGCAATGCGCAGGCCCTGCCTTTCCTTTCCGGCGGCCAGAGGCTTTCCGGCACGATCGGCGCCGTCGGTGCCGGCTGCGGATTGCAGGCCGCGCGTCGCGATGATGTCGCCCGTCCGCCGGCGCAGATCGAGCAACAGCAGGCGCCGATCGAGCGCGAAGAGCCCAAGCCGGAGAAACCCAGACCTGAAAAGCCGCATCACGAAAAGCCCCATCATGAGAAACCGGATCGCGACAAGCCGGACCGGGACAAGGATCACGGCCATCACGACAAGGATCATGACGACGATCACGGGGATCACGGGCAGGGTGGCGGCGGAGGCAAGCAAGACGACCATGGCTCGTCTGGCTCCGACAACGACGGCCACGCTGGCGGCAGCGACGATGGCGACAGCGGCGAGCGTGCCGACCGCGATCATGGCAATGGCAACAATGATCGCCATGGTGGCCGCGACCGCGACCGCGATCGAAGCGACAACGACGACGACGATTGATCGCTATTCGGCGATGCGGCTGGCCTGATCGGCTGGGGTTTCTGTGAAATGGTCGGAGCGACGGGTGATCCTGCCGTAGAACGCCACCAGGCCGGGCGTGATGGCTGCTGCCTTGAGCTTGGCGGCGTTGGCAAGGCTGCGGCTGGCCGAGGCGCGCACACGCAGGTTTTCGACCAGTCTTGAATGCAGGCGTTGCAGTTCATCGAAATCGGGCGATGCGGCGACGTCTTCGTCGCCGGCGACGGCAAACAGCCGGGTCCGCGTCGTCTTTCCTTTCAGCCCCAGGGCGCCGGCTTCCAGCAATGCGCAGCCGGGCAGGGCCTGCGCTGTCGCCTCCGACACCAGGATGTCGAAGCTCACATCCTTGCACGCCGCCTCGATACGGGCGGCGATGTTGACGGTGTCGCCGACGGCCGAATAGTTGAAACGCGTCTCGGCGCCCATGTTGCCGACGCAGGCAATCCCGGTGTGGATGCCGATGCCGATGCCGACCTCCTGCGCCGCACCGAAGCCGAAGGCGTCGTCCGCATTGAGCCGCGCCAAGGTCTGGCGCATGCCGAGTGCAGCGCGCAGCGCCTTGCGTGGATGGTTGGTTACATCGACCGGCGCGTTCCAGAAGGCCATGATCGAATCGCCGATGAACTTGTCGAGCGTACCCTCGTTGGCAATCACATGTCGGCTGAGCGCGTCGAGCAACGTGTTGAGAAAGGCAACGACATCGGTTGGTGCCATGCGCTCGCTCATCTCGGTGAAGCTGCGCACATCGACGAACATGACGGTAAGCTCGCGATCGTCACCGCCGAGCCTGAGGGCGTTGCGGTTGTGTTCTATCCGATAGAGCAGCGAGGGAGAGAGATAGCGGCCGAAGGCTTGGCGGACCTCGCGGCGCTCGCGATCAGTGACCAGGAAACGGAATGCCGTCGCCGAGAAATGGGTGATGGATGCAGCCAGGATCGGCGCCAGCGGATCGAACAGCAGGCCGGCATAGGAGAATGCAACCCAGGACGTGACGAGCGCCAGCGCCGTGATTGCCAGGCCGCAGGCAAGCGCAACGATGGGACTGACGAAGGTCGTCAGCAGCACGAGAAGGCAGCCGGCAATCGCGATCGACAGGATTTCCAGCCCGTTGGCCCAGTCCGGACGCGAGAGATAGCGGCCGGAGAGGATCTGCTCGACGATCTGGGCGTGCAGCGAGACGCCGGGAACGTTCTGGCCGAGTGCCGTCGTGCGCACGTCCTGCAGCCCGGCGGCGGAGGTGCCGATGAAGACGATGCTGCCTTCGATCGCCGCAGCGATATCGGGGGATACATCGGCATCCTCGAGAACGCGCCGCGCGGAGACATAGCGCTCGGTCGTATCAGGACTGACGTAGAGCCAGAGTTCGCCGGAAGCGGTCACCGGCACGACGAAATCCCCGATCTTGGCGGCCGTCAGCGTATCCGGCACATCGGGCGCCCCGGCCAGCACATAGGTCGAGCCGCCTTGTGCCACGCGCAGCGCCTCCAGTGCCAGACTGGGGTAGAGTTGCTGGCCGTCGCTCAGGAACAACGGCACTGCACGCACGACGGCCGAGGAGCCACCGGGGTTGAGGCTGATATGGCCGAGCCCGGCGGCGTTGCTCTCCAGTTGCGGCCGCAGCGGGGTGGCGGCGCGGATGCGCGGCGGCGCACCAACGGGGCTTTCGCCGGTAAAGGCGAAACCGGCCTTGACCGGCGGCAGGTAGCTTCCTTCATTGGTCAGCCCGAAGCCGAGGACGACAGGCCTTTCCGCGATCGACCTGGCAAAGACCTCGTCATTGTCGGGCAGGCGCTTAAGCAGCGATGGATCGATTTCGGGCACGTCGCGCAGCACGTTGCGCGGCGACAGCCGGTCCGGTTCGGCAAACAGGATGTCGAAGGCAATCGCCGACGCTCCCATCTCCACCAGCCTGTCGGTCAGCTTCGCCAGCCTGTCGCGCGGCCAGGGCCATTGTCCAAAGGCGCGCAGCGACGCTTCGTCGATATCGACGACCTTGACCGGCATGGTCTCGTAGGCGCGCGGGGACAGCCGTTGATACTCATCGAAGGTGACGTCGCGCCCTTGCTTCAGAAGCTGCGGGTCGCTGGCGCGCAGCAATGTCAGCACTGCAACGACCGCCAGACCGATCACGACGCCGAGCTGTTGCGCACGGGTCATGGCGCCTCACGGAACGGCTGGCAGGCCCGCCTTGCGCAGCCCGTCGGTGAAATGCGCGTAATCGGCGGGGTCGACATAGGCGGTAAAGATCTGCCAGTAGCCCGGAAGATCGAGGGGCGCGTTGGCGACGGCCTCGTCGACGAGCTTGCAGGCATCCTCGGTGCGTCCGAGCTGGCCGAGGCAGGCGAGCAGCACGACCAGGTTGAAATAGGTGCGCCGCAATAGAATCCCGCGTTCGGCGTGGTGCTGCGCCTCCTCGTAATTGCCGAGATGGTAATGGGCAAGCGCGATCCGGTTGAGGAAGAGGTAGGTCAGCGGATCGTGCGGGCTCAGCCGCAGTGCCTTGTGCAGCGGATCGAGCGCGTCGGCGAAACGGCCGACGAAAATGCGGGCCCAGCCGAGCGCCATATGGGCCAGCGCGAGATTGGGGTTGAGATCGATAGCCTGCTGGGCCTCGGCAACGGCCGCATGCGGGCGGCGGGCTGCGAAATTGGCAAGGCACATGACGTAGTGCGAATAGGAATCCCTGTCTTCGAGCGCGATGGCCCGCTCGGCTGCGACAAGCAGTTCGGCTCTGTCGCGATCGATATCGTCGCTGAAGCCGAAGAAACATCGGGCGTAGAGCGAGCGTGCCAGCATCATATGGGCGCGGCCGAAGTCCGGGTCGAGCGCGATCGCGCGGCGATGCCAGTCGATCGCCTCGGCAAAATGCGCGGCCGTGTCCTGGGCGTTGTGCAGCAGCGTGCCGCGCATGTGGCATTCGTAGGCATCGAGATTTTCGGTGCCGCGCAGGAGCGCACGGCGATTTTCGCCGATCAGGATTTCCGGTTCGATCGCGGCGACGACATGCTGTGTCAGTTCGTCCTGGATGGCGAAGATGTCGGCCACCTCTCGATCGAAGCGCTGCGCCCAGAGATGCACGCCGGTCTCGGCCTCGATCAACTGCCCGGTGACGCGAACTCGGCTCCCCGACCGGCGCACGCTGCCCTCGACGATATAGCGCACGCCGAGATCACGGCCGATCTGCTTCACGTCGACCGCGCGCCCCTTGTAGGCAAAGGAGGAGTTGCGGGCGATGACGAAGAACCAGCGGCAGAGGGAGAGCCCGGTAATGATGTCTTCCGTCAGCCCATCGGCAAAGTAGTCCTGGCCGGGATCGTCTGACATGTTGACGAAGGGAAGCACGGCGATCGACGGCTTGTCCGGCAGCCGGAGCGGCATTCCGGGCAAATCGGGGCCCGTCGGATCCTCGCGCCAGTCGACACTGTGCACGAGCACCGGCCGCGGCATGTTCTTCAGCGTCTGCTCGCCGAGCTTGACCATCGGGAAGTCGAGCTTGCCCTCGATCTGGTCATGCAGTGTACCCGAGATACACACGCCCGCGGGGCGAGCCACCTGCTGCAACCGTGCTGCGACATTGACGCCGTCGCCGAGCAGATTGGCGCCCTCGACCACGACATCACCGAGATTGATACCGATGCGGAACTCCATGCGTTTCTCCGGCGCCAGATCGGCATTGCGGCGTTGCAGGGCGCGCTGGATGGCAACGGCGGCGCGCACGGCCTGGACGGCGCTGTGGAATTCGGCAACGACGCTGTCGCCGGCAGTGCTGAAAATTCGCCCGCCATGCTCGGCGACGAGATCGCCGATCGTGGCGCAATAGGTGCCTAGCGTCGCAAGCGTACCTTCCTCGTCGGTCGCGACGAGGCGACTATAGCCAGCGACATCGGCAGCGAGGATGACTGCGAGCTTCCGTTCCAAGGGGGCGAGCCCCTCCTGCGGCGTATGGCTAGAGGAAATTAAGGGTATCGTAAATTAGGTGTATCTAGAAGTGCGAAAACGCCATGATCGTCTCTAACCAACGATTGCTGCGCCGATTTTGAGGCCATTTGCGGGCCAAGACGGCCTTCACTCGTGGATTGCGCGCTGGGGGCGACGAAGAGTTTGCGTTGTGGGCTCGCCCGAACGCGGTTTCGCCCGGCAGCGGAACGTGCAAGGTATCCCGATACGCTGGCGGCGCGTGCGCGTGGCCTGAAACTCACGACGAAGGGAAACACCTTGATCATCGCCTGCCTGCATACGGCCGACAGCAACTGCGCCGTTTTTGAAGCCGCCGCGCGCAAACTCGGGCTTGCAAGCGACGTGCTTCATCACACGGTGCGGCCGGACCTGCTTGAGGCCGCGGAACGGGCTGGGGGTCTCACAGACGAAATCGCCCGCGAGACGGCCGCAGCGCTGAGCGCGCTGGCAGCGCGGGCCGATGCCGTGCTCCTCACCTGCTCGACACTCGGGCCCAGTACGGCGATTGTTGGTCCGACGCCGGTGCCGGTGTTGCGGATCGATGCGGCGCTTGCCGAAGGGGCGACGGCTGTCGGTGGCAAGGTCGTGGCGCTCTGCGCCGTCGAGACGACGGTGGCTCCGACCACCGCATTGTTTTCCGAGGCGGCGAAGCGCAGGGGGGTGGCGCTCGAGGTGCGCCTCGTCGCCGGCGCCTGGAGTTCGTTCAAGGCGGGTGACCGCGACGGCTATCTTGCTGCGATCGCTGGCGCTTGCGACGTCGCCTATGCCGATGGCGCTTCGATCGTAGCCCTTGCTCAAGCCTCCATGGCGGGAGCGGCGGACTTTGTGCATCGAGGACCGCCCCCTTTGACGAGCCCGGAGGCAGGGTTGCGCGCGGCGCTGGAACGGATCGCACAACGGGTCTCGACGGTCGAGTGACGAGCAGGGCATTTAAAAATTGATTCAGGTGTTTAGAAGGATAATCTAATGTTCTTCGTGCGGCTCTGATAGTGCGGATTGGCGTTGACAGGGCTGAGTCGACGCGGAGAGTATCGTGCGCCCAGAACCGGATTTCGGAACCGCTGAATGTCTTCCTTTCAACTCCGCCGCCTCGAAGCCAGAGATGTCGACGCCTACCGAGCCTTGCGCCTCGATGGTCTTAAGCGCCATCCCGAGTCGTTCGGTGCGTCCCACGAAGATGAGGCGAAGCAGCCGCTTGACTGGTTCGCCAATCGGTTGACGGTCGCCGCGATCATCGGTGCCTTCGATGCCGCCGGTGCGCTTGTGGGTGTCGCGGGCTTGACGATCCCAAGCGCCATCAAGACGAGGCACAAGGGTATCATCTGGGGCATGTATGTGCTCGAGGCGGCGCGCGGGAGCGGCGTGTCAAAACGGTTGGTCGAGGCGGTGATCGACGAGGCCCGGGGGAAGGTCGAGCAATTGCAGTTGACCGTCGTCTCCTCCAATGCCGTAGCCATCCGGCTCTATTCCAAACTCGGCTTTGTCGGTTACGGGTTGGAAGCGCGTGCCCTATGCGTCGATGGGCAGTATTTCGATGAGATGCTGATGGCGCTGCCGCTCGTCTAGCGGCGCTCAACGCGGCTTCTAAGAGCGGTACGGACATGCCGGGATCGGCCGCCTGCGGGACCGGTTGCGGGCGAGGATCGTGTGTATGGCGAAGATGTCTATTTAAGATATTGTTTTTATATAAACAAACACCTCAAGATGGCCCTGTTCCGTCTTGCCGGTTGGTCCTGGCCAGAGACGGGGTCGACGGGGCGAATTCCGTCGATAGGATGCCGCCATGAACGCCCTGATTCGACTGACCCGCCAAGACGACGCACCCGCACTGCCCGATATCGAGCGATCGTCGGGAGAGGCATTTCGCACTGTTTCCGAACTGGCCTGGATTGCCGACGACGATGTGCAATCTGTTGACGCACATCTCGATTTCGTTCGCGCCGGTCTCTCCTGGGTCGCAGTCGATGATGGCGATCGTCCGCTCGGCTTTCTCTGCTCTGAGATCATCGACGACGCCCTGCATATCTGGCAACTCGCGGTGTTGCATGATCGACAAGGGCTTGGGCTCGGGCGTGTCTTGATCGCAGCCGCCGTCGCCCATGCGCACGAACGATCGCTTGGCGCGGTAACGCTGACCACCTTCCGCGAACTCGCATGGAACGAGCGCTTCTACCGAAAGCTCGGGTTCGTGACGCTTGAAGCCGATGCGCTCGATGCCGATGCAAGGCTTACGCAGACCCTTGCGAAGGAGGTTGCCTGCGGCTTGCCGGCGGAGCGGCGCTGCGCAATGCGCCTGACGCTCGACGACGGACAGCCCGACGGCTACAACGAGCCCCTGGTTCGGTAATCGCGAACCTGTTTTCTCCGCCGGCTAACGCCTGACGGCAACGACCTGGCCGCGGTTGAATTGCGAGACCCTGACGCGACCGGACTGATTGCCGCCCATCACCTGCGCGGTCGATTTCGACAGGGCGGAGAGGATGCCGACATGATAGCTGCGCCCGGTGCGCACGACGATAACATCGCCGGGGCGGGCATAGGAGAGCTTGACCGGCGCGCCGAAGCGCAGCCATGAGCGGGCAATGCCGAAACTTTGCGGTGGCGTTCGGCCCGACTTCCGGGCAATCAGGCCCATGAAGTGGCCGCACCAGGGGGTGCGGGCCGGGTTGATGCCGAGTGCGGTGCGTAGCCGCCTGTTGTTCTTGACTTCGTGCATGCCGTTATATTGCTGGGCCTGGGCCAACATGCCCGCCGTGGCCACATCCGGTGTCAGAAGCGCGACATAGGCAGCCGCGAGAAACGCCAGGACCTTCATGGTCAGGTCTCCTTGCCAAGTTGTTTGGTGCGTGCATCCCGGATGTGCCTGGCGATCGCCGAACACTGCCCCCGGTTTTCATCTGCATCGATCACTGTTTCGGGGGATATCGGCGGCAAGCGCCTGCGCGTTGCACTTTGAACGCAGCATCAGCGCGCCGGCGAACCGCGATGAAACGCGGTGCCAACTTCACGGCGATTGCCGTCGGAGTGTGGTATTCCCCTGCCTGTCCCGTCGGACGGTGCGCGGACTTTTGCTCACTGTCTGGTGCAAAATTGTGGCAAAGGGCAAAAAGAGAGAATTTTCGTGCGTAATCTAACTCGTTTGGGTTAGATATCGTCAACTTTTACGACCATTACGCGTTGTTTTTGTGTTTAAGCGGTGTTCGTCAGGCGGTGCGGCTCACCGTTGAGCGGCACTTGCTGCCTTAATTGAGGCGGTAATTTCAGCGGCGGCCCACCGCGATCAAGCGGGAATTGCGATGCAAGTGGGCGGAATTGACATCCTCCGCCCGAGCCCCGGGGGGCTTAGAGGCAGCCAGTTGGATGGGGCGTGGCAGGTTGCGACGGGGTGAGGGGCCGCAATCGTTCTGCTGTGGCTGCCTTTGCGTGTGAACGTCGCCAAAAGCCGGATCTATGAAAAAGCTCTCAGCACATTGGCCGGGTCGATGCGGCGTGGGCTGTTACAAACACGATGTCGGAGCTTGTCAGAAGGAGGCCAGCAGGACCATTCTGCCGGACCGATTCGCGCCTTCGAGGGTCCTCATGTCGTTCGCCATCAACCCGGCTTATCTCTGGCCGATCCTGCTGCTGCTGATTTCCAACGTCTTCATGACGTTTGCCTGGTACGGGCACCTGAAATACACCTCATCGCCACTTTACATGGCGATCGCCGCAAGCTGGGGCATTGCCTTCTTCGAGTATTGCCTGGCCGTACCTGCCAACCGCATCGGCCACGAGGTCTATTCGGCGGCGCAGCTGAAGACGATGCAGGAGGTGATCACCCTCCTGGTGTTCGCGGCGTTCTCCGTGTTCTGGCTGAAAGAATCGATCGGCTGGAATCACCTCGTCGGCTTCTCCCTGATCGCCATCGGCGCCTCGTTCATCTTCAAGGGCTGAAGCCAGGCAACTGCTGCGCGGTCACATTGTGCGATCAGGCGGCTGCTTCTGCCGGCGATGTTGTCTGCGCTCTGGGGCTGAGGATGACGTGGCATCCTGACAGGCGGTCGTAGATGGTCTGCCCGCGCCAGCGCAGGAGAGGCAAGACCCACCAGACGATTGCGAACAATGGGAAGATCAGGCCGCCGGCCAACATGATGATCTGAACCGGCGCGCCAAGGATGGTCGTGGCGTCCATCAAGTCCCTGAGGATGTCGCCGGAACCAAAGCTCGCAATCGACAGCAGCATGAACGGAGCGCTAAATGCATCGAGCATCGCCGGCAGCATGCGCAATGCTTCCCGTTTGGCGGCCTTGGCAAACGGCAGCGCTTCGCCATTGTCTGCAATGACGCGCAATGCGAACAGCTTTTTGCCCGGGGTCGTGCCGAAGCGTGCGATCAGGGCCGCGCCCGATAGGCAGAAGAACAGCACCGGCACCAGTTCGTCGAACACTTCTGTTCCCAGCCTCATCGCTTCAAGCTCGACCGGATTGCCGGCCTCGTCGATCTCGAAATTGATCGTCCGCTGCGTGGGATTATCGCCGGCATCGACCAAAGTTGAAACAAACGACCTGCTGTCGGCTACGCCCCAGAAGGATGTTGTGCAGATCTGGCTTACGCGCGACTGGCCGGGTGCCAGAGGCCATTCGCGTTCGATCCTTTGCACCAGCGCGTCAGGCGCGGTTGGTTCGCATGCGGTCATTGAGGGAATGAAGTATCGCGGCGCCCACGGGAGGGCGACGACCAGGACGATCGAGACAATAGCTGCGACGATGTAAAACAGAAGAGTGTCAACGACAAAGGCTGCCAGCCGCCGCCAAAAGAAACGTGGAAGAATTGAGCCGGCGACCGTTGAATTCATGATTTGACCTTCCATGCGGGCAATGGTTGCATTGCTTCCATGGGAGGTTGTGTTCGTCAATGTGCATCGTGCCAAACAGCGATCGTAAGCGGCACTTTATCCCCGGCCGAACAATCGGTCCAGGATCTGCCCTTCGAGCCTGGCGGTTTCGGCGCTGCCGTGGCGGCGGGGGCGGGCGAGCGGGATCGGTAGATCGAGCGCGATGCGGCCCTCATCGACAACCACGACACGGTCGGCAAGTGCCACGGCCTCGGCAACATCGTGCGTCACGAGCACCGCGGTAAAGTTCTGTTGCTGCCAGATGCGCTCCAGCAGTTGCTGCATCTCGATGCGCGTCAGGGCGTCGAGCGCGCCAAGCGGTTCGTCGAGCGCCAGGATGAACGGGTGAGCGACGAGCGCCCGAGCAAGCGCCACCCGTTGCTTCTGCCCTCCCGACAGCACCGACGGCCACTCCTCTGCGCGGTCGGCAAGCCCGACTTCGTCAAGGATCTTCAACGACAGATCGCGGGCGACTTCGCCCTTGGCGATGCCTGTTAGCCCGACCTCGACGTTGCGGCCGATCCGCGCCCAGGGAAGCAGCCTCGGCTCCTGGAACATGATGCGGCTTCGACGATCGGGCGCGCTGCCGACGGGGATGGTCAACGTGCCGCTCGTTGGTTTGTCGAGCCCGGCCAGGATGCGCAACAACGTACTCTTGCCGCAGCCGCTCTTGCCGATGACCGCAACGAACTGCCCTTCGGGCACGTCGAGGTCGATGCCGTCGAGCACGGTCTTGTCGCCGAAGCGTTTGCCGATGCCCTTGAGCGAGAAGGCGAGAGGCGGGGCGGGCGAAAGCTGTGGCAAGGGGGCGACGCGGCCGGTCTCTGGCGCATCGACGCGGTCACGCTCTTGCTCGTGTTTCGGGTGAAGGGCGATGACGGACATCGGATCGTTCCTCTCTTCGTCTTTTCCGGGCCTGCGCCGGATCAGGCCGGCTGGAAGGCCGGGTGCCATTGCAGCGTCAGACGCTCGAGCAGCCTGGCGAAGCTGTCGGCGAGCTTGCCGAGCAGCGCGTAGATCAAGATCGACAGGATGACGACATCGATCAGCAGGAATTCGCGCGCCTGCATCGCCATGTAGCCAAGGCCGGAGGAGGCCGCGATCGTCTCGGCGACGATCAGCGTCAGCCACATGATGCCGAGCGCATAACGAAGGCCGACGAAGATGGCCGGCAGCGCACCGGGCAGGATGACGCGCAAGAAGAGCTGGCGCTTCGACATGCCGTAGATCCGGCCCATCTCCAGGAGTTGGGGGTCGACACCCTGGATGCCGAGCAGCGTATTGACGTAGATCGGGAAGAAGACACCGAGTGCCACGAGGAACAGCTTTGCTTCCTCGTCGATTCCGAACCAGAGAATGACCAGCGGGATCAGCGCCAGATGCGGAATGTTGCGCACCATCTGCAGAGTGGTGTCGGTCAGATCCCGGCTCAACCGTGACAGGCCGTTGGCAAGCCCGAAGGCAAAACCGATTGAGCCGCCGATGGCAAAGCCCGAGAGCGCCCGCAAAGTGCTGACGCCGATGTTTTCGGCAAGTTCGCCTGATGCCAGCAGGCGGATGAAGGCTGCAAGCACTGCGGAGGGTGGCGCGATCACGCTCTCCGAAATCAGACCCGTGCGGGAGGCGGCTTCCCAGGCGAGGATCAGGACGGCGGGCAGGAGCCAGCCTGCGAGATTTCGCGCAAGTGTGTTCGTTGCGGTCTTCGCCATGGCTCAGGTCCTTGCTCGCTCGTAGCCTCAAGTCTTCGCGGCGCCGACGTCGAAACTTTCGTCCCGACGCCGGCCGGTTTTCGCCTTGGGAGGCAGAGGGATCAGTTGCCCGGTGCGGTCCAGACCGCATCGGAAATGGTGATCTGCTTGGGGATCAGCCCGAGCTTGAAGAAGCGGTCGGCGGTCTGCTGCTGGCCGGCGACGATATCGTCTGTGATCGGGCCGATCGAAAAGACCGTGCGGTTGGCGGCGATCGTCTGGGCTTCGAGCGGCACACCGGTCACCTCGTGGAGTGCGGCTGCGACCTTGTCGCGGTTACCATCGGCCCAGACCGCGGCATCCTTGAGCGCGCCGATTGCCGACGTGATGGTCTCGGCATGGCTGGCGGCAAAGTCGCGATTGGCGAGGAAGTAGGTGTTGACCTTCAGGGTCTCGGCCGAGGTCGTCAGGATGCGCGGCTTGTAGCGTGTTTCTGCAATGGCGAAGAACGGATCCCAGACGGCCCAGGCATCGATCTTGTCGCTGGCGAAGGCGGCTGCCGCATCGGCGGGGCTCAGGTAGACGGGCGTGACGTCACCAAAGCCGATGCCGGCTTTCTCCAATGCCGCGACGACGAGATTGTGGGCGCTGGTGCCCTTGCCGACGCCGATCTTCTTGCCCTTGAGGTCCGCCAGCGACTGGATCGGCGAATCCGGTTTGACGAAGATTGCCTCGCCCTTGCCGTTCGAAGGCAAGGCTGCGGCGTATACGATTGCCGAGCCGGCCGCCTGGCCGAAGATCGGGGGCGCGTCACCGGTCCAGCCGGCATCGATGGAGCCGACGTTCAAGGCTTCGACCAGCGGCGGTCCGGCGGTGAATTCCACCCAGGAGACTGCAACGCCTTTCGGCTCCAGCGCCTTCTCAATGACTTTCTGCTGCTGGGCGACGACCGGCAGGCCTGTCTTCTGGAAGCCGATACGGAATTCCTTCAGGTCTTCGGCCATGACGCCGAAGGAGGCGAGCACCGCGGCAGTGAAGAGGCCCGTGCCGAAAAGCCGTCTGGTCAGTTTGAACATCTGTCCCGCTCCTGTTTGCTGGAGGGCCATGGGCGCCGTCCTTGTGAACTGGGATCAGTGTAAAAGAAGATCATAAAATTTATGGAGTTTGTTTGTTTTGTTGTCGGCGTGCTTTGCGAAACGCTTTTGCGGCTGAGCCCGGCGGTGCGGGAATAATCGTGATCCGGTCGCTGCGGTTCGGTATGTGCAGGGCGAAGGCTTGCCGGCGCTGAAGGCCGATCCGGGACTTCCTGTTTTCTGGCCGGTTCTCGCATTCTTCTGGCCGGGCGCGACAATGACGCCTGAGATACGCCGGTGCTACTTCCATGCCGGAAGACAGAAGCCGGGACGTTCCCGAAGAGGCAAGGAGCTGATCATGCACGTTGATGCCACCGCGTTTCCCGAAGTTTGGATGGATTTCACTCATGGCACAGGCCAGACCATAGACGAGGTCCTGGATGTCTATACTGGCCTGCTTGCGCGCGGCGCGCCCTTCGTCTTTCTCGGTGAGGGCGGTGATGTCGAGGGCGACAAGGACGCTCATGCTGTGGCAGACAGGAAGAAGATCTCCCTCTGGATGAAGCGGAACAAGACGCCGATCACGGCCCTGGTGCGGGCGATGATCTATATCGAGCCGAATACCTCCAAGCGGATCGCGGCCCGGGCTTTCGCACTGGTCTACGAGAAGTTCTGGGGGTATCCGATGTTCGTTGCCGCTTCCAGGGACGAAGCGAGCGCCATTATCCGCACCGTGCTGCCGAGCGCGCCCGAAGCGGATCCGGAGCAGGGCGCCGCTCATTCCATGGTCTGAAAATCTCACCGGGGTGCCATGCTGATCACCGCCTTGCCAACGCAGGACTTCGAGCCGGACGACAGCGCCCGGCCGATCGCGGCCGCCGGTTTCACGCTATTGACCGAAGGCGGCGAAATGCCCTGGCACCGCCATCGGCGGGCGCAGGTGTTCTACAACGACAGTGGTCTCATTACCTGCGAGACGGAACAGGGTGTCTGGGTCATCCCGCCTCATGGTGCGATCTGGATCCCCGGTGGTCTGCTGCACAGGTCGCGCTGCGCAGGAGAGATGACCGGAGTCGCGCTGTTCGTCGAGCCGGACGCGATCGACCGATTGCCTGGTGTCTGCTGCAGTCTGGCCGTGTCGCCGCTTCTGGCAGCGCTTCTCATGCGCGCGGTGACGTTACCCGCGCTTTACGACGAGGAAGGCATTGACGGATGTTTCGTCCGACTGCTTCTCGATGAGCTCGCGCATTCCCCGGTTGATGAGGTTCACCTGCCGCGCCCCGCCGACACACGCCTGCGGCTGATGACGGATGGCATGCTGGCCGATCCTGCCGACCGCCGCACCCTTGCCGAATGGGCAGGTCATATCGGGATGAGCGAGCGCAATCTGCGACGGCTGTTCCCGCAGGAAACGGGAATGAGCATCGGCCATTGGCGGCGGCAGATGCATGTCGTCGCCGGCGTGCAACTGCTCGCCCACGGTCTATCGCTGCAGTCTGTCGCCCATGAACTCGGCTATGAAAGCGCCAGCGCCTTTGCGGTCATGTTCAAGAAGATGACGGGCAAACCGCCGGGCCGATTTCTCGCCGAGCGCCAGCCGCAGCGTGGCGCGCCGACGGATTGATCGTCGCAGCCTGCCGCCGTTCAGCGAGGCGCACGGCAAGCCCCGAAATGACAGGCGATGAGATGATCGATCGAAGCGCGGCCGGGGCCGCCGGCGATGATGACAAGCAGGCAGACCGCCCAGGTCCCGTGTGTCGGCCAGGCATCGGGGTAGACGAAGATCTCGATCACCGCAGTCATGCCGAAAAGCGCCAGCGCCGACAGCCGGCTGGCGAAACCGATCACCAGCAACAGCGGGAACAGGTGTTCGGCGAACGCCGCCGCATGGGCGGCAAGCCACGGATCGACCAGCGGCAGCCGGTATTCGTTCGCGAAGAGATAGACGGCATTGTCGGTCACCTGCCAGCCATCAACCTTGGTTTGGCCCGATTGCCAGAAGACGGCGGCGATCGACAGGCGCGCAATCAGCGCGACGACATCGTGCGGCACGCGGTCGAGCAGGTCTCGCACGGAACAGATTTTGCCGACGATGCCCTGATGGCTGTCCGGTGTCATGGTCATTTCGTTCTGCATGGTCCTCACTCCTGTCAGTGGAAAGCAATGAACGCGCCGGTTTGCAAGGCGCCAGCGAGGTTGGCCGAAAGGTCGAATGCGGAAGCATTCTCGATCGCATGCTCGACGGCGGTAGCAAGGCGTTCTCCGCTTGCCAATGCCTGGAGGAAGACCGCGCCGCCAGGCGGCATGCGCCGGACCTCGACCGTCATGTGCGGCCGGGCCACCATTGCGTCTTCGGCCGTCCAATCCTCGATGGAACGAAATTCGGCTTCGCCCGCATTCATCGCCCAGATGGTGACGAGAGGGTGCGGCGACCTCAGGATGCTCAGCGAAGGATGCGGGACGAAGACAAGGTCGGCGAGCCGCTCCGGCGGCAGGGCTGCAAGCTTCGCGGCGTCGAGCGGTGCGACGTCGGCGCCGTGATAGGCCTTGCCGCGCGCCGCCTCCAGCCGAATAACATCGGGCAGGTAGGCAATGTCCTTCGCCGGTTCGAACCGCTCGACGAAATCGGCGAAGTCGTCGCCGTAGGACAGCAGTAATGGCGAGCGCGGCGGGTGGACGCGGATGAACTCGGCGGCCATCGCCGAGAAGAATGCTTCCCCGACGATCGTCTGGGCGGCCGGGAAGCGTGAGGCGATCGCCCCTGTCAGACCCACCACGACATTGTTGCGATAGACGGCGAAGCGACGCTGCGGCTGCAGCCCGTTCCAGGCGGTCAGCCCCGGCGGAACGGCAACGGCCGGGTCGGCCAAGGCCGCCGCAAACCGCGTCTGGGTGCAAAGGGACATGGAGATCTCCTTCAGGCGGCGCGACGCTTGTTTGTGTTTTTGAGAATCTCGTCGGCGGCCTGCGCTTCGGCGCTGAGAACCGACCAGGCGGGCACGTCGTTGTCCCATTCGATCAGGGTCGCGACCGGCCCGATGCGTGCGATCAAGGCGGCATAGAGGGCCCATACCGGATCCTTGACCGGCGTATCGTGGCTATCGATCAACAGCGGCGCACCCGCATCGTCGACCGTTTCGGAGTGGCCGCTCAGATGGATTTCGCTGACGGCTTCCACCGGGAAACGAGCGAGGTAATCGCCTGGGTGCATATGGTGGTTGGTCGAGGCGACGAAGACATTGTTGATATCAAGCAGCAGCCCACAGCCGGTGCGCCTAACAACTTCCGTGAGGAACTCTGTTTCTTCCAGCGTGCTTTCGGCAAAGAGCAGATAGGTGGCCGGATTTTCGAGCAGCATCTGACGTTTCAGCGTTTCCTGCACCTGGTCAATGTGGTCGGCGACCGACGCCAGGGTCTGGTCGGTATAGGGCAGCGGCAGCAGGTCGTTGAGGAAGACCCTATCGTGTGTCGACCAGGCGAGATGCTCAGAGAAGCTCTCCGGCTCGTAGCGATCGCAGACGATCTTCAGGCGTGAGAGATGCTCCCTGTCGAGCGGCTGAACCGAGCCGATCGACAACCCGACGCCATGGATGGAGAGCGCGTAGTCTTGACGCAGCTTGCCGAGTTGTGAGTGCGGCGGGCCGCCGGCGCCCATGTAGTTTTCGGCATGCACCTCGAAAAAGCCGATCGGCTGGGGTTCCGCATTGATGGCGGGGAAGTGCTCGGGCTTGAAGCCGACACCGGCGCGGCGCGGAAGATCGGAGAATTTCATTCGGATTGCTCCTCTGGTTGCGGGACGGCGGCGCAAGGCCTGCGCCGCCGTCTTGGCGGATATCAGCGATCCGGGGCCTAGGCTGGCGCCGGGCCCTGCGTCAGCGAGCCATGGCCATTCGGCGTCTTCATCGCTTCGCATGTGCCTGCGGGAACGAGCTTCCAGGCGTTCTGCTGGTGATCGATCTTGGAGGTCCCGGCGCAGGTCGTGCCGGGTCCCGCTGCGCAATCATTCTGGCCCTTGAGGGCCACGCCGTAGCACTTCTCCTTTGTCGCATCGGCGGCCGAGGCCGGGACGCTTGCGACGAGAGACAGCGCGGTTGCGACGGAGGCGGCAAAGACGCTTGCGGATATCTTGTTCATGATGCTGTTCAGTCCTGAATCTGTTGAGGGAGGCTTGCTGTCGACCGGATCGGCGTGATCAGGCCGGCATCAGCATGCCGTGGCCGTCAGGGGTCTTCATCGAGGTGCAGGTTCCAGCCGGCACCAGCTTGAAGGAGCCCTTGTCGAAATCCATCGTCGACTTGCCGGCGCAATCATGCTTGCCGGCCGCGCAATCGTTCTGGCCCTTCATGGCAACGCCGTAGCACTTTTCGTTGTTTTCGGCGGCGAAGGCGGCCGGCGCAGCTATAGTGGCAAGGGCCGAAGCGAGCGAACCTGCGAGCGCCAGAGTAGCGATGCTGTTTTTCATGGAACTGTCTCCGTTGGTGGTCGGCCGTGATTGGCTGACACTTGGGCTACGGAGGCGGGGTGCCGTTCGTTACATCGCGCTTTTCGATTTTTTTCGCGCCGTGCGCTTGCAGTCTTTCCGATTGCAAGGGAAAACGCAGGCGAACCAAGGCTTTCCGGCGATTCAGAAATATTTCTTCTGCGCTCGGTAACAAAAACGTGTGCCGGTTCGTAGAGGATGATGTCGGGTGAATGCTTCGACGCGTGAGCAGGAATGGGCAGAGTGGATGCGCAGCGCCATGAAGGGCGATACGCAGGCCTACCATCGCTTTCTCTCGTCGGTGACCCCGCATCTGCGCGCCATGGCGCGCCGGCGCTGCGATCAGTTCGGGGCGCCTGCGAGCGAGGCAGAGGATGTGGTGCAGGAGGTGCTGCTGGCCGTCCACCTCAAGCGCGCAACGTGGGATCCGGATCGCCCGATCGGTCCATGGCTGTCGGCGATCGTGCGCAACAAGCTGATCGACAGCCTGCGGCGCCGGGGTCGTCACGTGAATGTACCGATCGAAGATGTGATTGCGACATTGGAGGCGGAAGAGCAGGGTGATGGGCTGGACCGGATGGATGCGGTCAACATGCTGGAGCGCCTGAAGGACCCGCAGCGCGATATCGTCCGCTCTATTTCGCTTGAAGGTGCAGGTGTGCGCGAGACGGCCGATCGGCTGAAGATGAGTGAAGGGGCGGTGCGCGTGGCGCTGCACAGGGCGTTGAAGTCGTTGGCAGCCCTCTATCGGAGTGAGACACGTGAAGACGAATGACCTGATCAGCCTGCTCGCAGAGGACGCGCCCGTGGGCATGCGGCTTGGCCGTATGCTGGCGCTTGCCCTCATCGCAGGGGGCGTCGTGTCCGCTCTGGTTCTCCTGTCGACGGTCGGTGTCCGCCCTAACCTGGCAACGGCCATCGAGACGGCGCGCGTCCTGTTCAAGATCGGCTTCACGCTGGTTCTCGCCATTGTCGCGTGCCGTCTCGTCTTCCTTGTCGGACAGCCCGGGCGATCACTCAAGGCACGTGGATTTCAGCTCGCCGCTCCTGCCTTGCTTCTCGCAATTGCGGTTGTTTCCGAGCTCCTGGTGCTGCCATCTCAGGCTTGGACGGCGAGCTTGATCGGCAGGAATGCCGGCTTCTGCCTGTTCTTCATTCCGGTGCTGTCGCTGGCGCCGCTCGCCGGCTTCCTGATCGTCCTGAGGAATGGCGCGCCCGACAACCCCGGTCTTGCAGGCGCGTCGGCGGGCCTTGCCGCCGGCGCCATTGCCGCCTTGCTCTATGCGTTTCACTGCCCTGATGACAGTCCGCTGTTTCTTTCGGTCTGGTACTCGATCGCCGTCTTGCTCGTAACCGCAGCCGGCTATTTCGTCGGGCGGCGCTGGCTGCGCTGGTAGTCGCTCTCAATCCAGGAGATCGAAGGCTCGGTACATCCAGACCAGCTGGTAGGCCACCGCGCCGATGAGGAAGGCCGCATGGAAGCGTCGGTTCGGCGTCCAGGCGGCGATCATGCACAACACAATGTAGGTGACGTTGCGCATCGGGTATTCGAGCCCGTAGGAGGCGAAATAGGCCTTGCCCTTCAGCGCCGTGTCGACGAGGTCGACGGCGAAGGCCAGCGCCAAAAAGCCGAAGAACCACTTTCGCCGCGACATGAAGTAGTGCTCGTAGTCGCTGTAATCGTCGAGCGTGGTCGGAAACAGGAGCACGCAAAGAAAAAAGAAGACGCAGCAATAGAGGATGACGAAGAGGTAGACGGTGACGTCGAGAACGGGCAGGGCGTGGAGGTGGAATTCCCACCACCAGAAATGCACGAGGAAGACGAACATGAACAGGACCCACCCGAGATGGATCCAGTAAACCCGGGTCTTTCCCGGGTGCTGTACGAAGAGCGCAAGCCCGCTTAAGAGCCGAGCGAGGCTGAGGCTGACGACCATGCCCATGACGACCCGGATATGCGAAAAGATCGCCGGATCAGGCTGGGTCGGGTCCACGGTCGTTCCTCCTCTTCCGTCTATTCCGCCGGTACCACCTTTGGCTTGCCGTTCTCGTCGAGCGCGACCATGACGAAGATGGCGTCGGTTACCTTCTCCATCAGGTGCGAGAGATAACGCTGCGCCCAGGCCTCGACCTTGAGCGTCATCGAGGTGCGTCCGACCTTGACGACGTCGGTGTAGATGCAGAGCGTGTCGCCGATCTTGACCGGAAGCGCGAAGGCCATTTCCTTGACTGCCGCTGTCACCACGCGGCCGCGGGCCCGCTCGGCGGCGCGAATGCCGCAGGAAAGGTCCATCTGCGCCATCACCCAGCCGCCGAAGATGTCGCCGGCGGCATTGGCGTCGGCAGGCATGGCCAGTGTGCGCAAGGTCAGTTCGCCGGTCGGTCTGGTGTCTGCGGTCATGCCTGTCTCCCTCGTGTCCTAGGAGATGTAGCGCATGGTTGCTTCGTCAGGGAAGTGCGCCGTCAGACAAATCGCGCGAGGTGGACGATCACGAACTTCACTTCTTGCGAATATGTTAATGGAGATCTGTGAAATTTAGGGATCGTTTGTTAGGGGCTTTGCAAAGAGCCACCCCTATCCTGCACGCTTCTACTGGAGGCAGGGGATTGGGGATGAAGAGATTCAGGATTTCGGTGCGGCTCTATGCACTCGTCGCATTCGCACTTTTGACCATGGCGGCGGCGCTGACGTTTGGCCTGTTTCAGGCGCAGGACAAACTCGTCGGCGAACGCAAGGCGATGCTGTCGGCCATGAACGAGAATGCCGTTGCAGTGTTCGACGCCTATCACAAGCAGGAAGTGGCAGGCACGCTGTCGCGCGAGGACGCGCAGAAGCGGGCGCTCGAAGCGGTCAAGGCGATGCGCTATCAGGGCAGCGGCTATTTCTGGATCAACGACATGCATCCGACGATGATCATGCATCCGATCAAGCCGGAAATGGATGGCAGCGACCTGTCCGCCAACAAAGATCCGAACGGCAAGCACCTCTTCGTCGAGTTCGTCAAGACGGTGGAAAAGAGCGGGCAGGGCTTCGTCGACTACTACTGGCCGAAGCCGGGCGCCGACGAGCCGGTGCTGAAATACTCCCACGTTGCCGGCTTCAAGCCCTGGGGCTGGGTGGTCGGAACCGGCGTCTATTCCGATGATCTCACGGCCATGTTCCGCGAGCGCGCTTGGCAGGTGGCCGGCATTCTTCTCGCCGCAGCGCTTGCGATCCTGATGGCAGCATTGGCGATCGTGCGCAGCGTGGTCAGGCCGGTCGAGAAGCTGAAGGCATCGATGCGGTCGATTGCCGACGAGGATCTCTCCTCGGACGTGCCGGAAACCGACCGTGGCGACGAGATCGGCCAGATGGCCAAGGTTCTCGTGGTCTTGCGCGATTCGGTGCGTGAACGGTTGGAACTGCGTTCACGCGAAGCCGAGCAGCAGGACAGGCTGGAATCGGAGCGTCGCGGCAACGAGCAGCACCAGCGGGCGACCGCCGATGCGCAGGCCGACGCGATGGAAACGGTGGGGGCAGCGCTCGAGCTGCTGGCAAACGGTGACCTGACGGCTGAGATCGGCCACATCGCCCCGGAATATGGAAAGCTGAGGCAGGACTTCAACACGGCGGTTGCCGCCCTTCGCGACGTTATCGGCTCGATCTCGCATTCGACCGAGATCGTCACCGCCAGCGCCGGCGACATTTCGGAAGCGGCCAACAACCTGTCGCGCCGCACCGAGCAACAGGCGGCAGCACTCGAAGAGACGGCAGCGGCCCTCGACGAGATCACCTCGACCGTGCGCCATTCCTCCGATCGGGCCAACGAAGCGCGCAACATGGTCGATGAGACCAAGGCGAGTGCGGCGAAATCCGGCGGCATCGTGCGCAACGCGATCGACGCCATGGGCCGGATCGAGACCTCTTCGAGCCGGATCAGCCAGATCATCGGCGTGATCGATGAGATCGCCTTCCAGACCAACCTTCTGGCACTGAACGCCGGCGTCGAAGCAGCACGGGCAGGCGAAGCCGGCCGTGGCTTTGCGGTGGTGGCGCAGGAGGTGCGCGAACTGGCACAGCGTTCTGCCGGCGCCGCCAAGGAGATCAAGGAATTGATCGGCACATCGGTGCGCGAAGTCGGCGCCGGCGTCGAGCTGGTGCGCTCGACCGGCGATGCACTGACCGAGATCGAAGCGCTGGTCAACCGCGTCAACGAGCAGGTTGCCTCGATTGCAACGGCGGCGCGTGAGCAGGCGACGGGCCTTGCCGAGGTCAATACCGCCGTCAACAGCATGGACCAGATGACCCAGCAGAACGCTGCCATGGTGGAGGAGACGACGGCCGCAAGCCAGACGCTTGCAGCCGAGAGCCGCGAATTGAAGATGCTCTTGACCAAGTTCCGCCTGCAGGAAACGTCTCGGCAGGCCGCCTACGGCCGCGCTGCCTGAAACGGTATCCGACGATTGATGAAGGGCCTGCCTGCGAAAGCACGCGGGCCCTTTGCCATCTTGGGCGTTCGCCGGGGCGTGCCGTGGGATCGGAAGCGCGGATGCGGTGCTGAAGGCTCGAACTGCGCGCGCACGTTGAGCCATCGAGCCCTGTTCAATCGGTTGTGTGTCGGGGACGAAGCGGGCTTGACCAATCCTTGTGCGGGGTTAGATACGGTTGGACGGGGAGCGGAATGATGCGGCATGTCGCCGGGTCGGCGGCTACCGGTACTGTCCAGGGGATATTCATGGCGCTTCTCAGACTTCTTTTCACCCGGCCGGGGGCGGCTATTCTTCTGGCATTCGGATTTCTGTCAGCCTGTACCGTCGTGGTCGATGAGCCGCGGCCTGGCCCGGGGCCGATCCGCCCGCCGATGTGCACGATGGAATATGCCCCGGTTTGCGGCGAGCGTGGCAATCGCACGCGCACCTTCTCGAATTCGTGCCAGGCGCGGGCTGACGGCTTCAACGTGATCCACCGCGGAGAGTGCCGCCCGGACAACCGTCCGCCCGAGCGAGAGCCGCAGGTCTGCACGCGGGAATATGCGCCTGTGTGCGGCCAGCGCGGCCGCCAGCAGCAGACGTTCTCGAACGCCTGCATGGCGCGTGCCGACGGCTTCCGCGTGGTTGCGCCCGGCGAGTGCCGCCGCGACGAGGATCGTCCGCCGCAGGGCCAGTTCTGCACCCGCGAATACGCGCCGGTCTGCGGCCAGCGCGGCAACCGGATTCAGACCTTCCCGAACTCCTGCGAAGCTGGTGGCGCCGGCTTCCGGGTCGTGCACCCCGGTGAGTGCCGCTAAACACGCTTAAACCTCAGGATCGCTAAAGGCCCGCGCAGAGCAATCGACGCGGGCCTTTTTGCGCCAGTGCGCTTTTGGTTGTCTCCCTGGCGTGAATTGCGGCAAGGCGCAGCATATTTTATTCTTCAATTTTGAGGTCCGCGGCCCGTGGATACACAGGCCTTTATGGCCATGACACCGGAAAGGTTTCGTCACCAGACCTGCCGGATGTTGGGAGCCGCACGCAAGGCTTCATTTACTGTGTTTGCATAAAATGCATCGCAAATCGGCCTTTTTCGGCGGTGTGCCCGGCTTGCGACACAGGTAGCCTGCACCGTTTTGACGTCGATTGTGTGCGGCGATGTCGTTGATATCGTTCTGGATGAAGGCGGCAAATCGGTATGGCGTATGTTCCCACTCTCCATCGTCCGTTGACGGCGTTCGTGCTGTCGATCTCGCTTGTCGCCTGCACGACCGATGCGCTGACGCCGTCTGCGCGGATCGATAGCGGCGAACGCGTCGGCGCGATCAGCCCCGTTCCGGTCGATGCCGTACCGGAACAGGAGGTTGCGGCCTATCCTTCAGGGGACCCGGTTTCGACGTTCAGCAACGGCAACGGCAGAACCGTGCCTGCGGCGACCCATCAGCCGACCCGGCGTGCCTTGCCGATGATCGATAGCGAAGAGGCGGCGCTCTCCGGTGCCCAGCCGGCCAACACCGGCTCGACCGCCATTCCTTCCGAAGGCGTCAACATGGATGCGATGCTTGGCGTTCAGCCCGTGGTCGGGCTGGCGGAGGAGCAGAACAACGAGATCGCCGAGGGCAACGCCAGCCAGCCTGTGGTCGGCGGCATCGGCGAGGACAATGTCCGCCAGCTCGGCAGCCCGCCACAGACGCTGAACGAGGCGCAGGCGAGCCTTGGCGGCGACCCGGATCTGCCGCCTTTGACGCCGGAGCAAATTTCCGCCGAAGAGGCACAGCGTCGTCGCGCCTTCGAGCGCCAGCAGGCAATGCAGCGCGCCCAGGAACCGCAGGAGGTGGCGATGCTGCCGCGGGCACGCAATCCGCTATCGGAGCCGGAATCGCAGTTTAACGGCCAGATGCCGCGCTCGGAAATTGCCTGCCGCCAGCGCTTGCGCAAGCTCGGGGTCGAGTTTCGCGATATCCCGCGTATCAGCAACGGTCCGTCCTGTGGCATCGACTATCCGATCCAACTCAGCGGTCTCTCCGGAGGCATCGACGTCAAGCCTGCGGTCAAGCTCAACTGCGAAGTGACCGAAGCCTTCGCCAAGTGGGTGAAGTACGAACTGGCGCCGTCGTCGCGCTACCGCTACTGGTCCGGCGTCAAGACCATCAAGCCGCTCGGCGGTTATTCCTGCCGCACGATGAACTCGCGCCGCGGCAACCCGATGTCCGAACATGCGCATGGCAACGCCATCGACGTCGGCAAGTTTGTCTTGAAGAACGGGAAGGAAATCGACGTGCGCAAGAAGGGATTCTTTGCCTTTCGCGAAAAGGGTCTGTTGAAGGCGGTGCGCACCGACAGCTGCAAATACTTCAACACGGTTCTCGGCCCGGGCAGCGATCCCTTTCATAAGGATCATTTCCATTTCGATCTGAGGACGCGCAAGACCGGTTACCGTCACTGCGATTGAGGAGCGCTTGCGCCGCTACAGCGCCGCGCGCCGAATATGGCGCGCTAAGGACGCTGTAACACTATAAATTTACTGCATAATTTCTCCCCAAATCGATTCCGATTTAAGGGATTATGCAGTCAGGTCGTGAGCCGGCAAAAAAAGAGGCCGGCGGGGGAGCCGGCCGATGTCCGGAGAAGAAGCCCCGGAACCAAAGCGATGCGTGCAAATCACGTGGCGAGCGCGCCGCGTGCCACGCCAAACTGATTGAAAAGCATCACCGTTTCGTGACAGAACTGCCGTGCCGGCGGCCGTATCGTGTTTCTTCGCCGGATTCCCACTGTCACGATCGGAGCAGCCGTGCCGCCGGTTTCGGAACTGATGATGTTTGCCCTGGCGCTGGCCGCCGCAGGTGTGGTCGCCGGGCTGCTTGCCGGTCTTTTCGGCATTGGCGGCGGGGCGATCCTCGTTCCCGTTTTCTACCAGGTGTTTGGATTGCTTGGTATCGATGACGCCGTTCGCATGCATCTTTCGGTCGGAACGTCTCTCGCCATTATCGTGCCGACCTCTGTGCGATCCTTCCTGTCGCACTACAAGCGGGGCGTCGTCGACATGGCGCTGTTGCGAAACTGGACCGTCGCCGTGCCGCTTGGCGCCATCCTGGCGTCGGTCATCGCAGCGTCCGTCAGCAGCGGAACGCTTCGGCTGATCTTTGCGGTGATCGCACTTGCCGTCGCCTTTCGCATGCTGTTCAACCGCGCAAGCTGGCGGCTTGGCTCCGACCTGCCGCGCAATCCGGTAAAATGGCTGGTCGGCGTCGCGATCGGCATCCTCTCTGGCCTGATGGGCATCGGCGGTGGTGTGCTCAACAACACCTTCATGACGCTCTATGGTCGTCCGATCCATCAGGCGGTCGCGACCTCGGCCGGCGTCGGGGTGCTGATTTCGATCCCGGGACTTTTTGGCTACGTCTGGGCCGGGTGGGGACTGCGGGGGCTGCCGCCGCTTTCAACCGGCTTCATCAACTGGATCGCTGTCGCATTGATCATCCCGATCACATTGCTGGTGGCACCACTTGGCGTGCGCGCCGCTCACGCCATGAACCGGCGTCAGCTCGAGACCGGATTCGGCATCTTCATGATTTTGATTGCGGCACGATTTCTCTACAGCCTGTACGGGTAAAGCGTTTTCGTGTCAGGGATTTTAGCCTGACCTTATGGTTTCTTTCCGTGCGTACACCAACTCAAGCGGGTATCTTTCCGCGACGCACGGTTGTGGCGAACTGTTTTTGCTATATGATTTTTTGTGTTCGCGTTGAAGTGCATCGGCGCGCGGTGGTAACGCGTTTGTGTTTCGTCTGACATATGAATAAGTAATACCATAATATATTAATTCGTATAACAATCATGGATTGAGTCCCGGTTTGTTCCGGGCGCTTCTTTTGGGTCTCCACTCACTCCTAGGCACGACAGGAGGAAAGCATGGGTACTGTTATGCGATTTCCAGGGGTGCGTGCCGACATGACGGCACACGCTACCGAAGTCTCACTGATCCTGCGCACGCTTGCCAACCGCAACAGGCTGCTGATCGTCACCACGCTTCTCGAAGGAGAACATTCCGTGGCGGCACTGGAGGAATTGCTCGGGATCCGCCAGCCGACGCTTTCGCAGCAATTGACCGTCTTGCGCGATGCCGGCGTCGTTTCGACGCGGCGGCAGGCCAAGCAGGTTTTCTATCGCCTCAGCCATGATAAGGTCGGGCGGCTTGTGGGCACGCTCTGTCAGATCTTCTGTCGCGAAGGCGCGAAAAAATGAATGAATACTGGAATGCGCTTGCCGGAGGCCTGCTGATCGGGCTCTCGGCGGCGATCCTGATGGTGGCCAACGGTCGCGTGGCCGGCATCAGCGGAATTGTCGGAAGGCTGTTGCAGGGTGTGCAGGCCGCAACCGGGTTTGTTTTCGTTGTTGGCCTGATCTCGGGGCCGGTAATCTACCGTCTTTTCGCTGGCGCCTGGCCAACGGTCACCGTCACATCCTCCTGGCCACTGCTGGTGATTGCCGGACTGCTCGTCGGCTTCGGCTCACGCATGGGCTCGGGCTGTACCAGCGGTCACGGTGTCGTCGGTCTAGCCCGGCTTTCCCGCCGGTCTGTCGCGGCGGTTGCCACGTTCATGATCGCGGCCATCGCCACGGTCTATCTCCAAGGTTTCTTCCCATGAGCGGCAGTGCCTTCCTGCGGTTGGGCGCAACGCTTGTGTCCGGCGTCATCTTCGGCATTGGTCTGTCGCTTTCCGGCATGCTGGATCCGGCTCGGGTTCGCGGCTTTCTCGACGTCACGCGTGACTGGAACCCGAGCCTTGCTTTCGTGCTTGGTGGCGCGGTCGTCGTGTCGGCGCTCGGGGTTCTCGTGACGCGACGCATGCAGCGGCCGTTGCTGGATGATGCCTTTCACCTGCCACAGAACCGTGTGATCGACCGCCGCCTCATCGTCGGTTCGGCCATTTTTGGCGTTGGTTGGGGCCTGGTCGGTCTTTGCCCCGGTCCGGCGGTCGCGTCGCTTTCGCTCGGGTTGCCGGCGACGATGCTCTTCGTCGTCGCCATGCTCGCCGGCATGGCGCTGCATGACCGGCTGCCGCGCATCGGCGCGCGTCGGCAAGGCGAGGGCGCGCTTGCCCTGCGGGCAGACGGCGGCCGGTTGTCGGAGCGTTGACGCTTCGTCACCTTGTTTTTTCCATCCGGTAGGCTGCAAATTGCGGTGAATCGTCCCATATAGGCGTGACCTGCCGACTTCGCCCCCCGCATCCGGATCAGATTCATGGCGCCTATCGTTTCCGTTTCCAATCTGTCGAAAACCTATGCTTCGGGTTTCAAGGCGCTGAAAGGCGTCAGCCTCGACATCGAGCAGGGTGAAATCCTGGCGCTGCTCGGTCCGAACGGGGCGGGCAAGACCACGCTGATCTCGATCATCTGCGGCATCGTCAATCCGAGCGGTGGCACCGTGCTGGTCAACGGCCATGACGTCGTGCGCGACTTTCGCGAGACCCGGTCGATGATCGGCCTTGTGCCGCAGGAACTGACCACGGACGCATTCGAAACGGTCTGGAACACCGTCACGTTTTCGCGCGGGCTGCATGGCAAGAAACCAAGCCCGGCCCATATCGAAAAGGTGCTGAAGGATCTGTCCCTGTGGGACAAGAAGGACAACATGCTGCGCGAGCTCTCCGGCGGCATGAAGCGGCGCGTGCTGATCGCCAAGGCGCTGTCGCACGAACCACGCGTGCTCTTCCTCGACGAGCCGACGGCCGGCGTCGACGTCAGCCTGCGCAAGAGCATGTGGGAAGTCGTCGAACGCCTGCGCGCCTCGGGCGTCACGATCATCCTGACGACGCATTACATTGAAGAGGCGGAAGAGATCGCCGACCGCATCGGCGTCATCAATGGCGGCGAAATCCTGCTGGTCGAGGACAAGACGGCGTTGATGTCGAAGCTCGGGCGCAAGCAGCTCAGGGTGGACCTGTCGCATCCGTTGGACGCCGTGCCGGACACGCTCTCCGCCTACAACCTGACGCTCGAGGGCGATGGCCATTGTCTGATCTACGACTATGACACCAGCGCCGATCGCACGGGCATAACTTCGCTGTTGGCGGCGCTCGCCGAGGCGGGCGTGCGCCTCAAGGACATTTCCACGCGGCAAAGCTCGCTGGAGGACATTTTCGTCGAGATCGTGGGAGCCGGACGATGAACATCGAAGCGATCAAGTCGATCTACTTCTTCGAGATGGCGCGCACGCGGCGCACGCTGCTGCAGAGCGTGGTGTCGCCGGTGATTTCCACGTCGCTCTATTTCATCGTCTTCGGTGCGGCGATCGGCGCGCGCATCCAGGAGATCAACGGCGTCTCCTATGGCGCCTTCATTACGCCCGGCCTGATCATGCTGACGCTTCTGACGCAGTGCATCGGCAACGGTTCCTTCGGTATCTATTTCCCGAAATTCACCGGCACCATCTACGAGGTTCTGTCCTCACCTGTGTCGATGATCGAGATCGTGCTCGGCTATGTCGGGGCGGCGGCAACCAAGGGGTTGATGATCGGCACGATTATTCTTCTGACGGCTTCGCTGTTCGTCGACCTTTCGATCGCCCATCCGCTGGCAATGATCTTCTTCTTCGTGCTGACAGCCGTGTCGTTCAGCCTGTTCGGCTTCATTATCGGTATCTGGGCCAAGGACTTCGAGCAGCTGAACCTGATCCCGATGCTGGTGATCCCGCCATTGGTGTTCCTTGGTGGCAGCTTCTACTCGATCGACATGCTGCCCCCGTTCTGGCAGGCGGTCAGCCACTTCAACCCGGTGCTTTATCTCATCAGCGGCTTCCGCTGGAGCTTCTTTGAAGTGTCTGATGTCAACCCGGTCGTCAGTGCCGTGATCATCCTGGCTTTCCTGAGCATTTGCCTTTCGGTGCTCGCCTGGATCTTCCGCACCGGTTACCGGCTGCGCAACTGACGGCGGGACCGAGCGATATCAGGCGGGCGGGCTGCCTGTGCCATAAACGATAGCGGCGCCGGCAAGCAGAATGGCGAGCAGTGCCTGAAGCAACGTCCAGATGACGCGCAGGACGGCGCCTGTCGTCGATAATCCAAGGTCTGTCTTGAACCAGCGTGTCTCGACGATCACATACCACACGAATGCGGCAAGCACGCAGGCGAGACCGGCGACAAGCGCTGTGTGGCTTTCCGTTCGGGTGAGTAGCATGCCGACGCTGAGCACGAGCGCAAATGGGGCGGTGACGTAGCACTGGCTATAGAAGGGTGCCCGCAGCGTATCACGGGTGAGCCGCGCGCCTTTATGGCGGAGCAGCTTCACCGCCATCAGCAGGGGCAGAATGCTGAAGGCGACGGCGCGAAACATCAGAAGATTGGAATCGTTTGCGAGCAGCGGCGGCGGTGCCCAGGGCGTCGTTTGATTGACCAGGCTGAGCTCGACGCCGTGGGCGAGCATGAGCGTGATCAGCAAAAAGAGCGGCGGGCTCAGCGTCTCGGTGTATTGCTCCGAGACGTCGTCCGTCAGCTCCATGTCTGCATAGTGCATCATGGCCTGCGGCTGGCGCAGCGTGCGCCACATCGTCAGCGGATAGAACAGCAGCCACGACACAAGTTCGTAGAGAAGCTCTTCGATCGACTTCAGCAAGCGCATGAAATCCATGCGGCGACTCCTTAAGCAACGATCTGCGGAAATTCGCACGGCGGTATCGCCAACATGCACGAAGATGCGTCTGCCGCAAATTCCGGTCAGTCGCGCAGTCGAAGTTCGTCGGTGCGCATCTGCAGGAAGTCGAGCGTCGACAGGAAGCTCATGCCGAGCAGGCTCTGGTCGAGCTTGCCTTCGGCGGCGACCGTCGCGCGGATGTCATGGCGCACGATCGGGCCGATGGCGACTTCAGAGAGCAGCACGGGCGCCGCCATCGCCTGACCGTTGGCGGTCATGACCGTCATCGTGTAGCTCAGGTTCGCCGGGTCGAGACCAATCCGCTCGGCATCCTCGAAGGTCAGCGCAATGCTGCTCGCGCCGGTGTCGACCAGCATGTTGATCTCCTGGCCGTTGACCGCAGCATTGGTCTCGAAATGGCCGTTGATCATCTTTTGAAGCACCACCTCCTGGCGGCCCTCGCTGTCGGTGATGACCGTCGCGCGACCGGGTATCAGGCCGGAAAGAACCCGGTTGCCGAAGCCTTGCAGCTCGAAGCGGTAGACATAGGCCGACACGAGGGCGAGCACGATGAGCAGCCAGATTGCCGCCTGCCGGGCGCCTTCACCAAAGCGGCGACGGCTCTGCCAGATGCCGGCGCTCAGCAAGGTGGCAATTGCACCGAGCGAAACGAGCTGGCCGAAATCGTCATTCGCAAGGCCAAAGGTGCGGCCGGCGTCGTGGTTGACGATCAGCAACAAAAGGCCGATCGCCAAGATCGAGAGCAGGATCAGAAGGCGTGTCATGCGTCGCCGCGTTCCCTGGCCATGCGCGTGCGGCGCGTTTCGCGGCGCGGCTTGCGCTCCATCGTTTCGAGCCTTGCCGGCAGGGCCAGCATGATCGCCCGGCGCTCAGCGTCGGTGTAAAGCGACCAGGCGCCGACCTCGTTGCGCGTGCGACCGCAGCCGAAACAGTAGCCGGTCTTGTCATCGATGGAACAGACGAGAATGCAGGGAGTTTCCATGGTCCTGAACTGAAGGTTCCGGGTTGCGGCGGCGCGGGCCGGTGTTGTTTCGACTGATTATATCGGCTTTTCAAACCGTCAGTGCAAGGGCGCTGAGAACCGCGATCTCGGTCAGTTGCTGGGTGGCGCCGATCGTATCGCCGGTATGGCCGCCGATCTTGCGGTTGGCGAGGCGGCCAAAGACAGCAACGGTTGCGATGACGGCGACAAGCGACAGGACGAGCGCCGGCGCTGGGGCCTTGGCAAAATAGAAAAGCAGCATGGCGATGAGAAATCCTGAGCCAAGGGCGAACGAGGTGGCTGCCGGATCCGGTTCACCGGCCGCGGCTGCGACACCGTCGCGGCGGGCCGGCGGCAGGCGCGACCAGTGCCAGACCATGGCCGCACGGCTGAGGGCTGCGGCACCAAGGATCATCATCCCGGCACCCGTCGGCGTGAACAGCGGCAGGAAGGAGGCGAGCGCCGACACGCGCAGGCCGAAGGAGAGGATCAGGGCGACCGCGCCATAGGAGCCGATGCGGCTGTCTTTCATGATGACCAGCGCCCCCTCCCGATCACGCCCGCCGCCGAAGCCATCGGCGGTATCGCTGAGCCCGTCCTCGTGCAGGCAGCCGGTGACGAGTGCCTGCACGGCGACGACCAGGAAGGCTGTGAAGAGGGAGCTGACCTGCAGCGCGATCAGCAACGAGGCAACGGCGGCCGCGGGCAGGGCGATCAGCAGGCCCGCCAGCGGAAAGGCGCGAACGGCACGGTTCAGCCGACCGTCGTAATCGACGAAATGGCGTTGCGGCATATGGATGCGGCTGAGGAAGGCGACCGAGCGTGCCAGATCGTCACAAAAGTCGCGAAGATAGGTCATGGCCCCTCCAGTCCCGGCCGCGCCGAATCGACGCGCGTTCGGCGGATCATGCGCCGGCGACGCGGATTGGCGCAAATGTCGTTGCCCCAAATTTCCTCGCCCTCTATGAGGAGCGTGGATTGAACTTCACGATATGCAAGGATTCTTCTCCATGAGCGCCAGCGGCCTGCCGTTTGATGATTTCCGCGAATTGCTGCGCAACCTGCCGGGCCCCAATTCGGCCGCGCTGGTTGCCGCGCGCGATCGCGATGCGCAGCTGACGAAGCCGCCGGGCGCGCTCGGGCGCCTGGAAGAGATCGCCTTCTGGCTCGCCGCATGGACCGGCAAGCCGCCGGCGGTCAACCGGCCACTCGTTGCCATCTTCGCTGGCAATCACGGCGTCACCCGCCAGGGCGTCACACCCTTTCCGTCGTCGGTCACGGCACAGATGGTCGAGAATTTCGCCGCCGGTGGTGCCGCGATCAACCAGATCTGCGTCAGCCACGACCTTGGCCTGAAGGTCTTCGACCTCGCGCTCGACTATCCCACCGGCGATATCACCGAGGAGGCTGCCCTTTCCGAGCGTGACTGTGCCGCCACCATGGCCTTTGGCATGGAAGCCGTCGCCGGCGGCACCGACCTGTTGTGCATCGGCGAGATGGGCATCGGCAACACCACGATTGCCGCGGCAATCAATCTCGGTCTTTACGGCGGCACTGCCGAAGACTGGGTCGGCCCGGGTACGGGCTCGGAGGGCGAGGTTCTTAAGCGCAAGGTCGCCGCCGTCGAAAAGGCGGTTGCGCTGCACCAAAGCCATTTGTCCGATCCGCTGGAACTGATGCGCCGCCTTGGCGGTCGTGAAATCGCGGCCATGGCCGGTGCCATCCTTGCGGCGCGGATGCAGCAGGTCCCCGTCATCCTCGACGGTTACGTGGCGACGGCTGCCGGCGCGATCCTCAAGGCCGCCAACCCGTCGGCGCTCGACCATTGCCTGATCGGCCACGTCTCGGGCGAACCCGGTCACATGAAGGCGATCGAGAAACTCGGCAAGACACCGCTGCTGGCCCTTGGCATGCGCCTTGGTGAGGGCACGGGTGCAGCCCTTGCCGCCGGCATCGTCAAGGCGGCTGCCGCCTGCCATAGCGGTATGGCGACGTTCGCGCAGGCGGGCGTCAGCAACAAGAACTGAGCAGGAAACGGCGGGCGTTTGAGTAAAGGCCCGCCGTTTGCTGTCGATTGGCTGTCGCCAGCCTCTCTCTTGCCCGTAACGGGCCTTGCTGGCCGCATTCTTCTCGCCTATCCAGAGGCGCACATGCACGCCGCAGCCACCTGCGGGCGACCACTGCAACCGAGACCGCCTTGCATTCGCCTCAATAACGATGTCGAAGCAGCGCAGTTTACAGCCAGTCGAGATGAAATGGACGCCAACAACACCACGCCCCGCCGCGGCCAGACCGGACCGGTCGAAAAACAGACGGGGATCCGCCATCTGTTCGCAGCTGCCAGCTATTCGCTTGGTGGCGCCAAACGGCTGATCGGCGAGGCGGCGTTCCGGCACGAGCTGATCGCCTTTGCGGTGGCCATGGTCGCGTTCGTCATCGCCGGCGCCACCTTCTTCCAGTACATCGCCATGGCGATCCTGTTCCTGTTGATGATGGCCTTCGAGGCGATCAACACCGCGATCGAAGAGATCGTCGACCGCGTCTCGCCGGAAATTTCCGAGATGGGCAAGAATGCCAAGGATCTCGGCTCGTTCGCCTGCCTGTGCCTGATCGTCGCCAACGCAGTCTATGCCGGCTACGTGGTGATCTTCGTCGGCTTTTTCGGCTGAGCGATATCAGCCGTTCGGTCTGGCGCGATAAAGCACGTGCGGCCGCAGCGGGTTGCCTACGGGCACGGTCGCGTCGTCGAAATCCTCGGCCGGGTCGCTAAGCATTCCAAGCTTTTCCATCAACGCCCGCGAGGGATCGTTGACGCGTGACGTGTAGCCGATGACTTCATTCAGGCCGAGCCTTCTCCAGGCATGCTCGAGGCAGGCGCCGGCCGCTTCCAGAGCATAGCCGTTGCGCCAGTAGGGCCGTCCGAGGATCCAACCGATCTCGATATGCGGACCACCGGGGATTTCGTCTGAGGCGATGGAAAGACCCAGGCCGCCGACAAGGGCCGCATCGGTCTTGCGCTCCAATGCGACGAAGGCAAAGCCATGCTGGCGCAGGTGGGCATCGCATTCAGCTATGACATCTGCTGTCTCTGCTGGCGTGAGGATGCTCGGATAGTAGTAGCGACGAACTTCCGGGTCGGCATTGATGTTGGCAAAGGGTGCGACATCGCGCTCTTGCCAGGGCCGCAGCCGCAGGCGCTCGGTTTCAATCTGCATGGATCAAGCAAAGCTCTTGCGGCGGCGGGCAGGGGCGGGCACGTCCTCGACGGCCGGCAGGCTTTCGAGCACACGGCGGGCCGGCAGGATGGCGATGGCTTCCGTGCCTTCGCGCAGTTTGGAGCGCAGGATGAACTCGCCATTGTGCTTGGCGAGGATTGCCTGGACGATCGGCAGGCCGAGACCGGTGCCCTGTTCGGCGCTCTTGATGGCGATGGAGCCCTGGCCGAAGGCGGAGAGCACGATCGGGATCTCCTCCTCGGGAATGCCGGGGCCGTTGTCCTTGATCGAGAGATATTGACCGCCACCGGCCGTCCAACCGACCTTGACGGTGATCTCGCCACCCGAACTTGTGAACTTAACCGCGTTCGACAGAAGGTTCAGGATGACCTGGCGCATGGCCTTTTCATCGACCCAGACGGCCGGCATGCCCTGTTCGAACTGCGCGTTGATTCCGATCGTCTTGGCGCGGGCGCGAAGCTGGACCATGCCGATGCAATCGTCGGCGATATCGACAAGGCTGACGGCCTCTTCGTTGAGGTCATAGCGGCCGGCCTCGATGCGCGAGAGGTCGAGGATCTCGTTGATCAGGTTCAGAAGGTGTTCGCCCGAGCGATGGATGTCGCTGGTGTATTCCTTGTAGGTCGGGTTGTTGAGCGGCCCAAGCACCTCCGTCGACATGACTTCGGAGAAGCCGAGAATGGCGTTGAGCGGCGTCCGCAGCTCGTGCGACATCGAGGCCAGGAAGCGCGACTTGGCAAGGTTGGCTTCCTCGGCGCGCCTGCGGGCTTCATCCGACATGGATTTCGCCACTTCCAACTCGGCGATCAGATCGTCCTTCTCCGATTGCATCGAAAGAATATGCACATTGGCGCGGTTCATGCGGTCGGTCATAAACACGAGGAAGAGCAGCGAAAGCGAAATCACGCCGGTCAGGCCGACATGCACCGGATCGCCGGTCGTCAGCGACGAAAAGGCGAGGGCGGCCACGACAGGCAGGAAGGTGTAGAGCAGGGCGTTGCGTAACAGGAAGGTGCCCATGGCGGTGGCGGCAAGCGCGATCAGCAATACCGTACCTTCAAAGAAGCCGTAACGAATGTCGCCGCAGGCCGCGCAGTCCTGCGTCATGAATGTTGCCCAGCACAGCCCCATCAGCAGCTGGCCGATCAGGAAGCGGCGACGCCAGACCGGCACCTTGTCGGCGGCGATTTCGTCCTTGCGCGCCTTTCGCGCGAGAAAGACGGTAATGGCGTGGGCCGAGAGCGTCATGACGGCCCAGACGACGATGCTCAGATTGCCGGAGAGGTAAATGCCGACGGCGGTGATGAGAGCCACCAGCAGCGGCATGGCGATGGCGCCATGCAATACCGAGCCGATATAGAGATTGAGCATTTCGCGTTCGAAGCCGGAAGGCGCGGACGAACCGGTTTGCAGCCGTTCGCGCGTCGCGCGTACCGTCTTCGAAACAGCCTTGTTTCGATGGCTTCGCGACTTGTCGACAATAATCTTATCTGTCGATGTGCTGACGGCGATACTCATGCTCATATATGCAAAGGTTACAGCTGGTTGCAGTCTAGTGAGCAATCCTTAAGAAGTTGCTGCCTGACATGAAGGATTCGACAACCATTGTGGCGCGATCGTGATTTGCCGGATCGATCGGGCGTTGCAAAACCAAAGGGTGCCGCAAATTGAGATCGGGCAGATCCAGATATCGCTTCACGGGCGGCAGAAGGGGCGCTGAGGGTGGCGCTCCTGCCGGCCGGATGGGAACCATCGGTGGCTGGATCTTCTTTCTGCTGCTCTGCGTCGGCGCTTACTTCGCCTCGAAGCTGCCACCGCCGGAGCGCGCCGTCACAGGCGAGCTCTCGGGAGTGGCGAGCGCAAGCGATGGCGACAGCCTGCGTCTCGACGGCCGGCGCATACGCCTCGAAGGCATCGATGCTCCCGAGATCGGCCAGACCTGCAACCGCCAAGGCGCGGAATGGGACTGTGGGGCTGACGCCCGCCAGCGACTGCGCACGATGGTGTCGGGTGGCACGACGGTCTGTCGCCTGCACGGACGCGACAAATATGGTCGCGACCTCGGTACGTGCGAAACGAATGGAAGAGACATCGGACGGCAGATGGTGGCAACCGGTTATGCCGTCAGCTATGGCCGCTATCAGAAAGAGGAAGCTTCGGCGGAAGAACAGAATGTTGGGCTTTGGGCCGGCGATTTCACCCGGCCGCAAGCCTGGCGTCGGGCCAACGGCCATGCGGACGAGACGCCGCATGTGGTCGATGGCTGGCTGGACGCAATCCGGCTTTGGCTGTTCGAGCAGCTCTCGGCACTGTTTGCGAGGATTGGCGATGCATGAGGAGCAGGACGATCTCGGACCGCTCCGCGCCGCGATCGCTGCCTGTCGCATCTGTCGCGATCAACCGGCTCGCGGGCCGGAAGACCGCCTTCCGCACGAACCGCGACCGGTGGCCGTCATCTCAAGATCCGCGCGGGTGCTGCTGGCCGGTCAGGCGCCTGGTCTCAGGGTTCATGAAAGCGGATTGCCGTTCAATGACGCTTCCGGCGACCGGCTGCGGCAGTGGCTCGCCGTCGACCGCGAGACGTTCTACAACAGAGACAAGCTGGCGATCGCGCCGATGGGCTTCTGCTTTCCCGGCTATGACGCCCATGGCAGCGACCTGCCGCCACGCCGCGAATGCGCCCCCATCTGGCGTTCGCGGGTGATGGAAGCAATGCCCCAGGTAGAACTGGTGCTGGCGATCGGCCACTATGCGCAGCGCTGGCACATCGGGCCGGATTGTCCGAAATCGATGACCGAGACCGTTGCCGGCTGGCGCCGATACGCGATGCGCAACGCCGTGCCGGCGATCCTGCCGCTGCCGCATCCCAGTTGGCGCAATACCGGCTGGCTGAAGCGCAATCCATGGTTTGAGGCGGATGTCCTGCCGTTTTTGCGCGAGCGGATCACCCTGTTGATTTCCTGAAAAATTATTCTTTATCTTTGCCGATTTCGCGCTATAGAAAGAAAAATAATTCGAGAGGGACACTCATGGATCGCCTAGACCGCAAAATCCTGCGCCTGTTGCAGGAGGATTCCACGTTGGCTGTTGCCGACCTCGCCAAGAAGGTCGGCCTGTCGACCACTCCTTGCTGGCGGCGCATCCAGAAGATGGAAGAGGACGGCGTCATCCGCCGCCGCGTGGCGCTGCTTGATCCGGTCAAGATCAACACCAAGGTGACGGTGTTCGTCTCCATCCGCACCAATACGCACTCGATCGAATGGCTGCGCCGCTTCTCGGAAGTGGTCGGTGAATTCCCCGAAGTGGTCGAGTTCTACCGCATGAGCGGTGACGTCGATTACCTCCTGCGCGTCGTCGTTCCCGATATCGCCGCCTATGACGCCTTCTACAAGCGTCTGATCGCCAAGATCGAGATCCGCGACGTCTCCTCTGCTTTTGCCATGGAGCAGATTAAGTATACGACCGAGCTTCCGCTCGACTACATGATGATCGACCAGGCGAAATCCAGCGAGGATTGAGTTTGAGATCCGGGCGGCGGAGAACGCCGCCCGCGCTGCCGGCCGCAGCTAAGCACGTCCACGCCGCTCTCGCTCAAGTCCGAGCCGCTCAGTCGGAAGCTTTCGACGCTGCGGATGCAAAGCGGTCGCGGAAGGCCGATGGCGTAACATTGAGGTGCCGCCGGAAGAGGCGGTGCAGCGTATCGACCGAACCCAGGCCGCTTCTGGCTGCAATTCGCTCAAGCGACGCGGACGTGGTTTCGAGCAAGCGCTTGGCGTGATCGAGGCGCAGTTCCAAGACAAACTGCAGGGGTGTCCGCCCAACCTCGCGGGTGAAGCGGCGCGCAAACGTGCGTTCGCTCATGACCGCGCGCGCTGCGAGCGCAGGCACGCTCAGATCGCCATCGGGGTGATCGGTCATCCAGGCTAGCAACTCGGAAAGCCGGTCGCCCGTCTTTGCCTGTGCGGCAAGTGTTGCGCTGAACTGCGCTTGTCCGCCGGGCCGATGGAGAAACAGCACCAGATCCTTGGCGATGCTGGCTGCAATCGGTTTGCCGAGATCATCGGCAACGAGGGCGAGAGCGAGATCAAGGCCGGCGGTGACGCCCGCCGAGGTGCAGACGGCACCGTCAATCACATAGATTGCGTCGGCATCCACCCGCGCCTGCGCAAAATATGATTGCAGCAGTGCGGCGGAAGCCCAATGCGTTGTCGCCCGGCGACCGTTCAGCATTCCGGCAGCGCCCAGGATGAAGGCGCCCGTGCAGATACTGCCGATGCGCCGCGCCGATGGCGCCTTCTCGCTTAACCAGGCTGCAACGCCGTCGTCAAAGATGGCGCGGCGCAGCGAAGCCTCGTCGCCGCCAGCCACGAGAACGGTATCGAGCGGGCCATCGATCTGCGAGAGCGGGGTGGCATTGCCCAGATGCAGGCCGGCCTGGGTGCGCAGCAAGCCGCCGTCCGGCGAGGCGAGGACGAGTTGGTAGGCGCCGGCGACGCGATCGTTCGCGCGGGCAAAAACGCCGGCCGGGCCGGTGATATCCAGTGCCTCGACCCCATCAAAGGCGACCAGGACGATACGGCGGGTCGATTTGAGCATTTGGCAGAATCTTCGTCTCGAATGTCATTTGTGCCAACGATGTATCAGCTATCCAGGGCCGACGAAATCTTCTTGGAAAGAAGGCATGAAACGCCGAACTCTCATTCTCGCCATCGCTCTTGGTTCAGGCGCGCTTGCCGCCGGGTGCAGCAACAGAAACCAGGACGGCACGGGCTTGCCGCAGAAGGCGTCCGGAGACGAACGGCGACGGATGATCGCCGCCTTGCGCCCGTCGAAACGCCGTAGGCCCGTGGTGGCCGTGCTCGGCGACAACAGGGGCTCGGAGACGACCGACCTTCTGGTTCCTTATGCCGTACTCAAACGATCGCGCGTCGCTGAGGTGATGCTTGTGGCGCCGGAGGCAGGGCCCATTCAGTTGATGCCGGCACTTCGGGTCGAGCCGCAGGCGACCATTGCCGCGTTCGAGAAGGCTTACCCCGATGGCGCCGACTACGTCATCGTCCCGGCATTCCATCATGACGAAGAGGAAGGGCCGATCCTCGATTGGATCAAATCGCAGGCGGAGGGTGGCGCGACCGTCGTCGGCATCTGTGCGGGGGCAAAGGTTTTAGGGCGGGCAGGCCTGCTCGACGGCCGGCAGGCGACATCACATTGGTATGACATCAACGCGCTGCGCCGGGCTTATCCAACGATGAGCTGGGTCAGGGATCGGCGCTATGTCGCTGACCGCGGTGTCGTCACGACCACAGGCGTCACTGCGTCCCTCCCGGTATCGATTGCCCTTGTCGAGGCGATCGGCGGGCTGCCGCGTGCACGGCAACTGGCGGCAGAGCTGGGTGTCGAGAGCTACGAGGTTGATCACCGGAGTGAAGCCTTCAGCCTGACGGCGAACTGGCTGACGCAGGCGGCATCGAACAGCCTTGCCATCTGGTCGCACGAAACGATCGGCCTGCCGGTGACGCCAGGCGTTGACGAGATTGAAATCGCCTTTGCCGCCGACGCATGGTCGCGAACCTATCGGTCAAAGGCAGTGACAACCGGCGCTTCGCCTTTCGTCAGGACGCGCGAAGGGTTGAACCTGCTCGTTGACAAGGCAACAGGCGATCCCTCCATCGATTTCGTCTATCCCGTGACGGCAGGCGGCAGGCCCGCCCGACGCCTTGGCGAAGCCTTGGCTGAGATCGCCAGCCGCTATGGGGAGCGCACTGCGGCATTCGTCGCGCTTCAGCTGGAATATGCCTGGCCGAACGAGCGCGGTCGTGCAGATGGGATTCTGCCGCAGCTCCGATGATTGCGGTGCTGTCGTGCGTCATCGCGTGGCGTTCACAGCGGTCGAAGAAATGCCAGTCGGCGCGGATGACCAACAACAGCCGGGGTGTCCGCAATCCGCTTCAGGATCGCCCGCGATCCGCGCTGATGGCGGGAAGGCCGAGCCTTGCCAAGATCTTGTCGCCGCTCAGTTCGCGCTGGGCATCCTTACCGATCCATCTTGCCGTGCGGTCGTTGCCGCCGGCAAGCTTCCCGGCAAGGGCCAGCGCCGGGCCATGACAGGCGGCACTGCGCTTGCCGATCTGGCGCAGCGCCCAGTTGACTGCCTTCTTGACGAAGTTGCGTTCGTCCTCGGCGTATTGCTCGATCAGCGGCAGCAAGGCAAGCAGGCTGGCGTCCGGCTCCTTCTTCAGATGCACGGCTGCCGTCGCGATCATGGCAAAGGCCATGCGGCGAACGAATTCCCGATCATCCGCCGCAAATTCCGGGATCAGCACCTGCTCGAAGCGCGCGGTGACTAAGAGGTCGGCGACGGTGTCGACGATCTCCCAGGAATTGCAATCCTCAACCCAGCGCCTTGCCTGGTCGAGCGTCAGCATTTTCGGGGCGGCGGTGAAGGCGGCGAGGATGCGGGCCTCGCGGATGCCGGACTGCCAGAGTTGGAGCGCCCGGGCATGGTCGATCTTCACCTGCCGCGCGACCCGGTGCAGCTCGACATTGGAGAGTCCAAGCGCCGTATCGGTGACGATGCCGAACCGCGCCATGCCGGCAAGATTTTCCTGCGAGCGCTGTGCCCGCAGGTGCGTGATGATGTCTTCGGCACTCGAGGTCGGCGAGAGCGTCATTTTTCCAGTCGTGCCAGCAGCGAGGACGTATCCCAGCGGTTTCCACCCATTTCCTGGACGTCGCCATAGAACTGGTCGACGAGGGCGGTCACCGGCAGCTTGGCGCCGTTGCGGCGGGCTTCCGTCAAGACGATGTCGAGATCCTTGCGCATCCAGTCGACAGCAAAACCGAAATCATACTTGCCGGCATTCATCGTCTTGTGGCGGTTTTCCATCTGCCAGGATCCGGCAGCCCCCTTGGAGATGACGTCGACAACCTTCTCGATGTCGAGGCCGGCCTTCTTGCCGAAATGGATGCCTTCGGCGAGCCCCTGGACGAGGCCGGCAATGCAGATCTGGTTGATCATCTTGGTAATCTGGCCGGAGCCGGCCGGGCCCATCAGGCCGACCATGCGGGCAAAGGCATCGATCACCGGCCTGGCACGCTCGAAGGCGGGCTCGTCGCCGCCGCACATCACCGTCAGCACGCCGTTTTCAGCGCCGGCCTGGCCACCCGACACGGGCGCATCGATGAAATGGGCGCCCCGCTTCGTGGCTGCCTCATAAAGTTCGCGGGCGACTTCGGCCGAGGCAGTGGTGTTGTCGATGAAGATGGCGTCGGCCTTCAAGGTTTCGAAGGCGCCGTCCTTGCCCGTGGTGACCGAGCGCAGGTCGTCGTCATTGCCAACGCAGGCGAAAACGAAATCGGCACCATCGGCGGCTTCCGCAGGCGTCCTGACGGCGCGACCACCAAATTCGGCAGCCCACTTTTCGGCCTTGGCGAAGGTGCGGTTATAGACCGTCAGTTCGTGTCCGCCACGAACCTTGAGGTGGCCGGCCATGGGATAACCCATGACGCCGAGACCGATGAATGCGACCTTTGCCATTTCCTGAACACTCCCAATTGCTTTGGGTGAGGTTTAGCTGATGGCGCGGATGCGGGAAAGGGGCGACGGAACGGGTGGATCCCGTTCCGTCGTTGATCTTGTCGTGTCGCTTATGGCTTGAAGCGGGCGATCACGAGGTGGCCGGCAATCGGCTCACCCTCTTCCATGCGCACTGTAATGTCGCCGACCTCGATCACTTCGAAGCCGGTCGCCGTCAGGCGCTCGCGCAGATAGGCCTCGGCATGGGCGAAGCGCTGGTGCGGCCCGACCATGAAGGGGCGGCCAGCAAAGGTTTCGGCCGGCAGGGTCTCGCTCGAAAAGATGAACAGGCCGCCTGGCACGAGATTGTCGACGGCGCCGAAGAACAGCGCCTCGAGCGCGCCCATATAGGGCAGCACGTCGGTTGCGACGATCAGGTCGAAGGGCTCGTCGTCATTGTCGTCGAGAAAATCGACGGCTTCCGCCACGTAGAGGGTCTCGTAGAGATCCTTCTCGTGTGCGAGCTCGACCATGTTTTCCGAGAGGTCGATGCCGGTGATGTCTTCGGCCATGTCGCGCAGCGCGCCGCCGGTCAGGCCCGTGCCACAGCCAAGATCGAGAACGCGGTTGAAGGGGCCGAGTTCGAGTGCCTGCAGGCGCTGGCGCACCAGAAGCGGTACGCAGTAGCCAAGCTGCTCGACGAGCACGTTGTCGAAGACGTCGGCGTGTTGATCGAAGAGAGTGGCGACATAGGCATCCGGCGCCTTCACCGGCGTCTCGCCGCGCCCCATCGAGGCAAGACGCACGGAAGCGCCGCCGTGATCCTCTGGATCGAGCGCCAGCACTTCGGCATAGGCATCGGCCGCAGCATCGAAGTTGCCGGATTTTTCCAGGGAGAGGGCGCGGTTGTAGGCTTCCGCCAACGCTTCCTCGTCGATTTTCGTGGTGTTCTGGGTCATTGGCGCTTCTTACGTCCGAAGGCGGTCTTTGGCAATGTGCTGCCGTTGCGGCCGGACGAAATCAGGCGTCGGCAGGGTGCCGAAAAACGAAAAAAGAAAGCAAGCGGCGAGCGTGGGATTTATCCCGGCCCGGAAAGGGTTCATGATCGCAACAACAAGAAAAGACGGAGGAAATGCCGATGGCTGCCGAACTCAGTCCGCTGCTCGTTGGCACGGAAATGAAGGAGCTGAAAGGCCCGCCGCTGCCCCAGACGTCGCAGGAGCAGATCAATGCCGTCGTGCACTATTATCGCGGCGAGATGGGGCGGATGGCCGGCTGGCGGGATCGCATCGACCGCACGTCCAACTGGGCGATCACCGTGGTCGCCGCCCTCCTGTCCGTCTCACTGTCGACGCCATCCTCGCATCACGGCGTGCTGTTGTTTGCCATGCTGCTGATCACGCTGCTGCTCCTGATCGAGGCGCGGCGCTACCGCTTCTTCGATGTCTATCGAGCCAGGGTGCGCCAACTGGAGCGCGGCTACTTCGCCCAGATCCTGGCGCCGGATGGCGCGCCGAACCTCAACTGGGCCGCCTCGATCGCCAAGAGCCTGCGCAAGCCCGCCTTCCTGATGAGCTATCGCGAGGCGGTGTGCCGGCGGCTGCAGCGCAATTATTGCTGGATGTATCTGATCCTGCTGCTCGCCTGGGCGCTCAAGATTTCATCGCCGAAACTGTCGTCCAACGGCGAGCCGTTCGGGCATGTGCGTTCCTGGGCCGATGTGACGCAGAATGCCGCGCTCGGCCCGCTGCCGGGCTGGCCGGTCATACTGGCGGTGGTGCTGTTCTATGCCGTCGTGCTCTACGGTTCGCTGCACAAGGAGCGAGGCGAGGGCGAGCTTGCCCACGGCGAGGTGCACGTCTGATGCGGCCCGTCCGAAAAGGATGTGTATCCTTCTTCAGAGTTTGTCGCTTGAGGTTGCTGCTGATGACTGCCCGGGATCGACAGGCTGCCGGAGACGGAAGAACGGCGTAATCGCATTCCTATGAAGCGCCACGGCACGTCGGAAGAGATGGTCGAACCGGTCGCGTTCCTGGCGACCGACCGCGGTGCTTACAGGACCGGCCAGAACACTCGGATCGACGTCGGTATCATGCGCCAGATCTGCTCGCGTCTTCTTCAACAGCACGGCGCCTCGACGACGATGCCCGGGGACGGCGTAAGGCTTCAACTTCGCCGGACCATTTCCCCCAAATCGAATCCTACTTGAGGAATTATGCATTCTTTGGCGGGTTCAGTTGAGAATGAACTCGCCCTTGAGCGCCCGCCATTCGGTGGCCGATATCAGCTTGCGATGCACGTAGCGGACCGAATGCAGTGGACCATCCAGCTTTTCCTGCCAGAACTTCAGGAAGCCGCGCATCTCCGGGAAATCCGGAGCGATGTCGTAGTGCTGCCAGATAAAGGTCTGCAGAAATGTCGGATGATCCGGCATGCGGTAGAGGATCTGGGCCGTGGTCATGCCGTAGCCCTTCAACTGCAGTTCCATTTCGTTCGTCATATGAACCTCACTTCTCGCAAAGGTTGGTCTTTATGATGAAACGCTTGATTTATTAATCAAGTTCTAATATTTGCTTCAACCTGAAACTTTAGGCGTAATAACAAAGGCTTGGCAGCGCTCGATGAAGAGTGCTGCCAAGCCTTTTGTCTCAACTTGGTCTTGTCGAAACGACAGTCTAGCGTTTCAGATGCCGCGTCAGGCGGTTTTCCAGCCAGGCCCAGACATTGCGCAGCAGTTCCACCATCAGGAGATAGAGGATCGCCGCCCAGACATACATCTGGTAATCGAAGGTGCGCGAAAAGGCGCGGCGCGTTTCACCCATCAGATCGAAGACGGTGACGATCGCGACGATGGCCGAGCCCTTGATCATCAGGATGATCTCGTTGCCATAGGGGCGCAACGCCACGATCATCGCCTGCGGCAGGATGATCTTGTAGAAGGCGACGCGCTCCGGCAGACCGAGGGCGGCAGCACCCTCGCGCTGGCCGCGCGGCACACTCTCGATCGAGCCGCGCAGGATTTCCGCCTGGTAGGCTGCGGTGTTCAGTGTGAAGGTGAAGAGCGCGCAGTTCCAGGCTTCACGGAAGAACCACCAGAGGCCGACCGATTCGAGTTGCGGGCGGAAACTGCCGAGCCCGTAATAGATCAGGAACAACTGGGCGATCAGCGGCGTGCCGCGGAAGAAGTAGACGTAGGCGTAGGCAAGCCAGGACCAGATCTTGTTCTTCGACATGCGACCGAGCGCGATCGGCAGCGAAAGGATGGCGCCGAGCACGACCGAGCAGGCGACCAGCATCAGGGTGACGCCAAGGCCCGACAGGAAGCTCGGACCGTATTTGGCGAACTTCGCCGGGTCCCAGCCGTTGACGACGGTCAGGAATATGCCGACGCCGAGGGCCAGCCAGATGCCGAGCGTCACGCTGCCGACAAAGCGTGCAAGCGTATAGGCTTTGGGCGGCGCCGGTGGCGGAGCCTGCGGCGGGATCATCGTCTCGACGAAGCTCATCGGCCCATCTCCGCACGCTTGGTCCAGCGTTCAAGGTTCGAGAATACGATTGACGAAACCATGGCCAGAAGGAGGAAGAGGACGCAGGCCATGCCGAAGAACTCGAAGGCCTGCTTGGTGACGCGGGCGGCGATACCGGTCTGGCGCAGAATATCGGGCAGGCCGACGACCGAGACGAGCGCCGTGTCTTTCAGCAGCGCCATCCAGAGATTGCCGAGGCCTGGCAGGGCGATGCGCACGAGCTGCGGCAGGATGATCAGCCGCATGGTGCGGCCGCGATGCAGGCCGAGCGCAGCACCGGCCTCGTACTGGCCATGCGGGATCGCCTTGAAAGCCGACAGCAGAACCTCGGAGCAATAGGCGGAGAAGACCACGCCCAGCGCGATCATGCCGGCGAAGAAGGCATTGATCTCGACGGGACCGTCGTAACCGAACGATGCCAGGAGCTGCTGCACCAGAATCTGCAGACCGTAATAGACGATGAACAGCGTCAAGAGCTCCGGCAAGCCGCGGAATATGGTGGTGTAGATGTTCGATGCGAGGCGAACGGTGCGCTCTTCCGACTGCTTGCCGAGCGCGACGAAGAAGCCGATCAAAAGACCGACCGGCAAGGTTGCGATGGCAAGGCTTGCGGTGACAACGAAGCCGTAGGCGATCTCGTCGCCCCAGCCTGCGTCGCCGCAGGCGAGAAGCGTACCGGATGCAAACCAGCGAAAAACGCCGACTGGGCCGCAAAATGGATCCACGATGGAGCCGATCCAGGCTAGGATCGAATAGAAGCCGGCAAATAACCCGCTCATGTCAGAGAATTCCCCTTTGCGCTGTTCTTATGAAAATGGATCGCGCTTATGTTTTAGGTTCTTGTCAAACAAAAACGGCGGAAGGGCAAGCCATCCGCCGTTGCATTTTTTTCATCAACCAACGTTTTTCCGGCATGATTCACTAGGAAAACAGGCCGGAAGCCGTCGATCAGCTGCCATAAACGTCGAACGGGAAGTACTTTTCGTTGATTTCCTTGTACTTGCCGTTGGCGCGGATGGCTTCGATCGCCTTGTTGAACTTCTCGCGCAGAGCGTCGTCGCCCTTGCGCACGGCAATGCCAGCGCCTTCGCCGTTGATGACCGGGTCGACCGGCAGCGTACCGAGCAGCTTGCAGCAGGCGCCGTCAGCCGACTTCAGCCACTCCGAAAGCACGACGACGTCGTCGATCACGGCATCGACGCGACCGTTGACGATGTCGAGCTTGTATTCTTCAGCCGTCGGATAGAGCTTGATTTCCGCTTCCTTCATATGCGCTTCGGCATAGTTGGAGTGGGTGGTCGAGCCCTGGGCGCCGAGCGTCTTGCCGGCAAGGGCTGCCTCGGTTGCTTCGGTGATCGGCGAATCCTTCGGCACCACGATCGCCGGCGGCGTGTTGTAGTACTTGTTGGTGAAGTCGACCTTTTCCTTGCGCTCGGCGGTGATCGACATGGACGCGATGATGGCGTCGAACTTCTTGGCGATCAGTGCCGGAATGATGCCGTCCCAGTCCTGCGTCACGAACGTGCATTCGACCTTCATCTCGACGCATAGCGCCTTGGCAATGTCGACGTCGAAGCCGGTCAGCGTGCCGTCAGCCGCAAGGTTGTTGAAGGGCGGGTAGGCGCCTTCCGTGCCGATAACGACCTTTTCGCCATCTGCCATGGCAGATCCAGCCATGAGCACGAAAACGGCAGCCGATGCGGCGGCTGCCAGCCGTCTGGAAATACGCATGATAGTCCTCTCTGTTGGCCGACATCCGGTTTCTTGTTCTTCACGGATGCCTATCTTGACCGGGGCGCTTGCCACCGGTTGGGGCGATATTCGTACTGTTTTCCGGCAAAAATCAACTGGAAAGCGACGGCGCCCACCGGGAAAAGAAATTCGACCGGAGATTGCATCGGCCATGCTCGCCGCGAACATGAACGCCGCGTTCAGCAGCGGTTAATCTTGCTTTGGCTAGGCCTATTGCGGGAACCGATCACAGGTTCGGGCGTTGCGTTGGCGGCTCTTGAAGCGGGCAACACAAAAAAGCCGGAACCTTGGAACAAAGCCCTTGAGAATTCACGCCTGTCTCTGTTGCCGAACCGGCTGTCCGATGGGTAACAGTGGCGGGTAAGGGACCTCCCAGGACGAGGAAGGAAGACAATGTCGATTCGATCCAGACTATTCGCGACCGTGGCGCTGCCGGTGCTCTCGGTGTCGCTTGCGGTGCAACCAGCCCTTGCCGACAGCCTGATGAAGCCGTTCGAGGTGGCGCAGGAAGGGAGTGGCCAGCCGTCCGAGGAAGAGCTGCTTCTGCAGCAGCGCCAGGCCGAAGAGCAGCAACGCGCAGCCGAAGAACAACAGCGAGCCGCAGAGGAGCAGCAGCGCGCGGCGGAAGCCGAAGCGCAGCGCCAGCAGCAGGAGCAGCAGGCGGCCGAACAGCAGAGGGCTGCCGAAGAAGAGGCTGCCCGCCAGGCGGCCGAGCAGCAGAAGGCCGCCGAGCAGGAGGCCGCTCGCCAGGCAGCCGAACAGGAGAAGGCCGCGGAAGCCCAGCGGGCGGCGGAAGAGGAGGCCGCGCGCCAGCAACAGGAGCAGCAAGCGGCTGAGCAGCAGAAGGCTGCTGAAGAAGAGGCAGCGCGTCAGGCCGCCGAACAGGAAAAGGCCGCGGAAGCCCAGAAGGCCGCTGAAGCAGAGGCCCAGAAGGCTGCCGACGAAGAGGCAGCCCGTCAGGCCGCCGAACAGCAGAAGGCTGCTGAAGACGAGGCTGCACGCCAGGCCGCCGAGCAGGAGAAGGCCGCTGAAGCCCAGAAGGCAGCTGAAGGCGAAGCTCAGCAGAAGGCCGCAGACGAGCAGAAGGCTGCAGAAGACGAAGCCGCCCGCCAGGCCGCCGAACAGCAGAAGGCTGCCGAAGCAGAGGCCGCACGCCAGGCTGAGGAAGCCAAGAAGGCTCAGACTGGCGAATGCGTCGTCCCGGAAGGCCAGGACGCATCGACCGCTTGCCCGCCGGCTGGTGGAGAAGCAACGACCGGCCAGCAGCCGGCAACGGAAGGTCAGAATGCCGGCGAACAGCCTGCTGTGACCGAGGAACAGAAGGCAGGCGAACAGCCACCGGCAACCGACGGCCAGAATGCCGTGGCACCGGCTGTCGAACCGCAGACCGGCGAACCGCAGACGGGCGAGGGCCAGCCGGTTCCGGGCGCCGAGCAGCCGGCGACGGCTGAACAGCAGCCTGAGGTCCAGCCCGTCCCGGAAATCGTCGAGACCCGGACCGAGGAAGAAAAGCAGAAGATTGCCGACGATCCGGCAGCGAGCGACGAAACCGTCGTCCTTCCGGTTGAAAACGGTGCAGCCGTTCTCGACAGCGACAAGGACGCCGACAATGCCGGCGGCAATAAGTCGCGCGAAGACCGCCAGAAGCTGCGCGAAGAACTGCGCGCGCAGGAGGAAGCCGTGCCGGCGCCGACCGATGACGCTTCTTCCCAAGCGCAGATGCCGGCCGAAATCCAGGCAGACCTGCCGCAGAAGATCGAGGCGAACCTGGCCGAGAAGGGTACACGCGTCGAGGAAGTGCCGGTATTCGCCGTTCCCGAGACGACCAACATCGTCAACAACACCATCATCAACAACACGGTGATTAACAACAACACGACGGTCAACAACGTCACGAACAACATCACCAATGTTGAAGTGGTGCAGGAGATCGACAACCGGATCATCCTCGGCGTCGGCGACCAGATCTTCGTTCGCGGCGACGACCGCCCGCGCCTTCGTCGCGATGCGGAAGAAACCTTCTACGACCAGCTTCCGCGCGGCCGCACCCGCGAGACCATCGTTCGTCCCGGTGGCTACCGGATCGTGACGATCTACAACCGCTATGGCGACATCCTGCAGCGTTCGCGCGTCGATCGTGATGGCAACGAGTACCTGATGATCTACGCGCCCGAGCGTGACGAAGGTCCGCGTCCGGCGATCATCGACGTCGGCTACGAGCTGCCGCCGATGCGCCTGCGCATCCCGGTTCGCGAATACATCGCCGATGTCTCCGAGGACCCGGGCCGCGACTACTACGACTTCCTGGCCGAGCCGCCGGTGGAGCGCGTCGAGCGTGTCTATTCGATCGACGAGGTCCGTCACTCCGCGCGTCTGCGCGACAAGGTCCGCCGCATCGACCTCGACACCATCACCTTCCCGACGGGCAGCGCTGAAGTGTCGATGTCTCAGGCCAAGACCATGCGCGGCGTCGCAGCTGCCATGGAAAAGGTGCTGGCCAAGGATCCGGGCGAAACCTTCTTTATCGAAGGTCACACGGATGCTGTCGGCTCCGACCGGTCGAACCTGGTGCTTTCGGACCAGCGCGCCGAATCGGTTGCCTCGTTGCTCACCGAGGTCTACGGCATTCCTGCCGAAAACCTGGTGACCCAGGGCTATGGCGAGCGCTTCCTCAAGGTTCGCACAGAGGCCGCCGAACAGCAGAACCGCCGCGTGACCATCCGCCGCGTCACGCCGCTCGTTCGCCCGGTCGCCCAGCGCTAACAGGTTCGAGCCTGGCTCGAGCGTCTGCTTAGAATATGCGAAACCCGCCTTTCAAAGGGCGGGTTTCTGCCGTTTCATTCCGAGACTTCTTTCCAGGATTGCCATGAAAACCACTGCTCTGCTCCTTGCCTCCTTTGTCCTGTTCGCCCCGGCCGCCCATGCGGCACCGGCTCTCGTCGAGCCCGACCTGCGGCTTCCGAGCAATCCTGCCGGCAAGGATCAACCGCCGCGCGTGGCGTTGACGCTCGATGCCTGCAGTGGCGCAACGGACATGCGCATCCTCGGCACGCTGATCGAAAACCGCATCCCGGCGACGATCTTCGTGACGGCGCGGTGGCTGAAGCGCAACGGGTTGGTGGTCGAGGTGATGAAGGCGCATCCGGATCTCTTCGAAATCGAGGATCACGGCGCCATGCACGTGCCGCCAATCGACATCAAGGTTTCCGTCTATGGGCTGGCGGCTGCCGGTTCGAGTGCTGCCGTTGCCGCCGAGGTCGAAGGTGGTGCGGCGGCGATCAAGGCGCATGGCCTTGCGGCGCCGCGCTGGTTCCGCGGCGCAACGGCGAAATACACCCACACCTCGATGAGCCAGATCCGCGAGATGGGTTACCGCATTGCAGGCTATTCGGTAAACGGCGACGGCGGTTCGCTGCTGGGCGCGGCGATGGCCGAGAAGCGCATCCGCAATGCCCGGGACGGCGACGTGATCATCGCCCATATCAACCAGCCGACACATGCGGCCGGCGCCGGCGTCGCGCGCGGCATTCTCGACCTGAAGGCGAAGGGCTACAACTTCGTGCGCCTCGATGACATTCCCGACGAGATGACGGTCGGCGCCACCAACTGACGCTGCTCGACTTTTGGGGTTGCTTCAAGCGGTAGACCAGGTCTTGCACGCTCCCTTTCCTGTTTCGGGTTGAAACCCGTGGCGAATCAACTTTTCGTTGTTTAGCTTCCGAGGCGGATTGATCCGTCTCCGGAGGAACGAATGAAACGCACCGTCTTCGGCCTGATTGCTGCCCTTGCATTCAGCGTGGTTGCGCCCTTGGCGTCGGCGGAAACGACCAGCGCCGTCGCCGAGTTAGAAAAGGATCGGACGTTGGCGGACGAAGGGGATGTCGAGGCGCAGTTTCGGCTCGGTTCACGTTACGAGAAGGGAGAGGCTGTCCCGATTGACGTGATGAAAGCCATTGGCTGGTACCGACGGGCGGCCGACAATGGCAGCACCAAGGCGCAGGTCAATCTCGGCGGGATCTACATGAAAGGCGCTGCCGGCGTCAGACGAAACTATGCCGAGGCAAAGCGCTGGTATTCCATGGCGGCAGAACGCGGCACGGCATTCGCTCAGTACAATCTTGGCCTCCTCTACGAACAAGGATTGGGGGTCGGGAAGGATGAGGCACAGGCGCTGCAATATTACCTTCTGGCGGCTGAGCAGGGCGACGATAAGGCTCAGTACAATCTCGCGGTTCTTTATCGGGACGGTCGTGGCACGAAGCGTGACAATGCAGACTCGGTTCGCTGGTCATTGAAGGCAGCGGAGCAGGGTTATGCGCCCGCAATGTACAATCTCGGCATTGTCCACCTTGGTCTCACCGGAGCGCCCAGGAACGAGGCTGAGGCATACCGCTGGACATTGAAGGCGGCCCAGCTCGGCCATGATGGCGCGCAGTTCAATCTTGGCATGATGTATGACAGGGGGGCCGGAGCCGCTCCTGATCCGCTGGAAGCCATGCGCTGGTATTTGCGCTCTGCGGAAGCGGGCAATCTTGAGGCCCAGGTCGTGGTCGGCCTGCGCTACATGGATGGCCGGGCGGGTCGCGTCGACACTGAAAGAGGCATGCTTTGGCTTCGCGCCGCTGCCGACAAGGGGGATGCCGTCGCCCAGTTCAACCTGTCGCTGATCTACGGCAGAGGTATGGGTGTTCCGCGCAACGAGGTCGAGGCGATGCACTGGCTTCGTTCGGCAGCCGAAGGGGCGAATGCCTCGGCACAGTACAATCTCGGCTTTGCCTATTACAGCGGACGGGGTGTCGGCAAGGACGATGCCAAGGCCGTCTCGTGGTTCCGCCGGGCTGCGGAGCAGGGGCATGCGCGTTCACAGTACAATCTCGCGCTGCTGTATGAGCGAGGCGAGGGCGTTGCCAAGGATGATGTTGCGGCGACCGAATGGTATCGCAAGGCGGCAGCCCAAGGGATCCCGGAGGCGCAACAGTATCTCGACGCACTGCCGAAGAAGTGACGCGATCGACGCGTCAGGGCGTGCTGCTCTTTCGCGTCAGGCCCGTGATCTGCTCGACAAAATCGGCAATCGCATCGGTATCATCGAGATCGAAGACCGCAAGCTTCGTATCTGTGACCGTATGGTCGGCGGCAATGGCGCAGATGTGCGGGTCAATCGGCGCCAAGGGCTCGCGGTTCGCCGATTCCAGCCGACGCGCCTCGATCTTGGGGATCGGCTCGCGCTTGTAGCCTTCGACCAGAACGAGGTCGCAAGGCGCGAGTCGGGCGATGATCTCCTCGAAGCTCGGCTCGGGCGCACCGCGCAGCTCATGCATGATCGCAAAGCGCGTACCGGAAACGATAGTGACTTCGTGGGCGCCTGCTTCCCGATGGCGAAAACTGTCGGCTCCGACCTTGTCGATGTCGAAATCATGATGGGCGTGCTTGACGGTCGAGACGACGTATCCACGCGCCGTCAACTCGGTGACAAGGCGGACCATCAGGCCGGTTTTTCCCGAGTTCTTCCAGCCAGCTATTCCGAAGATTTTCGTTCCGGTCATGCGGCACTCTCTCCAAGGATATGCAGCCACTCTTCGGCCTGCTTGAGGTCATCAGGCGTGTTGATGTTGAAGAACGGGTCGAACATGCCGCCGGCCGTGTCTGTCATCGGGAAATCGACCGTGACGTTCGGGTGCCGCTCGATGAAGGCGCGCACGCGGCGTTTCGGATCGGTGGTCAGCCAGCTCTCGAGATCGTCGGCGAGCGCGGCCGGCCAGAGCGCAAAGAGCGGATGCAGGGCGCCGTTGGATGCTGCCACGGCAATCTGGCCATGCGCGGTCATCGCCATCGTCAGTCGCCGGCTGAGGTCTGGCGGAAAGAACGGCGTATCCGTCGGCACGACGAGAACATGACTTGCCGCTGGCGTCGTTGCGGCTGTGTGGCGCATGGCGGCCAGGACGCCGGCAAGCGGACCGAGAAAGCCGGCGACGGTATCTCCGATCACCGGCTGGCCGTCGATCGTCGCCTGGCCGTCGGCGTCGTTGAGATTGACTGCGATACCTTCGGCCTGGGGCTCAAGCCTTGCGATGATCCGCGCGAGCATCGTTTGTCCGCCGAGATGCAGCGCCGATTTCGGCTGCCCCATGCGGCGGGATAGCCCGCCGGCAAGGACGACGGCTGGCCATGCGTGACGTGTGTGCCCTTGCGTCTCGTCTTGTGGCTTCACGGTCCGATCACTCCTATTCGAGCGGTCCCGTCACCGCGATCTGGGCAACAGGATTTTTGCCACGCCTGCTCTCGCGATAGAAGGTGTAGAGGCCCGAGCCGACGATGACCGCGACACCCAACAGCATCCATGCATCGGGCTTTTCCGAGAAGAAGAAAATCCCGATCGTGATCGCAAACAGCAGGCTGGTATAGCGGAAGGGCGCGATGACCGAGATATCGCCGCCCCGCATGGCAAGCACGATCGTTTGGTACCCGACCATCAACAGCAGGCTGGCGGCGGCGACGTGGGTCAACGTGGTTGACGACATCGATTGCCAGCCGCCGAGCGGCACGATCAGTGCGGCGCCGACCAGGGTCGTCACCAGCGCCGTCGTCACGGTGATATAGAGCGAAGGGATGTCGTGGTCGATGCGGCGGGTACAGAGGTCGCGTGTCGCGGTGCAGAAGACGCAGGCGACAACCGTGAGCGCGGCCGGCGTAAAACCTTCAGGTCCGGGGCGGAGCACGATCAGCACGCCAATGAAACCGACGAAGATGGCGGTCCAGCGCCGCCAGCCAACGGGCTCGCCGAGAAATACTGCGGCACCGAGCGTGACGGCCAGTGGCAACGCCTGCATGATGGCCGAGGCATTGGCGAGCGGAATCTGGCCGAGGGCGGAAATATAGGTGATGGAGGCCAGTGCCTCCATGACGATGCGCAGGATGATGACCGGCTTCATGATGGTACGAAACGGCCGAAATGCGCGGAAATGCCGGGCGATCACGATCACCATGAGCGTGGTCAACAGCCCGCGCACGAACATGATCTGGCCGACATTCATCGCTCCGGTCACCGATTTCACCAGGGCGTCGTTGCAGGAAAAGGCGATCATCGCCAAACACATAAAGACGATGCCACGGAAATTGCTGGAGGATTGCATGCTGGCTGTCCTGCGGCGCCGGATCGGGCTGGGGCCTGAGGCGGATGGGGAAGGCGAATCCGTTGCCGGATGTCGCATACCGTTTAAGCATCGGCCGTCATTTTGTGCAAACACCAAGCGGCCAACGGGCGTTTTTTCTTCCATCGCAAGTAGAACGGTGTCCTGCCGGTCAGTTCAGGCCGATCGAAGACTGTGTCAGCCTGGAAAGCAGGGCTATTAGGCGCCGCTTCTATTCGCGGAATCTTAAGTTTCGCTGCCTATCGTCCCGAACATTCCGCTTCCAATCGCATGATGCGATCGGTGGATGGCGCGCGCCGGAACCCTGGTAGCGCGCCATTCAAGGGGTGTCGGTCGGGGCCTGGGAGGCGCTTGTGCCGAGACTTCACACCATGCTTCCAATAAGAGAAGCCACCGCGCGGACATGTTTCTCATAAGAATAATCTGGGGTCCGCAATGTCTTTCATCGATCGTCTGCTGCAGCGACTGCGTATTGTCACCAAAGTCCTGCTCTTCGTGGTTCCGCTTGTGGTGCTGATCGCGGGTATCGGCCTTGTCGGCTTTTTCACCGCGCGAACGCTCAACGGCCATATGACCGTGACGCGGGAAACCATCAACAATCTCTCGGATTTCCAGGCGCTGCGCGGTGCGCTGCAGGGCTTTGCCGATCAACCGAGCGAAGAGACGAGGGCCGCGCTGAGTGCACAGGTCGACGAGCAGGAAGCGGGCGTCCGCGCGCTCGACGGCCTTTTGACGCGCGAGGCGGACAAATCGGAGATCGCCTCGGTGCTTTCGCTCGGTGACGCGATGCGCGCCCAGACCGACAAGCTGTGGTCGATCAAGGTCGAGCAGGATCAGGTAACGGCGTCGCTCGAGGCGGCGCTCACCGAAATGACGGCGCAGGGCAACAGCGCCTACAAGCAGATCGACATCATCCGCAAGGAATCGGGCGAGAAGGAAGCCTTCGCCAAGGCGCTGCTGTTCGATGCCGCGGCCTATCAGGGCGTTGCCGAGCGCATCAAGAAGTTCCGCCTGCCGGTGACGATGGCGGCCAGTGCCGATGCCAAGATCGACCAGGCCGGCAAGTTGCTGCCGCATCTGATCAAACAGATCGGGGAGGCTGAGACGATCGCTTCGGAAAAGGTTCAAAAGCCGATTGCAGAATTGAAGGAGCAGGCGCTCAAGGTTCAGGCGATCCTTGCCGGCGCTGAAGACAGTGAAACAAAGAAGAACGCGCTGGTGCCGATCCTCAGCAAATTCTCGAAATACGAAGCCGATTTCGGCAAGGAAGCTGCCAAGAACTCTGACACGGCTGCCAAGCGCTTCGTCGGCATGGATAGCGAGATCTCCCAGCTGAAGACGCTGATCGCGCTGATGGGCGACACCTTCAAGGCTCTCGACAGCACCCGGCTGCACATCAGCGAGCTGCACCGCAAGCTTGACGCGGAAAGTCGTGACCTGGTGATGGCCGACATTCAGGCCGTTCGCGACAGCGCGGGCAAATTGTCCGAGCTCGGCGGCAAGAATGCAGCACTTCGCGACCTGCCGGCCAAGCTCAAGCCTTCGCTCGACAATATCGACACGGGCACGGCGGCCCTGATCGACGTCGGCGGGCGCTGGCAGGAAGCCAAGGCTGCCGCCTCGACGCTGGTGGCCGGCGCGAGCGCGACACTCGAAAGCTTTGTCAGCAGCGCCCAAGAGGTCGGCAAGGCAGACAGCCAGCGTTCGGCCGACATGTCAATCGTGGCGATGGTAGCGGGCACGCTGCTTGCCATCATCGGCGGCCTGATGCTGGTCGAAACGCTGCGCGGCCCCTTGAAGCGCGTGACGGAGACGATGACACGGTTGGCCAATGGCGACCTCGACGTGGCGATCGAAGGCCGCAATCGCGGCGACGAGATCGGCGACATGGTGCGCTCGGTTGCGGTGTTCCGCGACAACGCGGTCGAAAACGTCCGGCTGGGACGCGAGGCGGAAGCCGCCCGCACGCTTTCTGCAGAGGAGGAAGCCCGCCGGGCCGAGGAGCGCGCGCGGATCGAAGCCGAACAGATGCAGGCGCTGAACGCACTTTCTGACGTGCTGGCAGAGCTTGCCGCCGGCAATCTCGAAGAAGGCATGGCGGAGGACCTGCCGGCCGACTACGTGATCATGGCGCGCACCTACAACAATGCTGTCGAGGCGCTGCGCGCCACGCTCAGCGATGTCAGGATGGTGACCGGCGAGATCACCGGTGGCACCAGCAACCTCTCGGCCTCGGCCGACGACCTGGCACGGCGCACGGAACAGCAGGCGGCAGCTCTCGAGGAAAGCTCACGTGCGCTTCGCCAACTGACCGAGATCGTCCGCTCGACCGCCGACAGCGCCCGCAAGACCACGGTTTCTGTCGACGAGACCAATTCCTATGCCAAGCATTCCGGCCAGGTGGTCGCCAAGGCGATCGACGCGATGGCGGAAATCAACCGTTCGTCGGAGAAGATCAGCACGATCATCAGCGTCATCGACGAGATCGCCTTCCAGACCAACCTCTTGGCGCTCAACGCCGGCGTCGAGGCAGCGCGGGCCGGCGATGCGGGCCGCGGCTTTGCCGTCGTCGCACAGGAAGTGCGGGAACTTGCCCAGCGCTGCGCCGGGGCTGCGCGCGAGATCAAGGGGCTGATCTCCGAAAGCTCGGCGCAGGTCAGAAGTGGTGTGGCGCTGGTGAAGGAAACCGGCGACGCGCTTGCCGTCATCAACGACCACATCGGCACCATCCACCAGCTCGTCAGCAACATCGAGGCTGCGGCTGCCGACCAGTATACCGGTCTCAACGAGGTCAACTCGGCGGTGCACGAGGTCGAGCTGATCACCCAGCAGAACGCGGCGATGGTGGAGGAAAACACCGCCGAGATCCACGGCCTGCGCCGGCAGGTCGAGGCGCTCAACGAAAAGATCGAGCGTTTCAAGACTGGCACGTCGATGGTTCGCGGCCAGGGGCATGGGCGTGGTTACGGGGCACACTACGCAGCTTGAGGGACGCCTCCGGCGTGCGATGTGCCTGCCGGTTGCCCCTCACCCTAACCCTCTCCCCGCCCGCGGGGAGAGGGGACGTGCCACGCGATGGGTTTCGTGTGACCTTGGGCCATTCTACCCATCACATGGCCTCTTACGACGCGCTATTCGCGCTTGACCGACGTCTCAACTCCTTGCCATCAGGGCTCAGGGCTCAGGGCTCAGGGCTCAGGGCTCAGGGCTCAGGGCTCAGGGCTCAGGGCTCAGGGCTCAGGGCTCAGGGCTCAGGGCTCAGGGCTCAGGGTGGAGCGCTGCCACACGCGTCCTTCGCCCCGCTGGCGGGGAGAAGGTGCCGGCAGGCGGATGAGGGGCGGACCACGCACTGATGAATATTGGCTCGCTCGACCGCCAGTGACGCTCAGCCGCCAGTGACGCTCATGTGGCGGGCAACGGCCGGGCGGTTGTGCTCGCGGTCGATGATGAAATCGTGGCCCTTGGGCTTGCGGCCGATGGCTTCGTCGATCACCTGGCCGAGATAGGCGTCGTCATCCGAGGCGCGAAGTGCTGTGCGCAGGTCGGCGGCGTCGTTCTGGCCGAGGCACATGTAGAGCGTGCCAGTGCAGGTCAGTCGGACGCGGTTGCAGCTTTCGCAGAAGTTATGGGTCATCGGCGTGATCAGCCCGAGCCGGCCGCCGGTCTCGGCAACCTCGACATAGCGGGCAGGTCCACCTGTCTTGTAGGCAATGTCGGAGAGCGTGAACTGCTCTTCGAGCTGCCGGCGCATCTCCGACAGCGGCATGTAGTGATCGGTCCGATCCTCCTCGATCTCGCCCATCGGCATGGTTTCGATCAGGGTCAGGTCCATGTCTCGCCCATGCGCCCAGCGCATCAGATCGGGAATCTCCGCGTCGTTGAAGCCCTTGAGCGCGACGGCGTTGATCTTGACCTTGATACCGGCGGCTTGCGCAGCGTCGATACCTTCGATGACCTTGCCGAGATCGCCCCAGCGGGTGATCTGGTGGAATTTGGCAGCATCGAGCGTGTCGAGCGAGACGTTGATGCGGCGTACACCGCATTCGGCCAGTTCGGCGGCGTGTTTGGCGAGCTGCGAACCATTGGTCGTTAGCGTCAGCTCATCAAGCCGCCCGGCTTCGATCTCGCGGCCGAGTTCGCGCACCAGAAACATGATGTTCTTGCGCACCAGCGGCTCGCCGCCGGTCAGGCGCAGCTTGCGCACGCCCTTGCCAATGAAGGCGGAACAGAGCCGGTGAAGCTCTTCCAGCGTCAGCAGGTCCTTCTTCGGCAGGAAGGTCATGTGTTCCGCCATGCAGTAGGTGCAGCGGAAATCACAGCGGTCGGTGACGGATACGCGCAGATAGGTGATCGCCCGGCCGAACGGATCGATCATCGGGGCGCTTCTGTCGACGAGCGCCTTAGCGCCGCTATTCACTATCGCTGCAGTGTTCACGCGTCTTTCTCCCAGCTCCTTCAATGTCGTCAGCAAACGTGGTCGCGTCAAGGCGCATCCTGTCGCAAAGTGTTGATTGGAAAAGCCGGGTAATTCTCGGCAGGCGATTCTTCCGATAAGCGTTGCTTGAAAACAGGAGCAGACACCATGAGCGACATCTGGCCGACGGAACTGCGCGTATCGAAAGATCGCCATCGCCTTGTCGTCGCCTTCAACGACGGCGCATCCTTCGATCTTTCGGCGGAGATGCTGCGCGTGCTTTCGCCGTCTGCCGAGGTGCAGGGCCACGGGCCGGGCCAGCGGGTGACCGTGCCCGGCAAGCGAAATGTGCAGATCATTTCGATGCAGCCGACAGGAAACTATGCCGTGCGCATCGGCTTCGATGATTTCCACGACACAGGCATCTTTACCTGGACCTACCTGCGCGAACTGGGCGAGAAGGGCGAAGAGCTTTTTGCCGTCTATGAACAGGAGCTGGCCGACAAGGGCATGTCGCGCGACAAGACCGAAAAGCCGCGCTGAACCTTTTCCAAAGGGGACTGTCTGTTGACTACCGGTGAGGTCGCCGTACCGCTGTTCGAGCGCGTCTCTTCGGCGCGCAGGTGTTGAACGTTCTGGGCGAGATGCCGAGACCGCAGCGGATGTGATCGAAGCGTTCCGCGACCTCGATAAGGAGCGGTTCGCGCTCGAAACCATCGGCGGCATCTATACCGAGCGGCAGCTGATTCGCGGAAGCGCGTGAGGCACAGGAAGGCTCACCCGGTTGACCAGCCCGGTCGGGCGTCAGGCGATTTCGCTATCGTGCTTCAGGAGAAGGGTGATCAGTCGCTCCATGGATTGTGCCACAACCATGCACTCCTCGAGCGGCGCGTCCTCCATCAGTTTTCCGATGAGGCCGGTCTGAACCTCCATCGCCTCTTCGGTCAGCGTGCGCCCTGATGGCGTCAGCGACAGTCGCAGCACTCGCTTGTCCTTGTCGTCGCCGCGGCGCTCGATCAGGCCGCGCTTTTCCAGCTGCGGCAGCAGCATGCTCATGTTCGACCGCCCCACCAGCAGCTTGCGGGCAAGCTCCTGCTGCGAGATCCCGTCGAAGCGATAGAGGTTGATCAGGATGTCGAGGTGCGGCGTCTTGATGTCGAGATGCGCGAGCGAGCGCGTCATCGTCTGCTGCATCAGCTGACAGGCGCGGGCAACGGCAATCCAGCTGCGAAAACGCGGGTGGTCCCAAGGGAAATGATGCTGTTCGTTCGTCACTTGATTTTTGTTCATCGTTGTACAATAATGTTCAGCATTGAACATATTAAGAGATTCTCACTATGGCATCCTTTGCGATCAAGGTCATCCGCCATGCGCTTGCCGGCGTGTCGGCCATTTCACCGGCGGCCGCCGGCCGGCTGGCCTTCAAGCTTTTCACCGTGACGCCCGGGCGCAAACCGAAGAACGCCAAGGAACGCGCGGCACTGGCGGCTGCGGCTCCCGTGATTGCCAAGGGTAAGCCGGTGACGCTGTCCTATGCTGGTGGGTGGGTGATGGCCCGGCATTTCGTTGGTCCGCGCAATGCCGCCAATGCCAAGCGCGTGCTGCTTGTCCACGGCTGGGGATCGCGTAGCGACTATCTCGCCGCCATGATCGAGGGGCTGGTTGCCGGTGGCGCCGAAGTGGTGACGCTCGACTGGCCGGGGCACGGCGCGTCGCCGGGGCGCACGCTGACGATGGTTGCAGCGGTCAGGGCGATCGACGCCGCCTGGCGTCATTTTGGCGGGTTTGATGTGAGCGTCGGCCATTCCTTTGGCGGCGGCAGCCTGGCTTGCGCGGCGGGGGGCGTCGTCTGCGACGTGCCCAGCCATGTGGCAAAGAAGCTAGTCCTCATCGGTGCGCCGAGCGAGATGACGTGGCTTTTCAAGGGCTTTGGCAAAATTCTTCGCCTGTCGCCGAAGACGCAGCAAGCGTTTGAAGGCGTCGTCGAGCGCTTGGCCGGGCGTCGGCTGGAGGATTTCGATGCGGCCAAGATCCTTGCAGTCAGGGCCGTGCCGACCTTGATCATCCATGCGGAAGACGACAAGGAGGTTTCGGCCGACCATGCCCGCCGTTATGCGGCGGCCGGGCCCAATGTCGAACTTCACTGGGCAAACGGCTATGGCCATCGCCGTATCGTCTCCGCAGCGCCCGTCATCGACAAGGTCAATGCGTTCGTCCATGGCGAGGATCGAAAGGCCGCGGCCTGAGGCCACCTTGCCGGTCAAGGCGGAACGCGTCGCGTCACGCCGCTCCTGGGCGGGTCAGCTTCTGCCGGTCGCTTTGACGTCGTCATACGCTTGTCATGCTATCCGTCGAAAGGATCGCTTCGATCCGCAGCGTCGGGCGCTTTTTAGTGGCGCAAGGCTTGCTGCTGCTATTGGATTGACGGCATGATTCCGTGCATCGATTTCGACGTGCGGATATCGTGCATTAGCGGGAGGACGGCATGTCGATCATCACCACGGTCGAGGAATTGAGCGCGCTTTACGGCGGTGTCAGCGAGGCATCGGTGGCAAAGGTCACCAAGGCGCTGACCGCGGAATACCGGCAGATGATCGAGGCTTCGCCTTTTGCCGCCCTTGCCACGGTCGGCCCCGAAGGGCTCGACTGTTCTCCGCGCGGTGACGACGATTGTGTCGTCAGGATCGCTGACGACAAAACGATCCTGATGCCCGACTGGCGCGGCAACAACCGCGTCGATTCGCTTGCCAACATCGTGCGCGATCCACGTGTCGCGCTGATGTTCCTGGTGCCCGGATCCAATACCACCATGCGGATCAATGGCACCGCCGCGGTCAGCATCGATCCGGCACTGACAGGTTCCTTCGAGGTGGATGGCAAGAACCCGCGCAGCGTGATCGTCGTCACCATCGGTGAGGTCTATTTCCAGTGTGCTCGCGCGTTGATGCGGTCGCAGATCTGGAACCCTGAACGCTTCATCGATCCCGCCACGCTTCCAACGCCCGGCGCACTGCTGAAGGCCGCCAAGGCGGATTTCGACCGGGAAACCTATGATCGCGAATGGCCGGAGCGCGCCGCCAAGACCATGTGGTAGGCTGGACCGGTCGGCAGTGCATTTCCGTGCGTGGTCTTCGGCCGGATCGGGAGTGCCGGGAGATGGGGACGTGATGCGACGTGGTTCTCTGTGCACCTGTCTGAGGGTAGCGACCGTGTTTCTGTTGGTGTGCGTCGGCGATACCTTGGCTGACGACCCGACGCTCCGAGAGAAACTCGAATTGCTCGCCAGGGCCTATCCGGAAGGGATCGCCGAGGTTGGCACAGGTACGTTGACGCTGCGCGATGGCGGCACGGCGCTTCCGATCGATGACGGCAGGCAGAAGAGCCACGCCGAGAAGCTCGCGTCCGGCGACATCGAAGACAGTCTTTCGCAGATCTATCCGCTTGGCGCCTGCGCAAAGCCGCCGCCTAAGGATTTCGATCCGGGGCGCATCCGCAGCGAAGCCTTGATGAAACGTCTCTATGGCGGCAGCGCTGCGAGCGCCAGGCGCGATCTCGTCACGGTCAACTGGTTCGGCGAGCGCCTGATGGTCACCCGCAGGCATGGCGTGGCCAAGGCACTGCAGTCAGTAGAGGCCGAACTCACCTCACGACCGAAGCTGAAGCGGTATCTTGTTCCCAGTGCCGGGACTTTCAACTGGCGCAATATCGCCGGTACGCGCACGCTCTCGGTGCACAGCTTTGGTGCTGCGATCGATCTCAATACCGCCTTTGCCGACTACTGGCGTTGGGCCGGCGGCGCCAAGAGCGGGGCAGCACCTTACCGAAACCGCTATCCGCTCGACATCGTCGAGATCTTCGAGAAGCACGGCTTCATCTGGGGCGGGCGCTGGTATCATTTCGACACCATGCATTTCGAATACCGGCCGGAATTGATCGCCATCGCGAGACAGGCGGGCGCCTCCGCCTGTCGCTAGCCGCCGTTGCGCGCCAGTCTCTTTGGGGAAACCAACCTGTCAGTCGCGAACGATCACCGTCGCGCCGATCTCGACATTGGCATAGAGATGCTCGACGTCCTCGTTGGCCATGCGGATGCAGCCCGATGACATGGCCTTGCCGATCGACAGGGGCTGGTTGGTACCGTGAATGCGGTAGATCGTCGAGCCGAGATACAGGGCGCGGGCGCCGAGCGGGTTGTCGATGCCGCCTTCCATGCTCGCCGGCAGCACCTTGCCCTTCTTTGCTTCACGAACGCGCATGTCTTCCGGCGGGATCCAGGTCGGCCACTCGGCCTTGCGGCTGACGGTGTTGGTGCCTGTCCAGAGAAACCCTTTGCGCCCGACGCTGACGGCGTATTTGACGGCGATACCGCGGCCAACGACGTGGTAGAGCCTGCGCTCGGAGTTGTCGATGATGATGGTGCCCGGCGTTACGGTTGCCGGGATGGCAACGAGTTCTCGGGCGATCGGCGACCGGTTGATGTCGCTGCGCTTCGCCTTCTGCCTAGTGCCGCCCTGCGACAGTACCTGAAGCCAGCCGGTGTTGGCGGTGGCGCTGTCGAGCGAGGCAACGGTGATCGGATCCTGTCTGACGTCTTTTGCGTCGGCGGTCGCCGATGCTCCGGCCATCAGGGCGGTCGCTATCATTGCTGCAAGAATGCGCTTCATGTCGGTTCTCCCCTCGAATTGTGGGAACCGATCGCGCTTTTCGTAGCCGTTGTTCCCTGTTGTCAGGGTTGTAGCGGGTGCAACCTGATCTGGCTGTTTCCAAGGGAACGGGGAGGCGAAACGAAAATGGCGCCGATCGGGCGCCATCTTACCAAGGGAGTGTCGAGAGTTCGCTAGCGCCTGTAGATCAGCCAGTTGCGGCCGGATTCCTTGCGCATGCCGTCTTCGAACAGCATCGTCTTGTTGCGGCCGGCATTCTTGGCGGAGTAGAGCGCGATATCCGCCTTGTTGTAGAGGTCGACGGCATCCTCGGCGGCGGTCGCCATGCAGACGCCGACCGACAGGGTGATCGGGCCGTAATTGACGCCGGTCTTGGAGTTGCGGAAGGGCGTTCCCGCAAGCACCGTGCGAATGCGATCTGCGACCTGCAGGCATTCTTCCTGGCTGCTGTCGTTGAGGATGATGGCGAATTCTTCACCACCAGTCCGCGCCACGAAAGCATCGCGCCGGACATTGGCACGGATGACGCTGCCGACTGTCGCCAGGATCTTGTCGCCCACGGGGTGTCCGAACGTGTCGTTCACCTTCTTGAAGTGGTCGATATCGGCGACCAGCAGGCCGGTGAAGTTCTTCTGGTGATCGTTGTTGTAGACAGCTGCGAGATTGTCGTCGAAGGCGCGGCGGTTGGCGAGCCGCGTCAGCGAATCGGTGTTGGCGATCCGCTTGTACTCGTCGAGTTCCTGCCGGATGACCTCCATCTCGAAGGACTTCTGCACCACGGTCTGGACGCGTTCCTTGCCCTGGCTCATCGTGTCGGCGGTTGCTTCAGTCAGGATGCCGATGGCGTGGCGCAGGATGTCGGCGCTGGAAGCGCTCTTGCTGGTTATGTTGACATAGGCTTCGTCGAGAACCTTGTTGTAGTTTTCGAGCGCATATTGCTCGTCCTTCAACAGGTTGACGAGTTCAGCCAGCTTGGCCGCAAGACTGGTATGGGCGCGTTCGATGCCGGTCGAACGGTGGATATGGCTGAAATACTGCGCGCCGATCGCGTCGAGTTCTTCCTGGGTCGCCCGGCTGCCGAGGGCGGCGAGCTCCTTGGACAGCTGCGGGTTCGAACCGAGATAGGCTTCGTAATAAAGCTCGTAATTGCGCGGTATCGGCGAAACGCCCATCATGCGCATCGCATGGGTTACCTGCGCTGCGATATCCGGAGCCTGCGTTTTTCCAGATGTGGCCGTTTGCATCCGCAAACCCTCAATATTACTCATTGCTTACGGGTACTGATTTTTAGGGGCAAATGATTTGCGAAGTCTTAATGATTGTTTTCGCGAACGAAGACAATTCGACTTAACACCGATAATGCGATTTCCCTTTAGCCCGGGCGAGGGCGCTGCCGCGACGCCGATAGAAGGGCCGCGGCAGCAACAAACCGATCAGGCCGGCAGATCTGCCGATCAGGCCGGGCTGATCATCGTTTCCGGGCGGACGACCGCGTCGAACTCTTCGTTGGTGACGTAGCCGCCGCCAACTGCTTCTTCGCGCAACGTCGTGCCGTTCTTGTGCGCCGTCTTGGCGATCTTTGCGGCGTTGTCGTAGCCGATCTTCGGCGCCAGTGCCGTCACCAGCATCAACGAGCGATCAAGGGCTGCCTTGATGTTGTCTTCGCGGGCTTCGATGCCGACGACGCAGTTGTCGGTGAAGGAGACTGCGGCATCGGCGAGCAACTGCACAGACTGCAGGAAGTTGTAGGCCATCAGCGGGTTGAAGACGTTGAGTTCGAAGTGGCCCTGACTGCCGGCGAAGGTCAGCGCAGCATTGTTGCCGAAGACCTGGACGCAGACCTGGGTCAGCGCTTCGCACTGGGTCGGGTTGACCTTGCCCGGCATGATCGACGAGCCCGGCTCGTTTTCCGGCAGCGACAGTTCGCCGAGGCCCGAGCGCGGGCCGGAGCCGAGGAAGCGGATGTCATTAGCGATCTTGAAGAGGGCGGCGGCAGCGGCGTTGATCGCGCCGTGGCTGAAGACCATGGAATCGTGGGCGGCAAGCGCTTCGAACTTGTTCGGCGCCGTGGTGAAGGCAATGCCGGTGATCTTGGCGATTTCGTCTGCAACCTGTTCGGCAAATCCAACCGGTGCGTTGAGGCCGGTACCGACGGCGGTGCCGCCCTGGGCCAGTTCGCAAAGGCCGGGCAGGGTCATCTCGATGCGCTTGATCGAGGAGGCGACCTGGGCTGCATAGCCGGAGAATTCCTGGCCAAGCGTCAGCGGGGTTGCGTCCTGGGTGTGGGTGCGGCCGATCTTGATGATGTGATCGAACGCCTTGACCTTGGCTTCGAGCGCCTTGTGCAGGTGCTTCAGGGCCGGCAAGAGGTCGTGGATAACGCGCTCGGCGCAGGCGATGTGCATGGCCGTCGGATAGGTGTCGTTCGACGACTGGCTCATGTTGACGTGGTCGTTGGGGTGGACAGGCTTCTTCGAGCCCATCACGCCGCCGAGCATTTCGATCGCCCGGTTCGAGATCACCTCGTTGGCGTTCATGTTCGACTGCGTGCCGGAGCCGGTCTGCCAGACGACGAGCGGGAAATGCTCGTTGAGCTTGCCGTCGATGACTTCCTGCGATGCCTTCACGATGGCGTCGGCGACGGTCGCATCGAGGCGGCCGAGTGCCATGTTGGTGCGGGCGGCAGCCTGCTTGACGATGCCGAGGGCGCGGACGATCGACGCCGGCTGCTTTTCCCAGCCAATCTTGAAGTTACCCAGGGATCGCTGGGCCTGGGCGCCCCAGTAGCGATCGTTTGCCACTTCGATGGGGCCGAACGTATCTGTTTCCGTGCGCGTCGATGTCATCGTGATCCCTGCCTTCGTCATGCGGTTCATGAAGTCTGGGCGAGGGGACGCGGCCGCAACCGGCTGTCCCTCCCCAAGGTGCCGGGCCTCTCTCTGCCCCGGCTGGAAAGGCTTGTAAAGAGCTGGTCTCGGCGCTGGCAATGCTACAATCGTTTGAAAGGCAGGCTTGCGACGAAACGCGGCTCTGACGCCATGCAATGAGTGATTCGCCTTCTTCTCGCCGCATGCGTATTTCTTGTGGCGTTTCAGTCACATTCGCAACCTTCCGTGCCGTCAGGAATGCTGTGCACTGGCCGCGGACGCCCATTGCTGCAGCATTAATGTCGATGCAAATCAAATTTTTATGCCCTTTCGAACGTCCTGGAAATGAGCCGTTTTTTTCGCTTCATCGAGGTGGTTTCATGCGAGTTCGGGCAGGCGCGTTTCCTTTTCATTCACCATCCTTTTCTATAAGTTTTGGAGCACGAGGGCGTGGCGAGGAATTGGCTAAAGCCGAGTTCGGCGACAACGCGATACGGGGACGCAGTTTCACATGAGAATTTTTAAGACGGCAGCGATCGTAGCGCTCATGAGCGGTTGTGCGGTCGCGACTTTGGATGCTCGGCCGGCATCGGCCTTCTCGCTCGGCGATTTCATCCGCGCAGGCAGGAAGAAGCCGGAACCTCAGCAGTCGCAGCCGCAGTCGCTTCCAGGCGTCGGCGCCATGGTCGAGCCGCAGCAGAATGCGGTTGCCAAGCCTTTGCCGAAGGTCACGGGTCCGCAGTATTACACCTACAAGGCCGATCCGCTGCGCCGGATCGCAACCGACAAGCTGCTGGATCCGGTCGTAACCGGCTCTGTGCGCAATGGTGCGCTGCCACCGATGCTGCGTACGCCGCTCGCAGATGCTCGCCAGTTCATGCCTGACGTCGATGTGCGCGCAACCGCAGCCGTCGCAAAGGCCATCGAGACCCATTACGGCTCGCGTTCGGATTTCGTCTGGATCGACGGCACGGGCGTGAATGCACGGGCGAAGTCGGCGATGGCCGTGCTTGCCGAGGCGGCGAAGGTCGGGCTCGATCCACAGGATTATGCCGTTGAGGTGCCCTCCGACGATTTCGATCGGGGCGATATGATCGCGCGCGAAAAGGAGCTTGTTCAGTTCGAACTCGCATTGTCCGCAGCCACCCTGTCCTATGTGCAGGACACCGTGCGCGGCCGCATCGATCCCAACAAGATTTCCGGCTATCACGATTTCCAGCGCAAGACCGTCGATCTCGGCGCCTTCCTCGACAAGCTTTCGGCATCGACCGATGTCGCCACACTGCTCAACGATCAGAACCCGAAGAGCGCGCAGTTTGCCGCCCTGTCGGTGGAGCTTGAGCGTCTGCGCGCGGAAAAAGGCGTGGAACAGCGCGTCGAAATTGCGCCGGGCACGCTCTTGAAGCCGGGCCAGAGCAATCCGGAACTTGCCAACATTGTCGCGGGCATTCGCATCAAAGGCTCCGAGACGCTGAAGGCGGACCACGCTGCGGTGCTTGCGGCCTACCAGGGAACGCCGGAGTACACCCCGGAGCTGGTTGCACTGGTTGAAGCATTCCAGAAGGAACATGGCCTCAAGGCCGATGGCGTGGTGGGGCAGGCGTCGCTGCGCATCCTGACGGGTGGCGACAGCATGGCCGCCAGGATCAACAAGCTCGAAGTCGCGATGGAACAGGCGCGCTGGCTTCCCGATGGTCTTGGCAACCGCTACGTCTTCATCAACCAGCCGGCCTTTACCGCGTCCTATACCGACAACGGCACCGAGCAGTTTTCGATGCGTGTGGTCGTTGGCTCCAAGGCAAACCAGACCTATTTCTTCCAGGACGAGATCCAGACCGTCGAGGTCAACCCTTACTGGGGCGTGCCGCAGTCCATCATCATCAACGAGATGCTGCCGAAGCTGCGCAACGATCCCAATTATCTCGATCGAATGGGCTATCAGGTGGAAGTCGGCGGCCGTTCGGTGCCGTCGTCGTCGATCAACTGGAACGGATCGACTGCGTCTGTTGCGGTCAGACAGCCGCCGAGCAGCGACAATGCGCTCGGTGAACTGAAGATCCTGTTCCCGAATGCACACGCCATCTACATGCACGACACGCCGTCGAAGAGTTTCTTCAAGCGCGACCAGCGTGCGCTCAGCCATGGTTGTGTGCGTCTAGCCGATCCGCGCCGGATGGCAGCAGCCGTGCTTGGCACCAGCGTCGAGGATGTCGGCAAGGAAATCGGCGGCGGCCGCAACAAGGCACTGCAGGTGCCGCAGAAGGTTCCGGTTTACGTCGCCTATTTCACGGCCTGGCCGAACAAGGACGGTGTCATCGAGTATTTCGACGACGTATACGAGCGCGACATGTACATGAACCGCGCCTTCGAGGCGACCCGCAACGCCCGCCGGGCCGAGGGGTAAATCTGCGCCAAAGAGGCTCGGTGGGCATTGATGCCATCCGTGTTCACGGAATTTGCGACCCCATGGAGAACCTCCGTGGGGTCTTTTCATTCTGGCGGTCGGCGAAGGAGGGGCTGTCACGTCGCTTTGGTGCGCGTCCGCCAACCCATCGGGCATCGCCAGTCCTGCGATCCGTCTTGGCGATGAAGTCAACCGTTGCTGTGAAGCGACTTGGGTCTTCCAAGCCGGCTCCGGGGCCGCAATTCACTTGCCGTTGAAAAGTCCCGTGACCAGTTCCGGCGTCAATTCGTCGAAGTGCTGGATGATGATCGTCGGCTCAAGGCTCTCGATCGGAACGTCGGAATAGCCGAACGGGACGGCGATCGATGGGACCACGGCGTTGCGGGCGACGAGGATATCGTTGAGGCTGTCACCGACCATCACCGAGTGCTGGGCGCACCCCCCGGCATTGGCGATCGTGCGCAGCAGATGGTCCCCGTCCGGCTTGCGGATCTCGAACGTGTCACCGCCCGACACCGCAGCGAAGCGATCGAGAAGGCCGAGGCGCTCAAGCAGGCGATTTGCCAGCATTTCCGGCTTGTTGGTGCAGACGGCGAGCTTGAACCCGGCTGCAGCCAGCCGGTCGAGCGCATCGAGCATGCCGGGATAGGGAAGGGAATCACCGGGCATCGAGCCATGATAGAAGTCGACGAATTCCTTCATCTGCCAGGCGAGCGCATCTTCATCGAGCGGCTTGTTGCGCATGGCGAACGTGCGCTCGATCATCGCGCGGGCGCCATGGCCGACGAGGTGGGTGAGGTCGCGGTACGTGACGGGCTCGACGCCGGCCTGGGTCACCGCATGGTTGAGGCTCGCCACCAGATCCGGCGCCGTATCGACAAGAGTTCCGTCGAGATCAAAGACGACAATGGGAGAAGACAAGGAGAGAACCTCGCGTAGCGGGAAAGGGTTGCCGTTCGGGTAGGCGAAGTTGCGCCGGAATGCAATGGCAAGTGTGCGTGGGAAGGGTGCGGGAATCCGGGCGGCGCCTTTGAATTTGGCTTTTGTTTGCCGCTTGGGGCGTGTAAGTGTCTCAGCGGAAAACGGATGACAAAGGTGGGCTTACCACATGCACATCCGGTGAACATAAGGGAGCGACTGGCGCATGGACGCCCGCCAAATGAAAATCAAAGCCGCGGCAGCGGCGCTCGAACATGTCGAAGACGGCATGCGGCTTGGCATCGGCACGGGGTCGACGGCGGAAGAATTCGTTCGGCTGCTGGCCGAAAAGGTCGCCTCAGGCTTTCGCATCGAGGGTGTTCCGACCTCCGAGCGCACGGCACGGCTCTGCCTGGAACTGGGCGTGCAACTGAAGTCGCTGGACGAACTTCCCGAACTCGATCTGACGATCGACGGCGCCGACGAGGTCGACGGCCGCCTGCGGCTGATCAAGGGTGGCGGCGGCGCGCTGTTGCGTGAAAAGATTGTCGCGGCTGCTTCCAGGCGCATGATCGTGATTGCCGACGAATCGAAAGTCGTCGACGTTCTCGGCGCGTTCAAGCTGCCGATCGAGGTCAATCCCTTCGGTCAGGTGGCAACGCGGATCGCCATTGAAAAGGTGGCTTCGCGGCTCGGCCTTACCGGCGAAATTTCCGTGCGCAATTCAGGCGACGGCCCCTTCAAGACCGATGGCGGACACCTCATTCTTGATGCATCTTTTGGCCGTATTCCTGATGCAGATGCGCTCGCGGGAGAGCTGAATGCCATTCCGGGCGTCGTCGAGCATGGACTTTTCATCGGCATCGCTTCGCTGGCAATTATTGCTGGACCGGAAGAGGCACGCATTCTGACCGCGTCTTGAGCCGATTCCCGTGGCTCCGCCAGGAGCCGGGACGGTGAAGAAAACAGGTTACCACACATGCGGGCCTGGCGGCGGCAATCGCCCGGGCAGCATGCGACAAACACAGGAGCATGGATAAAAATGAACAAACTCGCAGGTCTTGTCCGCACTTTCGCAGCCACCGCGGTTCTCCTTTCTGCATCCATTCCGGCAGTCCAGGCTCAGGACGTGTCCGAAGAACAGATCAAGGCCGCTCGCGCGACCATCGCGGCACTTGGTGTCACCAACAGCTTTGACAACATCCTGCCGAACCTCGCCGAGCGCCTGAAGAACACGCTGATCCAGGCTTCGCCGAACTTCCAGGAGCTGATCACCGCGACCGTCGACGAGAAGGCTCTGACCTTGGCTGCACGCCGCGCCGACCTCGAAAACGAAGCTGCGACGATCTACGCCAAGACCTTCACGCTGGAAGAACTGAACGCCATTTCCGAGTTCTACAACTCGACGGCCGGCAAGAAGCTTCTGAACGATGGCCCGATCGCTTCGCGCGAACTGTTGAAGGCTGCCGACATCTGGGCAGCTGGCGTGTCGCGCGATCTGAACACGGAAGCGACGAAGTCGCTTGACGCCAAGGTCGGCACGTCGGCCCCGGCGCTTGTTGAAGGCACGCCGGCGACGCCGGCTCAATAATCTGAGATAATCTGAGGCCAGTTGAACTGACCTTGGGCCAGCCCGACAAAGTCATCACGTTTTGAAGAGCCCGGAGCAATCCGGGCTTTTCTTTTTCTGCAGTGCAACACTATATGTGCCTGCAACGGGGCTCCCACCCCGGGCGGGGCATGCCGTCGGCGAAATGCCGACCGGACGGTGCTCCCATGATCCCAATTTCCGTTTGCACGACCTTCAGGAGTTCGCCCATGCCCGCTTTCGAATATGACCTCTTCGTGATCGGTGGCGGCTCCGGTGGCGTCAGAAGCGGTCGGCTGGCGGCGAGCCTGGGCAAGAAGGTCGCAATCGCCGAAGAATTCCGCTACGGCGGCACCTGCGTCATCCGTGGCTGCGTGCCGAAGAAGCTCTACGTTTACGCGTCGCAATACGCCGAGCACTTCGAGGATGCAGCCGGGTTTGGCTGGACGGTCGGTGAAAGCCGCTTCGATTGGCAGAAGCTTGTCGCCGCCAAGGAGCAGGAGATCACGCGGCTTGAAGGTCTCTACCAGAAGGGGCTTGCCAATGCTGGCGCAGAGATCCTGCGTACCCGGGCGGAACTCGTCGGCCCGAACACCGTTCGTCTGCTCGACACCGGCAAGACCGTCACCGCCGAGCGCATCGTCATTGCCGTCGGTGGGCATCCGACGCCGCACGACGCGCTGCCGGGACACGAACTCTGCATTTCCTCCAACGAGGCCTTCGACCTTGCGGAACTGCCGAAGTCGATCCTGATCGCCGGCGGTGGCTATATCGCTGTCGAGTTCGCCAACATCTTCCACGGTCTCGGCGTCGAGACGACGCTGATCTATCGCGGTAAGGAAATCCTGTCGCGCTTCGACCAGGATATGCGCCGCGGTCTGCACGCGGCGATGGAAGAGAAGGGTATCCGGATCCTTTGCGAGGACATCATCCAGTCCGTGGCTGTCGACGCCGACGGTAAACGTGTGGCGCAGACGATGAAGCACGGCGAGATCGCCGTCGACCAGGTGATGCTGGCGCTCGGCCGCGTGCCGAACACCAAGGGACTGGGGCTTGAAAGCGCCGGCGTGAAGACGGATGAGCGCGGCGCGATCATTGTCGATGCCTTCTCGCGCACCAGTGCGCCTGGCATCTATGCGCTTGGCGACGTCACCGATCGCGTGCAGCTGACGCCGGTCGCGATCCACGAGGCGATGTGCTTCATCCAGACCGAGTACAAGAACAACCCCGTCTCCCCCGATCATGACCTGATCGCAACGGCTGTGTTCTCCCAGCCTGAAATCGGCACGGTCGGCCTCAGCGAAGAGCAGGCCGGACGCCAGTTCGAGGACCTGGAAGTCTATCGCGCCGAGTTCCGGCCGATGAAGGCGACGCTTTCCGGTCGCAAAGAAAAGACGATCATGAAGCTGATCGTCAACGCTGCCGACCGCAAAGTGCTGGGTGTGCATATCCTCGGCCACGACGCCGGCGAGATGGCGCAGTTGCTTGGCATTTCGCTCAAAGCCGGATGCACCAAGGACGATTTCGACCGGACGATGGCCGTTCATCCGACCGCATCCGAAGAACTCGTGACGATGTATGCGCCGTCCTATCGAGTGCACAAGGGCGAGCGGGTTAACTGAGCCCGCCGCCGCTTCGCTTTCCCTGACGCTGAAAGCCATGAATTCTGGTAGGATGTCTTTCCAAGCCATCGCTTAACGTCTATAAGCCCGCATCCGCGAAGTGACCGGCTTCGGGCGGGCGCCAAGGCTTGGGCCAAGCGCTGGAGCAGGGCGCGGACGCAGTGAAATTTCCGAATACCGGGCGGTATCAAAGCCGTCAGGGCGCGACCCGCGCGGACCGCAGTCCGCGGCAGACAACAGGTGATCGAAATGGCACAGACTTGGACTCCGAATAGCTGGCGGCAGAAACCCATCCAGCAGGTGCCGGACTATCCGGACCTTGCTGCATTGACGGCAACGGAAGCGAAGCTCGCGAAGTATCCGCCGCTGGTGTTTGCCGGTGAAGCGCGGCGTCTGAAGAGCGCACTTGCCAATGTTGCCGAGGGCCGCGGCTTCCTGCTGCAGGGCGGCGATTGCGCCGAAAGCTTTGCCGAGCATGGTGCCGACACGATCCGCGACTTCTTCCGGGCGTTCCTGCAGATGGCCGTGGTCCTGACGTTCGGCGCACAGCAGCCGGTGGTGAAAGTCGGCCGTATCGCCGGCCAGTTCGCCAAGCCGCGCTCGTCCAACATCGAGAAGCAGGGCGACGTCGAGCTGCCGAGCTACCGTGGCGACATCATCAATGGCATCGAGTTCACGGAAGCCGAACGCGTTCCGGATCCGGAACGCCAGATCATGGCCTACCGCCAGTCGGCTGCCACGCTCAACCTCCTGCGCGCATTCGCGATGGGTGGCTATGCCAACCTCGACAACGTGCACCAGTGGATGCTTGGCTTCGTCAAGGACAGCCCGCAGGCAGAGCGCTACCGCAAGCTCGCCGACCGGATCTCCGAGACCATGGATTTCATGAAGGCGATCGGCATCACCTCGGAAAACCACCCGAGCCTGCGCGAGACCGATTTCTTCACCAGCCATGAGGCGCTGCTGCTCGGCTACGAGCAGGCGCTGACGCGCGTCGACTCCACCTCGGGCGACTGGTATGCGACCTCGGGCCACATGATCTGGATCGGCGACCGTACCCGCCAGCCCGATCACGCCCATATCGAGTACTGCCGTGGCATCAAGAATCCGCTCGGCCTGAAGTGCGGTCCGTCGCTGACGGCCGACGGCCTGCTGGAACTGATCGATCTGCTCAACCCGGCCAATGAAGCCGGCCGCCTGACGCTGATCTGCCGCTTCGGCCACGACAAGGTTGCCGAGCACCTGCCGCGCCTCATCCGCGCGGTCGAGCGCGAGGGCAAGAAGGTCGTCTGGTCCTGCGACCCGATGCACGGCAACACGATCACGCTCAACAACTACAAGACCCGTCCGTTCGAGCGGATCCTGTCGGAAGTCGAGAGCTTCTTCCAGATCCACCGTGCGGAAGGTTCGCATCCGGGCGGCATCCATATCGAGATGACCGGCAACGATGTCACCGAATGCACGGGCGGTGCGCGCGCGCTTTCGGGCGACGATCTGGCTGATCGCTACCACACCCATTGCGATCCGCGCCTGAACGCGGACCAGGCGCTGGAACTGGCGTTCTTGCTGGCCGAGCGCATGAAGGGCGGACGCGACGAGAAGAAGCTGGTCGTCAACGGCTGATCCTGACGCAGCGCCGCACGGTTCAGTTTTTCTGACTGTCGGGCGACTGCTATGAAATTGACAATGCCGGGCCCGCTCGCGAAGCTGGCCCGGCATTTTTCATTGAGGGAGGTCGGGGGACCATGTCGGACATCCACAGCGGCAGCTGTCTCTGCACTGCGGTGCGCTTCAAGACGCGGGGAGAGCTACGCGAGCTGATCTTTTGCCATTGCACGCAATGCCGCAAGCAGACGGGCCTCTATTATGCCGCGACCAATGTGCTGGATCGCGACCTGGAGCTGGAAGGTGCTGAGGATGTCACCTGGTATCGCTCGAGCGACGGCGCTCAACGGGGCTTCTGCCGTCATTGCGGGTCGGCCCTGTTCTGGAAAGCCGATGGGCTCGACTACACGTCGATCATGGCCGGCGCCTTTGAAAAGCCGACGGACCTCAAACCCGGCTATCACATCTATTGCGCCGACAAGGGCGATTTCTATGGCATCGACGACGACCTGCTGAAGTTTGACGCAGGGCGACCGTAAAAGCCTTCAGGCCACTTCCGGCCGCCAGGCGATGACACCTTGCGTCCGCGCACGGACCTCCGGCGACGCCAGGCAGTTGGCGACGGTCTCGTAGCCTGGGGCACCCGGATAGGGCGCGACCTCGGTCGGCGGGCTATGGTTGGCGGGGCACAGAATGACGGTTTCCTCTGGTCCGAGAGCGGCCAGGTCAAGGACGGCATTGGATCGGGTCAACATGAGCATCGGCCGCCGGTCGGTACGGTGGTGACGCAGGTGCTTTAGCAAGGCGGTTTGCGAAGCGGCATCGAGGCCCTGTTCGACCATATCGACTACGAATGCCTCGGCATCCCCTTCCAATGCCACCAACAAAGCAGTCAAAGGTGGCGATGCGACGGCGCCGTCGTCCAGTAGTCGCGCAAGAACGGTGTCTATGCGTGATTTTAGCCGAGGTTCGACCTCGAGCCGCCGGAGAGTGGCCTCGCCGTTTATCTCCTCCAGCCGATCGAGGCCCACGAAGATCGCGCCGGGCAGGGCCGTGGCAATTGCTTTGGCCAACCGTGTCTTGCCGCTGCCGAGCGGTCCGATGATATAGGTCAGCGGACGGATCGTCTGAAGGCTGAACGCCTCACCGCCCCATGGCCATGGCAGGTTGAAGGCGACCTTGGGATTGCCGGATGACGGCTCCCCTTGCACCAGTTGCTGCAAGCCGGGCGCATTGTCCGCATCGCTTGCCAGATCTCGGCGGAGACGCCGGACCTTTGCGACTGTCTCATGCAGATCCTGCGCCCGCGCCTCCAGCAGCCCCTGCTGCTGCGCCAGGGCAGGGCCAAGCTCGCGCGTACCGCCATCGAGCACGCGGCGGATCTGTGCCAGGGTGAGGCCGAGCGAGCGCAGGGCTGCGATCTCGCCCGCGCGCGCCATTTGCACCGGGCCATAGGTCCGCCATCCCGCCGAAGTCCGCACAGGCGCGATCAACCCATGTTGCTCATAGAGGCGTAATGCCTTGATCGAGACGCCAAGGCGCTTGGCGGCCTCGGTTGCAGTCAAGAAACACGTGGAGTCGCTCACGAATCACCTCTTCCTGTTCACCGCGATCTTTATCGGTCCTGGCCCCGGGGACGGGTCAATTGTCCGCTGAAAAATAACGGCACCTGCGCCCGGCAAGCTTGGAGTTGAGAGAGCAGGTACCGTGGTTCTGACTGGCCGGAGCCGAACGGACGAATGCCGATTGAATATTGGTTGCGTTTGCCCAGCGATGCGCGCACCGCTAAAGTCTTTCACCGAGCCCGCGATTGCCTAAACCGAGCGCGGCCGTGGAAAGTGTTTGTGGCGAAAGGTCAACCTGTCACAGGTTCGCTGCGACGCCGTGTTCGTCAGAAGAGAGGAAGCGCGAAGGCCATGTCGGACGATGAGTTTGCGGAGAATATGGTCTGCGCTACGATCAATGCGCCCCATCGCGCGCTGTCCGACACGCTCCTGGCATACCTTGCTGCTCACCGCCCTGATCGGGTGGTCGCATTCGTGTTCTTGGCCGATACCCCGGCCACGAGCGAGTGTTGGAAGAGCCGGCTGATCAGCGAGGTTCGTGTGCGCGAAGACGGGGCACGCGCGACGAATTTTGTCGGAATCGCCGATGTGGCGACCTGGAACAGGGTCTTTCGGGAGCACCGGCCCGAACTGGAGCGCCACGGGGTCGAAATCGTGCCGACGAGGCCAGGCGTGTTCACAGGGACAGCAGCCTAGATCGCAATCGGCCCAAGGAAAACCGCCGGCAGGTTAAGGCAGGCGCAGGCAATCGCCGACAGCTTCCGATCGTTCCGACGCGCACGTCGATTTCGCCGCAAGAAAGACGCGGACTATTTTGCGAGTCGCACCGCACCGTCGGTGGCTCGCTCATAGGCGTTGGCCAGTGCGGCAAGCTTGACGGCCTGCCACCGACAGTATTCGTCGACCAACCGGATGCTCATCCAGAAGCGACCGCGCGAACCGTCGTTCGATCGGCCGATGTAGCCGGAGTCCTGCGCCTTGGTAAACAGTCTGCGGACATGGGTGTTGGAGATGGTATAATGGTTGGCGAGTTCGGCCAGGTTGAGTTCCAGCCAAACCTTCCCATCGACGGGCGTCAGGCTTTTCGGGCGCGCCATCAGGTCATCGAGCAGCAAGCCACCGCACTCGGTCCAGGCGAAGATGGCGACACCTTCGGGAGGCTCGCTCCAGTTCTTGTCGGACAGGAGCATTCTTGCCGCAATCGGCTGCGTGCGTACAAGGACGGAGGTGTCGGCCTCAACGTGTTCCAGCCGATTGCCGCCATCGAGGCGATCGAGCGTACCCATCTGGCTCATGAACCAGCGCATCATGGCGCTCTCGCTGACTTCCGTCGGTTCGAGCGGGCGAACCTTCTTGTTCGTCCGTTCGCCGCTGACATCGCGCAGCAATTTGTAGGCGAGCAGTTCTGCCAGGAATGCGGCTGCCGTGTTTCGACTTGCACCGCCGGTATCACGCATGAACTTCAACAGCCGCGCCGCTGTGATGCCGGAATCCGGATGCGTCGGATCGCGCTCGAGATGAAGCGCATAGGCGGCCTGGCTCAAAATCCATTTCTGATGGGAGGCGACCAGACGAGCCACGCGCGGAAAGATGTCATAGACGGCCATCAGATCGCGGGCGCTGATCTGCAGCGTCTCGCGCAGCAGCGGGTTGCGCAAAATTCCATCCGCCGTAAAGGCGGGCGGTTTTTCCGGTGCAGCATCCCCCTGTTTTGCCACCAAATGCATGTGTCGTGCACGTCTCCCGACGATGTTTCGCGTAGGCTTCGGAGGCCGATCCCTCGCCACGCCTGCCTCGATACTACTCAACTCTACTGCTTTTAGCAGCTTTACCTTGCTCATAACGTGTGAAGCCGCCATTTTGTTCGAAAGAGCAAGCAAAGGATTTTTCCGTCGCCAGCCCCATCGCATTTTCCGGGGTGGTGTTACTGCACGAGCACTGGTGGTTGGCACTTGACCCCAGTGACGCGAACATCCGCTTCGCCCACCCGCACCCCGACCAGGAGCAACAGGTTGTAGAGCAGATCGTCCACCGGTTTTGTGACGGCTCCCAGCGTCTGGGCCAGCGCCTGTTGCAGGATCGTCGGGCTGCCAAGCGTCAGGAACAAGACCTGGATGTTCAGATCCAGATTGTTGAGCAGCGTCTTCGTCGTCGACGAGAGGATGTCCTTGGTCGATACGCTCTTGATCGAACGCGCGGCGACCTCGGCAGGGCTAAAGGTGAGCCGGGACGCCTGAAGGTTTTGCGCCTCGATGTGGGCGATCGCGTCGATCTTGACCACCAGCGCGTCGACGATGCGGGCGCGCTCGACGCGGGCATCGGACGAAAAGCTCGAAAGCACCTTCGGGTTGACGTCGCCGATCGCGATTTCAGCGACGCCCGGAACCGCATCGACGACGACGGCTGCATTCTCCGGCTTGCCGCCGTAGCAGCGGATATCGGAGAGTTTGGCTTCGGCGTGGGCTAGCTCCACGTAGATCGGCAAACGAATACGGATACCGGCAAGGGCGGCCAGCCCGTCTACGCCTACTTCGACGGCAAGGCGGGTCTGTGCCGTGCGGACCGCAGTACCTGGCGTGCCGAGGCGATGGCTTGGCGTCTCGACCGGCGGTTCGCCGATCGCCAGTTTGATGGTCGCCGACGCTATTCCCGGCAACCCGGCGACCGCATTCAACGCGATCTGGTTCTGGCCGTTGGCAATGGCGGCCGCGGCGGAGACAATCTGCAGGGCGCTGACCCTCATCGTCCAGTCTGAACCGGCATCGATCCTCTGGTCTTTCTTGGGATCAAGATTGAGTATCTGCGCCAGAGTAAAGGTCTTCCTGTTGTTGGCCGTCGCCAGCTCGATGGTCTTGAGCGCTGAGTTGACTGTTCCCGACAGTCCCTGGAACAGTCGCATGGACGACAGCAGCTGTGGCATCGTCAGTTTGGCGTCGAGCACGTCTTCATAGGAGGCGGTTTTGAGGCTGAGCTTGGTCGCAATGATCTTCAGGAACGGCTGGATGTCGATATCCGCATCGATCAGGGCGGTGTAGTCCATCACCTTCAGTGAGATGGTGGTGCCGAGCATCTGGCCGAGTATGGCGTTGAGGAGGCCATCGTTCAGGCTGGCAAGGCGGGATCCGACAGAAAAGGCGGCAATTTTCGAGCTTGCGGCCGTTCCGACGACATTGAGATCGGGTGGCTCGGCGAAGACCGAGGCGAGGAAGATCTGTCCCTTCTTTTGCAGGTGAACCTGGACGGCATCCGAAGGGGCCGCGTTCTTGACGAAGCGCTGGCCGGCGGTAATGTTCGGATCGGGGACATAACGCCCGCGTGTGACCGTTGCCACACCTTCGATCTTTGCGGTGGCGACATCGCTTGGTCGCACAACCTTGCCATCGATGGTCAACAGGCCGGTGGGCGTCGCGACCGCGAAATTATGACTGTTGTTGGAAAAGTACTTGAGGACGGCCTGCTCTGCGGAAGAGACGTTCGATGCGGCGGCGATGGCGGCAAGATCGACAGTTTGCTGCATCTCCCGCTTCTGGACGGTGAGATAACCGTAGTCGATGCCAAGCCCCATGGACGCAATAACCAGCGGCATGACAAGCGCGGCGGACATGCCGATATTGCCATGCCTGGATTGGGCGAGCGCGCGCAATGCCGGTGCTTTCGGAACCATTTCAGATGCCTCCCAAGCGGATGGTGGCGAAGCGCTCGATCTGCTCGCTCGGCATTGCGAAGGTGAACATGTTGTAGATCGGCAGGTCGCTGGCGTCGTATTTGATCCTTACCGTGAACTGGTTGGCATTGCTCGCGTCGGCCTTGACCGTCACGGTCATGCGGGACGGCTTGATGAAGGATTGATCCATCGTGGTGCGCTGGATGTAGTCGGTGGCGAGACGTTCGCGCTCGCCTTCCGAAAGCCCTGCAATGGCGGTACGAGCAGCATCGGCAGCGATCTGCTGAATGGAATGGGCGGCGCTGAGGTAGATGCCGTAGGCGATCAACGTCAGGACGCAAAGAAAGAAGAGAGGGGCGATGATTGCAAATTCAATTGCGGCAGCGCCATCGCGGCTGCCAAACAGGCGCGTTATTCTGGACATTTCAGCAACTCCGACCGAACCGTGACTGCTTTTTCTCTGTCCCTGCACCGTCAGGCTGCGCTTCAAATATTAATTTTCTGATACGCGAATAGGTTGCTTCGATGGCTAGAAATAGCCTATTGGTGCAAAATGCATATTTGTGATTGAATTAGGAATTGCGTAGATTCTTGAGGGTTTTAGCCGTACCGGATAAGGCTAGTCGTTGTCGGGTATGTGCCGGTATTGGGCAAGCTGGCGATTGAGAGTGGTGAGGTCGGCCCGCAGCTCGGCAATTTCGCGCAGCAGCACGTCATCGACCTTGTGATGCAGGGCGATCAACTCGACTTCCGATTTCAGATTGACCTCGTAGTCCTTTGCCGCAGCGAAGCGGTCGCGCTCGGCCTGCCGGTTTTGAGACATCATGATGACCGGCGCCTGCAATGCCGCCAGCATCGAGAGCAGCAGGTTCAGGAAGATGAAGGGGTAGGGGTCGAATGCCCCGGTCATGAGCAAGACGGTGTTGACGACCACCCAGGCAACCAGAAAGCCGCAAAAGCTGAGAATGAAGGCCCAGGAGCCGCCAACCCTGGCGATGGAGTCGGCAAGCCGATCGCCGACGGAAAGCTCGGCGCTGAACTCGGCGTTGGTGTCCGTCGCAACTGTGCGCCGCTCCTTGGCGCGGGTAAGGATGCGGCGCTCGATTTCGCCGAGTTCGGCAAGCGGCTTGCCGAACAGGTGCTGGGACAGGTCGTTGAAATGCGGCATGGCTATCTCCGAGAATGGTCCGGGCGGTATCTAGCGCACCACTTCGGTGAAGAAATCAACGGGAGACCTCAGATGAAAAGAACCGGACGGTCACCCGTCCGGTTCTGTGTTGTCATTCAGGCTCTCAGGCACCCTGCGCTGCGCAAGAGCGGTGTTTACGCGACGCGTTTTCCGGCGATACCAACTAGAAACCTGCGGCGTAAAGATCCGCGTGCGACTTGAAGAAGCGGTCCGTCGAGTAGCGCTTGCCGAACATCATGTCGTGCTGGAGGAAGCGATAGTCACGCAGCAGCGCCGGCACCTTCGGCTGACGGGACCACTCGGCGACGTCCTTGCCGTTCTTGCGGATCAGCATGTAGCGGTCGACGACGCGGTATTGATCGTACACCTTTCCGAGGAAGCCGGTGTAGTAGGGATGCTCGTAGCCGGACTGCTTCAGGATCTGGTAGGAGAGGAAGGCCGGGCTGATCGTGCCGACATTCTTCTTCGGCCCAGTCTTGTTCGACCAGACGACGAGTGGCGTTTCATGCTGCGCCTTCATCTGGTCCTTCGGACCTTTGCGCTCGGCCGTCACGCCCTTCATGAAGCCGGTGTTGGTGTAGACGGTGTTCAGCGGCGGCAGATGATCGCCGAACAGCACGATGATGGTCTCGCGGTCGCGCTCCTTCGCCCAGTCCATCAGCTTCTTCAGGCTCTCGTCGGCTTCCTTGATGCCCTGAGCATATGTCGCCAGCACCTGGCGGTCGCTTTCGGGCAGGTTGCCTTCAACCTTGATGGTGTTCTTGGCGTAGCGGTTGGCCTCATACGGGCCATGGCCCTGCAAGGTGACCGCGAAGAAGAAGAACGGGTCATCCATGGCATCGGCCTGGCGGATGATCTCGTTGGTCAGGGACTCGTCCGAGGCGAAGATGCCGCGCTTCTGCATCGGCGGCATGTTTTCCTCCGACTTGAAGGTGTCGAAACCGAAGGCTTTGTAGACGGCGGTGCGGTTCCAGAACCAGCTCTGGAACGGGTGGATGGCCCGCGAAACATAACCCTCGCCACGGAAGAAGGTGGCAAGCGAAGGGATCGGATTGCGGATGTACTGCTGGTACGGGATGCTGCCATAGGGCAGGAAGGCGTTGGAAAAGCCGGTCAGCGCTTCGAACTCGACATTCGCCGTCATGCCGCCGAACTCCGGCGAGAACACGTTGCCGGACTGCATCTCGCGGATCGTCGGCATCGGGTCGGGCGACAGCTTGACGTTCGGCAGACGGGTCGGATCCCAGAAGGACTCGCTCATCAGCACGATAACGTCGGGCTTGCTGCGATGGGACGTGCCGGCCGGCAGCGGCTTGACCGGGATGCGGTCGATCGCATCGGCCATGTAGCCGGCAGGTGCGCTGACATTGGCCATCGGCAGGTTGATCGCGAACGCCAGCGCAAAGCCGTTGTGACGATAGTTTTCGGTCTGATCCCACATGATGGGGATGACCTTCAGGCGATCACGGATCCAGGAGAACTGGTTGTAGTCCATGATGTTCCAGAAGGCGAAGAGCAGCGGCAGCGCAAAGGCCGCGCGGGCGATGCGCTCGCGGCGCGTCAGCTTGGGGAAGTTGCGCCACGCGTAGCGGAGGAGCAATCCGATGGCGGCAACGGCTGCGAGAAGGCCGACAGCAATGCCGACAGCAGTCCAGGGACGGTCCTTGACCAGAACCGGCATCAGCTCGAGGATCTGGCGACCGAAGAGAAAGTCGGTCGGATAGAGCGGGTCGGAAAGGAAGACCTGCTTCTGCTGGCAGATGATGGCCGGTATGATCGCCAGCGGCGCGATTACCACGGCGGACTTGTGCTCACGGCCGAAAACACCATCGATGGCGAGCAGAATGAGGAAGAATGCACCGATGGTGGTCCAGGCGGGGCGCGTCGGGTCGAGGAAGTAGGAAACCGTGTCGGCCAGGGAGTGGCGCACGATCAACTCGACTGCGAAAACGAGCGCAGCCGCGATTGACAGCGAAAGCAATGCGCTGCGTGCGGAGGTCAGCGTCTTGGCGTGCCGCGCGGCAAATCCGGGTCTATCGGCGTAGACTCGTGATCTCCTCGCTACGGCTGAATCGATACTAGCCAACATCTTCTCCAATTTCATCAATGCGTCGTGTAACTGTCATACGACTGTCATTTTGAACAGGGGATGAATGGCTTGTTCAGGGTGTTTGGAAACAGGTTTTCGTCACGTGAGGGTGTGCGAACCGGAGCCGATAACAATCCGAAATAGCAGAATTTTTTTGGAATTCTTCGCTTCGCTGCGATTGGCTGTGGGTATTTTGGCGCGGATTGCGCTAAAGATCGGGGCGAAAGTCAGACGCATTCGTTCGAGAACAGACCGACAGGCCCGCTCATGACCGCTCATAAAGCTGCTCCCACCCTGCTTCGCATCGCCGTTGCCCAGCTCAATCCAACTGTCGGCGATATCGCCGGAAATCTGGCGAAAGCGCGTGAGGCGCGCGCCGATGCGGCGCGCCAGGGCGCCGACCTCCTTCTTCTTACCGAGCTTTTCATTTCCGGTTATCCGCCGGAGGATCTGGTTCTAAAGCCCGCCTTCCTCAAGGCCTGCCTGCAAGCGGTGGAAAAGCTGGCGGGAGAGACCGCCGACGGCGGTCCGGGCGTCATTATCGGCTTCCCGCGTCTTGCCAAGACGGGACGCCACAATGCCGTAGCCGTTCTCGACGGCGGCAAGATCATTGCGGTGCGCGACAAGGTTGATCTGCCGAATTATGGCGAGTTCGACGAGAAGCGGGTGTTCGACCAGGGCGAGATGCCCGGGCCGGTCAATTTCCGCGGCATCCGCATCGGCATTCCGATCTGCGAGGATATCTGGGGCGATCTCGGCGTGTGCGAGACGCTGGCCGAAAGCGGTGCTGAAATCCTGCTGTCGCCGAACGGTTCGCCCTATTATCGCGACAAGGTGGATGTGCGCCATCAGGTGGTGCTGAAGCAGGTGATCGAGACCGGCCTGCCGATGATCTACGCCAACCAGCTTGGCGGGCAGGATGAACTGGTGTTCGACGGCGCGAGCTTCGCCTTCAACACCGACAAGTCGCTCGCCTTCCAGATGAGCCAGTTCGAGGAAGCGCTGTCGATCGTCGAATGGAAGAAGGGTGATAATGGCTGGCATTGCGCCGGCGGCCTGCAGTCGCGCCTGCCGGAGCGGGAGGAAGCCGATTATCGCGCCTGCATGCTTGGCTTCCGCGATTATGTGAACAAGAACGGCTTCAAGAACGTCGTGCTCGGCCTGTCCGGCGGTATCGACTCTGCGATCTGTGCGGCCCTTGCCGTCGACGCGCTCGGCGAGGAGCGGGTGCGCACCATCATGCTGCCTTACCGCTATACCTCGAAGGATTCGCTCAAGGACGCCAAGGACTGCGCTGAGGCGCTCGGCTGCCGCTACGATATCGTGCCGATCGAGGAGCCGGTGCAAGGCTTCCTCGGCGCGCTCGCCGATATGTTCGAAGGCACGGAATCCGGCATTACCGAGGAGAACCTGCAGAGCCGAACACGCGGCACCATTCTGATGGCGGTTTCCAACAAGTTTGGCTCGATGGTGGTGACGACCGGCAACAAGTCGGAAATGTCGGTCGGTTATGCCACTCTCTACGGCGATATGAACGGTGGCTTCAATCCGATCAAAGACTTGTACAAGATGCAGGTCTACGGCATCTCGCGCTGGCGCAACACCACCGTGCCCCCCGGTGCGCTCGGCCCGTCCGGTGTGGTCATCCCGCAGAACATCATCGACAAGGCGCCTACGGCCGAGCTTCGCCCCAACCAGACCGACCAGGATTCGCTGCCGCCCTATCCGGTACTCGACGACATTCTCGAATGCCTCGTCGAAAAGGAGATGAGCACGGAAGAGATCGTGGCGCGCGGTCATGACGAGGCGACGGTGCACCGCATCGAGCATCTGCTCTATATCGCCGAGTACAAGCGCCGGCAGTCGGCGCCTGGCGTGAAGATCACCAAGAAGAACTTTGGCCGCGACCGGCGTTATCCGATCACGAACCGGTTCCGCGACCGGGGCTAGGCGGTGAAAGCCGTCTGCGATGAGGCGGGCGACGCCAAGAGCTCGCCAGAGTTCACCGACGAGGAAGTCCACCTGATCCGGCTGTGGTCGCTCAGCGATAGTTCTGCTGGCGGCCAGCTTTCGGCACAGATCGCCTATTTCGCCACACCGGCGGTGTTCGGGATCTACGGTCTTGCGACCGGCAGTCTTGTCATCGTTGACGTCGCCTTTGTCTGTATCCTGTTGCTGCTCGGCTGGGGTTTCGTTTCGACCTGGCGAGACCAGAGCAAATTCGCCCTGATGAAATCGATCTGCGTCAAGGTGTTGGCGATGTTGCCGGCGGACGAACGACGCAGATAGCCGCAGTGACGGCAGGAGAATGCGATGCGCAGTTCCGTTGAAACCTACGACATCGTCAGCGGCGAGATGCATGTCGTCTGGCAGACCGACCGGTTGGTCGAGGCGCCGAACTGGTCGCCTGATGGAACGTATCTTGTCATCAATGGCGATGGGCTGCTCTATCGCCTTCCGCTTGACGGCGGCGAACCGGTCCAGATCGACACCGGCTTTGCCCGTCTCTGCAACAACGATCACGGCATTTCGCCGGATGGCAGCACGATCGCGATCAGCGACAAGACCGAATTCGGCAAGTCGGCGATCTATCTGCTGCCGGCTTCGGGCGGCGAACCTAGGCTCGTAACACAGAACCTGCCGTCCTACTGGCATGGCTGGTCGCCCGATGGCCAGACGCTCACCTATTGCGGCATTCGCGATCAGGTTTTCGATATCTATACAATCCCGGTTGAGGGTGGCGAGGAGTGGCGGCTGACGCACGGCGAGGGGCGTAACGATGGGCCGGACTGGTCACCCGACGGCGCCTGGATCTACTTCAACTCCAGCCGCACCGGGCGCATGCAGATCTGGCGTGTCCGGCCTGACGGCTCCGACGTAGAGCGAATTACCGACAGTCCCTATGGCGACTGGTTCCCGCATCCGTCGCCGGACGGAAAGCACCTGCTGGTTCTCTCCTACGACGGCGATGTCTTCGACCATCCGCGGGACTTGAATGTTCGTCTGCGACTGATGGAGGTGGATGGCACGAACGCGCGCGACCTGTTCGAACTCTTCGGCGGACAGGGCACGATGAACGTTCCCAACTGGTCGCCGAAGGGCGATCGCTTTGCCTTCGTTCGCTACGAAGCGAAAAGCTGAGAAGGCTGGACAAGAATACGGACTGCGTGCTAGCGATCGTCTCGCTTGCAGGGCGCACCCGATCCGCGGGAAGGGCCAGACCCACCTGTTTCACTGAACTTGGTTGCCACACCTCTTTTCAGTCTGTGGGCGCGGATACCGGACGTGAATGAAAGGAGGTCTTTCATGATCACGCGCGATCTTCCCGCGAATGCTACCCTCGAATCCATCCGCAAGCAGGCCAAGGCTTTTCTGAAAGCCCTGAAGGCTGGCGATGCCGCGGCACGCCAGCGGACGCTGCCCTATTTCACCGAACCGGCCACGATTGGTCTGCAGGATGCCCAACTGGTCCTCGCTCGGGAGTTCGGCTTTTCCAGCTGGACCCGATTGAAAACGCACCTCGAGCGCTCTCAGCAGGGCAAGCCTGCCACCGAGCAGCTTGCCAACCGCTTCCTGGCGCTCGCGACTGTGTCTTACTTCGGCGACATAGCCGCCGATCCTGAGCGGTATGCCCAGGCGAAAGCTCTGCTCGAAGAGCATCCTGAAATTGCAGGCGAAAGTATTCACGTTGCCGCCGCGCTCGGCGATGGCGACGCTATCGACCGGTGGCTCGATCAGGATCCGAAGCTCGCCGGCAAGCGTGCAGGCCCCTACGACTGGGAGCCTCTGCTCTATGCCGCCTATGCCCGCGTTCCCGGCAGGTCTTCGCTTGCAGCCGGTGAGCGGCTTGTTGCGCGCGGTGCCGATGCCAATGCCTTCTGGTTGGATGATGGACAGTATCGTTTCACCGCGCTGACAGGCGTCTTCGGCCAAGGCGAAGCGGGCAAGGAGCGGCAACCGGAACACCCCGATTGCACCGCCTTTGCCGAGCTGCTGCTCAAGGCCGGCGCCAGGGCCAACGACAGTCAGGCGCTCTACAACCGCATGTTCGAGCCCGACAATACCTGCCTCGAGCTGTTGCTGCGCCACGGGTTGAGCGCCAAGGACAGGAACAACTGGCTGGTGCGCGAGGATGGAGAACTGATCGAAAACAGCCAGAGTGTTTTCGACTACCAGCTCGCCTGGGCGCTGGAAAAACGAATCGCCGATCGCGTTCGATTGCTCGTCGAGCATGGTGCGGACGTCAACCGAACCGTAAAGGGACGCACACCCTACCAATGGGCGGAGCTTGGCGGCGATGCGTCCCTTGCAGAACATCTGGTTGCTCATGGCGCCACGGTAGCGGAACTTACCGATGTCGATCGCCTGGCGAGAGCGATTGCCGAGGGCAAGGGCGAACAGGCGAAGGCGCTGGTGGCTGGGGATGCAACGCTCGTTTCGCGCACGCAGTCGGCACATCCCGCGATCCTGCATGAGGCTGCGGGCGAAAACCGTGAAGTCCAGGCGGCGCTGATGCTGTCGCTCGGCTTCGACGTCAACCGCATGACGTCGCGAACGCCGCTGCACGAGGCGGCGTTGCATGGACATATCGAGATGGCAAAGCTGCTGCTCGAGCATGGCGCCAACGCCATGGCGCGCGACCCCTATCATCACGCACCGCCGATCGGCTGGGCCGAGTATAACGGCAAGGGCGACATGGTTCGTTTCCTCGAGAGTCAGTCGCTCGACCTGTTTGCAGCCGCCGCCTTCGGCAAGAGCGAACGGGTGATGGCGATCGTCGATGAAAAACCGGAACTGCTCGACATACCCTTCGGCCAATTCCGCGGGCGCGGGCGGCCAAACCCGCAAAGCGACTGGATGACACCGCTTGCAATCGCCGTCGTCAACAGAAGGTCCTCCGTGGTCAAGCTGCTCATCGAAAAAGGTGCCGATGCCAATCGGCGTGATGGCAGCGGCACGCGGTCGATCCGGGATCTCGCCCGCGACGAAGGAGACGAGGAAATCGTCTCGCTGTTGCGTAGATCTTCTTCGCCCAACTAGTGGTCGTGCGACTACTGATTGTTGGATTATACTAGGCGGTTGAAGTCTTTAAGGCTTTCAATACCAGCTTGCTTAAACTAAATTTCTGCTTTGATCTTTAGGGTGGCGTCTGATCGGTGCCACCCTTCGCCATTGACGGCTGGTCCGGTGAGGGGGCGTTGGCGTGATCGAGGAAGAGTTTCGGCAACCGAAGCGGAACAGGGCGGTCTGGGCAATTCATGCTGCCTGTACCTTGGTTGCGATCCTGACAATCGCCAGCCTCATCTTCGTTCTCAATCGTTCCGTCGTCGAGGCGGACCGTTTCGGCCGTTCTGCAGAGCGCAGACTGGTGACAAACGAGTTGCGCCACCAGATGGAAGCAGCCGTGCAATTCCAGGCGCAGGTCTCTTTCTGGGACGGCACTTACGACGAACTTGCGACCGGACGGCTGAGTGACGCCTTCGTGGCCGAACAATTGTCCGGGTGGCTCTGGGAGGACTACGGTTTCTCCTGGCTGATCTTCAGTGATGCCGATGGACATGTTTCGACAGCATTGAAGGACGGTCTGGCCATCCCCGCGCAGGCGGCCGAAGGCCCGCTTCGCGATGTCGATGATCTGCTCGACGAGGCACGTCGCCGCTATGACAATGCGCTGAGAAACAATGGCGGCACCTATACGCTCGATATCCCCCAGCCGAACCGGCAATCGGTAACGCCGATCGTACCCGGCATCCACGCCGTGGATATGCGTGAGGTTCAAGGGCAGATGAGCATCGCGGTCGTCCAGGCGGTGATCCCGGAAACGCTGCAGCTTGCCGCCGATCGCCGCAAACCGGTGTTCATGGTTTCTGTTCGCCCGCTGACGGCGCAGTCGCTGCGGGAGATCGAAGCAAAGCTTGGGGTGTCTGGCCTTGCCTTCGTCCCGCTGTCTCAACTTCCGGCCGATAGCGTGCACGTGTCCGTCGGCCGGTGCTTGGACGCCTCCTGCCTGGTCGTTGCCTGGACGCCCAAATCGCCCGGCGGCTTCGTGCGGGCGGAGATCCTGCCGAGCGTGATCGCCATCGCGATCCTGGCAATGCTTTTGATGGCCTTTGTAGCCCTCAGGTTCTCCAGTGTCTTTGCCGCCTTGCAGCAGAGCGAGGCGCGAAACCTCTACATGGCAAAACATGACCGGCTCACCGGGCTTCTCAATCGCAGCGGCTTCGACGATGCGCTGGCCGCCGCGCTCCTCGACGCGAAAAACCGCCCATTCGCGCTGATCCTTGCCGATCTGGACGAGTTCAAGGCCGTCAACGACCGGCATGGGCACGCGGCGGGTGACGCGGTGTTGATGGCCATTGCCGAACGGTACCGCCGGCGGGTCGGGGCGCGTGGAACCGTTGCCCGCCTGGGCGGTGATGAATTTGCGGTCATCCATCGTTCGTCAGGCAAGGATGCGGACGTATCGGCTGTGGCTGCGGGCCTTGTCATCGATGCACAGACGCCGGTCGAGCTTGAGGGGCAGATGTTGCGCGTCGGCAGCAGCGTCGGCTTGGCCTTTGCGCCTAAGCACGGCAGCACTGCCCGCGCGCTGCTGGCCGCTGCCGACGAGGCGCTCTATCTCGCCAAGAAACGCGGGCGCAACCGTGTCCAGACGGCTGACGACCTTTCCCCGGAAGACAAGGTTGCGCTGAGCGCAGAGGTGTCAAGGCGCCACGCCGGCTGAGTTTTCAGGCCGGTAGCTTTCCATCGCCATGGTCTTCATCCGAGCGGTTGAAGCGTCCGCCGAGTGGAGCGGTCACCCACAAAAGCCGGGCGTCGCCGTCGCTGGTTGAAATACAGGCATGGCCGAGGCGTGCATCGAAGTAGACAGCGTCGCCGCTCTTCAGCACTGCTGGTGCGTAGTGCTCGGTATAGAGGGTGACTTCTCCGTCGAGGACATACATGAAGTCCTCGTCATCGTGCCGGTCCCAATCGGGAAACTGGTCGAGCCCCCGTGCCCTGACCAGCACTTCGACCACCATGAAGGCCGTGTTGCGCACCTCTTCCATCAGCAGCCGCAAGCCATAATTCGGCGTTTCATGGCGAGTGCCATCGTCCTTGCGGGTGACGCTGCGCCGGCCGGCGGGCGGGCTTGCCTCGCCGGAGGCGAGAAAGCTCAGGAGATCAAGCGAGAAGCCGGCCGCCAGCTTCTGCATGGCGTGGAAGGTCGGCGACATCTCGTTGCGCTCGATCTTCGATAGCGCGGAGCGCGACAGGCCGATGCGCTGGCTCGCTTCGTCGAGCGTCCATTCCCGTGCGACCCGGAGCTCCTTCACGCGGGCTCCAAGTTCGGCCGGTCGCTCTTCGGTCGAGCGAAGTCTCTGTTCGGCAGGTCGGCGGGTGATGGTCAGTTTTGGCATGGCGTCTCCTCGGGCAATGCATACGAGCAAAATCGACGATTCTCAATTCTGTTGACGAAATCCACTATAGTAGATAAATCCCGCTTGTGAAACTTAACGGGAGGATGGACTTTGATCAACATTCAGGAAAGCAGATACGGAGTTGACGAGTTGCTGGTCGCCGATGCGGAGGCGGATGAACGGCGCTGGCTGCCCTTCGGCGACAGCGCCTTTACATTGCCGTTGCTGTTCGATGTGCGGGGCGGCAGTTGGGTCAGCATCTTCAAGGCCAAGGGCACCGGCACCATCGAGCGGCATCGTCATTCCAATCCGGTCACCGGTTGGACGCTGGAGGGCACCTGGGGTTATCGTGAGCGCGACTGGATCGCACGGCCCGGCACCTTCATCTTCGAGCCGGCGGGCGATATCCATACGCTCTACGTGCATCCGGAGGCCGGCCACATGAAGGCGCTGTTCCACGTGTTCGGACCGCTGGTCTATCTCGATGATGACGGCAACGCCGAAGGTTATGACGACGTGCTGGTCAGGCTCGACCGATATGCGGCACACTGCAAGTCGGTCGGGCTTGGCGAAGATTTCGTCCGCACACTGATCCGATAGGGGGAGGCAACCATGCATGCATTGGTATTCGACACGTTCGGTGGGCCGGAGGTCCTAAGCTACCGCGAGGTTGCCGACCCGGCCGTGCCACCTGGCCACATCCAGCTGGCGACGCGGGCAATCGGGGTCAACTTCGCCGACATCTATCGGCGCAAGGGCAACTACACGCTTGCGGGCAAGGCGCCCTACATCGCCGGCTACGAAGGGGCCGGCGAGGTGATCGCCATCGGTGAAGGCGTCGAAGGCGTCGCTGTCGGTGACCGAATCGGGTTTGCGGACGTGCCGTTTGCCAATGCAACGCGGGTGACCGTGCCGCTGGAGCGGGCCATCCCGCTTCCTGACGATATCGGCTTTGAGGCCGCTGCCGCCCTTCTGCTGCAGGGGCTGACGGCGCAGTATCTGGTCGAGGACAGCTATAGCGTCCGGGCCGGCGATACCGTTCTGGTGCAGGCGGCAGGCGGCGGTGTCGGACAGTTGCTGATCCGGCTTGCCATCGCGCGGGGCGCGAGCATCATTGCCATGGCCTCGACGCTGGAGAAGCAGGCGCTCGCCAAGGCCGCGGGTGCCGCCTATGCGCTCGGCTATGACGAGGGCTGGCCGGACAAGGTGCGCGCCTTGAGTGACGGCGGCGTCAATGTCGCCTACGATTCGGTCGGCATAACCCTGCTCGACAGCCTTTCGGCGGTTCGCTCGCGCGGCACACTTGTGACGTTCGGCATGGCCGGTGGGCCGGCACCCCTGGTTGATCCGCGCTATCTCATGGAGCATTCCAAAACCGTCGTCGGTGGTGATCTCTGGGGTTTTCTGACCGATCGGCAGCAGCGGCTGAGCCGGGCCGGGCGGCTGTTCCAGTCGCTCAGGGACGGCGTCATCGAGCGGCCGCGCATCGAGACCTTCGCACTGTCGAACGGGGCCGCGGCCCATGCGCGGCTCGAGGACCGGCGGTTCTCGGGAAAGATCGTGCTTTTACCCGAATGACGGACCGGCCCCGCTTCATCGCGGGGCCTGTCATTGCGGGCCGCTCCCCTCAGGCGACGGGCACGTTGTAGGGCGTAATCACCTCCACGGCTGACAGCCGGTTTCCGGCCGGCTTCTGACCGTTGCCGCTTCTCACGGCGAGAATGGCGCGGAAGGCCATGCGGGCGTCGCGTCTCAGGTCATGGTGCAGGACGAAATGGATCCGGCGTTCGCGCAGCAGCGCAAGGTTGTCGTGATCTAGGTCATGGGCGATGAACAACGTGCAATCGCGACCGACGCGCTCGAACGCCGCGAGCACAGCGCGGTTGCCGCCGCCGATCGAATAGGCCGCATTGATGTCGGCGTGTGCCGCGAGCGCCTTTGCCGCAAGCGCACCGGTCTCGGTGTCCTTGCCATGGCCTTCGCTGATCTCGACAATGCGGATTGCCGGATAGTGTTCACGCAGCACGCGGCGAAAGCCGATTTCGCGTTCCTCCTCGCCACGGAAACGACTGCTTGAAATTGTCACGAGCACGGTCGCGGAGCGTTCAGCGAAGCGTTCGCCGATGAGATAGGCCGCCGTTTCGCCGGCCGCACGGTTGTCTGCGCCGGCATAGGCGGTCCGCGCCGAATTCGGCAGGTCGGTGACAAGCGTAATCACCGGGATACCCGCCTGTTCCAGGCGGGCGACGGCGCCCGCGACTTCAGGCATATCAGGCGCTTTCAACACCACCCCATCGGTTCCGCGCAACCGAATGCGGTCGAGAAGCTGGGCGATGTCCTGCGGGCGCATCGTCTCGGCGAAGTGGAAGCGACAACGGAACGTCGTTGGCATGAAGGTCGGCGCTTCGGTTTCGAATGCCTCTCTGACCGCATCGGTAAAACGCTCCGGTGCCTCCATCACCACGTCGATCGTCCGCCTCTGGCCCTGGATCTCCAATCCGGATTGCTGCTTTTCCAGCTCGCGAATGGCGGCCTTCACGCGCGCTTCGGTCTGCTGGCGCACGCCGGGGCGCCCGTTCAGGACGCGATCGACGGTCGCGGTGCTGAGCCCGGCCTGAAAAGCAATATCCTTGACCAGAAACGGATGAGCCAACGGCGATCTCTCCTGATGGTTTTTTGATGGATTCCTGCTCTATATCATGATTGGACGGCGCCTATAGTCGGGGCATCGAATGTTTCTGAGGAGGAACGGGATGAAGACCGACAACAATGCGCGCCAGCGCCTCGACCGCGTGTGGCTGAGCGAAGATGGCTGCGACATCGAAGAATTTCGTGCCGAGGTGGAGCGCCAGACGAACCTTGCGGACTATCCGCATGCGCTCGCCTGCGAGAAGAACGTGCTGATCTATGACAGCGCCAGCCTGGTTTCAGCCTGCGCGACGGCCGAGGGGCGCCGCGCGGCACTGGCCGAGATCTGCGAAGTGCTGGCGACCGGTCCAGGTGTTGCCGTGTTCAAGCACGCCTACGCCGACACAACCGTCATCGATGCCGCCAGCGGCATCTTCGATGCGATCATCGAGGAGCAGCACCGCACCAAGAGCGGCGGCGGCGACCATTTTGCCAAGCCCGGCGCCAACGACCGGATCTGGAACTCGCTCGAAAAGCACTGCCTGAAGAGCCCTGAAAATTTTGCCGCCTACTATGCCAATGCCATCATTGCACTTGTCAGCGAAGCCTGGCTTGGTCCGAACTATCAGATGACGGCGCAGGTCAATCGGGTCAATCCGGGTGGGGCGTCGCAGGCGGCGCATCGCGACTACCACCTCGGCTTCCAGAGCTCTGATGTCATCGAGCAATATCCGGCTCATGTGCACCGGCTGTCACCTGTCCTGACGCTGCAGGGGGCGGTTGCTCATTGCGACATGCCGCTTGAAAGCGGCCCAACGCTGTTCCTGCCCTATAGCCAGACCTATGTGCCCGGCTACCTCGCGCTGAAGCGGCCGGAGTTCCGCGCCTATTTCGACGAACATCACGTGCAGTTGCCGCTTGCAAAGGGCGATGTCGTTTTCTTCAATCCGGCGCTGTTCCATGCCGCCGGCAGCAACCGTTCGACCGATATCAAGCGCGTTGCCAATCTGCTGCAGGTTTCGTCGGCCTTCGGGCGAGCGATGGAGACCGTGGATCGCGTGAAGATGAGCGCGGCGCTCTATCCGGCGCTGACAGCTCTTATCGCATCCGGCGCCCTTTCGAAGGGTGAGGTCGCCAATGCGATTGCGTCCTGTGCCGAAGGTTATTCCTTCCCGACCAATCTCGATCGCGACCCGCCGCTCGGCGGCCTTGCGCCGAAAACACAGGCGCAGTTGATGCATGAGGCGCTTTCAGGAAGGTGGAGCGAGGCGGATTTCCGCAAAGCGCTTGAAGAGCAGGCACAGCGCAAGCTGAGCTGAACAGAAGATATCGCCATGACAGGTCCCCGGCGCTCGGCGGCGGGGGCCGTTCCTGTTTCGATGACACTTTCACTCCTGGGAGGAATTTCATGACCGAACAACACGGCCGTCTTGACGGCAAGGTCGCCATCGTCACCGGTGGGACGCAAGGGTTGGGGGCAACGATCGCCAGCCTGTTTGCGGAACGCGGGGCCGAAGGCATCGTCATCTGCGGGCGCAACACTGCCAAGGGAGAGGCGAAGGCTGAGGAGATCCGCAAGGCGAGCGGCGCGCAGGTGCTTTATGTCGAAGCGGATCTCGAAAAGGTCGAAGATGCCCGAAAGGTTGTCAACGCCTGCGACGCCACCTTCGGGCGGGTCGATGCGCTGGTCAACGCGGCAGCAATCACCGATCGCGGCACCATTCTCGATACAAGCCCCGAACTCTTCGACCGGATGTTCGCCATCAATGTGCGGGCGCCGTTCTTCCTGATCCAGGAGGCTGTCAAGGTTATGCGAAGGGAGGGCACTCAGGGCACGATCGTCAACATCGGTTCCATGTCGGCCATGGCCGGGCAGCCGTTCATCGCTGCCTATTGCTCGTCCAAGGGCGCGCTGGAGACGCTGACCAAGAACACGGCTTACGCGCTGTTGCGCAACCGTATTCGTGTCAACGGTCTCAATATCGGATGGATGGCCTCAGAGGGGGAAGATCGCATCCAGCGAGAGTTTCACGGTGCTGCAGCCGACTGGCTGGAAAAGGCGGCCGCCAGCCAGCCTTTCGGCCGGCTTGTCGATCCCAAGGAAGTCGCGCGCGCCTGCGCCTATCTGTCCTCGAACGAATCCGGCCTGATGACGGGGTCGGTCATCTGCTTCGACCAGTCGGTCTGGGGTGGCTATGACGGCTCGCCACATCCCGTCGCCCCGCTTTGATAGTGAGCCGCAAGGGCAGCGGTCGAAAGGTCTCCGATGTCGACCGCTGCCGAAAGGCTCGCACGGTGCCGGCGGGCACCCACCGAGTTGCTTGTCATTCCCTATGGGCTGTGCACTTATGGCGTCGTCAGGTGCCCGCGACGCGGGAGAATCGGGAATCCGGTGTCACTCCGGAACGTGCCCAACGCTGTGACGGGGACGGCTGCCCCAGGGATCTTGAGTTTTCTCAAAGTCTTGCCACTGGATCTTCATCGGATCTGGGAAGGCGGAGCGGCCGGGGGATCCGAAGTCAGAAGACCGGCCTGGCAAGATAGACCGAAACCCGCGCGGACGGCGGAAGGTTGTGCATTGTTGGGGATCGAACGATGCTGACTGACGCGAATGGCGGCCTTGCGGCCGCAGAAGCCTTTTCATTTGACGAGCGCGAAGCCGTCTACCGCGCCATCGAAACACGCCGGGACGTGCGGGATCAGTTCCTGCCCGACCCCTTGCCTGACGATCTGGTGATGCGCCTGCTCAATGCAGCGCACCGGGCGCCATCGGTGGGGTTCATGCAGCCATGGAATTTCGTCGTCGTGCGCCAGGCGGAAACCCGCGAGCGGGTCTGGCAGGCGTTTTCCCGCGCCAACGACGAAGCTGCGCTGATGTTCGATGGTGATCAGCGCGCGAAATACCGCTCGCTGAAACTGGAGGGTATCCGCAAGGCACCGCTCAGTATCTGCGTGACATGCGATCGCACACGCGGCGGCTCGGTCGTTCTCGGGCGCACCCACAATCCTGACATGGATGTCTATTCCACCGTCTGCGCCGTCCAGAATCTCTGGCTTGCCGCGCGCGCTGAAGGCGTCGGCGTCGGCTGGGTCAGCATCTTTCATGAGAACGAGATCAAGGCGATCCTCGGCATACCCGATCATGTCGTGATCGTCGCCTGGCTTTGCCTGGGCTTCGTCGACCACCTCTACCGTGAGCCGGAACTGGCGGTAAAAGGCTGGCGCCAGCGCCTGCCGCTGGAGGAACTGGTATTCGAGGAAGGTTGGGGAGCCTGCCGGAAGGCTGACGCCGCGATCAGTTGCTCTGAACCGGTTGGTAAGCCGGACCCTTGGGGTGGCGAAGGTCGATCGACGTTTCCTCCTGGGGCAGGAACGTCGGCCCGATGACCCGCACCTTGCTCTTGGCGGGATCGTAGGGGCGCTCTTCAGCGGGAACCGTCACCTTGGCAGAAGGGGCATCTGCCCCCTTATTGCCTTCGATGACGATGATCGAGGACTGACTATCGCTGGAATTGCCGCCGCCTGCCTTGGGCGTTGTTGCCACCGTCTTCGGGATCTGGCAGCCGCAGATGCCGGGCTTGCCGACGTCTCGCGTCCGGTAGGCAAAGGCGTTCGGCAATTCCCGATAGGGGCGTCCAGTCGAGGCGGAAACCATCTGGTCGCTCTCTTCGGTCGCAAGCTCGTGGAAGAAGAGCTCGGTTTCGGCACCCGGGCAGCGGGCGCGACAGGCCTGCTCGTCGCGAGCAAAGTCCGCCGGGCTCGCCTCGGACGAAATGGGGAAGAAGGCGCCGTCGCAGGTGCGCACGCACATGGTGCGAAGCGTGCCGGAATAGACGCCGCTTTCCGGAGGGTATCCGTCTGCGTCGCCATCGCGCAACAACGGCCCGTAGGATTCCTCCGGCGGCAGATCGCGCAGGATATTGCGATGCGTTTCCGGCGCGTCCGGGTCGGCGCTGGCAAATTCCTCGCGGTCGCCATAACAACCGTTGATCTCGAGTGCAGCCAGGATGCGCCGACGCGTGTCGTCGCCATCGCCCGATATCAGCTGCTGGCGTTCCGATTTGAGGATAGCGAGATTGTCTTCCATCTCGGCGATCAGGCTGTTGATATCAGCGCAGATATCCGGGTCGCCGCCATTGAACACGACGACGCTGCCTGTGCCGCAGCCGGCGCGGCGGCGATCGTTGCGCGCCCGACGCAATTCAATGTTCTGTCGCGAAATGGCGCTCGCGTAATCGCGCGTATCGGCCGTGGTGGTGATGGCTTCGGGCAATTGCGCAAGCCGGGTGTTCAGGCGGTCGCACACGCTGGAGGCCAGCGCCTGATCGGCAAGAACCAGAAGCAGCGGCAAAGTCGCCGCGGCAAGGGTTTTCATGTTCCGGAACAAGGGCGAACGTCCATTTCTGCAACCGCGCTGCGCCGCCCTTGTTGTCCGGGATCGGTCGCCGTCGGCATTTCCTGTTTCAGCCTTATCATAAGGCTTGTCACTGCGTGTGCAACGACAAGCCTCGTAATGCGTTAACAGTGTCGTCCTCTCGGACGAATGGACGGCTCCAATCCGGTGTCAGGCTGCGCGTGCGGTTTCCAGCGACATCGGCCGCTCAAGCACGGTGCCTTCGATCGCGGCGACGGCCTTCATGGCGCTCAGCAGCGACGGCGTCACTTCCCAGGCGACCGCCACGGCAAAGACCGAGCCGATCCGGTGCGGTTCACCGATGCGCTCGCCGGGGCAACCCATGCGACGGAACATCCGCTCGAGGAAGACGTCGGTGACCGTAACGATGTGGCTGATGCCGGAGGCAAGTCCGAGTTCGCCGACGCCGCACATCAGTTCTGCGGCGGCAACCGTGACCTGATTGGAAGCACGGTCCTGGGAAATTTCCGGATCGATGCAAAAGCGGCTCGATTCCCAGATCGAGGCGCTGCGGATCTCCGGGTTGTCGCCAAGCAGGATCGGGAACGTATCGTCCAGCATGTTGGGGCCAAGCGTCGGCAGCAGCCTCAGCGATCCGCGCAGCTTTCCGGTGTCCGGCGAATAGGACAGGATGTAGAGCGGGTTCGACTTGTCGTAGTTGTCGATCTCCCAGTCCCCATCGGTCTGAACGTCCCATTTCAGGAAGTCGTGAAAGACGCGCTTGCGCAACTTGAACATCTCGTCGATGGCCTGTGGGTGCTGTCCGCGTGTCCTGCCGTTGAGGATCCTGATCATCGTTCTCTCCATCCTTGTCTTTGGGGGATGGCGTGATGCTGTCAGTCCGGCGGCGGAGAAGAAACTGGCACTAGTGACAGTACCGGTAACGGATTTTTTACTCTAAATTTCGATGGGTTTCCGGAAGAGCGTGGGGGGGAGCGGCTCTAGCCCGGATCAAACTGTGGGGATCAGCGCATGGCGGACGGCCTGGGCCACGGCCTGCGTGTTGGAGACGACGTTGAGCTTGCGGCGGGCATTGGTCATGAAGAAGCGCACGGTGCGCTCGGAAATTCCGAGAATGGTGGCAATCTCCCAATAGCTCTTGCCGGCTGCCGACCAGGTGAGAACCTCGGTTTCACGGCCGGTCAGGCGCATCTCGCGCGTTGCCGCGCCACTAGTCATGGCCGCATTCTCGAGCATGCCGGCATGAAACAGGTTGGCGGCGAGCTGGAAGTCGCGCAGATGATTGCGCCGATAGATCGACCATTCGGCCGCCGACATGTTGACGTTGATGGCAAGCAACGCCATGCGGCCGGCCGGCGAGGGTAGCGGCAGGGCGACGCCTTCACTGGAAAGCCCGATCTCTTCGGCCGTCTTGAACAACGGCTCGCATTCGGGAAAGCGATGGCGCGCCGTCGTCCATTCGACCGGTCTGACGCCGCCGAGCGCCAGCTTGAGGATCGGATCGATGCGATAGAGCCCGCGCGTCAGATAAAGCTCCGCCGCGTAGGCACCGAATGTGTGGTGCAGGCGGCAGATCTTGAGCTCGTCCGCATAGGGCTCGGCTTCAAGATAAAGGAGATGAGCGATGCGAAAGGTACGTCGCATCAACGTAAAAAAATGGGCCGGCTCGACACAGCCTCCGCATTCCAGGATTTCCAGCATGTCGAGGACAGCCTGTTGTTCAGTCATGCCACAACACCGATTCTTGCCCTGAACCCCACAATGGTTGGGGGTTCACCTTTTGTCCAGAACCGTCATCCGCATTTGCTGTGGATTGTCGATCCTACAAACAATGGTTGTTGCCAGGATCGGATCGGAAACACAGGGCCGCCGGGTACGACGGCCCTGCAAAAAGTTTCAACCCGGATGGCTGGCTTCAACGACAGCGAGTGCTGCCATGTTAACGACGCCGCGCGAGGTCACGGACGGCGACAGGATGTGCGCCGGCAGTGCCGAGCCGAGCAGGATCGGGCCGACATGCAGGCTGTCCGTCATCGTCTTGACGACGCCGAGCGTGATGTTGGCGGCATCGAGATTCGGGAAGACCAGCAGGTTGGCTTCGCCCGAAAGCGTGCTGTTGGGCATGACGCGCTGGCGCAGAACCTCGGAGATGGCCGAATCACCATGCATTTCGCCATCCACTTCGAGGTCGGGCGCAAGTTCGCGCACGAGCTGCAATGCCTGACGCATCTTGGTGGCGCTTTCGGAATCGCGTGAGCCGAAGTTCGAGTGCGAGACAAGGGCGGCATGCGGCGTGATGCCGAAGCGGCGGATTTCCTGTGCCGCCATGACTGTCGTCTGGGCGATTTCTTCGGCGCTCGGGCAATAGCTGACATAGGTGTCTGTGAAGAACGTTGCGCCGCGCTGTGAGATGAGCAGGCTCAGTGCCGAGAAGTCGAGTACGCCTTCGCGCTTGCCGATGATCTGCGAGACGTCGCGCAGGTGCTTGCTGTAGCGTCCTTCGACACCGCAGATCAGTGCGTCGGCTTCGCCGCGCTTGACGGCAAGCGCCCCGATGACCGTGGTGTTGGTGCGCACGATCGTACGGGCTGCTTCCGGAATGACGCCGAGGCGGCCGACAAGGGCGAAATAGTCCTCGACATAGTCACGATAGCGCGGGTCGCCTTCGGGGTTGACCACTTCGAAATCGACATCAGGACGAATGCGCAGGCCGTAGCGACGCAGGCGCGTCTCGATGATCTGCGGACGGCCGATCAGGATCGGGCGGGCTGTGCCTTCCTCCAGCAGCACCTGGGCTGCGCGCAGCACGCGCTCGTCTTCGCCTTCGGCAAAGATCACGCGGTTCTTCTGCGCGTTCTTGGCGGCGGCAAAGACCGGCTTCATGATGAAGCCGGAGCGGAAGACGAAGCGGTTGAGCTTGTCGAGATAGGCGTCGTAATCCTGGATCGGACGAGTGGCGACACCGCTCTCTTCAGCAGCCTTGGCGACGGCCGGCGCGATCCTCAGGATCAGGCGCTGGTCGAAGGGCGAGGGGATCAGGTAGTCAGGGCCGAAGACCGGCGTCTCGCCGGAGTAGGCGCGGGCAGCGACATCCGATGGCTCCTCGCGGGCAAGGCCGGCGATGGCGCGGACGGCCGCCATTTTCATTTCTTCGTTGATCGTGCTTGCGCCGCAGTCGAGCGCACCGCGGAAGATGTGCGGGAAGCAGAGCACGTTGTTGACCTGGTTGGGGAAGTCCGAACGGCCGGTGCAGATCATGGCGTCCGGGCGTGCCGCACGGGCGGCTTCCGGCATGATCTCGGGCGTCGGGTTGGCCAGTGCCATGATCAGCGGCTTTTCCGCCATCTGTACCAGCAGTTCCGGCTTCAGCACGCCGGCCGCCGACAGGCCGAGGAAGACGTCGGCGCCACCGATGCTGTCTGCAAGCACCCGGTTGTCGCTTTCCTGGGCGTAGACCGATTTCCATTGGTCCATCAGAACTTCGCGGCCCTTGTAGACAAGGCCTTCGAGGTCGTGCACCCAGATGTTTTCGATCTTGGCGCCCAGCGTGACGAGCAGGTTGAGACAGGCAAGCGCTGCAGCACCGGCACCCGAGGTGACGATCTTGGCCTTGGCGATGTCCTTGCCGGCCAGCTCGAGGCCGTTGAGGATCGCGGCCGCAACGATGATGGCGGTGCCATGCTGGTCGTCATGGAAGACGGGAATCTGCATTTTTTCACGCAGCTGGCGCTCGACCTCGAAGCATTCCGGTGCCTTGATGTCTTCGAGGTTGATGCCGCCGAAGGTCGGCTCCAGCGCCGAGATGACGTCGACCATGCGCTCGATGCTTGCGGCATCGATCTCGATGTCGAAGACGTCGATGCCGGCGAATTTCTTGAACAGGACGGCCTTGCCTTCCATCACGGGCTTGGAGGCAAGCGGACCGATGTTGCCGAGGCCGAGAACGGCCGTGCCGTTGGAGATAACCGCCACAAGATTGGCGCGCGCCGTGTAGTCGGCTGCCGTTTCCGGGTTGTCGCGGATGGCGATGCAGGGCGCAGCCACGCCGGGCGAATAGGCGAGCGCGAGGTCGCGCTGGTTGCCGAGCGGCTTGGTGGGCTGGATTTCGAGCTTCCCCGGGCGCGGGTAACGATGGAAGAAAAGAGCCTGCTGGTCGATATCGCCGCTGGCCGGACCGGTGTGGGATTTGTTTTTGTCGCCCGTGCTCATAGTCTGCATTCCTCTTTTTTGGACGTGGCCTTGTGGCACGAATTGCGAACCGCGTACAGTTTTTGCGCGGTTCTTTTGCGCCGGTGCGACGAAGCGGCCGGCGTCCGTGTCATCTTCCTGAAACACGAGTCTGGTTTTGACGGACCCCAGAAGGCTCAATCAAGACGAGGCTGGTATGATGGCGGCGCCGCAAGACAACTCCGTAAGACATCTCAGGACGTTGTTCATCTCCGACGTCCACCTCGGCTCCAAGGCGGCCAAGACCGACTTTCTCATTGATTTCCTGCGGTATCACGAGGCGGAAACCATCGTTCTCGTTGGCGACATCGTCGATGGCTGGCGGTTGAAGCGCAGCTGGTATTGGCCGCAGAACTGCAACGACGTTGTCCAGAAGCTTTTGCGCAAGGCGCGCAAGGGCACGCGCATCATCTATATCCCCGGCAACCACGACGAATTCATGCGCGATTTTCCGGGCGTTCACTTTGGCGGCATCGAGGTGGCGCAGCGCCACATGCACAAGGGTGCCGACGGCCGCAATTATCTGGTCTTGCATGGCGACGAGTTCGACGTGGTCGTGCGCAATGCCCGCATCCTCGCCTATCTCGGCGACTGGGCCTACGACACGGCAATCGCCATCAATATCGGTCTCGCAGCCATTCGCCGCCGGCTCGGCATGCCCTATTGGTCGTTCTCGTCCTGGGCGAAGCTGCAGGTGAAACACGCCGTCAACTTCATCGGCGAGTTCCAGAAGGTGGTTGCCGACGAGGCCAGGCGTCACGACGCCCAAGGGGTGATCTGCGGCCATATCCACCATGCCGTCATCGAAGACATCGGCGACATCCGCTACATCAACACCGGCGACTGGGTCGAAAGCTGCACGGCGATCGCCGAGCACCACGACGGCACCATGGAGCTGATCACCTGGCATCAGATGCGCGGCGGCGCCGCTGAAGCCGAGGGAACTGCAGAAGCCGAACGTCTGCTGGCGCAATTGCTGACGCAGCGGGCAGCGTGAAGAGGCTGCGAGCAACCTACGAACCACGCTTGTAGCGAAATCTAGGTTATGGCGATCCTGCGGTGGGCTATGCTATTGCTCGCCCATAGCCATCAGGTCCTCCCATGATTCCCTCCCAAGCGCCCGCTGCCGTGGGCCCTCCGCCGCGTTATTTTACGCTTCGCACAGCCTTGCTCTTCTGCGCTCCGTTGATCGTCAACGGTTTCGCCATGCCATATTTTCCGGTCTGGCTGACGACGCTTTCCATGAGCGATTTCGAGATCGGCGTTGTGCTGGCCCTGCCGATGTTCGTGCGCGTGTTCACGGCGCCGATCGCGGGTGTGATCGCCGATCGGCTCGGAGAGCGCACGATCGTTCTGATCTGGTCTGGGTTCCTGTCGCTGGCGACGGCGTTCTTGCTGTTTTACGCCCGCGAGTTCTGGCCGATCCTGATCATCTACACGCTGCAATCGGCCGTCTATTCACCCTATGTGCCGATCGTCGAGGCGATTGCGCTTTCCGGTGTCAGGCGCTGGGGTTTTGACTATGCCCAGATGCGGCTGTGGGGCTCCGTTGCCTTCATCGGCGCAACCATGCTCGGCGGCTGGTTGATCGGCATCTTCGGTGGCGACATGGTGCTGCCGGCGATGGCGATCGGATTTGGCCTGACGATCGCGATGGCCTTCGCAGCGCCCAAGGTCGGTCGGCCGCGACGTCCGTCGCCGATCACGGCCTTGACCGAGCCCCCGCCGAAATCGCTGCGCCAGCTCGATCTGCAACTGCTGTTGATCGGCGTGACACTGGTGAACGCCAGCCACGCCATGCTGTTCGCCTTCTCGGCGATCTACTGGCAGCATATCGGCTATAGCGGCACGGAGATCGGCATTCTCTGGAGTGCGGGCGTTGCTGCCGAAGTGACGATGTTCATCTTCGCCAAGGCGATCATTCGGCGTTTCAGCGTCTGGACGATGATCCTGTCAGGCTGTTTCCTGGCGGTGCTGCGCTGGATCATCTTCCCGATGGATCTCGGTTTTTCCGGATACTTCGTACTGCAGTGCTTTCACGCCTTCACCTATGCCATCATGCACACCGGCATGCAGAACAAGCTGGTGGAGCGCGTGGTCGAGGAGCAGGAAGCATCGGCGCAGGGCCTCTACTTCTTCTACACCGGCATCTTCACGGCAATCTTCACGTTCCTGTCAGGCTATCTCTATGCCTGGTACGGGGTGAACGGGTTCTATTCGATGTCGGTCGTCGCCTTTGCCGGCTGCTGCTTTGCCCTGACCGCCCGGTACCTTCAGCCCCAGAGGCGCGGCTCGGGCGGAAAGACCAGCGAGGCCTCGTAGCGCAGGCCCGGCGTGCGGTCGCGCGCCAGGAGCAGGGGGCCGTCGAGGTCGACGAAATCCGCGCCCTGCGCCGCCAGGATCGCCGGTGCCATGCCGAGCGAAGTTCCGACCATGCAGCCGACCATCACCTTGAGGCCAAGCGATGCCGCCGCATCGCGCATGCGCAGGGCTTCCGTCAGGCCGCCCGTCTTGTCGAGCTTGATGTTGACCGCGTCGTAGCGGTCGACAAGGGCGGAGAGATCGCCGGTCGCATGCACGCTCTCGTCGGCGCACACGGGAACGGGGCGGGCAATGGTGGCGAGCGCCTGATCGCGGCCGGCCGGCAGCGGCTGCTCGATCAGGTCGATGCGCTGTTCGGCGCAGATGGCGAAGTGATAGGCGAGGCTGTCCGGCGTCCAGCCCTCATTGGCATCGAGAATGATGCGGCTCTCCGGCGCACCCTCCCGCACGGCGCGGATGCGAGAGGCATCGTCCGACGTCCCGACCTTGATCTTGAGCAGGGCGCGGTGGGCATATTGCGCGGCCTGCGCACGCATCGCTTCGGGCTCGGCCAGAGAAAGCGTATAGGCCGTTGTCAATGTTTCTGGTGAGGAAAGACCGGCAAGCTCGCGGACAGATTTGCCTTTCTGCTTTGCTTCGAGGTCCCACTGTGCGCAGTCGACGGCGTTGCGGGCAGCACCCGGCTTCATCGCCGACTGCAGTTGCTGGCGCGTCAGACCCTGCTCGATCTGCGGGCGAATCGCTTCGATTTCTGCAAGCACCGAGGCAATCGTCTCGTTGTAGCGGCCATAGGGCACGCATTCGCCCCAGCCGCTGCTGCCGCCCGCGGTGATTCGGCAGGTCACCACGCTCGCCGTGGTCTTCGAGCCGCGTGAAATCGTGAAAGTGCCCGCAATCGGGAAGTCTTCGGTTGTCGCTTCGAGCACAGTGGACATGAAATCTTCTCCGGCGGGGGCTATCTGGCACATTGGTGGCGATGTTACCGGCTTCGTCCGGATGACATCAAGGATGTGAGCCGTTATGACGGAGCAAGCTTTTACGAGCGGTTAGCAAATCGGGATGACAGAGACCAGGTGACGCGTTCCCAGACCAAGATCGTTGCGGATGTCGCGCTCGGCGGAGACGCCGAAGGCTCTGATGGCACTTACGTCTTTTCGGGCGTCTGGCGGCACGAGACGGCTGAAGCCATGGCTGCCAAGCTCGACCAGCTTGCGCGCAAGGGTAGTAGCGTCAAGCAGTTCGATCTGTCGGGTGTCACTGCCATGGATACGGCGGGGGCATGGATCATCCGGCGTTTCATGACGAAGATCGCCGGCCCTGAAAAGGACGGGATCCAGTTTGTCGATGGCGGACAGCGCTATGTCGAACTGATCGGCGCGCTGCCGGCGGAACTGCCGACACCGGAGGACGAAAGCGACAAGATTCCGCTGTTCCAACGGCTCTTCGCGCCGATCGGCGAAGTGATGATCGCCACCTGGAACGATATCGTCGCTGCAATGTACATTCTCGGTTCGGCGGTTCGTGGTGCGCAGCTCAAGCTCGGGCGACACAGCGGCCTCTCGCCGGCGGCCATCGTCCACCAGATCGACCGCATGGGCGTCAAGGCCGTTCCGATCATCATGCTGATGTCATTTCTGATCGGCGCGATCATTGCGCAGCAGGGTGCATTTCAGCTGCGCTACTTCGGCGCCGAAGTTTTCGTCGTCGATCTCGTCGGTATCCTGCAATTGCGTGAAATCGGCGTGCTCTTGACCGCGATCATGATCGCAGGGCGTTCGGGCAGCGCGATTACAGCCGAAATCGGTTCAATGAAGATGCGCGAAGAGGTCGACGCGCTGAAGGTCATGGGCCTCAGCCCCGTTGGCGTCCTGGTGTTTCCGCGCCTTGTGGCGCTGACGATCGCTTTGCCGCTTCTGACCATCATCGCCAATTTCGCGGCGCTGACCGGTGCGGCGCTGGTCGCCTGGACCTATTCCGGTATTACCATTGCGACCTTTCTGTCGCGCCTGCAGGAGGCCGTCGATTTTTCATCGGTCGCGGCCGGCATGATCAAGGCGCCGTTCATGGCGCTGATCATCGGTGTGGTGGCGGCCGTCGAAGGGTTGAAGGTGGGCGGCAGCGCCGAATCGCTCGGCCGCCACGTGACCTCCTCGGTGGTCAAATCGATCTTCGTGGTGATCCTGATCGATGGCCTGTTTGCCATGTTCTACGCGGCGATTGAATTCTGAGGCGGATGGGACGATGGACACAACAGCCACAGAAAGACAGCCAGACGCCGCGAACGGCCATGAATCGGTTCTGTCCGTGCGCGACCTGACGGTCGGCTTCGGCTCCCATATCGTGCTCGACAAGCTCAATCTGGAGATTTACCGCGGCGAAATTCTCGGCTTTGTCGGTGCCTCGGGTACCGGAAAATCAGTGTTGATGCGGACGGTTCTGCGGCTTTTGGCCAAGCGCTCCGGCACGATCGAGATCCTCGGCGCGGAATACGACAAGATGTCTGAGGCCGACCGGATCGCGCTCGACATGCGTCTGGGCGTGCTTTTCCAGCATGGCGCGCTCTTTTCGGCGCTGACAGTGCGCGAAAACATCCAGGTGCCGATGCGCGAGTATCTCGACCTGTCGCAGAGCCTGATGGACGAGCTGGCACGCGTGAAGATCGAATTGGTGGGGCTGGCGCCAGAGGCGGCCGACAAGTACCCATCCGAGCTTTCGGGCGGCATGATCAAGCGGGCCGCACTTGCCAGGGCGCTGGCGCTCGACCCCGATCTCGTCTTCCTCGACGAGCCGACGTCGGGCCTCGATCCGATCGGTGCGGCCGAGTTCGACGAGTTGATTGCCAAGCTGCGCGACACGCTCGGATTGACCGTGTATATGGTGACTCACGACCTCGACAGCCTGTTTTCGGTCTGCGATCGCATCGCGGTGCTCGGAAACAAGAAGGTTCTGGTTGAGGGGACGGTCGAGGACATGCTGGCCTGTGACGATCCCTGGGTGCAGTCCTATTTCCGGGGGAAACGGGCGCGGTCGATCGTGCGTCACGACGAGTAGCGCCAGGAAGCCGGCGGGCAGCTTGGGAGATTTTCCGGATGTCTGGAGCAGATGAACGGCCGATAGGATGGCCACTGAGGTAGTCGGAACGAATGGAAACTAAAGCGAATTACGCCATTGTCGGCTTCTTCACGGTGTTCGTGATCGCGGCGGCCTTCGGCTTCGTCTACTGGATGTCGCAGTATGGCCGCAGCGGCGAGATGGTCGAGCTGGTCGTCAACATTCCCGGCTCCGCCAACGGTCTTTCCGTCGGTTCGCCGGTTCGCTTCAACGGCATTCCCGTCGGCTCCGTGCGCAATCTGGCGATCGACGCCAACGACCCGCGCTATTCCATCGCGGTGACGGAAGTCTCCATTGACGCACCCGTGCTGAAATCGACCAAGGCGACGCTGGAAGTGCAGGGCTTGACTGGTGCCGCCTACATCGAACTCAGCGGCGGCAACAAGGGCGACGAGAACATTTTGAGGAATGCTCTCGAGAAGGGCACCCAGGCGCGCATCCTCGCCGACCAGTCGAGCGTTACCAGCCTTCTTGCGACCGCCGACAAGATCATGGACCGCGCCAACGACGCGATCACCGACATTCAGGGCTTCGTCAAGGACGTGCGCGGTCCCTTGACCGGCACAATCAGCAATGCCGAAAAATTCTCCAAGGCGCTTGCCGACAATTCCGGCGCGATCGACGATTTCCTGAAGAGCGTCACCGAGCTTTCTGCGTCGATCAATGCGGCATCGAAGAAGCTCGATTCGACGCTTGCTTCTGCTGATGTGCTGGTGAAGTCGGTGGATCCGAAGAAGATCGATCGCATCGTCAGCAATGTCGAGCAGATGAGCAATGACCTGAAGGCCGCCTCCGGCGGGGTTTCGGAGACCATTGCGGCGTTCAAGCGTACGGTCGAGACCTATGACCAGTTCGGCAAGAACGCGCAGAAGACGCTCGAGCGCGTCGATACGCTGGTGGCTGCCGTCGACAAGCAGAAGGTCGAACTGGTCGTCAACGACATCTCGGCGGCAAGTGCAGATGCCCGCAAGGCGGTCGCAAACATCACGCAGTTTGCCGCGAAGATCACCGCGCGCCAGCAGGACATCGATCGCACCATCACCGACGTGACCCAGATGGCGAGCAAGCTGAATGCAGCATCGAACCGGGTCGACAGCATTCTGGTCAAGGTGGATGGCTTCCTCGGCGATGCCGACGCGCCATCGCTTTCGGCCGAGGCGCGCAGCACGCTCGAATCGTTCCGCAAGGTGGCCGAGAACCTCAACGCCCAGATCGGACCGATTGCCGATAATCTGAAGCGGTTCTCCGGGGGAGGCCTTCGCGATGTCGAGGCGCTGGTGTCCGATACGCGCCGGACGGTGCAGAGCCTCGAGAATACGATTTCGACATTCGACAAGAACCCGCAACGCCTGCTGTTCGGCGGCGAAACGGTCAAGCAATATGATGGTCGCACCCGACGATGAATCAGGTAAGACATGGCCGGCGCGGGGCCGGGCGGGTTGCTTTCAATAAAGAGCGCTCTAAGGTGCTGCGTATTGGACAAGGGTTTGGGCAGTATGAATTTTCCGGGGCTGGTGTGTGTGCGTAAGACCGGAGCGAAACGCTCCGCGATGATCTTCACGCTGGCTGTGTTGCTGGCGGGCTGCGGAGCCGGTGCCGCCGTCAACGACACGTTCAACCTGTCCTCGTCCCCCGTCGTCGAAGGGCGCGTGTCGACCAATAAGCAGATCCTGGTGCCGGAACCAACGGCCTTGAAGGCGCTTGACAGCGACCAGATCGTCATCCGTCTGTCCGGCTCGGAACTGCAGTATCTTTCCAAGGCGCAGTGGAGCGACCGCCTGCCACGCATGGTGCAGGCAAAGCTGGTTCAGGCGTTCGAGAATACCGGCAAGGTCGGCGGCGTCGGCAAGCCGGGCGAAGGTCTGGCAATCGACTACCAGGTGATCAGTGAAATCAGATCCTTCGAAATCTCGACCGAAGGGGCCGACACGGCAGTGGTCGAGATCTTCGCAAAGATCGTCAACGACCGGAACGGTACCGTGCGAGCGCAGAAGGCGTTCCGCGCTACAGTCGGCGTCAAGGGCACCGGCAATCCGGCTTTCGTCAAGGCACTCGACCAGGCATTCGCCACCGTCGCGTCCGAGATCGTCGGTTGGACGCTGAGTTCGATCTGAGTTAACGCTGTCTGGCCTCTGCCGCCTCGATGCGGTTGACGACCTCGACGACACCTTCTGTCAACCTTGCGGCCTCTTCGGCGCGCGCACGCTCTGCCTGGGTGGCGACATGACCGGAGAGCATGATCGTATTTCCCGTGCAAATGACGATGACATCGGCGGCATCGAGCCCCGGTGTCACGGCCAGACCGTGAGCAACGCGGCGTTCCAGCTCCGCCGGCTGATCACCCGCCGTCCGCTCAGGCTCCATGCCGTGGAATGTGCGCTTCTTGAAGATCATGATCGGGTCCCTCCGTGCCTTGCCAAGGACAACGCCAGCGACCGTCATTTGTTCAGCTGTTCCAATCGAAACAGTGCGAAATCGGTTTTCATGCGATGGCTCTGACATGCGGATCGCACGTCATTCCTGGCCGCTGAATTCGAACGGGGAACATCCATGCGCCATTCTTTCATCGCCATCGCTACTGCGATGACGACCGTCTTTGCCGTCACTATGCCTGCCGAGGCTGGCACTTACAGTTACGGCTATCGACAGACCTGTGTCGTCAAGACAATAAAGAACTACGGTGCCTATGGCCGGGTGGTGATGAAGAAGGTACGCATCTGCAAGTGACGCCTGCACGGCCTCGGTCGCATGCGGTAGCATGTTGTGGCCGGTTTGACACGTCATCACCGAGACAAGCAGGCGGGCTGGTTACCCGGGTGTGTGGCCGGTCGCGAGCATCTCCATGACAGCGGACATGGACCGATCCTCGCCGGCGACATAGTCCGCAAAGGTCGGCTTGACCGGCACGTTCGGTTCAAGGGAGCCTGCCGGGACGTCATAGATGTAGTTCAACAGAAAGCACGTCCTGAGCTGCGCCAGGCTGCATCCGTTCTTCCAGTCATGGAAGCCAGTGGTATAGCGGATCGCAAGCTTGGAATTTGGCAGAACGGCGAGGCCTCCTTCGCCCCAGAACTGCATGCGATCACCCACGGGCTCGCCAATGATAGTGACACGGGCTCCGCCGTAATGTTTCAGCCAAGCTGCGGTGCTGATCGCCGCGGAGAACGTGTTCCCGCTGGTCAGTATGAACAGCCGCCCCGTCGGTGGCAGAATCTCCGGCAAACGTCGGCCAAAGTCAGCCGCGAGCACGTAGTTGCCGCCATTGTTAAAGCGCAGGTCGACGACGGCGTTGCGAATTGGCTTCTCAGCGGATTCATCGAGGATGTTGGAAAGATACGCGGAGAGATCGATCGGCGCCTGGTCGCGGACGCGGTTGATTTGAACGTAAAGCAGGTCCGGCACAGGATAGGAGTGCCAGTAATTGCGATCGGGTTGGGAGAGATACTGCGGCGGCACTGTACCGTCGAGAGCATGTCGCCACCCGGATGTACCGCCGGCTTGCGCGATTGGGCTCAGATCACGTGCGGGCCAGAAGTTGGTGTTCTGGGGCTCTTGGGTACCGGACATCGCGGCGAGTTCCACCGGAACGACGCTCCGATCTGCCAGCCGCATGTCATAGGTGCTGCTTGCCGCCGTTTCAGCAAGGCCGGCCGCGTGGAGAAGCTCCGGTGAGATCAGGATGTTTGGCGCCAGCTCCTTTGCTAGATTGGCAGGGCCGCCAACATATGGCCGCAGCGCCGCCACCAAGGCATCCGTCGTCTTACCATTCACACTGAGGATCTGTCTCCCTAGCAGGTGGCTTTGACCTTCAGCTGCGGCGATCACGAACAGCCCATCGGCAAACCAGCCGAAACGAATAGGCACGGCATTGAAGCTGCGACCGCCGACGAGCCCGACAACATTGGTGTGCCCGTTGTCGGCGAGCGCCACTGCCTTCGCCGTCGCCATTGCCAGTCCAGCCCGGTCGAGATCCCCGGCGCGTTGTTCCATCTCGCTGAGGGCGAGCGCGAAGGCGGCCTTGGATTCCGGCGTGAAGCTCCGTTCGAAATCCGGAAAATGCCGCAAATGGGCGAGGTCCTGCCTATTTGCGTCCAGCTGCGAAACGGCTGCCTGGACGGGAGGAGCCGTCGGATAGGTCTTCAGCGTCGGGTAAACGATAAGCGCAAGCGGTGTCAGTATGAGAAGGGCCAACAGCGCGATCGTGATCGCGGATAACTTGAGCCACCGCGGGACGCGCTTCTTGCGTCGGTCAGCAGCGGGTGCCGTGTTCTCGTTCGACATGCGTTGTCCTTCTCGCGTGGTGATGACTTGTCATCCGTCGATGCCATTTTGGGGACTGGCGTCGCCACCCGGATCATGCACCAGATCCAAATATTGCAGCGGACCCGATGGGGACGGACAGATTGGGACTGGGATTTCGGTAGAACGGCATGCTTGCGTAGCGGCGCGAAGAGATTTTACGACACCACGTCTAGTAGATGTTCATGGGTCTGGAAAAGCACAAGGGCCTGAGCGCATTTCACGGCGCAGGGCGCGGTGAACTGGTCGTCACCAGCACGTTGAAGTGTTCGGAGAGAGTTTCAATTGGCGACGCCGATGCGTTCGGCAAAAAAGGCGGAAAGGCATCTGGCCCCAACTCGCAATCTGGAAGCCGGTCCTGCCGGCTTTCTGCCAGCGCCCATCACAAGACTGACCCCGACCGATCTCTTCCCAGATCGGTCGGGCCACGGAGCATATCAGGGCCAGCGCACGACCGGGGGCAGGGACGAGAGGATCGACTCGACGTTGCCGCCGGTCTTCAGCCCGAAGATGGTGCCGCGATCGTAAAGCAGGTTGAACTCGACGTAACGGCCCCGGCGCACGAGCTGTTCGTCGCGATCTTCCTCGGTCCATGGCGTGTTGAAATTGCTGCGGACGATCTTGGGATAGACGAGAGCGAAAGCCTTGCCGAGGTCGCGCGTAAAGGCGAAGTCGGCTTCCCAGCCGCCCTGCTCATCCGGGGAACGCAGCCAATCGTAGAAGATGCCACCCGTGCCTCGCGGCTCATTCCGGTGTTTCAGGAAGAAGTAGTCGTCGCACCATTGCTTGTACTTGGCGTGATCGGCGACCGCGTGGCGATTGCAGGTGATCTCCATGGCGCGATGGAACAGCTGCGTGTCCGGATCGGTCATGACGCGGCGGCGGTCGAGCACGGGCGTCAGGTCGGCGCCGCCGCCGAACCAGTTGCTGGTGGTAACGACCATGCGGGTGTTCATGTGAACGGCAGGCACGTTCGGGTTCACGGGATGCGCGATCAGTGAAATGCCCGATGCCCAGAAGCGTGGGTCTTCACTGGCGCCGGGGATCTGCTCGCGGAACTCGGGCGAGAATTCGCCAAAGACGGTCGAGGTGTGTACGCCGACCTTCTCGAAGACGCGCCCTTCCATCATCGACATGCGACCGCCGCCGCCTTCGCCGCCGTCCCGGCTCCACTCCTTGCCGACGAAGCGGCCCGGTTCACGGTCGGACAACGGCCCGCTCAGGTCATCTTCGACCGCTTCGAAGGCGGCGCAGATCGTGTCGCGCAGGCTTTCGAACCAGGCCCTGGCTGCGGCCTTCTTGTCTTCGATATCGGCAGGCAGCCCCTGGGGCAGTTGCGGTCGTTCCATGAAAATTTGTCCTGTTCGCGGCTTTGCGCGCCGGAAAGCCGCCGATTCGTTGATGTGCGCCACAGTTCATATTTCCGCCGGATTGGCAACGGCGGTTGGCGTATCGGGTTGCTGCAAGATTCCTTAAATCGGATTCGATTCAAGGCGAAAATTATGCAGCAAGTCTAAAGTGCTACAGCGTCGTTAGCGCATCATATTCGACGCGCGGCGCTGTAGTCTGCCGCATCGGATGGACGGTGTAAAACGGACTCGCAATGGATCCATACCCACACTATCTTTACCCTCAGAGGTATGGTCCATGGCGAGAATACCCGCAGCTCCGCCGCTTGATGGTTTGCGGCGTCAGATCGCCCGGCATCGCCGGGACAATCCAGCCCGAGGCGATGGCCTTTTCGTGCGTGAAACCTTTCGGCTCGATCGAAGTGCTGCCCGTGCCAAGGCACGCGAATGGTTCGATACCTGGCCGAAAGCCGCCTACTGGACCGAGGTGGAAAGCTGGCGTCAGCTTGATGGCGACCAGATCGAATTTACCATGCGCCGCCTCCCGACCGCGGATTGATGCTCCCGGCGAGCACAGCTTCGGACAGTCAAGTCTTCTAAGGCTGGCCGTCCTCTTCGGTTGCATCCATCAACCGCGGGCCGGCGCCCTCCATCGAAAGCACGTCGTGCGGATTGCGTAGCGGACATTCCCGCAGCGACAGACATCCGCAGCCGATGCAGCTTGTCAGATGGTCGCGCAGCGCCATCAGGCTCGCAATGCGCTCGTTCAGTTGCTCATGCCAGCTCTCCGACAGGCGCGCCCAATCCTGAACAGTCAAGGGACGATCGTCCGGCAGGACCGTCAACGCCGCCTGGATTTCCGCAAGCGGAATCCCCGTGCGCTGCGCGACCTTGATTACTGCCACGCGACGCAGAACACTGCGCGGATAACGACGCTGGTTGCCGCGGCTGCGGTTGCTGCTGATCAGCCCCTTGGCTTCATAAAAGTGGAGAGTGGAAACGGCGACGCCGCTGCGCTCGGCGACTTCGCCGACCGTGAGTTCACGTCGCATCTCGCTGTTTCTGACAATCGTCATGACGTCTATTGACCTCAACTAATGTTGAGGTTTTATAGCATGAGCTCCATGAAAGTCACAACAAGGAGCTGATCCCCATGACAGAGAAAATGACGCTTGCGGTGATCTACGGCAGCGCCCGGCAGGGACGCTTCTGCGATACGGTCGCCAACTGGCTGATCCGCGAGATTTCGGATTCGACCGTGTTCAATCTCACGGTCATCGACCCGGCGCGGCTGCGGGCGTCGCGCGGCGTCGGTGCTGCGGTCAATCCCGGCGAGTGGCTGGAGCGCAAGGTCGCGGAAGCGGACGCCTTTCTGGTGGTGACGCCGGAATACAACCACGGCTACCCGGCCGCGCTGAAGGAGCTGATCGATTCGGTCTACGAGCCCTGGCATGCCAAGCCCATTGCCTTCGTCTCCTATGGCGGCGCATCCGGCGGTATCCGCGCCGTCGAACAGCTGCGGCAGGTCTTCGGCGAGTTGCACGCTGTGACGCTGCGCGACGGCGTCCAGTTTGCCAAGGCCTGGTCGAAATTCGATGCGGCAGGCAACCTCTATAAACCCGAGGAGATGCGCGCGCCGCTGTTCCTGATGATGGACCGGCTTCTCTGGTGGGCGCGGACGTTGAAGCAGGCGCGCAAGTCGACGCCCTACAACGAGATTGCTGCCTGACTTTTATGGGCGCTGCCGTCGGCGGCGCCCATCAAAACCTCATCGGGAAAGCGGGGAAGAGCGATGCGAAGCTTTTCAGACCAGCTGGACTTGCCGGATGGCCTCACCGGCGATCATGGCCGCGGACATGGCGACATTCAACGACCGTTGCCCCTCGGCCATCGGGATGAGGATGCGGCCTTCCGCGCGATCATGCACATGGTCTGGCACGCCAGCGCTTTCGCGCCCGAAGAGCAGGATGTCATCGGGGCGGAACTGGAAGCGGGTGTAGGGTTCGGCGGCCTTGGTGGAGGCCAGGACGAGCCTTCGCCCGGTAGAGGCCCGCCATGCCTCGAACCGTTCCCAGTTGATGTGGCGGGTGAGGGTGACCGAGGCGATGTAGTCCATGCCCGCGCGCTTCAGATTTCTGTCGGAAAGATCGAAACCCGCAGGCTCGATGACATCGACGGCAAGCCCCAGGCAGGCGGCAAGGCGCAGGATCGTGCCGGTGTTGCCGGGAATGTCCGGCTGGTAGAGGGCAATGCGAAGGTCACTCACGTCTGGTCACTTTCCTTGCGGTGTGTCTTTTGGTGCGGAGAACTCGTGCGCGAGAATCCCCATCATGATGTCATCGTGCCATTCGCCATCGACCAGCGCCGCCTCCCGCTCGCGCCCCTCAATCGAAAAGCCGCATTTGCGGTAGCTGGCAATGGCACGCTCGTTGAAAGCAAGAACGCGCAGCGAAACCCGGTGCAGGGCGAGTGCACCGAATGCGTGGCCCAATACAAGCTTCGCAACGGCAGTGCCAATCCCTTGGCCCAGCAATTTCCGATCAAGGATGCCGATGGCGAAAGAGGCGCGCCGGTCGTGCCGATCGATATTGTCGAGCCTGACCTCGCCGATCAACCCGTCGCGGTCGATAATCCAGGCGGCCGGGTGCTCGATATTGGCCCGCAACCACGCTTCGGCGTCCGCTTGCGTGTAGGGGCGAGTCACGAAGGCGTCGCCGCCAAACATGCGGTAGATCTCCGGGTCCCGCCCGAGTGCCAACCGCGCCTCGACGTCGTTTTCCTGCGCGCGCCTCAGCAGGAAATCCTGCCCCTTCAAATCAATAGGGGGCGTCGATGATGCATTCATGGGTGTTTCCTACACATGTCGGTCGTGTTCTCGCTGATTTTGTAGTCGCTAATCTGTGCCGAACTGGCAACATCCGACGAAGCGATGAAAAAACAGACAAGAAAGTGTCTGCGACAATCTGGCATCTCCGCGCGAATGGAGGTAGACAGGACCTCTCTTCAACGCGAACCGACGGAGGCAACGATGACTGTATTGATGTTGACACGCCTTCCTGGAGTGATGGGCCACCGTTTGGCCTGACCGGTTTCGCGACCTATCTTTCAAGAGATTTATGCGCGCTTCCGGAACTCCGGAAGATAGACCCGCTTTTGCGGGACAGCATTTCCGGACTGAAATTTTCACGATAAAGAATGCGGGGAGAGACACCCGCCTTCCTTCAAAATACTCTGAAGGAGCTAGACAATGTTTGGCTGGTTTGAATCCCGCCTCAATCCTTATCCGACGGAAGAGCCCGTGCTTCCGCCGAAAGGCCTTTTTGCCTTCTGCTGGCACTATTCCAAGCCCGCGGTTCCGTGGCTGCTCATCATGTCGGTCTGCACCATGCTTATCGCCATCGGCGAAGTGGCGCTGTTCCAGTTTCTCGGAAACATGGTCGACTGGCTGTCGAGCGCCAATCGCGACACCTTCCTGGAAGCGGAGGGCCACAGGCTCATCTGGATGGGCGGCCTGGTGTTGATCGGCCTGCCGCTGCTGGTGGCAATCGATTCGCTGATCATGCACCAGGTACTGCTCGGCAATTACCCGATGATCGCCCGCTGGCAGATGCACCGCTATCTGCTGCGCCAGAGCATGACGTTCTTCGCCAACGAGTTCGCCGGACGCGTCGCGACCAAGGTCATGCAGACCTCGCTTGCTGTTCGCGAAACGGTGATGAAGATCCTCGACGTCTTCGTCTACGTCGTCAGTTACTTCGTCACGATGCTGATTGTCGTTGCCGCCGCCGACTGGCGGCTGGTGACGCCGCTTGCCGTCTGGCTGGTGATCTACATCGGTATCGTCAGCTATTTCGTGCCGCGGCTGCAGAAGATTTCCAAGGAGCAGGCCGACGCGCGCTCGATGATGACGGGCCGTATCGTCGACAGCTATACCAACATCGGTACCGTCAAGCTGTTCTCGCATGCGGGCCGCGAGGAAACCTACGCGCGCGACGGAATGGATGGCTTCCTCAGTACCGTGCATCGCCAGATGCGCAAGGTGACGCTGTTCCACGTGCTGGTCTATGCCAACAACAGCATCGCGCTGTTTGCCATCAGTGCGCTCGGCATTCACCTGTGGCTGACGAGCGCCATCTCGGTCGGAGCTATCGCGATCGCCGTCGGTCTCGCCATGCGCATCAACGGCATGTCGCAGTGGATCATGTGGGAAGTCTCGGCGCTGTTCGAGAACATCGGCACGGTCTATGACGGCATCGGCATGATGACCAAGGCGCACGACATCGTCGACGAGCCGGATGCCAAGGCGCTCAAGGCTGAAAAGGGTGGGATCACCTACGACAACGTTCGCTTCCATTACGGCAAGGCGAAGGGTGTCATCGATCACCTGTCGCTCGACATCAAGCCGGGTGAGAAGATCGGTTTGGTTGGCCGGTCCGGCGCCGGCAAGACGACGCTGATGAACCTGCTGTTGCGGTTCTATGACGTGGAATCGGGCGCAATCCGGATCGACGGCAAGGATATCGCCACCGTCACGCAGGATAGCCTGCGCGCCCAGATCGGCGTCGTCACGCAGGACACCTCGCTGCTGCATCGCTCGATTCGCGACAACATCGCCTATGGACATCCGGAAGCGGACGACGAAGCGATCACGGCGGCAGCGAAGCGAGCGAACGCCTGGGAGTTCATCCAGGCGCTTGAGGACAACCAGGGACGCAAGGGGCTCGATGCCCAGGTCGGCGAGAGGGGCGTCAAGCTCTCCGGCGGCCAGCGTCAGCGCATCGCTATTGCCCGTGTCTTCCTCAAGGACGCACCGATCCTGGTCCTCGACGAGGCGACATCAGCGCTCGATTCCGAAGTCGAGCAGGCGATCCAGGAGAACCTGTTCGCATTGATGGCCGGCAAGACGGTGATCGCGATTGCCCATCGCCTGTCGACGCTGACGGAAATGGACCGACTGGTCATCCTCGAGGCTGGCCGGATCGTTGAAACCGGTTCGCATGCAGAGCTTGTCGCCAAGGGTGGCCTCTATGCCGACCTCTGGTCGCGCCAGTCGGGCGGTTTCATCGCCGACGATGCCGAGAAGGAAGAAGCGGCGGAGTGATCCGCAGCAGTCCCGCCGCTCCAGTGGCGGCGGGACTGCCGAATTGACGTTACGCATTTGTAATGCGCCCAATGGTGGAAACGGATTGCTGTTGCCGCCGAACCGCCTATATCGGAACCATGCTCAGCGCCATCGTCAGCATCTTCGAGAACTGGATCAAGCCGTTTGCGCCGCGGGAGCGATTGCAACCGCCGAAGTCGCTGTGGGCATTTGCCTGGTTCTATGCCCGCCAGGCCAAGGGGCCGTTTCTGGCGATGGCCATCCTCGGCGGCCTTGTCGCCATGCTGGAGGCGGGGCTCTTCTACTTCGTCGGGCGGCTTGTCGATCTGCTGGACACCGTGAAGCCCGAAGCGGGCTGGAGCGGGTTGATTTCCGCCAACGGGCCCGAACTGCTGTTCATGCTGCTGACGGTGCTGGTGTTCCGCTTCGTCGCGGTGTCGCTGGCGGCGCTCGTCGAGGAGCAGTCGATCATCACCGGCTTCCTCAATCTGGTGCGCTGGCAGTCTTACACGCACGTCGCGCGGCAATCGCTTTCCTTCTTCCAGAACGACTTTTCCGGCCGGATCGTGACAAAAGTCTGGTCTGGCGCACAGGCGACCAGCGACCTGATCGTGTCGCTGCTGCAGGTCGTCTGGTTCATCGTCATCTATACCGCCTCGACCATGGCGCTGGTTGCCCAGCTCGACTGGCGGCTTGCGGCCATGGTCGCGTTCTGGATCGTCATCTTCCTGGCGCTGGCGCGCTATTTCGTTCCTCGCATCCGGAAGCATGCGCGCGATACGGCCGAAATGGCCTCGATGCTGAACGGACGCATGGTGGATGCCTATTCGAATATCCAGACATTGAAGCTGTTCGGGCGCGACGACGAGAACGACCGCTATATCCGCGCCGGCTTCGATCGCTTCCAGCGGGCAGTCATTCCGTTTACGCGGCTGCTCACGGCGGTGCGCGCCTCGCTGGCGCTTCTGTCGGGCATGATGATCGCGGCGATCGCGATCTATGCCATTCACCTTTGGCTTGGCGGTTCGATCAGTTCGGGCGCGGTCGCCTTCACGTTGGCGCTGGTGCTCAGGCTCAACATGCTGCTCGGGCGGATGATGACGCAGTTCAACTCGATCATGCGCAACATCGGCACGATCCAGAATTCGGCCGAACTCGTCTCGCAGCCGATCGGTCTGGTCGACAGGCCGGATGCCAGTGAGTTGTCGGTCAGCGAGCCGGAGATCCGCTTCGAGCATGTCAAGTTTCACTATGGCAAGGGTGCAGGCGTCATCGACGACTTCACGCTCGTCATTCGCCCAGGAGAGAAAGTTGGCATCGTCGGCCGTTCGGGCGCCGGCAAGTCGACGCTCGTCAATCTCCTTCTGCGCTTCTACGACCTCGAGGGCGGGCGCATCCTGATCGACGGCCAGGATATTTCGACGGTGAAACAGGAATCGCTGCGCGCGCAGGTCGGCATGGTCAGCCAGGACACATCGCTTCTGCATCGCTCCATCCGCGACAACATCCTCTTCGGACACCCGGATGCGACAGAAGAACAACTGATCATGGCCGCCGAAAAGGCCGAGGCGTACGAGTTTATCCGCGACCTCGAAGACCAGCGCGGCCGCAAGAGTTTTGATGCCCATGTCGGCGAACGCGGCGTCAAGCTTTCGGGCGGACAGAGGCAGCGCATCGCCATTGCGCGTGTCATGCTCAAAGATGCGCCGATCCTCGTTCTCGACGAGGCGACCTCGGCGCTCGATTCCGAAGTGGAAGCGGCGATCCAGTCCAATCTCGACCGGCTGATGCAGGGCAAGACGGTTCTGGCCATCGCGCACCGGCTCTCGACGATTGCCGCTCTCGACCGGCTCGTCGTCATGGACAAGGGTCGGATCGTCGAGGACGGAACCCACGCCGAACTGATCTCGCGTGGCGGTCTTTACGCCGATCTCTGGTCGCGACAATCCGGCGGATTTCTGGCGCGTGAAGAGGCGGCGGAGTAGGGCGGCCCAACTGCCTTTTCAAGGTGGTTCGACGGCCGTAGCGCAAACCGTCAAGTCCTTGTGCCAATTGGCCGCGCTTTTCCCCGCGACAATCTGCCCACCCACCCTTGTCAAGGCTGGACATAATTTGCGATCAAGCATAGAACGCGCCGGATTGACGGGGAATCTGCGAGCCGTGCGCGCGCAGAAATTTACGGATTCTGGCGCCTAAAGTGTGTTTGCAGCAGCAAACCGGCTAAGGTGTCAGCACTTTGATTGGGCGTGTTTCCTTGACCTAGGTCAAACCGCAAGGGCAGGGATCTCGCTGGGCGGATGCGGTTTCCGCAACATTGCGTGAGAGGATGGTTTAGCCGTGAGCGAACACGACATTTCAAGCGAGACCTCGGGCGAGCCCACTCGCCGCGATTTCCTTTACCTGGCCACCGGCATGGCGGGCGTCGTTGGCGCCGGCGCGGTCGCTTGGCCATTCATCGACCAGATGCGTCCGGATGCCTCGACGCTCGCGCTCGCCTCGATCGAGGTCGACGTGTCGAGCCTTCAGGCCGGCATGTCGCTGACGGCCAAATGGCGCGGCAAGCCGATTTTCATCCGCAACCGTACCGAGAAGGAAGTGGAAGAGGCCAAGGCGGTCGCTCTTGCCGACCTCAAGGACCCGGTTGCGCGCAACGCCAACCTTCCGACCAGCGCCGAGGCGAACGATCTCGATCGCTCCGCCGGCGAAGGCAAGGAAAACTGGATCGTAATGATCGGTTCCTGCACCCATCTCGGCTGCGTGCCGCTTGGTCAGGCCGGTGATTTCGGTGGCTGGTTCTGTCCCTGCCACGGTTCGCACTACGATACGGCTGGCCGAATCCGTAAAGGTCCGGCGCCGGAAAACCTCCCCGTGCCGACCTTCTCGTTCGTTTCCGACACAGTTATCAAGATCGGTTGAGGGGACTACTGATAATGAGTGCTGAACATTCAACCTACACGCCAACGACTGGCATTGAGAAATGGGTTGATTCCCGTCTTCCGCTGCCGCGTATGATTCACGACAGCTTCATCAGCTATCCGGTTCCCCGGAACCTGAACTACGCATACACCTTTGGCGCCATGCTTTCCGTCATGCTGGTCGTCCAGATCCTGACCGGTATCGTGCTCGCCATGCACTATGCTGCCGACACGACCGTTGCGTTCAACTCGGTCGAAAAGATCATGCGTGACGTCAACCACGGTTGGCTGCTGCGCTACATGCACGCCAACGGCGCGTCGTTCTTCTTCATCGCCGTCTACTTGCACATCGCCCGCGGCCTCTACTACGGCTCGTACAAGGCACCGCGCGAAATCCTCTGGATCCTCGGCGTGGTCATCTATCTCCTGATGATGGCTGCTGGCTTCATGGGCTACGTTCTGCCCTGGGGTCAGATGTCCTTCTGGGGTGCGACGGTTATCACCGGCTTCTTCTCGGCCTTCCCGTTGGTGGGTGAGTGGATCCAGCAGTTCCTGCTTGGCGGCTTTGCCGTCGACCAGCCGACGCTGAACCGCTTCTTCTCGCTGCATTACCTGCTGCCCTTCATGATCGCCGGCGTCGTCGTGCTTCACGTCTGGGCCCTGCACGTCACCGGCCAGACCAACCCGACCGGCGTCGAAGTGAAGTCGAAGACCGATACTGTTCCCTTCACGCCCTACGCGACGCTGAAGGATGCACTCGGCGTTTCCATCTTCCTGCTGATCTATGCATGGTTCGTCTTCTACCAGCCGAACTTCCTCGGCCATCCGGACAACTACATTCCGGCTGATGCGCTGAAGACGCCTGCTCACATCGTTCCTGAATGGTACTACCTGCCGTTCTACGCGATGCTGCGCGCCATCACCTTCAATGTCGGCCCGATCGACTCCAAGCTCGGCGGCGTTCTGGTGATGTTCGGCTCGATCATCATCCTGTTCTTCTTGCCCTGGCTCGATACGTCGAAGGTCCGTTCGGCTGTCTACCGTCCGTGGTACAAGCTGTTCTTCTGGATCTTCGTGGTCAACGCCATCATGCTCGGCTGGCTGGGTTCGCGCCCTGCAGAAGGCCTGTATGTCGTCATGTCGCAGATCGGCACGCTGTACTACTTCGGCTTCTTCCTCGTCATCATGCCGGTTCTCGGCCTGATCGAGACGCCCAAGCGCATTCCGAACTCCATCACCGAAGCGGTGCTGGAAAAGAAGAATGCGAAGGCTCAGCCGGCCACCGCACGCGCCTGATCAGAACAGCGATTGATAAGGAACTCACAACAATGAAAAAGCTTGTAACAGGTATTCTGTCACTTGCTGTCGTCGCTGGCCTCGGTCTCGGAGCTGCTGTCGCTGAAGAGGCTGCAGGTGGCGCGGAGCATGGCGGCGGCACGCCCCACTATCCGATCCACAAGCCCGAGCAGCAGGACTGGTCGTTTGCCGGCCCGTTTGGCAACTATGACAGGGGCCAGCTGCAGCGCGGCCTGAAGGTCTACACCGAAGTCTGTTCGGCCTGCCACTCGATGAACCTGGTGGCATTCCGCACGCTCTCGGGTCTCGGTTATTCCGACGCCCAGGTGAAGGCCTTCGCCGCGAACTACGAAGTTCAGGACGGCCCGAACGCAGACGGCGAAATGTTCACCCGCAAGGCCGTGCCTTCGGATCATTTCCCGTCGCCGTACCCGAACAAGGAAGCAGCTGCTGCGTCCAACAACGGTGCTGCACCGCCGGACTTCTCGCTGATTGCCAAGGCGCGCGGCATCGAGCGCGGCTTCCCGCAGTTCGTCTTCGATATGTTCGTGCCCTACCAGGAAGGCGGCCCGGACTATATCCATGCGCTGCTGACCGGCTACCATGAGCCGCCGGAAGGCGTTCAGGTCGCCGAAGGCACACACTACAACCCTTACTTCGCCAACGCTTCGGCGCTGGCGATGGCTCAGCCGATCTCCGACGATCAGGTTACCTACGACGATGGTGCTCCGCAGACGGTGGACCAGTACGCCAAGGACGTTTCGGCCTTCCTGATGTGGGCAGCCGAACCGCACCTGGAAGATCGCAAGCGCACCGGCTTCATGGTCATTGTGTTCCTGCTGATCTTCACCGGTCTCATCTACCTGACCAAGAAGTCGGTTTACGCCAACAAGGAACATTGATCTTCTGCCGGCTCGGCCGGCATGTGATCGAAATCCAGGAAAAGGCCTCGGGTTCGTCCGGGGCCTTTTCTTTTGTGCGATGTGGTTTTCGCCCGTCGCCGCGAAAGGCATCTGGGCTGCCCTGTCTGCACAGCGACGTGCCTACCGCGGCACCATCGTTAAGCGATGTTTGCTCTCGCGCCGCAATCCGCCTCGCGCTGCGGATCCATGCCACGCGGTGATGCCGTCGTTTCCACGAGCAGCGTCAGCAGCATGTCACGCCTCAACCGTCGATCTGGGCGCAAGCACGCGCAGTCAGTGGGAAGTTGAGGTCAAAGCGTTGGTGGACCGCCGTTCCGTTCACAGCTGCGCAAGAGCGAGCGTAGGGTAGCCGCATCAGGCAACCGACAGATGCAAATGACGCGCGCAACAGTGCCGCAAGGAGCGGAGACCAAGGTTGTTTCCGTCGTTCAATCAGCATCCGTGGTACGTCTGATGGTCGTTCGGAGAGCAGACCTCAAGATCTATCGCGACTGCAGACGCAATCCTATCAATGGGAATTCGCGGTAGAGGTCGCGTTCCGATCCCCGGAAGGATGCAGCGCGTTTTGGCGGCAGGCGGAGCTTGCCACCGATGGTTTGCCGTGAATTTGCCATCCATTGCGGACGCTTTGTCTGGCTCGCCCTTAATCACCACTGCCGAAGCGGCATGACAGCTTGCACAACAGAAGCTGGCACGGCGGTGCCAGTGAAGCGCAATGCCAGAGCGCCGCGCCGGTATCGGTATGAGACGTCGCTCGCAGGATCGAAGGTCCGTAACAACGACGTCGCAATCGACAAATGTTCAGCGCAAAGGGCAGAGATCCCGCACCGATCGCAATTTCGAGGCGGATCGCGGTCGCTCTCCAATGCCCGAATTCCGTCGGAGGTGCTGCAACCCAAGGGTCGGCCTACCGGTCGGGCGAAGTTCTATGGCGGTGAGGACGTGGGAAGGGCACCGGCAGTGCATGTGGTATCACGATACTCTGTGGTACCAGAGTAAGATATGGCATTCTCGCCCGGAGCGGAAACGCAATTGCCGATGCTGCTCTCGCGACAGCCAAACCAGTGCCAACGAGGCTTTGGCTCCCGCTCTGGCTGTTGATACGAAAACGGCCCCACCTTGCGATGGAGCCGTTTGATCTTTCCGATTGACGCTGCCTCAGTTGAAGCGGCCGGCTGCGTGGGCGAGCATCGTGTAGACCTTGCCCGTGTCGGACGTGAGGTAGGTCTGGGTGATGCGCTTGTCCGGATCGTTGCGCGCGACGTCAGCGAGCAGCTTTTCGAAGTCGGCGATGTAGCGATCGACGGCGGTGCGGAACTCCGGCTCGCGGTCGTATTTGCGCTTGATCTCGTCGAACGTCTGCTGGCCCTTCAGCGTATAGAGCCTACGGGTGAAGACGTCGCGCTCGCCGCGCTGGTAGCGGCGCCACAGGTCTACCGACGCATCGTGATCGATGGCGCGGGCAATATCGACCGACAGCGAGTTCAGCGATTCCACCACGTGCCGCGGATTGCGGGTGTCGCCGCTGCGGGTCGCAGGCTGGCTTTCAGCCGGGCGCTGCGGTGCGGCCGCCGGGGCCTCCTCACGGGAAGCGGCGCGCAGCAGGTCGCGCATCCAGCCGCCGCCTTCTGCGACCTCGCTGGTGACGGCCTGTGTGGCCGGCTGGGCGCGGACAGGCTGGACTGCGACGGGCTGCTGGACGGGGGCAGGCTGCTGAATGGTTGCCTGCTCGATGCCGAGGCTGCCGCGCAGCGTCGGTGCGGGTTCCTGGCGGCGCGGCTCCGCGGCCGGCTGCTCGACCGGACGGGCGACAGCAACAGGTGCAGCAGCCACGGGGGCGGCGGCAACCGGCTGCTGGCGCAGCGGCTGGGCGACTTCGAGCTGCGTCGAGGACTTGCCGATGATGTCGGACAATTCCTGCAATGCCTTGATCTGCTCGGCCACGGCGCGACGCATGACGGCGGCGTTTTCCTTGGCTTCTTCCGGCAAGTCGAAGGCGCTGCGCTTCAGTTCTTCGCGGGTCATGTCGAGTTCCTTGCGGATCTCGCCAGCCGAGCGGCGGATGTCGTCGGTCGCACCGCTGAAGCGGCCGATGGCTTCGTCGATCGCGACGCGAACGGCGTCGCGCAGCTGGGTTGCCACGCCGTCCGACTTCTTGCCGCTCTCGTTGAGCATGCGCTCGACATCGGAGACCGATGAGGCAACGCTGCCACGCAGACGGTTGGCCACTTCCTTGGAGCGTTCCTCGGCGTTTGCGAAGGCACCTTCGATCGAGGAGCCGGCATCTTCGCCAACCTTGGCAATCGCCTGACGAAGCGCTTCGGAGGCGCCAAGCGCACGGCCTTCAACCGCCGTGAGTGTCTTGTTGACGTCGGCAAACGAGGTCTCGACGCCGGAGCGCAGCGTATCGGCAATCTGGCGCGACCGTTCTTCGGCGCGCGAGAAGACGGCTTCAACAGACGCACCCGCTTCGTCGCCGGCCTGTGCCAGCGCATTGCGCATGGATACGGCGGCTTCGGCTGCACGCTGTTCGGTGCTCGACAGCAGGCGACCGACATCCGAGAAAGACTGCTGGATGCCGCTGCGCAGGTTGCCGGCAACCAGACCTGAACGCTCTTCGGCGCGCTGGAAGGCGCCATCGACGAAGCCTTCGAGGGCACGCATGGTGCGCTCGATCTCCTCCGAGCGCTGCACGAGGCCGACGGAGAGGGTGCGCAAGGCATCCTGACGTTCTTCGAGCGTGCTGACGAGGTTCGACTGGGCGGCGCCCAAGAGGTCCGAAGCCTGGCCGAGCACCTTGGAGTGATCCTCGAAGCGCCCGACGATACCGCCGATCTGCGACAGGGTGGAAGCGGAGATGTCCGAGAGCTTGTCGACCTTGCCTTCGATGAGGCGGGTGGAGGTCGACAACATGTCGGAGGCCTGGCGCGTGGTTTCGGAGAAGCGGCTGGCCGTCGCCTCGAGCCGCTGGTCCATGTCACCGAGGTTGTTGCTTGCCTGGTCGATGACGGTTGCAATCGCTGTGTTGTTGGCAGCGAGCTGGTCGATCAGGCCGAGGGCCGTCGACTGCAGACGGTTCTCGACCATCTTCATCGCCTTCGCCGTCTCTTCGGCGCGCAGCGAAATGGCATTGAGCGTCTCGCCGGTGCGTTCGGTGATGGCGTTGACCAGCGCGGCATTTTCCGCACGCAGGCGGTCGGTGCTGTCCTGCGTCACGCTGGCGATGCGCTCAGCAGCCTCTCGGCCGGTTGCAGCATACTGATCGATAACCGGACGAGCCTGCTCGTCGATGATGCGTGACAGCTCCATCGAGCGACCTGCGAGCATCGAATTGAGTTCGCGGGTACGATCGTCGAGCGTGCTGCGGATTGCTTCGCTGCGCGCTTCCAATGCCTTCTCCGCATCGGCAAGACCCTGCTGGATGTTCTGGGCGTGGCTGGCGACCTGACCATGGGTGGCGGCAAGGCGCGCAGTGGCGCTGTCGGAGGCGTCGGCGACCGACCGGGCGAGTTCGGCATGGCGTGAGGCCGTTGCCGCTGCGGTCTGCTCGATCGCGTTTGCGAAGTCGGCGTTGCGGGATGCGAGTACGTTTGCAAAGTCCTGACCAGCCTTGGAAAGAAGGCCGGCGGAACGGGCAGCTTCCGCGTCGAGTTCCTGTGCTGCCTCGCTGACGGCACCGCGAAGGGTGCTGACCAGACCCGCGGCCTTGCCCCCGATGCGGGCTGCCTCGGCGTCGAGCTCCTGGGCAACATCGCCGACGGCGCCGCGAAGGTTGCTGACGAGGTCGGCAGTCTTGCCCTCTATGCGGCCCGTTTCGGCGTCGATCGCCCGTGTGACTTCGCCGACGGCGCCGCGAAGGTTGCTAACGAGGTCGGCAGTCTTGCCCTCGATACGACCCGTTTCGGCGTCGATCTCCTGGGTGACTTCGCTGACAGCACCGCGCAGGCTGGTGACGAGGTCCGCAGTCTTGCCTTCGATGCGGCCGGCTTCGGCGTCGATCTCGTGCGTTACGTCGCTAACGGCGCCGCGCAGACTGGTGACGAGCACCGCTGCCTTGCCTTCGATGGTCCGGTTGACGTTTTCGAGGCCGATGTTGAGGGCGCGGTCCATGGTGCCCAGGCGCTCTTCGATGCGGTCCGTGCCGGCATTGATGGCGCTGGAGATACGGCTTGCGGCTTCCTCGCTGGCGCGGTCGATTTCGCCCGCGCGTTCGCCAAGGCTGTCGGCAATGCGCTGTCCAGCGCTGCCAACTATCGCGTTGACGCCGTCGACGCTTTCGCGGACGCGATCCTCCAATGAGCCGAGGCTCGTTTCAAGACGCAGGCCCGTGTCATCGACGAGTGCGTTGACGCTGCCGACGCTACCACGGATACGGCCTTCCAGAGAGCCGAGGCTTGTCTCGATCTTGGCGCCGGTATCGTCGACAATGGCGTTGACGCTTCCGACGCTATCGCGGATGCGATCCTCAAGCGTGCCGATGCTGGCCTCGATGCGGAAGCCGGTGTCGTCGACGATGGCGTTGACATTGCCGACGCTGTCGCGGATGCGGTCTTCCATCGTACCGAGACGGGATTCGATGCGGTTTCCGGTTTCGTCGACGATGGCGCCAACCTTGTCGACGCTGCCGTGCATCCGGCCTTCAAGCGAGCCGAGGCGCGCTTCGATGCGAGCTGCCGTATCGTCGACAATCGCGCTGACATTATCGACGCCGCCGCGCATGCGCTCTTCGAGCGAGCCCAAGCGGGTCTCGACACGAACACCTGCCGTATCGGCAATGATGCCGACATTTTCTGCGCTGTCGCGCATGCGTTCTTCAAGCGCGCCAAGGCTCGTCTCGATGCGCAGGCCGGTGTCGTCGAGACGGTCGTTGAGACCGTTGATCGACATATCGACCCGATTGGTCAAAGTGTCGGCAGCAAGGCTGATCTGGCCCGCTGTCTCCGCCAGCCGCTCGGCAATGTTGCCGGTGGTCGAGCGCATGCGGGCTTCCAGCGTTTCGCCACTGCGGTCGATGATGCCGGCAAGAGCGGCCTGGCGCTCTTCGAGCGACATTTCGAGCATGCTGGCGCTGGTGGCAAGGCTGGTGGCAATCGACATGGACTGGTCGGACAGCATGCCTTCCAGCTGATCTCGGCCCTGATCGACGGCGAGGTTGATCGCGTTGATCCGGTCGTCGAGCGTGGCGCGGATCTGCTCGTGGGTCGACGACAGGGTTTCGCGCAAGTGCTCGGCACGGCCTGTGAGCGTCTGTTCGATTTCCGTTGCCTTGCCAGCAAGCGAGGCGGTCGCCTCGGTCGTGCGCGCCGTCAGCGCTTCGGCGATCTGTGCGCTCGTAGCGGTCAGAGCATCCGAAATCTTGCCGACGCGACCGCTGAGGTCTTCGGCGATGCGGGCGCTGGTGTTGGTGAGGGTATCGGAAATCTCGCTGACGCGGCCGCCGAGGTTTTCGGCAATCACGGAAACGCTGTCCGACAGCTTCTGTTCGATTTCGCCGACACGATCCGTCATCGTCTCGGCAACGGCCGTGGCGCGGAACGTCAGGTTGTCGGCGACGTCTTCGGCATGGCGGCTCAAGGACTCCGCCATCTCGTTGGCGCGGGCCGTCATCGTCGAAGTGATGTGGGAAGACCGGTCGGCAAGAACGCCGTCGAGCGCCGATGTCTGGTTTGACAGGGTTTCTGCAATCGCCTGGCTGCGTTCCGACAGGACGCGCTCCAGCCGGTCGGCCGTTTCGCCGACGGCGCCTTCGATCGCGTCCGTGCCGGTCGACAGCACGGTCGAAAGGGCAAGGGTGCGTTCGGACAAGGTGTTGTCGAGACGGTGCTGGCTTGCAGCGATGGCACTGGTGATCTCGTCGGTCGACCCGGTCAGCGTCTGCTCGATGCGAGCGTGAGCCGCTTGCAAGCCGTCGACGAACTGCGCCGTGCGGGTGTCGAGGCCCTCGGTCAGACGTTGTTCGCTCGAGGTCAGGGCATTGGCAAGCGCATCGGCGCGCTGGCCGAAACCGTTCTCGATGCGATCCTGTGCCTCGGAAAGAGCACCCATCAGGCTGCTGGTCTTTTCGGAAAGCACGCTGTCGATGCGGCTGTGAGCGCCGCCGATCAGGTTGCTGAGGTCGGATGTGCGGCTGCCGATCGTTTCTTCGATGAAGTCATGCGTGGCGCCGAGCGCGGTCGCAAGCGACAACGACTGATCCGAAAGGGCCGAGCCGATCTTCTCGATGCTGCCGTCAAGAGCGCTGCCAATGGCATCCGAACCGCCGGTCACCGTTTCGTTGATGCGGTGCAGGCTTTCCATCAGCTTGGTGTCGAGCATGCTGGCCCGCTTGTCGAAGGCCGAGGCGAACTCGTGGAAGCGTTCGTCGAACGCGGTAGCCAGCTGGCCGACCGTCGTCTGCAGTTTCTCCTCGAAGAAGCCGCCGCGCAGGTCGAGATCCATGATCGCGTCGTCGGCGCTGGAGCGCAGGCTCTGGCGGAAATGTGCACCCTTTTCGTCGAGCGTGGCGTTGAGCGTTGCAAGTACGTCCTCAAGACCGCCGGCGATCGCGCTCTGGCCGACACTCAGGCTTTCGTTGAGGTCGCGCGTGCGGGCAATCAGCGTTTCATTGAGCTGGCGGGCACGCTCGTTCAGGGCTGCATTCAGCTTTTCTGTGTTGGCGTCGAGCGAGGAGGCGCGGGTCTCGAACTGGCCGAGCAGCTGCTCGCCGCGCTTGGTCAACGTATCGCTCAGCTGATCGAGGCGGGTGTCGAATTCGCTGCTGAGCCCGAGGCCGGCAGCGGTCAGGCCTGATAGCAGCGAGTCCGTGCGGTTCGTCAACATGGTGCCGATGTTCTGCAGGGCAGCATCGGACTTTTCACTGAGAGCCGCGGCGCGCGTATCGATCAGCGAGGCGAAGGCTTCGCCAGAGATCGCGATGCGCGAGGCAATGTCTTCGCCCGCCTGGTCGAGATCGTCCTTCAGCTTGCCGTGTGCACCGGCAATGGTGGAGCGGATACGCTCGGAGTGACCGATGATGGCTTCGCGCTCGAGGCCCAGCTCCTGAACCAGCGTGCGTACGCGCAGTTCGTTTTCGCTGTAGCTGCGCTCGAGTGCGTTGACCTCGGAGTGAACCAGGGTTTCAAGCTCGGTAGCGCGGGCAATCGTGCGCTCGATGCCTTCGTTCATCGCGGAGACTTCGCGGCGAACGGCCTGACCGACGGTCATGACCCGGTCGGCGGCTGCAGTTTCCGGCTCGGCCAGGCGCAGTGCCACTTCGGCCATGGAACGCGCGGCGTTACGCAGTTCCTGCGCGCGGGCGATCATGATGGCGAAGGAGAAGAAGAGCATGATGGGCAGCAGGATGCCGATGGCAACACCGACTGCACCCGGGGTGGCGGCGAGATCGCTCAGCGTGCGGATCTGCCAGATCTGCGGACCATAGAGCAGGTTTGCGACACCAAGGCCGGCGACGGCCCAGACGATGGAGACGAGGGCTGCGACCCGGATGGCGGCACGGTTCGAGCGTACGTCGAGGGCGCGCAACATGGCTGCCGGCGACCGGCGACCATCGTCGTTTGCCGGGGAAAGGGGAGGCGACTTAGGCGCAGGTTCTGGAGCGAGCCCGCGTGCGGCGTCATTGGCTCGCGCGGCGCGGGGTGGTTCCTGCTGAGGCTTGGCATTTCGACTGTGATCGGGCTGGGCAGCCTGATGGGTGGAGTCAGACACATTTTCCTCCGGATCATCCAAGGAAGTCTTGTCGTTAGGGCTCGACTTAAGCTCGTCAAAATCGATCTTAAGGGCCGCTTCCAGAGCCTGGAAGGCCTTTTCGTCAATCGACTCGTTGCTCTTCTTCGTCGCCATAGGGATACGCCTCATTACCTTTTGCCTCCGCCGAAGCGTGCCCATCCAAACCGCGACTGCGGCCGGGCACCCTCTTCACCGGGGCGGTGACGGCAAGATACGCGCATCACATCTACGCAATACCCTACTCAACACCCACATCATTTCCTCGATGGATAGTCGGAATTGTGCCCCGAGGGCACCACCCGCAACGCTTATCCACCGGAACGGTTGCCATTTTCGTACGCAGGCCCGTTCCTAACCGTATCGTAGTGACACATTAGCCGGGTTCTTACAATTAAGAGCACTCCGGCTTCATTAAAATCCTAATGAATTCTTAATGTGATAGAGGGGGTTAGGGCGGAAAAGACAAGGAAAACAGCAGGTTTAACGGTCATTAACCATTTTCCCAGATTCCTGCCTATATTGCGCCCCGTTTTAAGCCGATAGCAGCGCCCGCCCGTGGAGGATGATAGCTGCAGAAACTGCAGCGATCGTCCTGTGACGACGCCTGGTGAACAGGCGCGGTCTGGCATGGCGCCCGTGCCACCCTTTCCAGTCAATGCGCAAACTATGCGCGACGGCAAGGCGGCAGCGGACATGGACAACACTATACAAACAATAGGGAAATTGGCTGATGGCGGCCCTCAGAATTGCCTTTGAAGCTCCCGATACTCCGGGTAGCTCTTCTTCCTCCGGCAGGAAGCCCATCGACTTTGCCCATCTGACCGCGCAGACGATGGGCGACAAGGCGCTTGAAATAGAAGTGCTGCAATTGTTCGCGCGTCAGGCGCGCAAGGTGATGAAGGAAATCACCGAAGGCGAGGGGAATGGACGCGCGCAGGCCGCCCATCAACTGAAAGGGGCAGCCCTTGCCGTCGGCGCCGTCGATGTCGCGGCCGCCGCGGGCGCAATCGAGCAGCGTCCGACCGATCCAACTCTGCCCGACGTGCTTGCAACGAGCGTGCTTGAGGCCGAGCTGTTCATCCTCAAACTCTGCCGCTGATCGCAACCGGCTGGAAAGGCGCATCGCGCACGCTGAAACGCCGCGTCCGCGATGCGCTCACTGGCTGTTGTTGACTGAATGGCCGAATTGTTGGAAGAACCTTCCCTGAATTTGCGCCCGCCGCACCGCGCGGCTTTGCGCGATCGGCCAGTCCCATCAGCTTATTCCGGAAAGTGACATGACAAAACTTACGATCGTTGCCTTTGATGGCACGCGCCACGAACTCGATGTCGAGAACGGCTCGACCGTCATGGAGAACGCCGTTCGCAACTCGGTTCCCGGTGTTGAGGCCGAGTGCGGCGGGGCCTGCGCCTGCGCAACCTGTCATGTCTATGTCGACGATGCCTGGACGGCGGTCGTCGGCGCGCCGGAAGCGATGGAAGAGGACATGCTGGACTTTGCCTACGACGTGCGTCCGACCTCGCGGCTTTCCTGTCAGATCAAGGTCAGCGATGCGCTTGATGGGCTCGTCGTGCACGTGCCCGAACGCCAGGCCTGATCGCCGGCCGTCGGCGCCGCAGCTGCTGCTTTTCGATCCACCGATGCCGTATTTGCCAAAAAAGCGCCTCGCTGGTCGTGTGACGAGCGAGGCTAGGAGGGCGTATCGCACGCAGATGAGGGAGGGAACATCTGCTGCATCAAGACACGCCAGGAGAACCTGTACCGCTGCGGCATCGGCTTTTGCTCTTCAACAAACAAACCGACGCTGGCGAACTCAAGTAACGACAATATTTATACGTCCTGCGAGATCATCATGGCCCGCCAAATCGCTTCCGACAACGGAGGGTTGGATTTCATCTCGCCCTCACGTTTCATGTTTTGAATATAAGCGAGTCGTTCCGCTCCAGCTATCGCTAGATTTCACCAATAAAATACTGTGGGTGCGCCCGCGCTAAACAGGTAGCGGTCAAGTATATTCCCGCTATGCTTATGCCGGTCACGAGGACGGAACGCCGCCCTGTCTATTCCTGTGTTTTCTGCAGTGTTTGCAGCCGGTACTGCAGCAGCCGGATGATACGCTTGTCGAAATTGGCCGCCTCCGTCCGGTCGAACCGGGCCTGGTCCTTGTCGTGGGCGGCGATGGCCTCTGCGCTGGCGCGCGTCACGCTTTCCTGCGTTTTTTCGCAGTCCGCTTGCGGCTTAAGCGCCAGGAACGTCTTCTCCATCTTGCGGGCATGGTTGCGCGCGATCTCGGCGTGGCGTTCCTCGTGGCGCTTGATGTCGCTCGACAGCGTATCCCAAACCAAGGCGAGGTCGCGGCTTGCCTGTTTGCGATACTTCCAACGCGGCAGAATGATGCGCGTGTTGAGCGTCACGACCGCCGCGCCGACAGCGCAGCGTCCCCCACGGTTGACGTAGGTGATGGTTCCGCCAAACTTGATGCGCGTTGCGCCCGGATGGCGTGCGCCAGTCGCCTTCATCATCGGCCCGGCCTTGGACAGAGCCTTGTCGAGATCCGCCGCCGTGCGGCCGCCGATCGAGAAATAGGAGAAGCTCTTGCTCATCACCGTTTCGCCGGACGCGGAGCCCAAGGGCATGGCAACCAGAAGGGCAAGAAGGGCGGCTTTGAGCGGGACGCGTACTCGAGACATCAATGCGTAGTTCTCTTTAGTTGAACTTCAATCAAGCTTGGGGCATAGCCAGCGCGGGTGCAACAGCAAATCGAAACGGTTGGCTGCTGCGCATCGTGAGGGGAAATGACTTACAATCCATTTCAAAATTTTCACTGGTCACTGGCGCATGGACGTAGCCTCGAACTGGGGCCGCGTGGCGTTTTGATGGCGATCATCAATGTTACCCCGGATTCTTTCTCCGACGGCGGTCGTTTCAGCGACACGGAAGCTGCGGTCGCGCAGGGTAAGCGCTGTCTCAGCGATGGCGCCTTGATCCTTGATGTCGGCGGTGAATCGACCAGACCGGATGCCGCACCGGTGAGTGCCGACGAAGAGCAGAGCCGCATCCTCCCGGTCATTGCAGCGCTTGCGCGCGAGACCGATGCCCTCATATCGGTGGATACCTACAGGGCGGAAACCGCACGCCTTGCCGTGAAGGCCGGCGCTCATATCGTCAACGACGTGCACGGGCTTCAGCGCGAACCCGATATCGCACACGTCGCGGCGCAGACCGGAGCAGGGCTTTGCATCATGCACACCGGCCGTGACCGCGAAAAGCTTGCCGATGTGGTCGAGGACCAGTTTCACTTTCTTGCACGCTCGCTGCAAATCGCGACGCAAGCCGGTATCGAACGCGAACGGATCGTGCTCGATCCGGGTTTCGGCTTTGCCAAGGATACGGAAGAGAACCTGGAACTGATGGCGCGGTTTGCCGAGTTGCACCGGTTCGAACTGCCGTTTCTGGTCGGCACGTCGCGCAAGCGTTTCCTCGGCGCGGTCACCGGACGAGAGCCGGCTGACCGTGACGCCGCCACCGCCGCAACGACGGCGCTCTTGCGGCTGGCGGGCGGCGCCATTTTCCGCGTACACGATGTCGCAAACAGCAGGGATGCGCTGATGATGGCGGATGCTATGCTGGCTGCAAAGAAGAGCTGACGGGACGAAAAACCATGAGCGCCACCTATACGATCACCCTGAAAAACTGTGCCTTCTTCGCGCGCCATGGCGTTCTCGACGAGGAAGAGTTCCTCGGGCAGCGGTTCTTCGTCGATGCGGAACTGGAAGTGGAGCAGGGCACGGCGCTGGTCGACGATTCGATCGACGACACCGTGCATTACGGGATCGCCTTTACCGAGATCGAGCGCATCGTCACCGGGCGTCGGCGCTACCTGATCGAGGCACTGGCGCTTGAGGTCGCCAAGACGCTCTGCGTGCGCTTCCCGCAGATCCGGCGGGCGAAGGTCTCGGTTCGCAAGCCGAATGCGCCTGTGCCCGGCGTGCTCGACTATGTCGAGGTGACTGTCGAGCATGTCGCCTGACATGAGCGGATCGATCGCGACACTGGGGCTCGGCGGCAATCTGGGCGAGCCGCGAAGGGCGATGGCCGATGCCCTGCAGATGCTTGACGCAAGGCCGGATTGCACGGTTCGTGCCGTTTCACGGCTGTTTCGCACACCACCCTGGGGCAAGATCGATCAGGCCTGGTTCTTCAACGCCTGTGCCGAAGTCGAGACGACGCTCGGGCCGGAAGCATTGCTCGAAGCCTGCCTTGATATCGAGCGTCAGATGAAGCGGGTACGCGACGAGCGCTGGGGCCCGCGAACAATCGACATCGATGTCCTGACCTTCGGCAACATGTCCCTGTCCGAGAGCAGGCTGGAACTGCCGCATCCGCGCATGACCGCGCGCGGCTTCGTGCTGATGCCCCTTGCGGACTTCGCTTCCGGCATGAGCGTGAACGGACGGCGGGTCAAAGAGTGGCTGGCGGATGCCGACGTCACTGGCATCGAGGTGGCGGACGAAGACAGGCATTGGTGGCGGGCACAGGCCTGAGATCGAGCGGCATAAACGACAAAGGCCCCGGCGTTCGGCCAGGGCTTTTGTCGTTGATCTGAATTGCCGTCTACTTGATCGAGCCAACGGCGATGTTGTCGACCTGGCGATTGAGGCTGACGCCGATTACCGGCACCATCGTGTTCTCGACCTTGACCGAGATCGTGATGTTCATCGTCTTGTCGTTCTGAAGCCGGGCGATCATCGCGCCGTTCAGCTTCTTGCGGTTGATGCCGACAACGACCTTGTCCTTGGCGACGTTGCCGGACACGATATCGAGACCCTTGCCGTCGGCGCCATCGAGGAATTTCCCGGTGTAGCTGTTGCCCTTCTGGGTGATCAGCGCCGACATCGGCTGCTTGAACACGCCGACACGGCAGAAGCCATCGAGCTTGATGCCGGCGTCATTGCCGGCGGCCGGTTCACCAGCGAGGTCGCAGGTGAACTTGGTGCCCTTGTATTTGCCGGCGACGATCTCGCCGGGGCCTGTCCATTGGCCGGAGACTCTCTCGAAGAAAGCCTTGTCCTTGCCGCCGGATAGGGCCGGCGTCGCAACGCCGACGGTTGCTGCAAGCGCGAAAGCGGCAGCGCCGCGAGCGATCAAAGAAGGGCGCGAGAACATAAACGATCCTTGATGGGTCAACGTCCGAAACTAGAAGCCACATTTGCGCGCAAATGGTTAATGGACGGTTTCTTTCGGGCGGATATCAAGGCTTCTTTGTGTCGGTCAGGCCTCTTCGGGCGTCACAGATCGCATGGCCGCAAGGCGTGCACCGCGTTCTCACCGTCATGTGCATAGACGCGCGCAAACGTGTTTATGAAACTCTGTCGCATCGGCGTACGTATCGACTTGAAACGCGGAGGTTTCATGATGGCGGCGACGGACAACGGCACCTCGGAAGCGGATGTCCCGATAGCACTGATCATCCGCCGTCACGGACTTGTCACCCGGCTGACCCATTGGCTCTGGGCACTCGCCCTGTTCTTTTTGCTCCTGAGCGGCCTGCAGATTTTCAACGCCCATCCCTCGCTTTATCTCGGGCAACAATCGGGTTTTGACTTCGACAACAGTGTGCTGTCCATCAGCGCCATGCGCACGGAAGATGGCGATGTCAGGGGCGTGACGACGCTGCTCGGTCAGGGTTTCGACACGACTGGCGTTCTCGGTGTCAGCGGCCCCCTCGATCGGCGCGCATACAGAGCCTTCCCGGCATGGCTGACAGTTCCCTCCTACCAGGACCTGGCGACGGGGCGGGTGGTACACTTCTTCTTCGCGTGGCTTTTTGCGGCAGTCTTTGTCGTCTGGATGGGGGCGAGCATGGTCAACGGGCACCTGCGCCGCGACATCCTGCCATCCGGCGCAGATCTGCGCGGTTTGCCGCGAAGCGTCATCAATCACCTGCAATTCCGATTCGATCACGGCCGCAGTTACAACGGCTTGCAGAAGCTTTCGTATGCAGCTGTTTTGCTGGTCTTCTTTCCGTTGATGATCCTCACCGGACTGACGATGTCGCCGGGCATGGATGCAGCTTGGCCGTGGCTGCCCGACATCTTTGCCGGCCGGCAGACGGCGCGCACGATCCACTTCGTCGTCATGCTGTTGCTCGTTCTTTTCTTTGCGGTCCACATTTTCATGGTTTTTGCCGCTGGACCGATCAACGAACTGCGCTCGATGATAACAGGGCGCTACCGCATCGATGCCGAATCGCAGCGCGAGGAGTTAGGACGATGAGCCGGCTTCTGATCAATCGCAGGCGCTTTCTGACTGCCGCCGGCGTCGCCGCCTCGACGTTGCCACTTGTCGGCTGTGATGCATTCGATGGCATTCTGCAAAACAGAGGCATTGTCCGCGATGTCCTAGCGTCGGCGAACGACCTGACTTATCGCGTGCAGAGGCTCTTGATGGACGCCGACCGGCTGGCACCTGAGTTCGGCGAAAGCGAAATCAGACAGGGGCAACGGCCGAACGGCTCGACCGATCCGACCGACCCACAGTACATTGCCCTCCAACAGCAGGACTTCTCCGAATACCGTCTCGCTATTGCCGGGCTTGTCGAAGTGCCGCTCAGCCTGACCTTGACCGAATTGCGCAACATGCCGTCGCGCACCCAGATCACCCGTCATGACTGCGTCGAGGGCTGGAGCTGTGTTGCCAAGTGGACCGGCGTTCCGCTTTCCAAGGTCCTCGATGAGGCCAGGGTCAAGCCGGATGCGCGCTATGTCGTCTTCCATTGTTTCGATCGCATGAACCTTGGGCTTTCCGGCTCGGTGGCCTACTACGAATCGATCGATCTCATCGATGCGCGCCATCCGCAGACGATCCTTGCCTACGGATTGAACGGAAAGCCGATACCTGTCGCCAACGGCGCGCCGCTCCGCGTGCGTGTCGAGCGGCAACTCGGTTACAAGATGGCGAAATATCTCAGCGCCATCGAGGTCGTTTCGGAGCTCTCGACATTCGGTCGTGGCAACGGCGGCTTCTGGGAAGATCTCGGTTACGACTGGTATGCGGGCATCTAGTTCCGGCTTCTAGGTGTCGCCATTTTGACCGACCGTGCGGCCGGCGCCGGGTGCTAGGTCGGAGAGAAAGTCGCCGATCCCGGGTCGCTTCAGCGCCTTGAATGGCATCGGGCGGCACAAATCCATGGCGGCGATGCCGATGCGCGCCGTCATCAACCCATTGATCACGCCTTCGCCCAGCCGCGCCGAGAGTTTTGAGGCAAGGCCGTGGCCGAGCACCTGCTGGATAAGGCTGTCGCCGGCGGCGATCGAGCCAGTCACAGCGAGATGGGCGACGACGTCGCGCATCAACCTGATCATGCCGAGCTTGCCCGGGCGGCCGCCATAAAGCTCGGCCATGGCCCGGATCATCCTGGCGGATTCATAGAGCACATAGCCGAGATCGACCAGCGCGCGCGGGCTGACGGCAGTGACGATCGATACCCGCTTGGATGCGGCAAGGATGGTGCGGCGCGCCTCGCGATCGAGCGGCGTCAACAATTCGCGCTCCGTCAGCTCCAAAAGGTGGGGGCCGTCGATGATTTCCCCTTCGGTTTCCTTGAGACGTGCCCGGCCGCGAGCCGTGCGCGGATTGGCGGCGAGAAGATGCACGAGTTTTTCCGCGGCCGATCGTGCCAGCTTGGTGTTGCCGGAGGCCGCCGCACTTTCCGCCTCCGCCTTCAAGCTCTGGACGGCTGTCAGTTGCATCATGCCTGAAAGCTCGCGGGCAGCGATCACCAGCAGCGCCAGCAGTCCGACGGCAACCACACCCATCGCGGCATAGCCCAGCCAGTCGGCGCGGGAGAACAGGTCGCGGATCAGGCGATCGACCCAAAGGCCAGCCGCCAATGACAACAGGATGCCGAGCGCGCCCATGGCGATCTTGCCGACGGACAGGCGGCGTTTGCGGGGATTTGCCTCAGGCAGCGCAAGGCTCTCAACCGCGAGCGTGGTTTCGCGGAAAGGATCCTCCGCGTCCGGCGTCATCACCACCTTGTCGTCGAAACTCGCCGGCGCCCGACGGGGCCGGGCGCTTTCGGAGGCCTTCGGCTCCGGATCGGGGGCGACCGAAAAGGCACCGGGCTTTCTGCCTCGGCTGTTGAAATCATCGCTCATGCCAGCCGATCTCCGAACAGGAACTGCATCGCCCGATCGAGCCGTATATGTGGCACCGACAGTTTCAATCCACCACCGGTCTCCTCCAGATGCGGCGGCCGGAAGCGGACGAAGCTGAGTTCGGGCATCGGATGCGCATCGCCGAAGGTCGTTGCCGATGCATCCGCATCAACGGCATTGAAGAGAACTTCAGGATCGTCCGGTAAGTCACCGGGAAATATAGCTGTTTTCCGCTCTCCGTCAAACGTGTCGCCGTTGATCTTCTCACCGGCGATCGGTGTGCCGACAATAACCGGCAGCGTATGCCCGCCATGATCGACGGTTGCCTCGCGCGTCGCCCGGACCGAGGCTATCGCCATGACCTCGAGCCCGGCACCGCTCATGCCGATGCTGGCAGCCGCCCGGCTGACCAGACGCGCCGTGATGCGTTCCAGACGGTCGTGGCTTTCGTGATGCAGGTGATCCGCCTTCGTTGCGGCGATCAGCACCTTGTCGATTCGTCGCGTCAGGAACGAAGAGAGCCAGCTGCTGGTGCCTGGGCGGAAGCAGGCCAGCACGTCGGCCAGCGCCTGCTCCAGATCCAGCAGGGCTTCCGGTCCGCCGTTGATCGCCTGCAGCGCATCCACGAGCACGATCTGTCGGTCGAGCCGGGCAAAGTGCTCGCGAAAGAACGGGCTGACGACGTGTTTCTTGTAGGCCTCGTAGCGGCGCTCCATCATAGCCCAGAGAGAGCCTTTGGGAGCACGGCCCTCGGGCAGGTCGGGCAAGGGCGAGAAGGTCAGGGCAGGCGAGCCCTCGAGATCGCCTGGCATCAGGAACCGACCAGGCGGCAGCGTCGAAGGCGAACTCGCATCCGCCTTGCAGGCCTTGAGGTAGGCTGTGAAGCTCTCGGCGAGCCGGCGCGCGCTGCTTTCATCCGCAATCGCCGTCGGCCCCGCCGACTGGGCAAGCGTCAGCCAATCCGCCGATAGCTTGGCGCGGCCATGCGCCCGAGCGCGGGCCACCGAATTGTCGCTGAACTCCTTGAAATTCTGCGCGAGCAGCGGCAAGTCGAGCAGCCATTCGCCGGGGTAGTCGACGATATCGAGCGACAGGCGTCCGGCCGAAAACAGCCTGTTCCAGCCGCTGGCGCTCTCGAAGTCGAGGGTGATGCGAAGTTGGGAGATCGCGCGCGTCGAGTCCGGCCAGATACGATCGCGCACAAGAGCGGCGATGTGATCCTCGTATTGAAAGCGTGGCACGGCGTCGTCAGGCTGTGGCTCAAGCCTGATCTTCGAAACGCGGCCGGAGCGCACGGCTTCGAACACAGGCAGCCGTCCACCGTTCAGGAGATTATGCACCAGCGATGAGATGAAGACGGTCTTTCCGGCCCTCGAAAGGCCCGTGACACCTAGCCGGATTGAGGGATTGACGAGCCCCGATGCACGATCGGTGAGATTGTCGAATGCAATCAGGGCGTCGTCTTTGAAGCTGGTCAGATTTGGCGCCAAGTCGTGCTATCCCTCGCGGACATTGCCGCTTTCGTTCATGCGAATGTCTGGAGCCGAGACGTGTGACGGGCTCTTGCTGCCTTGGCGATATAGGAAATATTTCCCGCACCGCAACAATGGCATGTCATTTCACTTCCCTGGTCGGCAGCATCAGCGATACCAGCGTCGCGGTGATCGCGCTGCCAATCCCTGCCTGGACGTCCAGAACCGCGAGGGCTGCGGGCGGATATCCATGCGGAAGCGCTTCGGCCGCCGCTTCGTTTCCGGCAAGACGGTGGAACAGTTCGTCGATCATCGGATTGTGTCCGACGATCATCAGCGAATTCAGATGCCTGTTTGCGTCGATGATGTCGGTGTAGATACTGGCCGGGCCCGTATAGAGCTCGTCCACATATCGGATGTCGATGTTTTCACTGACGGTGCGGAAGAAGGGTTCCGCGGTCTGGCGACAACGCACCGCCGTTGAGCACAGGATCAGGTCCGGCCGGATGCCGCGATCGGCAGCCAGCTCCGCGATCAGTTCTGCCTCGGCAAATCCGACATCGTCCAGCGCACGATCGAAATCGCGTTGTCCCGGCAGAGCCCAGCCCGAGCGGGCATGACGCAGAAGGAGGAGACGGAAGGGCCTGGCGGCACTGTCTTGCATGCATGAGTTCCGGTCGCTGCCGGTCGCGGGGCGCGACCGGATCGTGTATCGCCGAAACAGGTCTTGCGCGTCTGCCGGCGGATCACCACCTTTTCCCGTCGATGATGCAAAGATCAAGCTGCGAGGCGCTTTTTTCAGGGGATTGCCCTCTTGCCGTACGGAGCGGCAAAACCGGATCGAGGACGGCGTCGCGCCAGCGCAAGGACATCCAAGTTACAACCGGTCTTCTTGAGCGCGGGTAGGTGATTATCTCTACGATTAAGATCTCATCTGTAATTTTGATGAAATATTCGCCAGTTAGCCTGAATTGCAAGCATCGTTAAAATACGGTTGAGTGTTTAATCCGAGGCTTGAATCGCGGCTTCCATGGGGCTATACACCGCCGCAATGAGATGTTCTTCAGGAGAATCGCGTTGAGTGAGAAGATCGATCTTAGTACCTTTGTTCTCTCCGAGGACGAGGAATTCATGAATGCCACCCACCGGGCCTATTTCCGGGCCAAGCTAAATGCTTGGAGAAACGACATCCTTCGCGAGGCACGCGAGACACTGGATCACTTGGCCGAGGAGAGCGCCAATCATCCCGATCTCGCCGACAGAGCCTCTTCCGAAACAGACCGGGCAATTGAACTGAGAGCCCGCGACCGTCAGCGGAAGTTGATCTCGAAAATCGATGCTGCTTTGCAGCGGCTAGATGAAGGGACCTACGGCTATTGCGAGGAAACGGGAGAACCGATCGGCTTGAAGCGTCTGGACGCCCGACCGATTGCCACTCTCTCGATCGAGGCGCAGGAGCGCCACGAGCGTCGGGAAAAGGTCTACAGGGACGAATAAGATCCGGTTTCCGGATCAGTCATCAGAGAAAGAAAAAGGCGCGGTTTGACCGCGCCTTCTTCTTTTGTGCTCCTGTTCGAACCGAGCGACGCAGCAACCTGCGTCAGGGCTTACGCCCAGCGGAGATGTCGGCCAGCATACGGTTCATCTCTTCCTCGATCGTCGGCTCCTTGCGGGCATCGTCGAGTGGTGCACCGAGCAGCGGCTCCTGGCGGCCAGTGGCGGACACCGCCGCCCGGTTTTCCGGACGCGCCGCCGCGGAAGACGGCGTCAGCCGTTGCAGGTCTCCGCTGATTTCCGCATCGAGGATGCGTTCAAAGTCGGAAAGCGCACTTTGAGCTGCGGGCTGTGGCTGAGCAACTGGCGCGGGGCGCCGTTCCTGGACCGGCGGCTGGGCCGGCAGCACCCGGCTGCGTGCCGCGTCGAAGATGCCTTCGACCTTATCGGCGGCATTTGCTTGCACCCCGATCGGGCTGACCTGGGGAACGATTTCTGCGGGAACGATTTCTGGGGCCGGTGGCGCGACCCTTGCGACCGGGCGTGGCTCGACGGCCATCACTGGGGCCGGGCGCTGCTCGGCGACAGCGCGAACCGCCGGGGCCGGTTCACTGCGCACCGCAGGCTGCTCCTGAGGCATCGCCACCGGGCGTACCGGCGTTGCGACGGTCACTTCCGGCTGGGCGACGGCGGGACGCAACTGCGCCGGCGCTGCGGCCTTCGTCTCGGTTCCGTTGGCAACCGCCGGTTCGATGGGCTTGCGCTCGACGACAGCGGGGCCGTCATTCACGGAAGCGCTCTCGTCGAGCGGTGCAATCCGGCTTTCGATGACGATATCCGTCGGCCCGCCGATCATGATCAGATGCTCGACGTCGTCCCGACGTACCAGCACCAGGCGACGGCGCGTATCGACCGCCGCGGCATCGAGCACCGCAAGGCGCGGTTGCCTGTTCTTGCCGCCGCGGATGAAGGGCGAAGACGGCCGGTTGCGCATGATCCAGAGCACCGCTACGAGGCACAGAAGCCCGATCGCAACGGCGCCGGCGGCGATAATGAATCGGCTACCGTTGTCTCCGACGATCGTTTCCATCATAGGCTGAACTCCTTGTAGCCTTTCGAGTGGCAGTATTTGACGGCTTTTTTCGGGCCTGGACAAGGACTTCGCCGACATTCCCTGTGAATTGAGCGCTACGCTTCCGCACAGGTGCTTTTTGCTGTTATCTCTGATCGTTAAAGATGATTCCTATCCGAATGATCGAGGGCGTGTCGGTATTGGCCGAATTCACCTGGCGGATTGCGCGGATGCCGGCCGAAGCGCCGGACCGTATCGGTTTTGCGCCGGGCGGTATTGGCGGCAGATGAGGACCCGATGACGAAATTGCGGCAGTCAGGTGACTACCAGATGCCGGTTGTTGACCGTGGTGTCAGGCCAGGAACCGTCATGCGGATCGTCCTGCTTGCGATCGTTCTGACCGTCTCTGCGATCGCCTTCGTGGTCTTCAAGAACGAGTTGGAGAATGAGATCGTTCTCGGCATTCTTGGCGTTCTCGCCATGGTCGGGATCTTCTTCCTCGTCTCCTCGGTCATCGGCTTCATCGAGGTGATGCCACAATCGCGGCCGGATGAGTTGGCGCGCGCCTTTCTCGACGGCCACGAGGACGGCACGATCGTCACGGACCGCAAGGGCCGTATCATCTATGCCAACGCCGCCTACGGCGCACTGACCGGCGCGAAGAACGCCGCCGGCATCCAGTCGCTTGAAACGATCCTGTCGCGGAACCGCGAGGCGACCGAAGCGATCTACCGCCTCACCAACGGCCTGCACGAAGGCAAGCAGGGGCACGAAGAATTTCGCCTGCTGAAGCCGCTGGCCACGGGCGCTACCGCCAGCGGCTCCGGTGCGCACTGGTTCCGCCTGAAGGCCCGCGTGCTGCCGCTCGAAGACAGCGACCGCAATCCGCTCTACCTCTGGCAGATCGCCGATATCACCACCGAACGCGACGATCAGGAGCGGTTCTTCAAGGAATTGCAGAACGCCATCGACTATCTCGACCATGCGCCTGCCGGATTCTTCTCCGCCGGCCGCAAGGGCGAGATTTTCTACATCAACGCCACGCTTGCGGATTGGCTCGGCATTGATCTGACGAAGTTCCAGCCGGGCTCGATGAGCATCGGCGACCTCGTTGCCGGCGAGGGGCTGACGCTGGTGCAGTCGGTGCAGGCCGAGCCTGGCCTGAAGAAGACCAAGGTGCTGGACCTCGATCTGCGCAAGTCCAACGGCCAGAGCCTGCCGGTGCGCATGGTGCACCGGGTGTCGTCGGCACGCGACGGCGCGCCGGGCGAAAGCCGGACGATCGTCATGTCGCGCGACGGCGGCGAGGACGAGGACCAGTCGGCGTCGAGCGCTGCGATGCGCTTCACCCGCTTTTTCAACAACACGCCGATGGCCATCGCATCCGTCGACGGCAACGGTCGCATCCTGCGCACCAATGCCCCGTTCCTCAAGCTGTTCTCGGGCCTTGTCTCCCAGGACGACGTCGAGCGCGGCGCGCTGATCGAAACGGTCGTACACCCGACAGAAAAGGGGCGCCTGCACGAGGCGCTTGCCGCTGCCAAGGACCGCCAGGGCGACATCGCACCGATCGACGCCTTGCACCCGGCCGATGGCGAACGCCACTTCCGCTTCTATATCAATGCCGTCATCGACCAGAGCGATCAGGCTCCGGAAGAAGCGGCGATCATCTATGCGCTTGAAATCACCGAGCAGAAGGCGCTCGAAAACCAGATGGCGCAGACCCAGAAGATGAATGCGGTCGGTACGCTTGCGGGCGGCATCGCGCACGACTTCAACAACGTTCTGACGGCGATCCTGCTTTCGTCCGACCACCTGCTTCTGTCGGCCCGCCCGGCGGATGCAAGCTTCGCCGACCTGATGGAGATCAAGCGCAACGCCAACCGGGCGGCAGTGCTGGTTCGGCAGTTGCTCGCCTTCTCGCGCAAGCAGACAATGCGGCCCACAGTGCTGAGCATGACCGATGTCATCGGCGATCTGCGCATGCTGGTCGATCGCATGACCGGAACCAACGTCAAGGTCGAAGTCGACTACGGGCGCGATCTCTGGCCGGTGCGCACGGACCTCGGTCAATTCGAGCAGGTGCTGCTCAACCTTGCCGTCAATGCGCGCGACGCGATGCCCTCAGGCGGCATCATCACGCTTCGCACCCGCAATCTGCCGTCAAGCGAGATTGCAGCTATCGGCCGGCGGGAATTGCCGGAAGAAGATTTCGTCATGGTGGAGGTTTCCGACCAGGGAACCGGCATTCCGCCAGAAATTCTCGACAAGATCTTCGAGCCTTTCTTCACCACCAAGGAAGTCGGCAAGGGCACGGGCCTGGGGCTTTCGATGGTCTATGGCATCGTCAAACAATCCGGCGGCTACATCTATCCGGAATCCGAAGTCGGCAAGGGAACCACTTTCCGCATCCTCTTGCCGCGCCACATCGACATTCCCGAAGTCGCGGGCGAGCAGGCTCAGGGTGGTTCCGTTGGTACGATGGCGCCGCCGGTCGAAACGGTTGCCAAGCCGGTCGCCAAGACCGAGGAACCGACCGATCTCACCGGCGATTCGGCCGTTGTCCTGCTCGTCGAGGATGAAGAGGCTGTCCGCCGCGGCGGCAAGCGCATGCTCGAGACACGTGGCTATACCGTCCATGAGGCCGGCTCCGGCGTCGAAGCGCTCGATATCATGGACGAGCTCGATGGCGCGGTCGATATCGTCGTTTCCGACGTGGTGATGCCGGAAATGGATGGACCGACGCTGCTGACCGAACTGCGCAAGAAGTACCCTGACCTGAAGTTCATCTTCGTCTCGGGCTACGCGGAAGACGCTTTCGCCCGCAATCTGCCGGCTGATGCCAAGTTCGGCTTCCTGCCGAAGCCGTTCTCGCTGAAGCAACTGGCGGTGGCCGTGCGCGAGATGCTCGATTCCTGAGGTCGTTGCCGGCCTGTGCTACAGCAAAAAGCCCGACGTTTGCGCGCCGGGCTTTCTTTTTGTCGTCGAGAGCATTTCCAGGAAATAGCGCTTCTGCGATCCCGGTTGGAGCGGAGGCGCTCCAACCCGAATAGCGCTCTTACTTCGCGGTGAGCGCCACAGCGATTTCACCGGCGAGGCGGGCATTGTTCTCGACCAACGCGATGTTGGTTTCGAGGCTGCGGCCCTCGGTCAGGTGGAAGAGATTGTCGAGCAGGTAGGGGGTCACGGCCTTGCCGGTGACGTCGTCGCGTTCGGCGTTGTCGATCGCGCGGGCGATATAGATTTCCATCTCCTCGCGCGGGATCTCGCTTTCAGCGGGAACCGGGTTGGCAATCAACATGCCGCCATCGACGCCGAGCTGCTCGCGCATGTTCTGGAAGTTGGCGATCGCCGCCGGGCTGTTCAGCATCAGCGGGCTCTTGAGGCCAGAATCGCGCGACCAGAAGGCCGGGAAGACGTCGCTGTCGTAAGTGACGACCGGCACGCCGCGGGTTTCCAGCACTTCAAGCGTCTTTGGAATGTCGAGGATGGCCTTGGCTCCGGCGCAAACGACGATCACGGCCGTGCGGGCCAGTTCTTCGAGGTCGGCGGAAATGTCGAAGCTCAGCTCGGCCCCACGGTGCACGCCGCCGATGCCGCCGGTCGCAAAGACGTGGATGCCGGCGCGGGCAGCGGCAATCATTGTGGCGGCAACGGTGGTCGCGCCGGTACGACGCTCGGCGATCGCAAAGGCAAGGTCGGCGCGCGAGACCTTCATCGCGCCTTCCGTTTGTGCCAGTTCAACGAGCTTGGCATCATCAAGGCCGATATGCAGAACGCCATGGATCACGGCGATGGTCGCCGGGACGGCGCCCTGCTCGCGAATGATCGCTTCGACGCTGCGAGCCATGTTGAGGTTGCCCGGGTAGGGCATGCCATGGGTGATGATGGTCGATTCCAGTGCCACAATCGGCGCGCCACGCGCCTTGGCGGCTGCAACCTCGTCGGAATATTGCATCGGCAGGGAGGGGGAAGCGGGTTTGGTCATGGTTTTTCCTTGGGAGTTCGGCTGGCGGCGTTCATGCCAGCATTTGAGGTGCCGGCACAAGGGCAAGCGCCTGTTCAAGATTGGCCTGCGACATTTGTTCCGACGCGGCCAGAGGCGAGAGCAGGGTAATGCCGGCAGCGGCCATGCCGTGCCTGAGGCATTCATCGAGTCCGTGGCCAGCCAAGCGCGCCGCGAGGAAACCCGACGCCAGGGCATCGCCGGCGCCGGTGACATCGGCAAGTGCGGGCAAGGCCGGTGGCGTCGCGACACAGACAGAATTGCGATCGAAGGCAACGACCGCACGACCGCCGCGGGTAACGACACCACCGTTGAGCCCGGCAGCGCGTAGGAGCGGCGGCCAGCCCTCGGCATCCGGGCAATCCTTTCCGGTCAGCGCCCGCGCCTCGGCCTCGTTCATGAAAAGGAAGCCGAGGTTGGAGAGAGCCGGCAGGAAGCGAACCACTTTTGCCGGCGATACGGCAATGCCGGCCACGATCCGCCCGTCGGCCGAAGCCGTCTCAACGAGAGCGGCAATCGTTTCTTCCGGCAGGTTCGCATCTGTCAGCACCAGCCGGCTGTCAGCGATCGCGTCGCGCAAGGCGCGCCGCTGCAATTGGCGCGGCGAGAACAGCCGGTAGAGATCCATGTCGGCAAGCGCGATCACCAGGTTGCCGTCATTCTCGATGATCGCTGTGTAGCTCGGCGTCTGGCGGTCGAGAAAGGTGAGGGGTGTGTCGATGACGCCGGCAGCAGCGGCCGCTGCCGTGACCATCTCCCCGGCGGCGTCACCGCCGCGGGTGCTGACCATTCTCACACTATGGCCCAGGCGCGCCAGATTGCGGGCAGCGTTGAAGCCACCACCGCCGGCCTCTTCGAACCAGGTGCCCGGATTGCTCGAGCCCGGTGCGGTCGCGCCACTAATTCTGCCGCGCCTGTCGATATGGGCGCCGCCAAAGACCGCGATTTCGCCTTCCGTCATGAATGTTCCTCTGCTGTCTCTCAGGCGAATCGGATCGGGAGCGTTCATCATCTCAAGGTGTTCCAGGTCTTGCCGGGAAAATTACACCTCAAAGCGTGAACATGAATCGAACACAATCCGAATAATTCCTATTTTTCAACGTCTTGACCCGCCCTTGCAAAACAGGAACAAAACATGTACAAAAACTCGTGCGGCGGCTTCATTGCCTCGGTAGCTTCAATAACCTAAAGGTGGACCAAATGGCACAAAACTCTTTGCGGCTCGTAGAGGACAAATCGGTGGACAAAAGCAAGGCACTTGAAGCGGCACTTTCCCAGATCGAACGGTCGTTCGGCAAGGGATCGATCATGAAGCTCGGTGGGAAGGACAGCATCATCGAGATCGAGACGGTTTCGACCGGCTCTCTCAGCCTGGACATCGCGCTCGGCATTGGCGGCCTGCCGAAGGGCCGTATCATTGAAATCTATGGCCCGGAAAGCTCGGGCAAGACGACGCTCGCATTGCAGACGATCGCCGAAGCACAGAAGAAGGGTGGCATCTGCGCCTTCGTCGACGCTGAACATGCACTCGACCCGGTTTATGCGCGCAAGCTGGGTGTTGACCTCGAAAACCTCCTGATCTCGCAGCCCGATACCGGCGAACAGGCACTCGAAATCACCGATACGCTGGTGCGCTCCGGTGCGATCGACGTTCTCGTCATCGACTCCGTTGCAGCGCTCGTGCCGCGCGCGGAAATCGAGGGCGAAATGGGCGACAGCCTGCCGGGCATGCAGGCCCGCCTGATGAGCCAGGCGCTACGCAAGCTGACGGCTTCGATTTCGAAGTCGAACTGCATGGTCGTCTTCATCAACCAGATCCGCATGAAGATCGGCGTCATGTTCGGTTCGCCGGAAACGACGACGGGCGGTAACGCGCTGAAGTTCTACGCCTCGGTTCGACTTGACATCCGCCGCATCGGCTCCGTCAAGGAGCGCGAAGAGGTCGTCGGCAACCAGACGCGCGTCAAGGTCGTCAAGAACAAGATGGCGCCTCCCTTCAAGCAGGTCGAATTCGACATCATGTATGGCGAAGGCGTGTCCAAGACCGGCGAACTCGTCGACCTCGGAGTCAAGGCCGGCATCGTCGAGAAGTCCGGCGCCTGGTTCTCCTATAACAGCCAGCGTCTCGGACAGGGCCGCGAGAACGCCAAGTCGTTCCTCAGGGACAACCCGGATCTTTCGCGCGAGATCGAGACGGCTCTGCGCCAGAACGCCGGCCTGATCGCCGACCGTTTCCTGGAGAATGGCGGTCCGGAACCTGATGACGGCGACGACGCTGCCGAAGCATAATCGGCAAGCCAGGCTTCATACATTCAAAACCGGTCGCCATCATTGGCGGCCGGTTTTTTGTTGCCGTCTGGACAGCATGATACGCGAACGATAAAAGCCTGTGGTTCCGGCGACCGAGGGCGTTGGAGGGCGCAGCCGTCGACGATGGCTGTGGGGTTGAAGGACAACGGCAAGGGGCACGGCAAATGCCGGGGCTTGGGCCTGAATTGGTGCACAGATAGGACGCAAGATGAGCGGCGTGAATGAAATCCGGTCGACGTTTCTCGACTATTTCCGCAGGAATGGTCACGAGGTGGTGTCGTCGAGCCCGTTGGTGCCGCGCAACGACCCGACACTGATGTTCACCAATGCCGGCATGGTGCAGTTCAAGAACGTCTTTACCGGGCTGGAGCAGCGTCCCTATTCGACGGCCGTGACCGCGCAGAAATGCGTGCGCGCCGGCGGCAAGCACAACGACCTCGACAATGTCGGATATACGGCCCGCCACCACACCTTCTTCGAAATGCTCGGCAACTTCTCCTTTGGCGATTACTTCAAGGAGAACGCCATCGAGCTTGCCTGGAACCTGATCACCAAGGAGTACGGCCTCGACGCCAAGCGCCTGCTGGTGACGGTCTATCACACCGACGACGAGGCCTTTGACCTCTGGAAGAAGATCGCCGGCCTCACCGAAGACCGCATCATCCGCATTCCGACCAGCGACAATTTCTGGGCCATGGGCGATACCGGTCCGTGCGGTCCCTGTTCTGAAATCTTCTACGACCACGGCGACAAGATCTGGGGCGGACCTCCGGGCTCTGCCGATGAGGACGGTGACCGCTTCATCGAGATCTGGAACCTCGTCTTCATGCAGTACGAGCAGATCACCAAGGAAGAGCGGGTCAACCTGCCGCGTCCGTCGATCGACACCGGCATGGGCCTCGAGCGCCTGGCAGCCGTGCTGCAGGGCCAGCACGACAACTACGACATCGATCTCTTCCGCGCGCTGATCGCAGCCTCCGAAGAGGCAACAGGCGTCAAGGCCGAGGGCGACCAGCGCGCCAGCCACCGCGTCATTGCCGACCATCTGCGTTCGTCCGCGTTCCTGATCGCCGACGGCGTTCTGCCATCGAACGAGGGCCGCGGCTACGTTCTGCGCCGCATCATGCGCCGCGCCATGCGCCATGCGCAGCTGCTCGGCGCCCGCGATCCCCTGATGTGGAAGCTGCTGCCGGCGCTGGTCGGCCAGATGGGCCGTGCCTATCCGGAACTGATGCGCGCCGAAGCACTGATTTCCGAGACGCTGAAGCTCGAGGAAACCCGCTTCCGCAAGACGCTGGAGCGCGGCCTCAACCTCCTGTCCGAAGCGTCCGCCGACCTTTCCGAAGGCGACCAGTTCAACGGCGAGACCGCCTTCAAGCTCTACGATACCTATGGCTTCCCGCTCGACCTGACCCAGGACGCCCTGCGCGCCAAGGGCATTTCCGTCGATACCGACGCCTTCACGACCGCCATGCAGCGCCAGAAGGCCGAGGCCCGTGCGAGCTGGTCGGGGTCCGGTGAAGCGGCAACCGAAACCATCTGGTTCGAGCTGCGCGAAAAGCATGGCTCGACCGAGTTCCTCGGCTACGACACCGAGATTGCCGAAGGCGTGATCCAGGCGATCGTGAGCGATGGCGCTGTCGCACAGTCGGCCGCCAAGGGTGAAACCGTCCAGATCGTCCTCAACCAGACGCCGTTCTACGGCGAATCGGGCGGCCAGATGGGCGACACCGGTACGATCACCACCGACGGCGGCAAGGTAACCGTGACCGACACGCAGAAGCGCGGAGAGGGGCTGTTCGTCCATTTCGGCGTCGTTGCCGAAGGCACGATCAAGACCGGCGATGCGGCGCAGCTCGAAGTCGACCACGCCCGCCGTTCGCGCCTGCGCGCCAACCATTCCGCCACCCATTTGCTGCATGAGGCGCTTCGCGAAGTGCTCGGCACACATGTGGCACAGAAGGGTTCGCTGGTCGCACCTGAGCGCCTGCGCTTCGACGTCTCGCACCCGAAGCCGATGTCGGCCGAGGAACTGAAGATCGTCGAAGAGATGGCAAACGAGATCATCGTCCAGAACACGCCGGTCACCACCCGCCTGATGAGCGTCGACGATGCCATTGCCGAAGGTGCGATGGCGCTGTTCGGCGAAAAATACGGCGACGAAGTGCGTGTCGTCTCCATGGGCCAGGGCATCCACGGCTCCAAGGCCAATCGTCCCTATTCCGTCGAACTCTGCGGCGGCACGCACGTGTCGGCCACCGGTGACATCGGCCTCGTGCGCGTCGTTTCCGAAAGCGCCGTCGGCGCCGGCGTACGCCGCGTCGAGGCGCTGACGGGCGAGGCGGCCCGTGCCTACCTCAACGAACAGGACGAGCGGGTCAAGACGCTTGCCAACACGCTCAAGGTTCAGCCGGGCGACGTGCTCGGTCGCGTCGAGGCACTTCTCGACGAGCGCCGCAAGCTGGAGCGCGAGCTTACCGAAGCCAAGAAGAAGCTGGCACTCGGTGGCGGCGGTCAGGCGGGATCGAGCGATGCCGCCCGCGACATCGCCGGCATGCGCTTCCTCGGCAAGGTGGTTTCCGGTGTTGAGCCCAAGGACCTGAAGAGCCTGGCGGACGACGGCAAGAAGAGCCTCGGCTCCGGCGTCGTCGCCTTTGTCGGCGTTTCCGGTGACGGAAAGGCAAGTGCCGTCGTGGCTGTGACCGACGACCTGACCTCCAAGGTCAGCGCCGTCGATCTGGTGCGTGTCGCCTCCGCCGCTCTCGGCGGCAAGGGCGGCGGCGGTCGCGCCGATATGGCGCAGGCTGGCGGCCCTGACGGCGAGAAGGCAGCCGAAGCGATCGAGGCTGTTGCTGTGGCGCTGGCCGGCTAAGACCAGGCGCACACACAGGAATTTGAAAAGGCGTCCGGTTCGGGCGCCTTTTTTTTGTGGCGGCGACTGGCCGTCGGTCCAACGGCATTCGTTCGCCGCAAAACTCCGCAGGATTTGTCAAACTCGGCTATGGTCTACCGATCCGTGAGCAAAACGCGAAAGGTTCGGCATGGACGAGCAGGCAAGCTGGGCGACCTATGAGAGACGTCTGCACAGGGTGAGCGACTATATTTACGGCCATCTCAATGAAGAGCTCGATCTAGATCGGCTCGCTGAGATCGCCTGCCTGTCGCCGCACCACTGGCACCGGATCTACCGGGCCGTTCACGGCGAGACACTGGCGGCAACGGTCAAGCGGCTACGGCTGCAGAAGGCCGCCGCCGATCTCGTACAAACCGATCTTCCTGTCGACGCGATCGCGCAGCGCTCTGGCTACCCCAATATTCAATCCTTCAACCGCACCTTCAAGGCAGTCTACGGACTGCCGCCGGCGCGATACCGGAGGGAGGGCAGCCACAAAACCTTCGAAACCGCTTCATCGGAAGGAATTGCGGACATGTATGAAGTCACCCTCAAGGAAATCGACAGTTTTGGCGTCGTCGGCGTTGCCCACACCGGGTCCTACATGGGCATCGGCAAGGCGTTCGAGACCCTCTACGGCACGCTGTTTTCGCGCAACCTCTTCAGGCCCGACATGGAGATGATTGGCATCTACCTGGATGATCCGGAACTGGTGCCGACAGACAAGCTGCGGTCCTTCGCCTGCGTGTCGGCCAAAGGGGATTTGCCCTCGGATGCACCGCTGACGCCGCAGACACTCGATGGTGGACGTTACGCCGTCCTGCGTCACAAGGGGCCGTATGCGGACATGCCCTTGGCCTATCAATGGCTCTACGGCACGTGGCTGCCGCAGTCCGGCCGAGAGGTGCGCGACAGCCTGATGTTCGAGAAATATCTCAACAATCCGCGCGACGTGCCGCCGACAGAGCTTTTGAGCGAGATCTATCTGCCGCTGAAATAGGGGTGCGTCACCCCCAACGCATCAATGTCTTTGGGCTTGTGGCTGGACTCGGATCCTCGGGTGAAGCCGGAGCATGACGGAGATAATGAGTCGCCACCGGGCTTTTAAGATTCCCATTGAACCGAGCAAAAAGAAACCCGGCGCCAGGCCGGGTTTCGCATTTCATTCGATGGATAGGGCCGATCAGGCAGCCATCGCCTTACGCAGGTTCTCGTCGATCTTGTCGAGGAAGCCGGTGGTCGAGAGCCACGGCTGGTCGGGGCCGATGAGCAGCGCCAGGTCCTTGGTCATGAAGCCCGATTCGACCGTGTCGACGCAGACCTTTTCGAGCGTTTCGGAGAAGCGCGCGAGTTCGGCATTGCCGTCGAGCTTGGCACGGTGGGCAAGGCCACGGGTCCAGGCGAAGATCGAGGCGATCGAGTTGGTCGAGGTTTCCTCGCCCTTCTGGTGCTGGCGGTAGTGACGGGTCACGGTGCCGTGCGCAGCTTCGGCTTCGACCGTCTGGCCATCCGGCGTCATCAGGACCGAGGTCATCAGGCCGAGCGAGCCGAATCCCTGGGCGACGATGTCGGACTGGACGTCGCCGTCGTAGTTCTTGCACGCCCAGACGTAGCCGCCGGACCACTTCAGTGCCGATGCGACCATGTCGTCGATCAGGCGGTGTTCGTACCAGATCTTCAGTTCCTTGAACTTGTCGGCGAATTCTTCGTCGAACACCTTCTGGAAGATGTCCTTGAAGCGGCCGTCATAGACCTTGAGGATGGTGTTCTTGGTCGACAGGTAAACCGGAACCTTGCGCTGAATGCCGTAGTTGAGCGAAGCGCGAGCGAATTCGGTGATCGAATCGTCGAGGTTGTACATGCCCATGGCAACGCCGGCCGACGGGGCGTCGAATACGTCGTATTCGATTTCCTTGCCGTCTTCGCCGACGAACTTCATCGTCAGCTTGCCCTTGCCCGGAAACTTGAAGTCGGTGGCGCGGTACTGGTCACCGAAGGCGTGACGGCCGACGATGATCGGCTTGGTCCAGCCGGGAACCAGGCGGGGAACGTTCTTGCAGATGATCGGCTCGCGGAAGATGACGCCGCCGAGGATGTTGCGGATCGTGCCGTTCGGCGACTTCCACATCTTCTTGAGCTTGAATTCTTCGACGCGGGCTTCGTCCGGGGTAATCGTGGCGCACTTGACGCCGACGCCGTGCTTCTTGATGGCGTTGGCAGCATCGATCGTCACCTGGTCGTCGGTGGCGTCGCGGTTTTCCATGCCGAGGTCATAATACTCGAGGTCGATGTCGAGGTAGGGATGGATCAGCTTGTCCTTGATGAACTGCCAGATGATGCGGGTCATCTCGTCGCCGTCGAGTTCGACGACCGGATTGGCGACCTTGATCTTTGCCATGAATATGCCTCGTAGCTTAGCGGGACAGCGGGAGCGATGTCCCTTCCTCTTTAGAAAAATCCAGTGCCCTATAGCATTGTGAAACGGCAAGGCAAAGCATGCTTGACTGAAACTTTGGGTGGAGGTTCAAACGACCTCAAGGCAGGGGGACGGACGGCATTTTCGAGGGGTTTTAATCTGTCTCATGCCTTGAAAAGATCGGAGGCGACGTTAATCAGAAGAGAGCAGCGAAGCGGCGCCGCTCGTTGGCCGCCGCGGCAGGCAAAGGCAACCGATGGAAATTCGTTCCCGCGTGCGCGACTGGCTTCTCGCCAACGACCCCGCCTTTTCCCGGCTGCGGCAGGCAACGCGCATCACCGCGACGATCGTTTCGTCGGTTCTGCTGCTGATGGCTTTCCATTATCTCGTAGCGCCACTGCCACCGGCCGCCTATGGCCTTGCCGTTTCTCTGTCTATCGAGGGCGGCCTTGCCGTGCGCGATCGCACCCATGGCGAACAGCTGGTAACCCGCGTGATCGCCGTCGTCGCCGGCGTCTCGATGGTGGCACTGGCCTCGCTGCTCGAGAGTCATCGCTATGTCTCTGATGTCGTCTTCCTGCTGATCATCTTCCTGGCGGTTTATGGCAGATCGTTCGGAGCGCGTTGGTTCGCCGTCGGCATGTTCGCCTTCATGTCCTATTTCATCGGTGCGTATCTGCGCCCGACCGCCGATCAGTTGCCGGCGCTGTTTCTTGGCGCTGCGGTCTCGGCGACGGTTGCACATCTCGTCCGCACCGTCCTTTTGCCCGACAACCGCTACCGCGATCTCATGCGCGCTGCAGCCAGCGTCCAGCAGCGCGTCGACCAAATGCTGGAGGAATTGCTCGACGTCGCGCGCAAACCGATGCTGCTCGAAACCGACCGCACCCGGCTTCACCGCAGGGAAGAACGCCTCAAGGAGGCGGTGTTGATGGCGGAAAGTTTCATCCCGACGGAGAACCGACGCCCGGAGCCCGAGCCGGGCTTGGCCTCGTCGGATGTGGTGATCAACCTCTTCGACCTGCATCTGGCAGCAGAGAGTGTGATCGTCCTCAGCCTTCAGGCCATGCCGCCCGTGGCCTTGATCGAAGCGATGCTTGCACGCAACTCCGCCGAAATCGAAGCGGAGACTGCACGCATCGACAGAACAAACGAGCGGCTCGCCGAAACGGTCAAGGCGCTCTCATGGCTGCGAAATGTCCGGCAGCGGCTGGCGGGCAGCCTGGCAAAGCTCGACGAGCATGACCTCGATGACCCGAGCGAACCCGAAAGCGGCCGGGCTGCAACGCGGCTGAACCTGTCGTTCGACAATCCGGCACTCAAATCCGCAATCCAGATCACCCTTGCCGCAGGGATCGCCATGGTCTTCGGGCTGATGCTGTCGCGCGATCGCTGGTTCTGGGCGGTGCTGGCCGCCTTCCTCGTCTTCACCAACACGCGGTCGCGCGGCGACACGGCGGTCAAGGCGCTGCAGCGCTCGGCCGGTACGCTGTTCGGGATCGTGGTTGGCATCGTCGCCGGTACCCTGGTCGCCGGCAATATCTATCTCGTGCTGCCGCTCAGTGCGCTTTGCGTCTTTCTTGCCTTCTACTTCCTTGCTGTTTCCTATGCGACAATGACGTTCTTCGTCTCCGTCGTCCTGTCGCTGCTCTACAGCCTGATGGGTGTGCTTACGCCTGAGTTGCTGCAGCTGCGCCTGGAGGAAACCCTGATCGGCTCGATCGCCGGTGCTGCGGTTGCCTTCGTCGTCTTTCCGACACGAACGCGAACGTCCCTCGATCTGGCCATCAAATCCTGGTGCGGTGAACTGACGGGCCTGCTGCAAGCGGCCAAGGAGGGTGCCTCGGGCATGGCGCTGATCGTGCGGTCGCAGGCGCTGGATCGCGCCTACCGCGATCTTGCGGCGGCGGCAAAGCCGCTCGGCGTGTCCTGGCAGCTGGTCACGCGTCCGGGGCATGTCCGACAGACGCTGGCGATCTTCATGGGCTGCACCTATTGGGCGCGCGTATTTGCCCGACGCGTCGCCGACGAAGCCGTTGACCCGACATTCCTCAGCGACATCGACGAAAACCTCGCGCTCGTTCGTTCGATCGAGGAAAAGGGAGCGGGCTACTTCTACGATGTCGGCCGCGTCGCCGGACCGGTCGACCGCCACCTGCCGATATCGAAGGACGATGCCGGGCTGGGGCTCGAGATGATCGGCATCTCGCTCAACCGCCTGCATCCAGCGGTGGGCTGACCTCCACCGATGCCTGGACTTTAACTTTCCAGGCTTTTGTGCGAGGGAAGCGCCGAACAGAAGACGAAGGCGAAAGACATGGCAGGCACGAACAGCGAACGAGAACTCCTGACCGAAGGACCGGCGATCATTCTCGCCTATCCGCAGCTCGGCGAGAACATCGGCATGGTTGCCCGCGCCATGGCCAATTTCGGCCTGTCGGAGCTGCGCCTCGTCAACCCGCGCGACGGCTGGCCGAACGAAAAGGCGCAATCCGCCGCCAGCCGCGCCGACCACGTCATCGAGGGCGCCAAGCTCTATGACACGCTGGAAGAGGCGATCGCCGACCTCAACTTCGTCTATGCGACGACGGCGCGTGACCGCTACGGCTACAAGCCGGTGCGCTCGCCGATCGTGGCGGCGCGTACGCTGAGGCAACGCTTCACCGCCGGCGAGGCGACCGGCATCATCTTCGGTCGCGAGCGCACAGGCCTCACCAACGAGGAGGTGGCGCTCGCCGACGAGATCGTCACTTTTCCCGTGAACCCGGCCTTTGCCTCGCTCAACCTCGCCCAGGCCGTGCTGCTCATGTCCTATGAGTGGCTGAAAACCGGCATGGAAAGCGAAGACCAGACGTCCTTCCAGGCGCTGGAGCAGCGCCCCGCAAAGAAGGACGACCTGCAGGGCCTATTCGATCATCTGGAAGATGCGCTGGAAGCGCGCAACTATTTCCGCTCCGCCGACAAAAAGCCGAAATTGGTGGAAAATCTGCGAACCGTTCTGACCAGACCATCCTTTACCGAAACGGAAATCCGGGTGCTGCGCGGCGTGATCTCGTCGCTCGACCGGTTTTCGCGCGAACATCCCCGGGGTTCCGGCGCTCCTGCCGATAGCAGCAGGGCGGAGGCAAACAAGAAGGCATCAGACAGCGGTGACAGCGACTGACCTGAAACCCATCCTCGTCTTCGACAGCGGCATCGGAGGACTGACGGTCCTGCGCGAGGCGCGGGTGCTGATGCCGGAGCGGCATTTCATCTATATCGCCGACGATGCCGGCTTCCCCTATGGGGGCTGGGAGGAGGAGGCGCTGCGGGCACATGTCATCGCGCTCTTCGGTCGCCTTTTGACCGAGCACGACCCCGAAATCTGCGTCATTGCCTGCAACACTGCCTTCACGCTGGTCGGTGCCGATCTGCGCGCCGCTTTTCCTCAGATGACCTTCGTTGGCACCGTGCCGGCGATCAAGCCGGCGGCCGAGCGGACGCGCTCCGGACTCGTTTCTGTTCTGGCGACGCCGGGCACGGTCAAGCGCGCCTATACGCGCGACCTGATCCAGTCCTTCGCCAGCCAATGTCATGTCCGCCTGGTCGGCTCGGAAAACCTCGCCAGGATGGCAGAGGCCTATATTCGTGGCGAGAAGCTCGACGACGCCGAGGTGCTGGCCGAAATCGCGCCGTGCTTCATCGAGATGGACGGCCGCAAGACCGATATCGTCGTTCTCGCCTGCACGCATTATCCGTTCATGGCCAACCTGTTCCGCAAGCTCGCGCCATGGCCGGTCGACTGGCTGGATCCGGCCGAGGCGATCGCGCGGCGCGCACGCTCGCTGGTGCCACTGCCCAATGGCTTCGCACCGTTGAACGGCGAGGACCCGGCAATCTTCACCTCAGGAAAGCCGGATTTTTCGACCCGCCGGCTGATGCAGGGATTCGGACTGACAGTGCGGTAGACGAAGTCTTCTTATCTGTGGGTTTCGCGCTTTGAACCGGGAAAACTGCGGGGAAGGGTGCTAGACCTCAGGGCTTGCGGGCGCGCGCCCGACATCAGCCAGAGCATGTCCAGGAAAATGCGAAGCGGTTTTCCGTCAGGAAATGCGTAAAACAGAGGTAGAGCGCATCTGCTGCTCTGCCCAAACGACGAACGCCCTAAAGGCAGGATGAGGTACAGATGAAAGTCGGCATCGACATGGGAGCGACGTCCGAAGGGACTTCGGCTTCTCTCGATATCGAGGAGCTTCTGGCGACCCGTCTTTTGGTGCAGGGCAATTCCGGCTCCGGCAAGTCGCACCTTTTGCGTCGTCTGCTTGAGCAATCCGCCCCTTGGGTGCAGCAATGCATCATCGACCCCGAGGGCGATTTCGTCACGCTCGCCGACAAGTTCGGCCATGTGGTGGTCGAGGGCGAGCGCACCGATGCTGAATTGATCGGCATTGCCACCCGCATTCGCCAGCATCGTGTTTCCTGCGTTCTGTCGCTCGAAGGGCTCGATATCGACCAGCAGATGCGCAGCGCCGGCGTGTTCCTCAACGCCATGTTCGATGCGGACCGGGAATACTGGTACCCCGTGCTCGTGGTCGTCGACGAAGCGCAGATGTTTGCGCCGTCGGTTGCCGGCGATGTCACCGAAGAAGTCCGCAAGATTTCGCTCGGCGCCATGACCAATCTCATGTGTCGTGGACGTAAGCGTGGGCTTGCCGGCGTCATCGCCACCCAGCGCCTGGCAAAGCTTGCCAAGAACGTTGCGGCAGAAGCGTCCAACTTCCTGATGGGCCGGACCTTCCTCGATATCGACATGCTGCGTGCTGCCGATCTGCTCGGCATGGATCGCCGGACCGCGGAAATGTTCCGCGATCTGAAGCGCGGCTCCTTCGTCGCCCTCGGCCCGGCGCTGTCGCGTCGTCCGCTGAAAGTGACCATCGGCGCCGTCGAGACCTCGGCACGCTCGACGAGCCCCAAGCTGATGCCATTGCCGGAAGCGCCGCAGGATGTGGAAGACCTGATCTTTACGCCCGACGCCGACGAACTGACCCGGCCGCTTGTGCGTCGTGCCGCGCCACCGCCGCGCCCGGCCACAGATATTCTCGCCGAACTGTCGCGTCCGCGTCCGGAGCCTATGGCGCCGATCGAGGTGAAACCTGCTCAGCCGGAAATGTCGTCGGAAGAGCGTGGCGCGCTGCTCGACAGCCTGCTTGCCGAAATTCTTGCCAATCCCGATGCCGCATTCCGGCCTGATGCCGAGCTGTTCCAGGACTTTCTCGTGCGCTGCCGAATCCGGCGCGTGCCAGGTGCAGCCCTGTCGCTGAGCGCCTTCCGGCGCAAGATGGCAATCGCCCGCTCGGGCGTCGATGCGGCGACCGCAGCCACGGACGCCTGGGCATCTGCTCTCCGGCTAGCTGATCGCGTCACCGAGGACCTGCAGGGCGTTTTCCTGATGATGGCGCAGGCCGCCGTGCGCGGCCTTGCATGCCCGTCGGACGCAATGATCGCACGGGCCTACGGCACCCATTCCGCCCGTCGCGCCCGGCGGCTGCTCGGCTATTTCGAGGAGAATGGGCTGATCGTCGTCCATGCCGATTTCACCGGCAAGCGAATCGTCGCCTTTCCCGACCTTGGCTGCGAAACCGCTCCGGGCGACGCGAACGGGCCGGATGCCATGGATCCGTCCGCTGCTGCAGCTGAATAGGCGCGACCTCCGTTCGAGGCTTCAGTTCCGGTTGCTTAATGACGAGACGTCCGCGATGCACGCCGCCGCCTGTCGCGTGCGTGGCGTCAAAGCCATTCCTGAATCACACGGTCGGAGGCATGGATGCAGGTCATCTCCAGCCGGGTGTCGCCGCTGTTGACGAAACGGTGCGGCGTGCCGGGATCGACGACGATGATGTCGCCGGCCTTGCCGATAAGCGTCTCTTCGCCGACCGTGAACTCCGCCTCGCCGGAGTGAATGAGCCAAGTCTCCGGATAGGGGTGGAGGTGAAGCGCCGGACCTTGGCCAGGCTCCGCATTCATCAGGAAGAGTGAAACCGGCGTGCCGTATTGTCCGCCCTCGAACAGGATAGTCCGGTTAGGGCTCTGCTTCTGCTCTGCGCGCGGAATGACATGAAACATGCTGATCTCCATCGGGTTGGTTTGCCGGTTCGAATGAGTTATCTTGACGAGAAGATATTATGCCAAAATATCTTCTCGTCAAGATATATTGCTGGAGGCCGCGGAGTAGACGATGCAGGATGAGCAAGTGAAGAGGGACCACGTCGACCGGTTGCGGGCGCAATGGGATCGCGAATTGCCGGATCTCGATACGGAGCCAATGACCATTCTCGGGCGCGCCTACCGGCTTTCGAATCTGGTGCGTCCGTCGATCGAGGAGACCTTTGCCTCCTTCGGTCTCGACCGCGGCGAATTCGACGTGATCTCGACGCTCAGGCGCTCCGGCCCTCCGTATCGCCAGACGCCGACCGACCTCTATACATTGCTGATGATTTCGTCGGGCGGACTGACACATCGGCTTGATCGGTTGCAGAAGGCAGGGCTGATCCTGCGCGAGCGTTCGGCATCGGATGGACGCAGCAGCGTGGTTGGGTTGACGGAGAAGGGCGTAGCGCTCGCAGAAGCCGCATTTCGGGCTGACATGGCGAGCGAGGCGCGCTATCTCGGAGGTCTTGGGCCAGAGGAACGTGTCGCACTGGCAGCGCTTCTGAAGAAGCTGCTTGTTTCGCTGGAAAGCCAGCAGGCCGGCGACCCCGCCTGAAATGGCCCCTAATACGGCGATTTTGTTTGACAATGCCGATCGGAAGCCCTAAAGCCGCCCCAACGCCGGGCAGAAATGTCCGGTGTTTCATTTGACATGTCCCGTGGTTTCTCCGGCATCGTGATCGTGAGAATCCTGTCAGAACTCTCAAAATGGGTTCAGAGGAGGGCGTGTTTCCTTGATCCGGTTTGGCAACAGACCGGTGTAACAGACTGAAAGGAAATGCGATGAGCAAGCGCGAATCGTCCAAGTACAAAATTGACCGCCGTATGGGCGAAAACATCTGGGGCCGTCCGAAGTCGCCGGTTAACCGCCGCGAATACGGCCCGGGCCAGCACGGCCAGCGCCGCAAGTCCAAGCTTTCGGACTTCGGTGTGCAGCTGCGCGCCAAGCAGAAGCTGAAGGGCTACTACGGCGACATCCGCGAAAAGCAGTTCCGTGCGATCTTCGCCGAAGCTGACCGCCGCAAGGGTGACACCCCGGAGAACCTGATCGGCCTGCTCGAATCGCGCCTCGACGCGATCGTCTACCGCGCAAAGTTCGTTCCGACCGTTTTCGCTGCACGCCAGTTCGTCAACCATGGCCACGTCAAGGTTAACGGCGTTCGCGTCAACATCGGTTCCTACCGTTGCAAGCCGGGCGACGTCATCGAAGTCAAGGAAAAGTCCAAGCAGCTCGTGACCGTTCTCGAATCGGTTCAGCTCGCTGAGCGTGACGTTCCTGACTACATCGAAGTCGACCACAACAAGATGGTAGCAACCTTCGTCCGCGTTCCGGTTCTCTCCGACGTGCCTTACGCCGTCGTCATGGAACCGCACCTCGTCGTCGAATTCTACTCGCGTTAATCCGGGGCCTTGGCCTTGTGAACGTTTCGAAAACCGCCCGGAAACGGGCGGTTTTTTTGTCTCTTCAGATCTCTTCAGATATCGTGGCGTTTTGATCTGTCGCGCATCGCCCTTGTCACGGACAAAGCGCTGATGTGCGCGGCGGAAGGGGAAATCGCATGCCGGAGCAGAAGACGCCGCAGGATCTGCAGGCGATCATCGAGGATATCCACCGCGAGCTGACACCACGGCTCGGCGAGGGCAAGGTCGCGGACTACATCCCGCAGCTCGCGCGCGTTAATCCCGAGCACTTCGGCATGGCGATCGTCACCACGGATGGGCAGGTGCACCGGGTCGGCGACGCCGAGGTGCCGTTCTCCATCCAGAGTGTCTCCAAGGTGTTCACGCTGACACTGGCGCTCGGCAAACACGGCGAAAACATCTGGCATCGCGTCGGTCGCGAACCTTCAGGCTCGGCCTTCAACTCGATCGTCCAGCTCGAGCAAGAAGGTGGCAAGCCACGCAATCCCTTCATCAATGCCGGCGCCATCACCATCAGCGACCTGATCCTTGCTGGCCACACGCCGCGCGAACTGATCGGCGAGATCGTGCAGTTCGTCCGCTACCTCGCCGACGACGACGCCATCGTCATCGATCATGAGGTCGCCCGCTCCGAAACGGCAACGGGCTTCCGCAATTTCGCGCTTGCAAACTTCATGCGCTCCTTCGGGCGGCTCGATCACCCGGTCGAGCATGTGCTCGGCGTCTACTTCCATCACTGCGCGCTATCGATGACATGCAGCCAGCTCGCCAAGGCCGGTCTGTTCCTGGCGGCCGGCGGCACCAATCCCTTGTCCGGGCATTCGGTCGTGTCGCGCCAGCGCGCCCGGCGCATCAACGCGCTGATGCTGACCTGCGGCCACTATGATGGTTCGGGCGATTTCGCCTACCGGGTCGGCCTGCCCGGCAAGAGCGGCGTCGGCGGCGGCATTCTCGCCGTCGCGCCCGGCAAGGCTTCCGTCGCCGTCTGGTCGCCCGGGCTGAACCACAACGGCAATTCGCTTCTGGGTTCTCTCGCGCTCGAGATGCTTGCCGCGCGTACCGGCTGGTCGGTGTTTGGCTCCTGATTTCGGCCGAAGGGCCGTTTTCCCTTGATCTTGCTGTGGGAACGGGGCAAGTGCTGGCCGTGACGCGCCGCGCGCCTTTTTCCCTGCGCCCGCCATTCCAGGATCGTTGCCATGGATCATTCGCCAGCCCTTTCGCCTGACGCAATCGACAATGCCATTGAAGACGGCGAGATCGAGACGGGCCTTCACCCGATCTTCGAACGCATGCCGTCGTCGGTCTCCTTCAACAAGCTGCGCAAGCGGCTGTTGCGGCAGACGCGCCAAGCGCTTGACGACTTCGGCATGCTGAAGGGCGCCAAGCGTTGGCTCATCGGTATCTCCGGCGGCAAGGACAGCTACAGTCTGCTGGCGCTGCTGATGGACCTGCAATGGCGCGGGCTGCTTCCGGTCGAGCTCGTCGCCTGCAATCTCGACCAGGGCCAGCCGAACTTTCCGAAGCACATCCTGCCGGAATATCTGGCCTCGATCGGCGTCAAGCACCGGATCGAATATCGCGACACCTATTCGATCGTGAAGGAAAAGGTGCCGACGGGTGCCACCTACTGCTCACTCTGTTCGCGGCTGCGCCGCGGCAATCTCTACCGGATCGCGCGCGAAGAGGGCTGCGATGCGCTGGTCCTCGGCCATCACCGGGAAGACATTCTCGAAACCTTCTTCATGAACTTCTTCCACGGCGGCAGGCTCGCCTCGATGCCGGCAAAGCTGTTGAACGATGAAGGCGACCTGATGCTGCTGCGGCCGCTCGCCTATGCCGCCGAGGACGACCTGGCGAAGTTCGCGGCAGCCATGGAGTTCCCGATCATTCCTTGCGACCTCTGCGGATCGCAGGACGGGCTGGAGCGCAACGCGATGAAGGCGATGCTCGCCGATCTCGAGCGACGCATGCCCGGCCGCAAGGATACGATGCTGCGCGCACTTGGCCATGTGAACCCGTCGCATCTGCTCGACCCCAAGCTATTCGACTTCCAGTCCCTCACACCGGAGCCCAAAGAATGAGCCATTCCGTCGACATCGCCGCCCTTGCCAATCTCTTGCAGGAGGCCGCGGTCAAAGAAATCCTGCCGCGGTTTCGCAATCTCGGCGCGGGCGATGTGCGGATGAAGTCGGAAGCGATCGATCTCGTCACCGAAGGTGACGAGGCGGCCGAGCGCCTGATCAAGGCACGCATGGACGAGATCGCTCCGGGTGCGGTGTTCATCGGCGAAGAATCGGTCGCCGCCGATCCGGCCCTGCTCGACAAGCTGGCCGATGCCGATCTCGCCGTCGTCGTCGACCCGATCGACGGCACCTTCAACTTCGCAGCCGGCCTGCCGCTCTTCGGCGTCATGGCGAGCGTCGTTTCCAAGGGCGAGACGGTTGCCGGCATCATCTATGATCCGCTGGGGAACGACTGGGTGATTGCCGAGAAGGGCTCGGGTGCCTGGATGTGCCGCCCCGACGGTTCGCAGGAGCGCATGGCGGTGACGGCAGGCGTTCCGCTCGAGGCCATGGTCGGCGGCGCCTCGACGGGCTTCTACAAGCAAGAGGCCCGGCGCGAAGTCATGGCCAACATGGCGAAGGTGCGAATTGCTACGAGCTACCGGTGTGCTGCACACGAATACCGCATCCTTGCCGGCGGCCACATCCACTTCCTGATGTACCAGAAGCTGATGCCCTGGGATCATCTGGCCGGTACGCTGATCGCGCAGGAAGCGGGCGCCTATGCCGCGCGCTTCGACGGTTCGCCCTACCTGCCTGCCCATCTCAATGGTGGCCTGCTGCTCGCCACCGACAAGGACAGCTGGGAAACGCTGCGTCGCGAAGTTTTCACCGTCTGACAGGACGAGATCATGCAATGAAAAGAGCCCGCCTGGATCGCTCCAGGCGGGCTTTTTGTTGGCAGGAGATAATCACATATGGCCGCCGCCATGGTCGAGCGAGACGTCCTTGTCGCCGGGGTGGGTGAAGAGCTTGCCCTTCTCGGCCCAAAGGGTTGCCAGGATCGTCACGATGCCGAAGAGGGCAAAGCCTCCAAGCAGCGGCTGCAGCGTGCCGTTGAACAGCTGACCGACGAGACCGCCGATCAGGGCGCCGCCTGTCGTCGAGACGAAGCCGGTGATCGCCGTCGCGGTGCCGGCGAGGTGTCCCATCGGCTCCAGGCTGATCGCCGTGAAGTTGGTGGCGATGACGGCGAAAAACATCAACAGCACCGAGAACATCAGATAGCTGACGACGAAGGCCGGCGTGCCCGAAAGTGCCATCGCAAAGCCGACGATGGAAATCAGCGTGAACAGGATCATCGACACGTGCGAGATGCGGCGCATACCGAAGCTGCGCACGAAAAAGCCGTTGGCGAAGTTGGCAACGGCAATGCCGCCGGCGGTGCCGGCAAAGGCGATCGGCAGCCACTCGCCGAGGCCATAGACCTCGCCGAAGATCTGCTGGACGGTAACGATGTAGGCGCAGATGACGGCGGTGAACATCGTCATGCCGATCATGTAGCCGCAGGTGATGCGGTTGGTCAGCACCGTCTTGAAGCCGGATGCGACCGACTTGACGGACAGCGGCAGGCGCTCTTCCTTCGGCAGCGATTCCTTCATGCGGGTCAGCGCCCAAACGAAGAGGATGGCGCCGATGATGCCGATTAGGATGAAGATCCAATGCCAGTTGGCATAGAGAATGACCAATTGGCCGATCGACGGCGCGACGATCGGAACGACCATGAAGACGATCATGACGTAGGACATCACCCGCGCCATCTCGCGGCCGCCGAAGCAGTCGCGCACGATCGCCATGGTGGTGATCCGCACGGCAGCTGCCCCGATACCCTGGACGAAGCGCAGGACGAGCAGCATTTCGAAGCTCTGGGTGAGGGCGGCTGCAAACATCGACACGGTGAAGAAAGCAAGGCCGCCGAGCAGCACGGCGCGCCGTCCGAACGTGTCGGAAAGGCTACCGAAGAAAATCTGCGAAAGACCGAAGCCGAGGAAGAAGACGCCGATGACAAGCTGGGTGTCGTTGGAGTTGGCGACGTTCAACGACTGGCCGATGCTCGGCAATGCCGGCAGCATGCTGTCGATGGCGATGGCCACGCTCGCTGTCATGACGGCGATGGTGATGATGAATTCGAGGAGGCCCATGTTCAGGCGCGCGGCGCCTGAAACCCCGTCGACATGGTCTGATTGAGTGGTGATCGTGGTCATTGTGCGTACCCGTAAAGAGCGGATCTGGGAGGAGTAACTGCTGGCGGGCTCAGATTAGCCTGCCGGATTGTGTGCCTTGAACAGCTTTCCGCGTTCGGCGATCAGAACGAAGACGACAGCGATCGCCGCGACGGTGAAATAGCCGGTCGCCAGCGGTGTCGTCGTTCCGTCAAAGGCCTGCCCGATGAAGGCGCCGATGACGCCGCCGCCAATGGTCTGCGTAAAGCCAAGCACCGAGGAGGCCGTGCCGGCGACATGGCCGAGCGGCTCCATCGCCATCGCGTTGAAGTTCGACGCGATCAACCCGAATTGGAACATCGCAGCACCATAGAGGACCACGAAGAGCGGGAAGGGCACCGGCCCATAGAGCGACGCCGCCATCCAGAGGAAGCTCGCGAACATGAATCCGAGCAGAGCGGAGTGCGACAGCGCCCGCATGCCGAAACGCCGCACGAGCTGCGAGTTGGTGAAGGACGCCACCGCCATCATGCCGGCAAATGCCGCAAATACGACCGGAAACCACAATCCAAGCCCATAGACCCCGACAAAGATCTGCTGCGCCGAGTTGATGAAGCCGAAGAGAGCACCAAGGATGACCGATGTCGCCAACGTATAGAACAGCGACAGCCGGTTGGTCAGCACAATCTTGAAGCCGCTAACGATGACGGACGGCGTGAACGCGCGGCGATGATCCGGGTTCAGCGTTTCCTGAAGCCGGAACACGACGAGCGTGGCCATCGTAAAGGCAAAGACCGCGATGACGACGAAGATCATGTGCCACTCGGCAAAGATCATGATCAACTGCCCGATGCTCGGTGCGACGACCGGCACGATCATGAACACCATCATGATCAGCGACATCACCTCGGCCATGCGCCGACCACCATAGACGTCGCGAACGATCGAAACTGTGATGACGCGGGTGGCAGCTGCGCCGATGCCCTGGACGAAGCGAAGAGCAAGCAGGGCGCTGAAGGTCGGCACGATGGCGATGGCGACCGCGCAGAGACCATAGATGCCGAGGCCGGCAAGCAGCGGTGCCTTGCGGCCGAAGCGATCCGACAACGGGCCGAAGAACAGCTGTGCCACGCCCATGCCGATGAGATAGGCGGTGATGACATACTGCCGATGGTTTTCGTCGGTCACGCCGAGGCTGGCGCCGATCTGCTGCAGGCCCGGTAGCATGATGTCGATCGAGATCGCATTGACGGCCATCAACATCGCCATCAGCGCGATGAACTGAAATTTGCTGAGGCCGGGAGCGGCCGCTTCGTCTGTCGTGCTCGTCATAGGCAAAATCCTTGCGGCGCGCCGGGCGCAACCGAAATAGGTCAAGACCGGAGTTTGTTCCGGAAAGAGGCGACGTCGGCTGGCAAAATGCCGGTCGGCATGTCGAGTGTCGTTTGAGGGGACGGGCCTGGTCCGGCAAAGCGGTGCAAGCGGCATCCGATGTGAAGCGAAAGGGACTTTCGACGACGGCAGCCGGGCCAAGCCGGAGCGTGGGGCGGGCAAACGCCCTTTCAAGCTGCTTATGCCGAGTTATCGCGACCGCTTCATGACAGAACGAGAGTGCGTTCCACCTAGAAAAGAACAACGAAAATTAGATGATCCGGATCTATTTCCGGAATCAAAAAAGGCGGTCGCCCGCCTTTTCCGACAAGATCGGAGTTGGCGGCCTGACTTAGGCGGCAGCACCCTTGACCGAAATTCCCTGTTCCTGCAGGTGCGACTGGAGTTCGCCAGCCTGGAACATTTCGCGGACAATGTCGCAACCGCCGAGGAATTCACCCTTCACATAAAGCTGCGGGATGGTCGGCCAGCTCGAGTAATCCTTGATGCCCTGGCGCAGATCCGCGTCGGCAAGGACATTGATGCCCTTGTAGTCGACGCCGATGTAATCGAGAATCTGAACCACCTGACCGGAGAAGCCACACTGGGGGAACTGCGGCGTGCCCTTCATGAAGAGCACCACATCGTTGGTCTTGACTTCGTTCGCGATGAATTCGTGAATTCCGCTCATCTTTTCATCCTTCCTGCGCCGGTTTCAAGGACCGGATATCCGTTTGGCCTTAGATAGCATGCATATCGGTGATTTTCACCACCCAAGTGCAACAAATATTGATGGGCCTCAAGATGTGGTTTTAATACAACTCATCAGGCCGAGCGTCTGCGTGTCTTGCTGCGTGCGCTGGCGGTCCGCCGCCGGCTCACCTGCTTCTTGGCCGGCTTGCCGATGGCGGCCTCCAGGATATCGCCGAGAATGCCGCCCGACGCAGCCTTGCGCGTCCGGCGCTTGGTCCGCTTCGTCGCGGTCCGCTTGACGCCGGTCTTCTTCAGGATTTCCTTCAGCGCGCTGTCGACGACGCCACTGACCAGTTCCTTGATCAGGTCGGCCATCTCAAACTTACTCCGGCGCGCTGGTCTGAAGGGCGAGCGCGTGCAGAACACCGCCCATGTTGCCCTTCAGCGCGTTATAGACCATCTGGTGCTGCTGCACGCGGGTCTTGCCGCGAAACGCTTCGGCCACGACTTCGGCGGCATAGTGGTCGCCGTCACCGGCCAGATCGCGGATCGTGACCTTGGCGCCGGGAATTCCTGCCTTGATCATGTCTTCGATGTCGCCTGGTGCCATGGGCATGATACGCCTACTCCCTTTATTATTCTGCGGCGGCAGCAGCGTTGCTGGAGCCGTCCATGAAGTCAGGGAACCACGATTCATGGGCGGAGCGCAATTGCTGAATTGCCACGGCGCGAGCAGCGCCGAGCTTGACGGCATCACCGCCTGTCTTGCCAATTTCGGGAAGAGCAACGCCGGCCTTTTCCGCGCGGGCCCGAACGGCGGCGACGTTGGCGTCGGCGACCGTCAGCACGTAGCGGCCCTGGTCTTCGCCGTAGAAAACAGCAATCGGATCATGACCTTCGACCGCATCGACCGTTGCGCCGATATCGGACGCCATCGCCATTTCGGCAACGGCGAGGGCCAGACCGCCGGACGAGCAGTCGTGAACCGATGTCACCAAACCGTCGACGATCAGGCTGCGGACGAAGTCACCCACCTTGCGCTCGTGCGCCAGATCGACATGCGGCGCCGGACCGTCGGTACGGCCATGGACGTCGCGCATATAGACCGACTGGGCGATATGCGAACCGAGGCCCTCGGGCGCACCGGCAAGCAGGATCGTTTCGCCGGCAGCGGCAAAACGGATGCGCGCCATCTTCGACCAATCCTTGATCAAGCCAACGCCGCCAATCGTCGGGGTCGGCAGGATACCCTGGCCGTTGGTTTCGTTATAGAGCGACACGTTGCCGGAAACGATCGGGAAATCGAGCGCCGTGCAGGCTTCGCCGATGCCTTTGATGGCATGAACCAGCTGGCTCATGATCTCTGGGCGCTCCGGGTTGCCGAAGTTGAGGTTGTCGGTGGCCGCCAGCGGCAGCGCGCCGGTTGCCGTCAGGTTGCGCCAGCATTCAGCAACCGCCTGCTTGCCACCTTCGAACGGATCCGCCTCGACGTAACGCGGCGTCACGTCGGAGGAGAAGGCGAGCGCCTTCGTCTGGTGGCCCTCGACGCGCACGACGCCAGCGTCACCCCCCGGCAGCTGCAGCGAGTTGCCCTGGATCAGCGTATCGTACTGCTCGTAGACCCAGCGGCGCGAAGAATTGTTGGCCGAACCGACCAGTTGCACCAGCGCGTCGGCAACATCGGTCTGCGGAATATCGTTGGTCGCAAGGGCCGTCGGCACCTTGGCCGGCGTCCAGGGACGGTCGTATTCCGGCGCCTCGTCGCCCAATTCCTTGATCGGCAGGTTCGCGACCTCTTCACCCTGATGCAGGATGCGGAAGCGCAGGTCGTCGGTGGTCTTGCCGACGATGGCGAAGTCGAGGCCCCACTTGACGAAGATCGCCTTGGCGACTTCTTCCTTTGCCGGCTCCAGCACCATGAGCATGCGCTCCTGGCTCTCGGACAGCATCATCTCGTAGGCCGTCATGCGCTCTTCGCGCACCGGCACGGTGTCGAGGTTGAGCTCGATGCCGAGGTCGCCCTTGGCGCCCATTTCGACGGCCGAGCAGGTAAGGCCGGCGGCACCCATGTCCTGGATGGCGATGACGGCGCCGGTCTGCATCAGCTCGAGGCAGGCTTCCAGCAGGCACTTTTCGGTGAAGGGGTCGCCAACCTGCACGGTCGGGCGCTTTTCCTCGATTGATTCGTCGAACTCGGCCGATGCCATGGTCGCGCCGCCGACGCCGTCGCGGCCGGTCTTGGCACCAAGGTAGACGACGGGCAGGCCCACACCTTCGGCCTTGGAGTAGAAGATCGCATCGCTCTTGGCGAGGCCGGCGGCAAAGGCGTTGACGAGGATGTTGCCGTTGTAGCGCGCGTCGAACTCGACTTCGCCACCAACAGTCGGAACACCGAAGGAATTGCCGTAGCCGCCGACGCCGGCAACGACGCCGGAAACGAGGTGGCGGGTCTTCGGATGGTCCGGCGCGCCGAAGCGCAGGGCGTTCATCGCTGCGACCGGGCGGGCGCCCATGGTGAAGACGTCGCGCAGGATGCCGCCGACGCCGGTCGCGGCCCCCTGGTAAGGCTCGATGTAGGACGGGTGGTTGTGGCTCTCCATCTTGAAGACGACGCAGTCGCCGTCATCGATGTCGACGACGCCGGCATTTTCACCCGGCCCCTGGATGACGCGCGGGCCCTTGGTCGGCAGCGTGCGCAGCCATTTCTTCGAAGACTTGTAGGAGCAGTGCTCGTTCCACATCGCGGAGAAGATGCCGAGCTCGGTGAAGGTCGGCTCGCGACCGATCAGGCCGAGAATGCGCTCGTATTCGTCGGGCTTGAGCCCGTGCGAGGCGATGAGTTCCGGGGTGATGGGGCGGGTGTTGGAAATCGTCATCGTCGACCGTCAAATCCTTCGGGCGGCGCGCAATCCTTCCACGGGATATGGCGCGTGCGAACCGCAACAGACACAGGGGGCGCTTTGCGGCTTCTTTAGCGTATGCTGCGGCGCGGCGCGACAGAAAAATACGGCCGATCAACAGCGGTTGCGGCGTTTTTCGAGGCGCCCATGCGCCTCGCCGGCGCTTACCCGTCAGAACGTGTAGCCGAGCGCGAGGCCGGCCCGGGTCAAGCCGTCGTTGGGACCATCACAAAGTTCGGCGTGCGAGGCATGCTCCACCGTCGCCGACAGGTTCCAATGATCGTCGAATCTGACGCCGGCCGCAGCATATTCGCGAAAGAGCAGGCGGCAGCCGAGCTTCGGTCCGGATGTGCCGTCGGCTTTGAGATTGCCGTCATGCACGGTTCCGCCAGCGCCAAGCTCGACGAAGAAGCGCTTCGTCACATCGAAGGTCCAGCTCAGACCGCCATAGACTTGGTTGGCTCCTTCGGAGGACGTTGCGACGGCAGCCCCCGCATGGATGCGGGGTCGCAACAGCTTTTCGCCAAGATCCTTGGCACCGTCCGCGTCGAGCGGATCAAGGAAGACGGTGATAGAGGGAAAGACCCCGTCTTCGCGCTTGTCGCCGTTGCTGATCGAGGCGGTCGCTGCGAAGCGCATCTCATCGAAGATGCCGTCGCCGGCAATGGCCGGAGCTGGCGATAACAGACCGACGAGAAAGAGCGACGATGTCGTGAGGCAGAGCGATGAGCCCAAAAGCAATGATGGCATGCCGAGTTCCCGAAGCGAATCGATCTACGCAAAACTGCTAAAACAAATGATGCTCAGCCTTGCGCGAAAGTCACCCAGTGGATCGGGTTATCACTCGAAACTATCGTAGCCCGCCCGCCCGCTGTCGAGCAGACGCCTCAATGTCTGGAAGCCGCGGCGCACTTCGGCGCGATCGGCAGGAGAGGAGAAGCCGATACGGATGCGGTGAAAGACGCGATCCGCGCGACCGGCCTTGAACTCGTCCTCGTCGTCGACGAGCACGCCTTCCTGCAGGGCCGCCTGCTTGAACGTGCCGGAGAGCCACGGTTCCGGCAGCTTCATCCAGAGGAAGGGAACGCTCGGGTGCGAGCTGAAGTCGATGCCATCGAACACCTCGCGGGCGATCGCCTCGCGCGCTCTTATCTCTTCGATGCCCTTGGCGCGCAGAATGTTAGCCGAACCGGAAAGGACGAGGCGGGCGCAAAGCTCCGCCAGGATGAACGGCAGCCCACCGCTGACCATCTTGTGCGCGATGCGGATGCGCTGGCTGAAATGCGGCGGACAGGCAACCCAGCCGCCGCGAACACCGGCGGCAACTGATTTCGAGAGACCACCGACAAGGAACGTCCGCTCCGGCGCCAACTCAGCCAAGGGCGGCGTTGGATCGCCGGTCATGGCCCCATAAAGATCGTCCTCGACCAGCCAGACGCCATACTTGCGGGCGATGTCGGCAATGGCCTGCCGCCGGGCAAGCGGCATGACGGCCACCGTCGGGTTCTGGGCACTGGGCATCAGGAAGGCGAGCTTGGGATGCTGCTGTGCGCAGACCCGCTCGAAATCCTCTGGGATCAAGCCGAACTCATCCGATTCCATCAGCGTCGTGCGCCGCCCGATCAGGCCGGCGCTGCGGCTGACCTGGGAATAGGTCAAGGTCTCGAAGGCAATGCGGTCACCGGGCGAGGTGACCGCCGCAATCACCGCAATGACAGCGGCGTGCGCGCCCAATGTCGGGACAATCGTTTCCGGCGAGGGGCGAAAGCCGCCGCGCGCCAGCCATTGGCACCCAGCCTCGAACCAGTGATCCGGGAAGTTGCGGGCGTAGCTGGCTATGTCTGCGTGGTGATCGCGGCTGATTTCGCTCAAGAGTTCGCTGAGGACAAAGCCCTGGCCGATATCCGGCGCTGCGGTGCTGTCAAAGCGCAACTTGCCGGCGGGCGCAATCAGCGGCCGAGTGCCGGCCAAGGACGTGGTCAGCGGGTCGGCCTGCTCCGGCGGGCGGCTCTCCTGGTGATCGAGCACATAGGTTCCGCGCCCGACCTCACCGCTGACGAGCCCACGTTCACGCACCATATTGTAGGCGCGTCCGATGGTGCCAATGGTGACACCAATGTCATAGGCGAGGTTGCGCTGCGGCGGCAATTTTGCGCCAACGGGCAGGGCGCCGTCGCCGATTGCCTGTTCGATCTGGTCGGCGATCCGCGCATAAAGCGGACCATGACCCTGCTGAATGTCCGGGAGCCAATTTGTCATAGTGACAATTATCTAGATTACACCGCGATTTATGTCAATTATCACCAATGCAATGATGTCAATCGATGCATTGGAACGTACAATGAGTGCAATTGATACAATTTGCTCGTCAACCGTAGACAAGGCCCCGCGCGCGCGCCGCAGGGCCGGATTTGACGTCGAATTCTCTGGGCGTGCAAAGAACACGCTTCAGCACCTCTGGCGGCTCTATTGCCTTCTCGCCGCCAAAAGGCGCAGCCGCATCGCTCTTGAAGAGATGAGCGACTGGCAACTCAGCGATATCGGTGTCAACGAGAGGGATGCACGGCGGGAATCGTCGGTGCCGTTCTGGCGGTAGGGCTTTTTCCGAGATGATCCGCGGCAGACTCTCGGCAATCTAAGCACGCAAACAAACGGGCGCCGCAGGTGTCAAACCTGCAGCGCCCGTTGTATCAGTACTCTGATTACTTGCAGCCCTGGCCGCCGGCGGCCCAACGGCGGATATCCGCGCTCATGCGCGTGCCGACAGGTTCACTCATGAGAGGCCCGAATGCCTGCAGCCGCGCTGGCTGACCTTCCGCCTGAACAACGGCCAAGGGCCGAGCTTCGGGTGACTTGCGCGGCACGATCAGGATGCGGGGACGGCCCGAGAACGAGTTGAGTTCAGGCGCGAGCCGGTAGTTCTTGAAGGCCGCATCGCCCGACTTGAACCAGCAGCTGTTGGCGCCGAGTGCGACGCGTTCCATCGTCGGCAGCGCTGCCGAGTTTGCGGTCGGCGCCGGCGGGCGCGGCGACTGGCAAGACGCCAAAAACGCTGCGGCGAAAGCCGCGCAAGCAGGGCCGATCAGGCGTCCGGTGAAGAGTGAAGGCATCGACGGTCTCGCTTGCGTTAAGGGGATGGTCGGATGCCTTCTATCAGCGGCAGGGTTAAGCTGCGATTACTTCGAGAGCCGAAGCGAAGATACCGCGACCGTCGGAGCCGCCATGGGCCGCCTCGATCAGGTTCTCCGGGTGCGGCATCATGCCGAGAACGTTGCCCGACGTGTTCATAACACCAGCGATATCGCCCATCGAGCCGTTCGGATTGGTGCCTTCCGCGTAGCGGAAGACGACCTGGCCGTTGCCTTCGATCGACTTCAGCGTCTCGGCGTCGGCAAAATAGTTGCCGTCGTGGTGGGCGACCGGGCTGCGGATGATCTGACCCTTTGCATAGGCGCGGGTGAAATCGGTATCGGCGTTGACGACTTCGAGCTTGACCTCGCGGCAGACGAACTTGAGCGAGGCATTGCGCATCAGTGCGCCCGGCAGCAGACCGGCCTCGACCAGGATCTGGAAGCCGTTGCAAACGCCGAGAACCTTGACGCCCTGTTCGGCCTTGGCCTTGATCGCCTGCATGACCGGCATGCGCGCGGCAATCGCGCCGCAGCGCAGATAATCACCGTAGGAGAAGCCGCCTGGGATGACGATCAGGTCGACATCGGGAAGTTCCGTTTCCGTCTGCCAGACGGTCACGGGCGCCTTGCCGGAGATTTTGGTGAGGGCAGCGATCATGTCACGATCGCGGTTGAGGCCTGGAAGCTGGACGACGGCTGACTTCATGGTGCGGTTCAAACCCTGCCTGCGCCTCTTGAAGCTCATGCAATTCGAGGCGGTTTCCGATGCGGCCAAAGCGCAATTCTACGCGATTGGGCCGATATACGATGCAATACGCATCCTGCTACTTCGAAACTATCGAGCCGCGGAGGCAACATTCCCATCAATGGGGCTTGGCCCGATCTACTTGAGCGGCCCACGACGGCCCGCTCAAAACTCAGAGATCAACCAAGCCACACATTGAGCGATCCGCAGCGTTCTCCACCGTTAGGCGAAAGAGATGCTGTAGTTTTCGATCACCGTGTTGGCGAGCAGCTTTTCGCACATCGCCTTGAGGTCGGCTTCGGCCTTGGCCTTGTCGGCGGTCTCGATCTGCAGATCGAACACCTTGCCCTGGCGGACCTGGCCGATGCCGTCGAAGCCGAGCGCGCCGAGTGCGCCTTCGATTGCCTTGCCCTGCGGATCGAGAACGCCATTCTTCAGCGTCACGGTTACACGTGCCTTGATCACTTTCGATTTCCCCGAACTAACTTGATCAGAATTACTTGACCAGAACCGGGCCGGTGCCACGCACAGGCTCGTTCTCGTTCATGATGCCGAGACGGCGGGCCACTTCCTGGTAGGCTTCAACAAGACCACCCAGATCGCGGCGGAAGCGGTCCTTGTCGAGCTTTTCCTTGGTCTCGATGTCCCACAGACGGCAGCTGTCCGGCGAGATTTCATCCGCCAGGATGATGCGCATCATGTCGCCTTCGAACAGCCGGCCACACTCGATCTTGAAATCGACGAGCTGGATGCCGACGCCGAGGAACAGGCCGGTCAGGAAGTCGTTGATGCGGATGGCCAGCGCCATGACGTCATCGAGTTCCTGCGGGCTTGCCCAGCCGAATGCGGTGATGTGTTCTTCGGAGACCATCGGGTCGTCGAGCGCATCGGCCTTGTAATAGAACTCGATGATCGAGCGGGGAAGGACGGTGCCTTCCTCGATACCGAGACGCTTAGCCAACGATCCGGCAGCAACATTGCGCACAACGATCTCAAGCGGGATGATCTCGACTTCCTTGATCAACTGCTCGCGCATGTTGAGACGGCGGATGAAGTGCGTCGGAATGCCGATACGGTTCAGATGCGTGAAGATATACTCGGAAATCCGGTTGTTCAGCACACCCTTGCCGTCGATGACGTCATGCTTTTTCTTATTGAAGGCGGTCGCGTCGTCCTTGAAAAACTGGATCAGCGTGCCCGGCTCGGGACCCTCATAAAGGATCTTTGCCTTGCCCTCGTAGATACGGCGGCGACGATTCATGGATGTTGTCTCTGTGGTTGTTGGCGCTCTTGGGTCGCGCTAGTGGAGTCTTCTCCGGGGGTCCATAGCTGAAATGAACAGATTTAACAATCGGTGCATCTTCCGATCCCCTGATTTACCTAAAGCGTGTCACGACCTTCCAGATTCGCTCCTCGCGCCCTAGATCCTTGCTTTGTCGCATGCGGTTATCTCAAAACCGCTGCGCGCTTATCCGCGACACACTTACGGTACCACGAAAGTCGCCAAACAAGAAAACTTCGCATTGCACTTTGACCACTGTTTTGGTTTATGGCCATAACTCTTTACGGCATGAAATTCTCACGGGAGATCAATTGATGACTGGTATGCAGGATCGCGAAAAGGCCTTCGAAGCGAAGTTTGCGCTGGACGAGGAACTGAGATTCAAGTCGGAAGCACGCCGCAACAAGCTGCTCGGCCTCTGGGCTGCCGGATTGCTCGGTAAGTCCGATGCGGAAGCCTACGCCAAGGAAGTCGTCGCCGCTGATTTCGAGGAAGCCGGCCACGAGGACGTCGTGCGCAAGATCAAGGCAGACTTCGACGCAGCCGGCGTGGCGCAGACCGAGGAGCAGATCCGCGTGCGCATGCTCGAGCTTCTGGGCGAAGCGATCGAGCAGATCCAGAACAAGTAATTTCGGGCAGACAAAAGCCCCTGACATCGCCGCTCCGCCGAAAGGCCGGGCGGCTTTTTATTTTGCGGCCCTCATGCGCGGCCGCTTCTGCGCCGTCGCATCGCCCTGCGGCGAGGGTTTCCAGCCGCTTTTGAGACGATCTTCGAAATCCTGACGGCTCATCGGCTTTGCCAGCGCGTAGCCCTGCAGAATGTCGCAGCCGAGATCCCTCAGTATCGCCGCATGGTCCCAGGTCTCGACCCCCTCCGCCACCACCTTGATGTTGAGCGAATGGCCGATGTCGATGATGGCACGGACGAGTTTGGCTTGTTTGGCGCCTTCGGTGATCGGTCCCACCAGCGCCCGGTCGATTTTCAGACGGGCCGGGTTGAGGTTGAGCAGGCCGATGATCGAGGCGTGGCCGGTGCCGAAGTCGTCGATCTCGACCTCGATGCCGAGTGCGTTCAACGCGGCGATCGTCTCGGCAATCTCGTCTTCGAGATCGTCGAGGAAGATGGATTCCAGCAGTTCGAACGACATGACGCCGGGCGGAATGCGCATGGCGCGAAGGTCGGAGATCAGGCTCTGGTCACGCAGCCGCCGCGAGGAGACGTTGACCGAAATCTTCGGCACCACCAGACCGGCGCGGCGCCAGGCTTCAAAATCGGCATAGGCCATCTCGACGATGTTCTTGTCGATCGCGGGCAGGGCGTTGATCTCTTCGGCCACCTTCAGGAAATGGATCGGAGCGAGGATGCCGCGCTCTGGATGGTCCCATCGCACCAGCGTCTCGACGCCGGTAAGCTCCAGTGAGCGGGCGTCGAATTGCGGCTGGTAGTAGGGCACGAACTGCCCTTCCTCGATTGCCTGGCGGATATCGTCGCCGGTTCGCTTGGCGCTGAGGATCTGGTTCTGGATCTGCTCGGAAAATGCCTCGAATCGATCGCGCCCGAGGCTCTTGGCTCGATAAAGCGCGATATCGGCATTCATCAGCAATTGTTTGGGATCCGTGTCGCTCTCGCCCCTCCACGCGATGCCGATGCTGGCGCCAAGCCGGCAAAGCTGGCCGTCATAGGGGATGGGTCGCCGGAAGGCGTGTACGATGCGGGCAGCGAGATCGCCGAGTTCGTCGAGGCTGCGGCCGCGCCGGCAAAGAATGACGAATTCGTCGCCGCCGATGCGGGCGATGAAATCGTCCTGGTCTGCATGAGACCGCAGGATCGCGGCCGCATGGGTCAACATCGCGTCGCCGGCCTGATGCCCCAGCGTGTCGTTGATCTGCTTGAAACGATCGAGGTCGAGATGAAGGATGGCGTTGAGCGTCGGGTCGTCAGCCAGAATCTGGTCGAGATAACGCCGGTTCGGCAGATCCGTCAGGTAATCGTGCAGTGCGTTGTATTCGATGCGGATGCGCGCTTCCTCTAGCTCGCGGTTGCGGGCCTCGGTTGCCGCCTTGGCCTTGCGCAGTTCCTCCTGCAGCGCGATGTCTTCGGTCACATCCCAATTGGCCCCGATCAGTTTGCGGGTGCCGTCACGGTCGACGTAAAATGCCGTGTTGGCACGGATGTGCCGGATTTCACCATTCGCCAGGATGATGCGGAACGCATTGGTGAAGGGCGCCCCCGCCGCGACCCCGTCGTTGACGCGGGCGATCGCCATATCGCGGTCGTCGGGATGCAGCATATCCTCCCAGCTGCGGCCGCTCGGTGCGCCGTCATCAGGATTGAGGCCGTAGATGGCCAGGATACGTTCATCCCAGATGGTCTCCTGGGTTTCGAGATTGTGGTCGAACACGCCGATTTTCGAGACGTCGAGTGCAAGCCGCAGGCGCCGCGAGATTTCCTCGAGCCGCGCTTCGGCCTCCTTTCGAGGGGTAATATCCGTATCGGTGCCGATGATGCGACTGGGCTTGCCGTCAGGCCCGTATGCGACGGACGCACCTCGGCTTTCGATCCACACCCAGTGACCGTCCGCATGGCGTTCGCGGTACTGGAAGGTGTTGTAGGTAACCTGCCCGGTGTCCTGTCGCTCGATCGACGCAAGGACGTGGGCTCGGTCGTCCGGATGCACGTTCTCGATCCACATATCGAGCGAGCCGTCGACGACGGCATCTTCCGCCATGCCGCGAAGTCGCTTCCATGTCGCGGAATAGAAGAGGTTTCCGGTCGAAAAATCGTGGTCCCAGACGCCTTCGAGCGCACTATCCAGCGCATATTTCCACCGCGTCTCGTCGTTTCGAAGCCCGGCAATCTCGCCGATCAGGTGGTCGACCGGGAGCATCAGCAGCAAACGGTTGTTTGCAACCGCAGAAGACGTGCAGACCACCGAAACGGTGTCGTCTGCGCCATGCAAGCGGATTGTCTGGGCGGACCCAGAAGCTTGCGACATCGCCGCTGATGCCAACAGGTGATGGTCGTCGGCATGAACGATGTCATGCACATGCCGGTTGAGCAACTCTGAGAGCGGCAGGCGCAGAATGTCACGGAGATAGGGGGTCGCGGAAACGATTTCCCCTTTTTCGTCGACGACTAGTACCGCCATCGGCAGCTGGTCCAGCGCCGACTGTGTCACAATTTTCGGCTTCGCCGGCACGCGGCGTTCGCCCTTGATGGGATCTTTCGGTCCGGTCACGTGTCCCACGATCCAGCATTGTTGCCGGCAGATCATGATCGCGGACCATGAACTTCGGATTAATGCCGAGTCGTCTTATTCGCAGTAAGGGTCAGGGCTGAAGACGGCTGAGGAACTGCGCAAAGACCATCGTGCCTTCCGGCCAGGGACCGTGGCCTGACTCGGTATTGAGATGGCCGGATTCTCCGGCATCGACCAACAGCGAACCCCAGGACTTGGCGATATCGTCCGCATGCTCATAGGAACCGAACGGATCGTTGCGACTTGCGACCATCAGCGACGGGAACGGCAACGGATCGCGCGGGTAGGGGCCGAAGGTCATCAGGTGCTTCGGCCGGATCCCGGCATTCGCCACGTCAGGCGGAGCCACCAGGAAGGCGCCGGCGATCTTTTTCTCGATGTGGGGCAGGGCGTGAACCGCAGTGGCGACGCCGAGCGAATGGGCGACGATGACCACCGGCTTCTCGGCGGCATTGACCTCTTCGACCATGCGCGCCACCCAATCCTCGCGCACGGGCTTTGCCCACCCGGCCTGCTCGACGCGGCGTGCGGTGGACATTTTTCGCTCCCAGCGGGACTGCCAATGGTCAGGGCCGGAGTTGGTGTAACCGGGAACGATCAGGATATGGGCGTCGGAAAGTTTCATAATGGCCGCGATGTGGCGTCGAAAATCGTCGAAGTCAAGGCGTAGGCGACAGAGGCTGCATTTTATGTATAATCGACAATGCAGGTCGCGGTCGATGCGGCTCGAGTTTTGCCGTTGTCGCTGGTCCGTGGCCGCCCTGTGGTGGTTGAGGAGTGTGAGCCATGACAACATTCCATGTTCTGTCGGGAGCGGACGCCAACGTCGCCCATCCCGGAATAAGAAAGATCGGCGTGGCGGACGTGATGGACGCGTTGCGCCTCGGGTTCAACGACTTTCGCGAAAAGCCGTCTCACTATGTTTTTCTCTGCTTGATCTACCCCATCGCCGGCGCCGTGCTCATGACATGGAGCGCGGGTGCTAACATGCTGCCGCTGCTCTATCCGCTTGCGTCGGGCTTTGCCCTCATCGGGCCGGTCGCCGCGATCGGGCTCTATGAAATCAGCAGGCGGCGCGAACTCGGCATGGACACGTCCTGGCCTCATGCTTTGCGTCTGCATCGTTCTCCGGCGCTGCCATCCATCATCGCCGTCGCGGCGATGCTTTTTGTCATCTTCATCGCCTGGCTGCTGGTCGCACAAGCGCTCTATGTCAGGATCTTCGGTGCCGAACCGCCGGCATCGCTCGCAGCCTTCTGGAACGGCATCGTCAGCACCGAACAGGGCTGGAATCTGATCCTGGTCGGCAACGCCGTCGGGTTCGTCTTTGCCGTCATCGTGCTGTCGATCAGCGTCGTGTCGTTCCCGATGCTGATCGATCGCGACGTCGGCGCCGTGGCTGCCGTCGAGACTTCGATCCGTGCAACCCTCGTCAACCCCATCCCGGTTGCCTTCTGGGGCCTGATCGTTGCGGCTGGCCTCCTGATCGGCTCAATCCCGGTCTTTGTCGGCCTCGCAGTGATCATGCCGATCCTCGGTCATGCGACGTGGCACATGTATCGCAAGATGGTCGAGCCGCAAGTTCGCAGCCGGGCGCGTTAACGACAAAGGGCCAGCCCAAGGAAGGCTGGCCCTTTCTCGCGCAAGGATCGCTCGACCTACTTGAAATGCTTGTAGTAGGAGGAAATCTGGGCGGCGGTGTTCGACGAGAGATTGAGCTTGATGCCGATCTTGTCGCCGCGATACCAGCGCACCATTCCGGTCAGGAATCCGAGTTCTTCGCTGCGGATCGTCACTTCCTGTCCGGTTCGTGCATTGATGTCGAAATAGAGCTGAAAGCAGATCCCTTCGGCGGAAAGATCCGTGACGATGCCGTTGCTCGCGCCAGTCTTGACGGTGACTGTCCCGGTAATCTTCGTCTGCGTGCGCACTGCCGTGCGCTGAACACTGTCCTTGTAGGGCATGTCAAACCTCGATCTGGATTGATCAGCCTCGATCATCTCACGCAAAGATTGAATTCCTTGCTAACAAAAATGCCCGCATTCGAGCGAACTGCATCAAATGCGGGCACAATCACGGAGTACAACAGAAACGTGCTTCGTTCTGCACCAACCGGGCGGCTTTGGCGCCCGGCTCTTCTGTCATGCGTCTGTCGTTGTCGCAAAGCCGCAGCGCAGCTTTGCGCGGCATGTCTCAGCCAAACACCCGGCTGAAGATCGTGTCGACATGCTTGGTGTGGTAACCGAGGTCGAACTTTTCACGGATGTCAGCTTCCGACAGGGCCGCGCGGACCTCGGCGTCGGCAAGCAGTTCCTCGAGGAAGTCCTTGCCCTGTTCCCAGACCTTCATCGCATTGCGCTGAACGAGGCGATAGGCATCCTCACGCGACACGCCGGCCTGCGTCAGGGCGAGCAGGACGCGCTGCGAGTGAACGAGACCGCGGAACTTGTTCATGTTCTTCGTCATGTTGTCCGGGTAGACGAGCAGCTTGTCGATGACGTTGGTCAGGCGAGCCAGCGCAAAGTCGAGCGTCACCGTCGCATCGGGTCCGATCATGCGCTCGACCGAAGAATGGGAGATATCGCGTTCGTGCCAGAGGGCCACGTTTTCCATGGCCGGAATGGCGAATGCGCGGACCATGCGGGCAAGACCCGTCAGGTTTTCCGTGAGCACCGGGTTGCGCTTGTGCGGCATCGCCGAAGAGCCCTTCTGGCCCGGCGAGAAATACTCTTCCGCTTCCAGGACTTCGGTGCGTTGCAGGTGGCGGATTTCGGTTGCCAGGCGCTCGATCGACGAGGCGACGACGCCGAGGGTGGCAAAGTACATCGCATGGCGGTCACGCGGAATAACCTGGGTGGAGACCGGCTCCGGCTTCAGGCCAAGCGCCTTGGCGACATGTTCCTCGACGCGTGGGTCGATATTGGCGAAGGTGCCGACAGCGCCGGAAATGGCGCAGGTCGCGATTTCTTCACGGGCGGCGATCAGGCGCTGCTTGCAGCGATCGAACTCGGCATAGGCCAGTGCCAGCTTGACGCCGAAGGTCGTCGGCTCGGCATGGATGCCGTGCGAGCGGCCGATCGTGACCGTATCCTTGTGTTCGAAGGCACGGCGCTTCAGGGCTTCCAGCAGCTTGTCCATATCGGCCAGCAGCAGGTCGGTCGCGCGCACGAGCTGGACGTTGAAGCAGGTGTCGAGCACGTCGGAAGACGTCATGCCCTGGTGGATGAAACGGCTGTCCGGACCGACGAACTCTGCCAGATGCGTCAGGAACGCGATCACGTCGTGCTTGGTGACGGCTTCGATCTCGTCGATGCGATCGACGTCGAACGTGGCGGCGCCGCCCTTTTCCCAGATCGTCTTTGCGGCATCTTTCGGGATCACGCCGATTTCGGCCAGCGCATCGCAGGCATGGGCCTCGATCTCGAACCAGATGCGGAACTTGGTTTCCGGCGACCAGATGGCCACCATTTCCGGTCGGGAATAACGGGGGATCATGGGCTCTCAGCTTTCGTCATCAGTGGAGGATGGCTGTGCCTCTAGCAAAGATGCCCGGCAAGCTCAACGTTGTTGACGCCGTTGCGAGCCCGCAAGCCACAGGCTGACAGCAAGAAGTGCGGCGCCGCCGACGGGAAGATAGAGCCGAACGCCGAGCACCAGGAACTGGTAGAAGGCGACAAGCGACGTGAACGCGAACTGGTAGAGCCAGGTCCGGGTACCTGTATCGGCATGCCAGCGCGCGTAAAAGACGCGATAGTCGAGCGCAAACAGCATCGCCGTCACTGCGATCGTGCCGAGCGACAGACACAACAGATAGGCAGCGAACCGGGTCTCGGCAGGACGGCCAAGCGTTGCGAAACGCGCCAGAAAAACGGCAAGCGGCCAGGCAAGCATACCCCCCAGGCCATACATCACCAGGAGTTCCGCCAGATGGAAGGTCAAGGCGCCCTCGCGCAGCCAGAGCGCAACCCAGGCAGACGCGACCATCAGCAGCCCCCAGGCCGGCGTGCCGACGACAAGTTCGGTCATCGACGGCAATGCCCGCAGGAACCGTGAGCGCTTCAGGGCCGCCGCAGAAGCATAGGCTGATTTTGCCTCGGCCCTGGCGCCCGTGTCATTCATTTTACGATCCGTGTCGGAACCGCAATCCATCGTCCGTCGGTCGTACCCTCGAACCCGAGTGACTTGACCAGCACCATCACGACATGGGTCTGCGTGCCGTCGTCGTTCATATGGGTCATCGCGCCGCCGATGCGGTAACCCGTCGGGCAACGCCGGCTTTCCGGGACGCGCGTATCGTCCTGAAGCACGTCGCTTGCCGGCTTTCCAGCCTTCATCGTCATCGACAGGCGGAAACCTTTGACCTCCTTCAGGAAATCCTTGCACAACCCGCCTGGCTCGAAGCTCTTTTCTTCGAGTGCGAGGCTGTAGGTCTCGCGGAAAGCTTCGTCAGCTGCAAAGGCGTCGTATGTCAGCGCGAGCGGCGTTGCGTTGGCCTCGGTAATCGGATTGTAGGCGACGAGCAACCCCGGCTGGTCGGCGAGCCGGTAGGCATCGATCAGGGGCGCTGCGCGGCGATGGGCCTCGTGCCTGGTCCGGTGCAACGGTGCGCCATCCTCGCGGCCGACGGCGCGCACGGGCGCGCCCGGCAGAAACGTATCGTTGCGCGTATCGATGACGTAGATGGTCGAATAGGGAAAACCCGAACCGTCCTGAACGCCGTATTCCTCGAACGCAAAGACATTGCCGTCGGAGGAAAAGCCGATTGGCTGGAAGGCTGCGTAGTCACCAGCCGAGGCCTGCGACGCCGCAAGTGCAACCGCCCCAAGAAGCAGGCCCGACGTCGCCAGGCGCGTTATCATCAGCGGGCCTTTTCAGCGGGGGCGCGGATCGCCTGGATGGCCGAGCGATAGGCATCGACCGAACCGCCCTTGAAGATCGCAGAACCGGCGACGAGCACGTTTGCGCCGGCGCCAGCCGCGATCGCAGCCGTGTCCGGTGCAATGCCGCCGTCGACTTCGATCTCGATCGGCCGGTCGCCGATCATCGCCTTGATCCGGCGGATCTTCTCCGCCGTCGCATCGATGAACTTCTGGCCGCCGAAACCGGGGTTGACCGTCATCACCAGCACCAGGTCGACGGTGTCGAGCACATATTCGATGGCGCTCTCCGGCGTTGCGGGATTGAGCGAGACGCCCGCCTTCTTGCCGAGCGAGCGAACGGTCTGCAGCGAGCGGTGCAAGTGCGGTCCGGCTTCGGCATGAACCGTCAGGATATCGCAACCGGCCTTGGCAAAGGCTTCGAGAAAACCGTCAGCAGGCGAGATCATCAGGTGGCAATCGAAGGTCGCTTCGGTGTAGCGGCGCAGCGACTTGATCACGTCGGGCCCAAAGGTGATGTTGGGCACGAAGTGGCCGTCCATGACATCGAGATGGATCCAGTCCGCGCCGGCATCGACGACATCGCGGACTTCCTGTCCGAGCTTCGAGAAATCGGCCGCCAGGATCGACGGTGCAATGCGGATGGGATGGGTCATGACAAGCTCCGGCTGTTTCCCGCGCAATAGCACTCCGCAGCCGCGCAAACAACACGTGCGGTGGCAATCGCACTTTAGCGGTGGCTAGACCAGCACGGCAACGGATCGTTTTCCGCAGGTGTCGCGTCATGAACACCGCGGGCGATCGCGCGCGCCATGGTCGCCGCCGCAGCAGCGCCGACGTCGATGAAATCCGCGATCTCCAATGTCCTGCCGCTTGCACCGGTCGCGAGCGCGAAGACCAGGTCACCGTCAAGCGGCGTGTGCGCCGGCCACAATGCCCGGGAGAAACCGTCATGTGCAGCGATGGCCAGCCGCTTGGCCTCGGCTTTTGTCAAGACAGCGTCGGTCGCGATAACCGCGATCGTCGTGTTGGCGGCTGCCGACAGGTTGGGGCGCAGTTTCGTGCGGATATCGGATGCATCCGCCGGCAGGGGATGGGGCAGACCGAGCCCGCCGAATTCTTCGAGTTTCTCGAAGGGAGCAGCCCAGAAATGCCGAGTGCCGCCGACGGTCGCCGAGCCGAGTGCGTTGACGGCAACGAGCGCGCCGACGGTGATCCCGTTCGGCAGCACGATCGAGGCGGAGCCGAGACCACCCTTGAATGTCGCGGTCAGGGCACCGGTGCCGGCACCAGCCGAACCCGTCGAAAAGCCCTGGCCGGCCTTGCGCACGGCCTCATAGCCAAGGTCGCGATAGGGCGGAAACCTGCCCCAATCTTTTTCACCGCCATTGATCAGGTCGAAGAGAATTGCCGACGGTACGATCGGCACGCGGTGCGGCCCGACGGCAAATCCCCGCCCCATCTCCTTGAGGGCTGCCTGCGCGCCGGAGGCGGCGTCCAGCCCGAAGGCCGAACCACCTGACAGAATGATCGCATCGACCGTCTGTACGGTGTTGTGCGGTTCGAGCAAATCCGTTTCGCGCGTGCCGGGCGCGCCGCCGAGCACTTGAACGGCAGCCGTTGCCGGCGGATCGCAAACGATGGCAGTGACGCCGGATTTCAAACGATGGTCTTCGGCGTTGCCGACGGAAAGGCCGGCGACATCGGTGATCAGGTTGCGCGGGCCCGGCAGCATCATTGCGCTCCGGCAGCGTCCGCAACGGGCACGAAGCGACCGGACTGCCACTGCATCAACCGAAAGGGATTGTCGGCGCGCTCATGTCCGGCATCGAAAGCAATCGGCCCCAGCACGGTCTGGAAAGGTCCTTTGAGCAAGGCTTCCACCAACGGTTTTTCGTCCTTCTCAGCCTGATCCTTGGCCTGTTCCAGCACAGACATGGCGCCGAATGCCGGCAGTACGTAACCTTCGGGCTCAATGCCGGCCGCACGCATGGCCTCGGCGACCGGCTTGCCTTCGGCGGACTGTGCCGCATCGGGCAATGTGAGAGCCAGAACGCCATCGGCGAGCGGCACGCTGACGTCGGCTGCGTTCAACGTATCGCCGCCGAGCAGGGTCAGGTTTGCGCCTTCCTCCTGCGCGTCGCGCGCGATCACGGCGGTATCCTGCCGGTCGCCGCCAGTGAAGACATGGGTGGCACCGCTCTTGGCGAGGCGGCGGACGAGGCTGACCTGTTGCTCCTGGGCGGGGCGATAGGCATCCGTGAAGACCGGCGTCAGCCCTATTTCACCAAGCGCTACGCGCACGCTCTCAACCAGTTCGCGGCTATGGATGGTGCCGTCGTCGATCAAGGCGATCGGCTTGTCCTTCCAAAGCGCGGTAATGGCGGCAACGATGCTTGCCGATTCCGCCTTGCCGCTGGGCGCCAGGCGAAACAGCGGCCAGTTCTTCTTGAGCACGTCCTCCATCAGGATGTCGGAGCGCACACTCAGCGTCATCGCAGGGATGTTGGCCTCGGCGAGTGCCGGCAGCGTCGCCTCGAGGCTCTCGGTGCAGAGAAAGCCGATGGCCGCTTCGACGCCTGCCGCCAGAAGAGCCTTCGTCAGGTCATCAGCACCAGCCGCATCACATGTTTCCGGGATGACGACGATTTCGCTGCCGCGATCACCCGCCTGGAAGGAGGCGCCATCGATGATCTGTTTGCCGAGCAGGGCGAACGGTCCTTCGACCGGAGCGACAACCGCGACCTTGACGCCGGCAGCGGCGGCAGGTGTGGCTTGCGCCATTCCCGCTACGATGAGGCTCAAGACAATCGATCGACGCATGCAATTCCCCGCTGCTGCATAATTCCGGGCCCGGAATGGTTTCAAGGAGAAATTATGCAGCGAGTCTAAAAAGGCTACGGCATCCCCGGCATGACCTTCGTCACCCGCGGCACTGTAATTGCCGAATGTTTTAAGGATGTGGCCACCGGCGTCAAAGGAAAAGATGCAAGTTGAAACAACGGACATCCGATCCACGCCACAGCTATGTCGCATATCTGCAAGAATCTCCGGCCGGCGGGTTTCATATTTTCCTCCAGCGGCTATATGTGCCTGACATCGCCTGGAGAGAGATGTGTTGGAGAGAACCAGACTGGACCCGATAAGCTATCGCGATGCGATGAGCCACCTGGCTGGCCACGTGCAGCTCGTCACCGCCGCCAATGGCGGCGAGCGCCGCGGCGTCACGGTGACGGCTTCCTGCTCGGTTTCCGACAGTCCGCCGACCGTTCTCGTTTGCCTGAACGGCGCCAACCCACGCAACGACATCTTCGTGCGAGGCGACAGCTTTGCGCTGAACCTGCTCGGCGACGAGCATCGTGCGCTCGCCCATGCCTTTTCCGGCCGTGATCAGCTCGACATGGACCGCCGCTTCGCGCTCGGGCAATGGACGCAACTGGCAACCGGTTCGCCGATCCTCGTCAATGCGACGGCCGCGTTCGATTGCCGGCTGATCGAGGTCAAGACTATCGCAACCCATCTCGTGCTGTTTGGCGAGGTTGTCGACGTCGCGCTCGGCCCGACGCGTCCACCACTCATTTATGTGGACCGCGGATATCACTCGCTGTAGGTTTTCAGGAGAGGACGAAAAATCCTCTATGAAAACATGAGAACAGTCCTGTAAGTACATGATATAAAATATCATTTCGAACAAGACTACGAATGACTGAAACTGGCCGTGGCGGAGGATGCATGGCGGCACCGGCGACAGGCGTATTGCCCCAATCCATCGATGAAACGATGGCGATGCTGGAGGCACAGGATTATCTCGCCGGCACGGCATTGGCGACGGTGCTATTTCTAGCGCTCAGGATGAAGCGCCCGCTCTTTCTCGAAGGCGAGGCCGGCGTCGGCAAGACCGAGATTGCCAAGGTGTTGGCCCGCGCCCTTGATCGACCCCTGATCCGCCTGCAGTGTTACGAAGGGCTCGATGTCGCCTCCGCCGTCTACGAGTGGAACTACCCGGCGCAAATGCTGGAGATCCGCCTGTCGGAAGCGGCCGGTAAAGTCGACCGGGGCAGGGTTGAAAGCGACATCTTTTCCGAACGTTTCCTCATCCGACGTCCTGTCCTTCAGGCAATCTCGGCCGAGAACGGACGGGCACCGGTGTTTCTGATCGACGAGCTCGACCGCACCGACGAAGCCTTCGAAGCCTTCCTGCTCGAGGTTCTGTCGGATTTCCAGGTCACCATTCCGGAACTCGGCACAATCCGCGCCACTGAGCCGCCCGTTGTCATCATCACCACCAATCGCACGCGTGAGATCCATGACGCCTTGAAGCGGCGCTGCCTCTATCATTGGGTCGACTATCCCAAGGCAGCACAGGAACTCGAAATCATCCGCCGTAAGGTACCAGGCTGCAACGCCGCCCTGTCGCGCGAAATCATCGCCTACGTGCAGCGGCTCCGCACGATCGACCTTTTCAAGAACCCCGGCGTCGCCGAGACGATCGACTGGGCAACGGCTCTGACCGAGCTTGACCGGCTCGCGCTCGACCCTGAAACGATCGCCGACACGCTCGGCACCTTGCTCAAGTACCAGGACGACATCGCCAGGATCGACGGAGCCGAAGGGCGCAAGCTGCTTGCCGAGGTCAAGGCCGAACTGCTGGCGGCAGGTTGACAATGGAGCCGGGAGAACATCCGCCTGATGGTGCCATTCTCCCGCCGATCCCGCCCGGCGACGGCAAGCTGGCCGACAACATCGTGTACTTTGCCCGCGCCCTCAGGCGCGCCGGGATGAAGGTCGGGCCTGGGGCAGTGGCCGACGCCATCGACGCGGTCACGCTGATCGGCATCGGCGCCCGCGACGAATTCTACGCGGCCCTCCAGTGTATTTTCGTCAAGCGCCACGAGGACCAGCCGGTGTTCGACGAGGCTTTTCGGCTGTTCTGGCGGTCGCGTGGCCTTGTCGAGAAGATGATCGCGATGATGTCTCCGCTCGCACCGGAACGCGACAGCGAGCGGCAGCGGCGACGGGCGGGTGAGGCGCGTGTCAGCGATGCCTTGATGTCCGGTCATCATGATGCCCGGCCGCCGCGCGAGGAACCCGAGATCGAGATCGACGCCCGCTACACGGTTTCGGGCCGGGAGCTTTTCCGCAAGGCGGATTTCGCCCAGATGACCGCTGCCGAGATCACCGAGGCGAGGCGAGCGCTGTCGTCGTTGGTGTTGCCGCTCGACCAGGTGCGCACGCGCCGCTACCAGCCTTCCTCGCGGCAGATCCGCATCGATCCGCGCGCGACGATGCGCGACGCCATGCGCTTCGGCGGCGAACTGATCCTGCCGCGCTTTCGCGAACGGCGCCTCGTTCATCCGCCGCTGGTGGTGCTTGCCGACATTTCGGGATCGATGAGCCAATACACCCGCATCTTCCTGCATTTCCTGCATGCCCTCAGTGAAAAACGCCAGCGCGTTCACACCTTCCTCTTCGGTACACGGCTGACCAATGTTTCGAGGCCGATGCGAAACCGCGACCCGGATGTCGCGCTCGACGAATGCATCTCTGCGGTCAAGGACTGGTCCGGTGGCACGCGCATCGGCGAAACCCTGCATGAGTTCAACCGACGCTGGTCGCGGCGGGTGCTGGGACAGGGCGCCATCGTGCTTTTGATCACCGACGGGCTCGAGCGGGACGACACGTTGGAGCTGGAGCAGGAGATGGATCGCCTGCACCGCTCCTGTCGCCGACTGATCTGGCTCAATCCGCTGTTGCGATTCGACGGCTTCGAGGCACGGGCCCGCGGCGTCAAAGCGATGCTGCCGCATGTTGACGAATTCCGAGCCGTGCACAATCTTGAGTCCGTGGGCGAGCTCGTCAAATCGCTGTCGGGCCAGAGGTCCGGGGAGGCCGACCCTCGACGGTTCATGGACGAGCATCGCACCGTGCTGGGTGGCCGGGCTGGGAGGACGTGACATGCAGGTATTCGTCGACACTCTCGATCCACTCGCGGTTGCCGAAGCCTGGGTTGGCGAAGGCCGCCAGGTGGCAATTGCAACGGTGATCGAAACCTGGGGGTCCGCACCGCGCCCGGTCGGCAGCCATCTGGTGATCGACGGGGCCGGCAATTTCGAAGGTTCGGTTTCCGGCGGATGCGTCGAGGGTGCGGTGATCAGCGAAGCGGCGGATATTCTGGAGACCGGCAAGGCAAAGATCCTTGAATTCGGCGTAGCCGACGAGACCGCATGGCGTGTCGGTCTTTCCTGCGGCGGCCGGATCCGTGTGCTTGTCGAGCGGGTTGACGGCTGAACCATGGATCTCGCAACCCTTCAAGCCTTGAATGCAGCGCGCGCGGGCAGGCGAGCCGCCGTCGTCTTTACCGACCTCGAGACCGACCGAAGCGTGCTCTGCGTCGAGGGTGAACGCTGTGCGGACGAATGGATCGACGCGATGACCGCCGCACTTCGGTCTGGCAAACCCGGAATGACCATGGCCGGCGGGCGGTCCCTATTCCTCAATGTGTACCTGCCGCCGCCGCGCATCCTCGTTGTCGGCGCCGTCCACATCTCGCAAGCGCTTGCGCGGATGGCGGCTGTCGCAGGCTTCGACCTCACCATCGTCGACCCGCGAACCGCCTTTGCGACGGCCGAACGCTTTTCCTGCGTCGAGCTGATAGCGGAGTGGCCGGAAGACGTCCTCAAGGCCCGGCCGCTTGATCGGTTCACGGCGGTGGTCGCCGTCACACACGACCCGAAAATCGATGACGAACCGATCCGGGCAGCCCTTGCCACAGGCTGTTTCTATGTCGGCGCTCTTGGCAGCAGAAAGACGCATGCAAGCCGCGTCGAGCGCCTGCGGCGGCTCGGTGTCTCCGACGACGCGCTCGCCCAGATCAAGGCGCCGATCGGGCTCGACATCGGCGCGGCGAGCCCGGCGGAGATCGGGGTTGCGATTCTCGCCGAAATCATCGAAGCGCTCAGGCGGCGGGATATCCTGTCCGGCAGCGAGGCGCATCGATGAGATTTGGGTCCACCAAGCTTTCCACGGCTGAAGGCGCCGTGCTCGCGCATGCCGTCAAAGCCGGCGATCTCCGCTTTCCGAAGGGGCACGTGCTCACCTCAACCGATCTTGCCGCGCTGATGCAGGCGGGGATCGACGAGATTATTGTCGCCCAACCGGATCGGGGTGATTTGCTGGAAGATGAAGCGGCGGCCCGGATCGCCGCGGCGATTGCTCCCGACCATCTGCGGTTTTCCTCGGCGGCAACCGGACGCGTCAATATCTATTCGCGGGTACACGGGCTATTCGTCGCCACCCGCGAAACCATCGACCGGCTGAACCGCATTGATCCGGCTATCACGCTCGCCTGCCTCGCCGACCATGTACCGGTGCAGCCCGGCGACATGGTGGCGACGATCAAGATCATACCTCTGGCAGTGGCAGGAACGCTCGTGGAGCGGGCGGAGATATTGCTTCGCGATGCCACGGCCTTCGAGGTGAAACCCTTTTCCGCACGCAATGCCGCACTGATAGCAACTGAGTTGCCCTCATTGAAACGCCAGGTCATGGACAAGACCCATGCGGTGCTCGCCGCGCGCCTGCGGCAATCCGCAAGCGCGTTGGCGACGGAGCGGCGCGTTGCGCATACGGAAGACGCTTTGGCTGCGGCCATCAGTGACCTGAAGGCCGACCACGACCTCCTCATCGTCTTCGGTGCGTCGGCAGTTGCCGATTCGCACGACGTCATTCCTGCCGCAATCCGCAGGGCAGGCGGCATTGTCGATCACGTCGGCATGCCGGTCGATCCCGGCAATCTCATCGTGCTCGGCCGCGTCGGAACGGTGCCGGTGATCGGAGCGCCAGGCTGCGCCCGCAGCCCGCGCGAGAACGGTTTCGACTGGGTGCTCGATCGCATTCTCGCCGGCGAATGGCCAAGCGCAGATGACATTACCGGGCTCGGCGTCGGTGGTTTGCTGAAGGAGATACCCACCCGACCACAGCCGCGCGAGCCGGTCGCGCCGATGGCTTTGGGGCCGGTGGAAACCGTCGTGCTGGCGGCGGGTCGCGCCAGCCGTATGGGTCCCGAGGGTGGCCACAAGCTGCTGGCGACCTTCGATGGCGTTCCGCTCATACGCCGCACCGTCCTCAGTGCCCTTGCAGCCGATATTGGCCGGGTGATCGTCGTCACCGGACATCGCGAGCCCGAAATCCGGGCTGCGCTCGATGATCTGCCAGTCGTCCTCGTCTCCAATCCGGATTACCTGTCCGGCATGGCGTCGTCGCTGACGGCTGGCCTTGCCGCGCTCGATCACGCAGCCGGGGGCATGCTGGTGATGTTGGCAGACATGCCGGGGATAACGGCGGGCGACCTGCGCCGGATCGCCGATGCGTTCAATGCTGAAGGGGGGCGTGCAGTGATCCGCGCGACGGCTGAAGGTCAGCGCGGCAACCCGGTCGTCCTGCCGCGCCAGACGTTTTCCGCCGTCGGCCAATTGCTTGGCGACGTTGGCGCACGGCATATCATCGAGAGATGCGGACTGCCGGTCATCGATGTCGAGTTAGGTGCTGCCGCCCGTATCGACCTCGACACGCCTGAGCAAATCATCGCTGCCGGCGGAACTTTGGAGGAATAGACGCTTGGACAATGCTGCAATCGAGGAAATGTTCGAAACGCTCGGGCCCGTGACAATCAAACGCATGTTCGGCGGCAAGGGCGTCTATTTCGAAGGCGTCATCTTCGCGCTCGAAGTCGATGGAGAAATTCTCCTGAAAGGTGACGACAGGACGGGCCCGACTTTCGAGGAGGCCGGATCCCGGCGATGGGCCTATGACGGCAAGGGAAAACCGGTGAAGATGCCCTATTGGAGCATCCCGGAAGAGGCCTACGACGATCCGGATGAAATGGCGCGCTGGGTCAGACTGGCCTACGAAGCGGCGTTGCGGGCCAAGAAATAGGCCGGCAGATACTCATAGCGTTCCCGGTTCAGACCGAACCACGGAAACGCTCTATCTCTTTGTTTCTGCGCATTCCTGGCGCGAAACGGCTTCGCTCAGACAGCGTCAGCGAGCGCCTTCGTCTGCGCCCTGATGGCGCGAACGGCGTCGGCGGCAAACCGCGAAAGCGGTTGGGGTAGGGCATCGAGATCGTACCAGCCGATGTCGGACAGCTTGTCCGGCTCGGTCAGTTGCGGTTCGCCCGCAAAATCGTCGGTGACGTAGATCATCGAGATCCAGTGCTGACGATCGGCTTCGATCAATTGCTCGCTGAGGCAGAGAAAGCGGGTCGAACGGATCGACAGGCCGCTTTCCTCTTCCGCTTCACGGCGCGCGGCAAGTTCGCTGCGCTCCATGTGATCGACCTTGCCGCCCACAATGTTCCAGTGGCCAGCCTCGGGCGCCTTCAAGCGCTTGCACAGCAGCAGCTTGCCGTCGCGCATGATCGCCAGTCCGCAGCCGAAGCCCGGAAAGTCGATTCCCGGCCGACCCATTTCTGGATCAGGCCTTGCCGGCGATCAGCATGAATGCGGGGATTTCGTCACCGAAGCCAACAGGCGTCGGGCCGTCGTCATGGTCACGACGGTGGCGATTGCGGCGATCACGATTGTCGTCGTTGGCAGGATTTGCCGCGCGAACCGGACGTTCCGGGCGGTGGCCATTGCTCTGCTTTGTCTCTGCGTTGCGTGCCGGTTTCACCGCTTCCACCCTTTCGACGACTGCTTCAATTTCTGCCTCACTATCGGCACGAACCGTATCGGTTTTGTGATCGGAACGGCCACGCGGTGCACGGTCCCCATCTTTTTTACGGTCCTTGCGACCATCGCGACCGCGGTCACGACGACCGGTGTCGTGGCTTTCCATCGGCTCGGGAAGGTTCGCCAGGTCACCGTTCAACCATTCGACCTTCTGGCCGATCAGCTTTTCGATGGCCTCGGAGAACTTCGTGTCGCGCTTGGTGACCAGCGTAAAGGACGCCCCGGAGCGACCGGCACGACCGGTGCGGCCAATTCGGTGGACATAATCTTCCGCATGGATCGGTACGTCGAAATTGAAGACGTGGCTGACATCAGGGATGTCGAGACCGCGGGCCGCCACGTCGGAGGCAACGAGCAACGTGATATGGTTGTCTTTGAACCCGGCAAGCATGGCCATGCGCGAGCGCTGGTCCATGTCACCATGCAGGGCACCGACCGAGAAGCCGTGACGCTCGAGCGAACGGAAGAGGTCGGCAACATCCTTCTTGCGGTTGCAGAAGATGATGGCGTTCTTCAGGTCGTCCTGGGCGCGGATCAGATCGCGCAGAACGGCGCGCTTCTCGTAATCCTTCCCGTGCGTGGCGACGAAGCGCTGCGTAACCGTCTGCGCCGTCGATGCCGGACGGGCAACTTCGACGCGCTCCGGGTTCTGCAGGAAGCGATCGGCAAGCTTCTGGATCTCCGGCGGCATAGTGGCCGAGAAGAAAAGAGTCTGGCGCGTGAACGGGATCATCTTGGCGATGCGCTCGATATCCGGGATGAAGCCCATGTCGAGCATACGGTCAGCTTCGTCGATGACCAGAATCTCGACGCCGCTCATCAAGAGCTTGCCGCGCTCGAAATGGTCGAGCAGGCGGCCGGGCGTGCAGATCAGCACATCGGCGCCGCGCTCCAGCTTGCGATCCTGTTCGTCGAACGAGACGCCGCCGATCAGAAGCGCGATGTTGAGCTTGTGGTTCTTGCCGTACTTGTCGAAGTTCTCAGCAACCTGGGCAGCCAGTTCGCGTGTCGGCTCCAGAATCAGCGTGCGCGGCATGCGCGCACGTGCACGACCCTTTTCGAGCAGGGTCAGCATCGGCAACACGAACGAGGCCGTCTTGCCGGTTCCCGTCTGCGCGATGCCGAGGATGTCGCGACGCTGCAACGCCGGAGGAATGGCGCCGGTCTGGATCGGGGTCGGGATTGTGTAGCCCGCATCGGTAACTGCGGAGAGAACTTTTTGGCTAAGGCCAAGGTCAGCAAAATTGGTCAAAGGGAAATCTGTTTCCGTTCCGGTTCGATAAGAACACTGCTCGATCGGTGGAAAACACACCACCGCGTGGCCGGGCTCTTAAGCCGAATACGGTCGAAAGTCAAGAAATCCAGCACGTTGAAGCGGGAAAAGGTTGATGGCAACGAATCTGTTGTGTTTCTTGTCAAGTGGCGAGCGCAGAACGCGTCGGTATCCTGCTCATTTCATATAGCTAGCAAGCTTGGTCCCGGCGTTGAGAAACCGCATGGGATCGACCGCCTGACCGTTCAGCCGGATCTCGTAGTGCAGGTGCGGACCTGTCGAACGGCCGGTGTTGCCGGACTTCGCGACGACATCACCGGCCTTGATCCGGTCGCCAACCTTGACCAGGACTGTCGAGAGGTGGGCATAGCGGCTGGCAACGCCGTTGCCATGATCGATCTCGACCATGTTTCCGTAGCCGCCCGTCTGGCCGGCATTGGTAACGGTGCCCGGGGCTGTCGCACGGATGCGGGTGCCAACCGTGGCGCGAAAATCTATCCCTGCGTGCAGCGCCAGGCGACCGAGAAATGGATCAAGCCTGTTGCCGAAGTCGCTGGTGATATCGCTTGCCGGAGACGGGTTGCCGAAGGGCAGTTCCCGGACCTGCGAACGCGTGCGTTCAAGCTCGACAAGGGCCGAATCGAGCGCTGCAAGCGACTGGCCGAATCCGTCGTCGTTAACCGGCTCGACGAAAGGGCCGCCGATCGCGGCGTCCGTGGAGCCCGTGGTTTCATCCGAGGGCGCCAGCTCGGCGACATCATTTTCCGGCAGGGCAACACCTGTGCGGCCGACGATCTTGCGGATCGCCTGCGACGTTCTGGCAGCGCCATCGGTCAGTTGCTCAAGCCTTTGCATCTGGTCACGTTCCACATCCTTCAGCGAGAGCGTCACCTTCGAAAAAAGCCGATCGGCGCGATCGGAGGTGCTTTCACTTGGCGAAGGCCGAGCGTAGGCAAGGGCGGCGACACGGGCAGGTGCTGCCGTTTGCCCACCGCTCAGCCCCATCAGCTTTTCGATTGCCTGCACACCACCGGTGACATCGGCGCGTTTTTCGTAGGCGAGGGGTTCGACCGGTGCCGGCTGGGTGAAGTCGGTCGACAGGCCGGAATTTTCCGCCCGCTCGATCAGCGCGCCGAGCTTGCCGTTGCGAGACGAAAGCGCCTGCTGCTGCTGAAGCAGCTTCTCGACCTTTTCTTCGACGACTTGCTGATCGAGCAGCTGTCGGCTCGTAACGCGATCGACCTGTGCCCGCAGCGCGGTGATTCGGTCTTCGTATTCGTGCTGCATGCGCGCCTGACGGGCGATCGTCCCACCGATCAGATCGTCGCGAAGGACGAGATAGGAGGTGGCAGCAAGGTAGCCGATGCCGAAGACGCCCACTACCGAAACGGCAAAGGCGGCCATCCACGGACGCACCGTCATATGGCGAACCTTGTCGCCGCTCGCCAGGATCAGAACATGGTTTTGCGCGCGCTTTCCGAAGGTGCGATTTGCCGAACGTTCAGACACTCCACCACTCCCGCCGTCTGCGAATTGTCTCGCATTGCTTGACGGGCATTACACTTCGTTAGGGTTAATATTTGGTTGAGTGCCTGCACTACGAGAGGTTGGTGGAAGCCGTCATCGAGCGGTAGAAGGACGGCGTCAGACCGGCTTCGGCACGGGCGATGTCGTTGAACGGCGCCTTGAGCGGACCGCGAAAATTAGCGCGAACGAGTTGCTGGAAGGTCGCCGCGGGATCCTTCCTTTCCCGCGCGCAGAGGAAGCGGAACCATTTGGCGCCGACGGCCACATGGCCTTTCTCATCCTCGTAGATGACGTCGAGGACGGCGGCGGTCTCGAAGTCTCCGGTCTCACGCATCCGTGCCTGGAGCGCCGGCGTCACGTCCAGCCCGCGCGCCTCCAGTATGAGCGGAACAACGGCAAGCCTGGCGGTCAGATCGTTTCGGGTGGCGTGCGCGGCCTGCCAAAGTCCGTCATGGGCCGGCAGGTCGCCGTAGTCCGCGCCGAGGTCGTTCAGCCGCTGGCGGACCATGCGGAAGTGCTTGGCCTCCTCGAACGCGACCTTCATCCACCCATCGAAGAACGAATTCGGCACTGATTCGGACGCAAAACGCGCGACAATATCGAGCGCGAGATCGACGGCATTGAGTTCGATATGGGCGATCGAATGCAGAAGCGCGATCCGCCCCTTGAGCGAGCCCAGCGATCGCTTCTTCACCTGGGTTGGTGGTGTCAGAAGAGGCTTTTCCGGTCGACCCGGCCTGAGCGGAACAGGCCGGTCGAGCGGTGAGCGCAATGACAGCGCCCGGCGCTGCCAGCGGCGCGCTGCTTCCTGCGCAAGCTCCGTCTTGACGTCGAGATCGGCCGCACTGATCGCCTCGACGGCCGCACCGCGCAGACTGTGAAAGGTGGGAAGTCTCGTCATCTTGGCCTCGTCGTTCGCACTCAGAGTGCCTTGGCGGCCTGGAGTACCTCTTGGGCATGGCCGTTGACCTTGACCTTTTCCCAGACGCGAGCGATCCGTCCATCGGCGGCAATCAGGAACGTGCTGCGTTCGACGCCCATGTATTTGCGCCCGTAGAGGCTCTTTTCCACCCAGAGCCCATAGGCGTTGATGGCAATCTTTTCCTCGTCGGCAGCAAGCGTGACCGTCAGGCCGTGTTTTTTGGCGAAACGGTCGTGACGCTTCACCGAATCAGGTGAGATGCCGATCAGCTCGACGCCTGCGGCAGCAAAGTCAGGGGCAAGTTCAGTGAACGAGATCGCTTCCAGAGTGCAACTCTTGGTGTCGTCCTTCGGATAGAAGAACAGCACGACTGGGCGACCGCGAAACGCCGAGAGAGAAAGTGAACCGCCACCGTCACGGGGAAGCGTGAAATCAGGAGCGAGATCTCCGGGGTTGAGTCCTGCCATGAATAAACCTTCCTTGCGCCAAGATTTGTGAACAATCGCCGGCTAGGGCATATCGAAATTCGACAACCTGCGTCCAGCGGATTTGTGCTAGATTTGACAGGTTCCGGACGGGTTGCGTCGATAGGACCCTTTGCCCGGCATTCGCTGACACGAAACCCACGGATGTGTGAATGCTTTCCACAGCATGGTCGGCGCGGTGTGGTGACACCGTCTGGACAGATGTGGTCTACGTGACGGTGATAATGACCCGTCGCCCCATAGCCGCATGATGCGCCAATGGGAGAGGCGGACTTTCCCGTCTTGAATTGGAGGGCGTCCGCGCCGATGAGTGATATCCGCGGCGAAAAAGTCGGCTTTCGCAAGAAAGACATCGTCGCGTTGCATGCGTTGCCCTCGGCGCAGGCACACGAACCCGTTATCGTGCATGCACCACACAAGCGCGGGCTGCTGCGCCTTCTCAGCAAGATAGCTCTTTGCGGTTTTCTGTTCACCTTCATCATCGCAGCCGGCCTGATCGCCGTCGTTGAGAGCGGCGCAATCGACAGTACACTCAACGCGCGCGCGCGCACGGCGCTGAACGCCGCACTCGGCGGAGCCTATCGCGCCGAGGTTGGCAGCACCGTCGTACGCATGACCTCAAATGGGGCACTGGCACTGAAGGCGCGGGAGGTGGCGCTGAGCGAAACCACATCCGGTCAGCCCGTCGCAAAATTGAGTTCAATATCCATTGCGCTCGACCCTATCGCGTTGCTGACGGGCCGGATTGCGGTTTCGCGCCTGGAAGCGGAAGGCGGTGACTTCGACACCGGCCTGCTACCACGCGGCGAGCCGATCGATCTGACGAAGATCAAGATCGCGGATGTCGGCGTGGCGCTGGAGACGCTTTTTGCGCACGTCGATCGCATGTCACAGATGGCAGCGGGGCGGGGCGACCAGACGGTCCTGCTTTCCAATTTTTCCTTCACGGTTGCCGGTGCGCGTGACCACATCGTGCCTGTCGATGCGAAGGAACTGGAGTTCAATCGTGATGTCGATGGCTCGATGCATGTCAAAGGCAGCCTCACCGTCGACGGTGTCGATGTCGATCTGAACGCCAACGCTAACGCTCTTGGCGCACAGAATCATGTCGCTGGTTTCGAAGCGTCGATCTCCAACGTTCCATTGAAACCATTCTTCTATCACGGCCCCTTCGGAAAGGAGGCAGCCTTCGGCATCGACGCAACGGCGGGACTGACGCTCACCGCGAAGCGCGCCGCCGCGGGCGCCAAGCCAGATCTTCGCGTGGCTGTCAGGACGTCCGAAGGCGCGTTCCACGCTGGCGGGCTCGTCTCCACGATCAATCCCTCCCAGATGGATATCGCCTATGATTTCGAGCGGGCTTCTGTCGAAATCCTGCCATCCACCGTCAATGTCGGTCGCTCTGTTTTCCCCTTTACCGGCGCCGTGAAAGATCTTGATCGGATCGCAGGCGCAACCGACCAGGGTTTTGCCATCGATCTCCTGTTCAAGAATGCAAGCTCGGCACCGGAGGATATTGCCGAACGCCCCTTGATCTTTGACGCCAAGGCGAGCGGCCGCTTCACATCCGACGCGCGTCACCGCCTGATCTTTGATCAGCTCGCCGTTTCCAGCCCGCTCGGCTCGATGTTCGGGTCGCTCTCGATCGCCTTCGGCAAGACCTCGCCGCAGGTGAGCTTTGCCGCCATCAGCGATCGCATGCAGCCGACGGCCGTCAAGCAGCTCTGGCCGTGGTGGCTCGCCAAGGGCGCCCGCCGCTGGGCGATCCGCAATCTCTTCGGCGGCACGGTTACAGATGCGCGCATCGAGGTATCGGTGGCGGAGGGGCGGATCGCCGCCAACGAAGGCGAGCTGAAGCTTGACGAAAAAGAACTGAACATCGCGTTCAACATCGACGGTACACGCATCAACATCGCCGGCGAGATACCGCCGCTGCGCGACACATCCGGCACGTTCAAGCTCAGCGGCCAGCGCATGGAAGTCGGCGTCAAACAAGGGGCGGCCTATTTCCCCTCCGGGCGATCGGTCGCGCTCAACGGCGGCGACTTCATCATTCCCGATGTCTACACCAAACCCTTGATTGCCGAGATGAAGATCGAGGTCGGTGGTGAGGCGGATGCGATTGCCGAGCTCGTCACCTACAAGCCGATACAGGCGCTGCAAAAGACGCCCTTCGTTCCCGGCGACTTTACCGGCCCGCTGACCGCGCAGGTCGGTGCGCGGTTCGGCCTTGTCACCGACCAGCACCCTCCGCCGCCGCTCTGGCAAGTGGAAATGCAGCTAGAGAACGTCACTGTCACGCGCCCGATCGCCGGTCGTGAGATTTCCAACCTTTCCGGCACGTTCCGTGTCGACAACCAGCAAGCGGTTCTCGATGCCGATGCGGTGGTGGAAGGTGCAAAGGTCAGGATTGCGCTCACAGAGCCTGTCGACAGCAAATCGAAGGTCAAGCGCAGACGCGAAATCAGCGGGACGCTCGATGCGGCAGCTCGGGAGAAGCTGACGCCCGGGCTGTCGAAGATTATCTTTGGCCCGATGGTCGTCGATCTGGTGATCGACGAGTCTGATATGCAGCATGTCACCATCGATCTGACCAAGGCCAGGCTGTCTCTGCCTTGGATCGGCTGGAACAAGGGCGCTGGCATCCCCGCGGAGGTGCGCTTCACATCCGACATCAGCGACAGCGTCACAACGATCAAGGACTTCGCGATCGCCGGCGATGGTTTCGGCGCACGCGGCAGTCTGCAGGTCGACGGCGCCGGCGTCGTCGCCGCCAAGCTCACCAATGTCCGTCTGGCGCAGGGCGACGATTTCAACGTTGCCATCGACCGCCGCAAGGGCGTCCACGTCGTGACATTGAGCGGATCGGCAGCCGATATCCGTCCGATCCTTGCCCAGATGAAGAGCGGCTCGGGTGGCAACGGTGGCAGCGGCGATGACATCACGATCCAAGGGCAGCTCGGTCGCGTCTCCGGCTTCAACGGCGAAGTGTTGTCGAACGTCAACCTGACCTATTCGGAGCGCGGCCAACAGATCGAGGACATCAATCTGTCGGCGGTGACCAGTAGCGGCCAGGCGCTCGTGGCCAAGCTCGCCAAATCCGGCGCCGACAACATCCTTGAACTGACGACCGGCGATGCCGGTGCGCTTGCCCGCTTTGCCGACATCTACAGCAACATGCGCGGCGGCCTGTTGAACCTGAAGCTGCGTGATCGCGGCGGCCGATCATGGCGCGGCTCGATCGACATCCGCAAGTTTTCGCTGATCGGCGAGCAGCGCCTGCAGTCGATGGTGTCAACCCCGGCAGGCCAGGACGGGCGAAGCCTCAACCAGGCGGTAAAACGCGACATTGACGTCAGCACCGCGCGCTTCGAACGCGGTTTTGCCCAACTGGCGCTCGATCGCAGCGCCATTCGCGTCGATGGCGGCGTTCTCAGGGGAACCGATGTCGGCGCAACCTTCCAGGGAACCGTGCGTGACGGCAACGGCATCATGGACATGACTGGCACCTTCATGCCTGCCTACGGCTTGAACCGCATTTTCGGGGAATTGCCGTTGATCGGCGTTCTGCTCGGCAATGGCCGCGATCGCGGCTTGCTCGGCATCACCTTCAAGCTCAATGGCCCGTTCAACCAACCGAATCTGACGATCAATCCGCTTTCGATCATCGCTCCCGGCGTCTTCCGCAGCATCTTCGAGTTCCAATAAAAAGGCCGGCGCAACGGCCGGCCTTCGATTTGATCTGATGTTCGCTCAACTCAGGCGGGGCGAACCAGGATGTGCTTCTTCTTGCCGAGCGACAGCTTAACGATGCCATCCGAAGTCACGTCACCGCTGCCGATCAGCCGGCGTTCGTCACTGATTGCCTGGTCGTTGATGCGCACGGCGCCACCTTGAACGTGGCGGCGGGCTTCGCCGTTGGATGCGGCAAGTCCAGCGCGAACAACCAGCGACAACAGGCCGATACCGGCGTCAAGCTCGGACGCAGGCACATCGACCGACGGCAGGTTTTCCGACACCGCACCTTCTTCGAAGGTCTTGCGGGCCGTCTCGGCCGCCTGTTCTGCAGCGGCGCGGCCGTGCAGCATGGCGGTGATTTCGGTCGCGAGGATCTTCTTGACCTCGTTGATCTCCGAACCGCCGAGCTTCGAAAGCCGCTCAATCTCGACCATCGGCAGCGTGGTGTAGAGCTTCAGGAAGCGCGTTACGTCGGCATCCTCGGTGTTGCGCCAGTACTGCCAGAAGTCGTAGGCCGACAGCATATCCGGGTTGAGCCAGATCGCGCCGTTGACCGACTTGCCCATCTTCGCGCCCGACGACGTCGTCAAAAGCGGCGAGGTGAGGGCGTAAAGCTGAGTCGTGCCCATGCGGTGGCCAAGGTCGATACCGTTGACGATATTGCCCCACTGATCCGAGCCGCCCATCTGCAGACGGCAGCCGGTGCGCTTGTGCAGTTCGACGAAATCGTAGGCCTGCAGGATCATGTAGTTGAACTCGAGGAACGACAACGATTGCTCGCGCTCAAGCCGCGTCTTGACGCTATCGAACGACAGCATGCGGTTTACCGAGAAGTGACGGCCGACGTCGCGCAGGAATTCGAGGTAGTTGATGCCAAGCAGCCAGTCGGCGTTGTTGATCATCAACGCGTCCTTGGGGCCATCGCCATAGCTCAGGTAGTTCGAAAACACCGTCTTGATGCTGGCGATGTTGGCGTCGATGGTCGCCGGCGTCATCAGTTGGCGCGCCTCGTCCTTGAAGGAGGGGTCGCCAACCATGCCAGTGCCGCCGCCCATCAGCGAGATCGGTCGGTGGCCGGTCGCCTGCAGCCAGTGCAGCATCATGATCTGGATGAGGCCGCCGGCGTGAAGGCTCGGGGCCGTCGGGTCAAAGCCGATATAGGCAGTCACGGTCTCCGTCCGGAACAGCTGGTCGAGACCGGCATCATCGGAACTCTGATGAATGAAACCGCGCTCGCTGAGGGTGTGGAGGAAATCGGACTTGAACTCGGACATGACCTGTCTCTTTCGGCTGGGTAGAACGTCTGCGCGCGGCGTTTAGCATTGTTTGGGCAAAAGTGCACGTCTTTGCTTGGGCGATGTTTTTGCTATGTAGACAAGCAACGCCTTGGAGGAATGCATGGGCAAGATCATGACAGCGATCGGCTTGATGAGCGGGACGAGCATGGACGGAATCGACGTGGCGCTGCTGCGCACCGATGGCGACGCGTTTGTCGAGCGGGGCCCTTCTGCCGGCTACGCCTACGATCCGCGTTTCCGCGACCGGCTGAAACAGGGCCTCGAAGAAGCAAAGTCGATCACAAGCCGCGAGCAACGGCCAGGTACCCTGGCCGAACTCGAGCGGGAGCTGACTCTGAGGCACGCCGAAGCCGTTCAAACCTTTATGCGGAACAACAATATTAAATCAGATGCTGTTGATATCATTGGCTTTCATGGACAAACGGTTCTTCACCGCCCCGACGACGCCTTGACCGTGCAGATTGGCGACGGTGCGCTGCTCGCCCGCGAAACGGGCATCGATGTTCTCTACGACATGCGCGCAAACGACATGGAGCATGGCGGCCAGGGCGCGCCGCTCATTCCCGTCTATCATGCGGCGCTTGCCCGCAACGCCACAGCGGATGGCAAGTTGGAAGCGCCTGTTGCTTTCGTCAACGTCGGCGGCATCTCCAACTTGACATACATCGGTGCGGATGACGGGCTGATTGCCTACGACAGCGGCCCCGGTAACACGCTGATCGATCAATGGGTCGAGGCACATGCCGGCATTCCCTATGACCAGGGCGGCATGATTGCCAGCGAAGGCAGCGTGCTGCCGGAACTCGCCGAACGCTATCTGCTCAATCCCTTCTTCTCGGCGGACAGGCGTCGTTCGCTCGATCGCAACGATTTTGCACCGCCAGAGGGAAAAGACGCCAGTCTCGAAGACGGTGCACGCACGCTCGCCTATGTGACGGCAGCCGCTATCGTCAAATCGGCCGGTCACCTGCCTACAACGCCCCGGACCTACATCGTGTGCGGCGGCGGCCGGCTCAATCCGGTGATCATGGGGGATCTCGGGTCGCAGGCAAAAAACCACGGCGCAAACGTGCTGTCAGCCGAGGCGGTGGGATTCAACGGCGATTCGATGGAGGCGGAGGCCTGGGCCTATCTCGCTGTTCGGGCGCGGGAGGGATTGCCACTCACCTATCCCGGCACAACCGGAGTACGCCAACCGGTTACCGGCGGGAAGTACGCATTCCATGGCGCGCGCTGACAGAGGCTTTGTCCGCCACGTTTGCATTTGACCGATTAATCAAATTTTCGCCTGCCGCTCTTAGTATCGTCCGGCGCTGCCAAATGAGGTGGCACGAAGCGGCACTGCCGCAGCAACAGACAATTCAGGTTCGTCGATGGGTGGTGCGATTTCTCTGCTGGCTGTGAACTTCGTCATCGCCCAGATTTTCACTGCAGCATTTCTTGTTATAGCGGCAAAGAGCCGGTCCAGACGGGCCGCACTCTATTGCGCCGGCGGCTTCGCCATTGCATCGCTTGCGGCGGTGTTCGAAACCGTCGTGCCGTTTACATCCACTCCACGTCTTTTCGCCATAGGTGCGTTTGCGAGCGTTCTCGCCGGTTTCTGCCTGCTACGGTTCGGCCTGGGTGTCTTTTATCGCGTACCGGCCAACTGGCTGGTGCTTGCCGCGTTTTTCCTGGCTTCGGTCGCGCTTGATCTGGTCATCTATCAATGGCCGAGAGGAACGCTGCAGCACTCGGCCCTTTATCAGTTGCCGTTCTTCATCATTCAGGCGTGGTCAGCATCCGTCGTCATCCGCTCCAAGCGACGCTCGGCGGCGGACCGAGTATTGCTGTCACTGCTGGCTCTGACCGCCGGTTACTATGTGCTGAAGGTCTTTGTGGCTGTGGTCGCCGGCTCGGGGGCAACGGCGCAGGACTATGTTTCCAGCCCATTCGCGCTGATTTCCCAGGCGCTCGGTGCGGTCCTCATCGTCGGCACCGGTCTTGCCATGCTTGGCGTGATGGTCATGGAAATCGTCGACGACGCACGCGCACGATCCGAAATCGACCTGCTTTCCGGGCTCTTCAACAGGCGTGGGTTTACCGAACGGGTCGCCCCCATGCTTCAACGTCGCGAAGGCCGCCTGCCGGGCACTTTGATCCTGGCTGACCTGGACCGTTTCAAGCTGGTGAACGACAGCTACGGCCACCACACCGGTGACGAGGTCATCCGCCAGTTCGCGCGAGTTCTAAAGGACGTCATGCCGAACCACGCGGTTGCCGGTCGTCTCGGCGGCGAAGAGTTTGCCGTGTTCCTGCCGTCGACGGAGCTTGAAGAGGCACGGGTGGTGGCGCACGGAATGCGCGCCGCGATGATGTCGCAGCAGATCGATGGCCTGGCGGAGCAGGCGAGGGTGACGGCAAGCTTCGGTGTGGCGGCCATTGCACGAGATGAGCCGCTCGAACTGGCGATGCAGCGGGCCGACAAGGCTCTCTATGCGGCAAAGGAAAACGGCCGCAACCGCGTGGAATGCGCCGCAGCGCCGCAGACGGTGGTCAATCCACAGGTCCCACAATGGATCGGGCGGCCGTGAGAGCCGCCCGGATCTTGATCAGCGAATGCGCTTGGCAGCCGGTTCCGGCGTCAGTTCGCCGTTGAGGCGACGGTCGAGGTAGTCCTCGCATTCCGCCATCAGACCCTCGACCTGACCGTTGAAGAAGTGGTTGGCGCCAGGCACGGTCTTGTGGGTGATGAGGATACCCTTCTGAGCCTTCAGCTTTTCCACCAGTCCGTTGACGTCCTTCTCGGGTGCCACCTTGTCCGAATCACCGTTGATGATGAGACCGGAAGACGGGCACGGCGCCAGGAACGAGAAATCATAGGTGTTGGGCTGAGGTGCTACGGCCATGAAGCCTTCGATCTCAGGACGACGCATCAGGAGCTGCATGCCGATCCAGGCGCCGAAGGAATAACCGGCAACCCAACAGCTCTTCGAATCGGGATGCAGGCTCTGCACCCAGTCGAGCGCCGATGCGGCATCCGAAAGCTCGCCGGCGCCGTGGTCGAACTCGCCCTGGCTACGGCCGATGCCCCGGAAATTGAAACGCAGCGTCGTAAAGCCGCGCTTCTGGAACATGTAGAAAAGCTGGTAGACGATCTGGTTGTTCATCGTGCCGCCGAACTGCGGGTGCGGGTGCAGGATGATGGCGATCGGGGCGCTTTTCTGCTTCGAAGGCTGATAGCGGCCTTCGAGGCGGCCGGCAGGTCCGTTGAAGATAATTTCGGGCATTGGCTCTCCGGGGGTGTTCCTGGTTCGAATCTTGGTTTCGGATCGCGATGAGTCTTGACGCAAGCACTCAGCTTTTCTAAAACCTAGTTTAGAACCGTTCAAAACTTCTGTGCGGGCATTCCGCCGTGTTTCGTCTCATAAGGCAAGCGGTGCGGAAAATTCAAGGAAAATGCATCGTCAGTGGTTGTCTGCGATGAGCCTATTGTTCTAGCGAAGGAAATTATGTCGACCTCGCGCATCTATATGGACTGGAATGCCACAGCGCCGCTTCTTGCCGAAGCGCGCGATGCGTGCCTGTCCGCGCTCGACCTGGTCGGCAACCCTTCCTCGGTCCATGGCGAGGGCAGAACGGTCCGCACGCTGATCGAAAATGCCCGCCGCGATGTGGCAGCGCTTTGCAGTGCAAAGGCGGCCAGCGTGATCTTTACCAGCGGTGCCACCGAGGCGGCCAACATGGTGCTGACCCCCGATTTCCGCATGGGTCGCACGCCGCTTAAGATCGGCAGGCTCTATGCGTCTGCGATCGAGCACCCGGCGGTGCGTGAAGGCGGGCGTTTTGGGCGCGAGGCCGTGTCGGAGATCCCGGTGACCGCTGCGGGTATCGTCGACCTCGAGGCCCTGCGTACGCTCCTCGCCAACCACGACCGCGAGAGCGGGCTGCCGAAGGTTGCGGTGATGCTGGTCAACAATGAAACCGGCGTCGTTCAGCCGATTGCCGAGATTGCTGAGATCGTTCGTGGTCATGGTGGTATACTGGTCGTCGATGCAGTCCAGGCTGCCGGCCGGTTGCCGCTTTCGATCGAAGAGCTCGGCGCGGACTTTCTGATCCTCTCGTCGCACAAGATCGGCGGCCCGAAGGGCGCCGGCGCGCTTGTCGCCCGCGGCGAGATCATGATGCCGGCGCCGTTGATCCGGGGCGGCGGCCAGGAGAAGGGTCACCGCTCGGGAACCGAGAACGCAGTCGCGATCGCAGGCTTCGCCGCAGCCGCTCGCAAGGCGGCCGAAAGCCTGACGGAACGAATGACATCGATTTCCTCGCTTCGCGACCGGCTGGAGCGGGACATGCGGATATCGGCGCCGGACGTGGTCATCCATGGCCGCGACGTTTCGCGCGTTGGCAACACTATCTTCTTCACGCTTCCTGGCATGAAGGCGGAAACCGGGCAGATCGCCTTCGACCTCGAGGGGGTGGCACTTTCGGCCGGCTCGGCCTGTTCGTCCGGCAAGGTCGGCCAGAGCCACGTGCTGACGGCAATGGGATACGACCCGCGCCAGGGGGCTTTGCGCATCTCGATCGGACCGGCAACGACCGAAGCCGAGATCGAGCGCTGCGCGGCGGTCTTCGCCAAGGTTGCCGCAAGGCGCCGAACCACAGGTCAGGCCGCATGAGAACGTGCGGTTGAACGAAATTGCGGAAAAGCAATTTTCCGCTTGGCAAATGGGGTGAAAAGCGCCTTTTAGCCATTACATAAGCGGTGCGCCAAGTTCGCATCGTGTTGACAAGCTACCGGACCTTGGATCCGGAAAGATTGGAGAACGACATGCCTGCCGTGCAGGAGACCATTGATCAGGTCCGTCAGATCGACGTGGACCAGTACAAATACGGATTCGAAACCACCATCGAAGTCGAAAAGGCGCCGAAGGGCCTTTCCGAAGACATCATCCGTTTCATCTCTGCCAAGAAGAGCGAGCCGGAATGGATGCTCGAATGGCGCCTTGACGCCTATCGCCGCTGGCTGACGATGGATGAGCCCACATGGGCGCGCGTCAACTATCCGAAGATCGACTTCAACGACATCTATTACTACGCCGCGCCGAAGGGCACGACGGGTCCGAAGTCGCTCGACGAAGTCGACCCCGAACTTCTGAAGGTCTACGAAAAGCTCGGCATTCCCCTGAAGGAACAGGAAATGCTGGCCGGCGTACAGAAGTCCAAGATCGCCGTCGACGCCGTCTTTGACAGCGTATCCGTCGTCACGACCTTCAAGGAAGAGCTGAAGAAGGCCGGCGTGATCTTCATGTCGATCTCCGAAGCCATCCGCGAACACCCCGATCTCGTGAAGAAGTATCTCGGGACCGTCGTGCCGACGACCGACAACTACTACGCGACACTCAACTCCGCCGTCTTTACCGATGGCTCGTTCGTCTTCGTGCCGAAGGGCGTTCGTTGCCCGATGGAGCTGTCGACCTACTTCCGCATCAACGAGAAGAACACCGGTCAGTTCGAACGCACGCTGATCATCGCCGAAGACAACGCCTACGTTTCCTATCTCGAAGGCTGCACGGCGCCCCAGCGCGATGAAAACCAGCTGCATGCGGCTGTCGTCGAGCTGATTGCTCTGGATGAGGCCGAGATCAAGTATTCGACGGTCCAGAACTGGTATCCCGGCGACAAGCACGGCAAGGGCGGCATCTACAACTTCGTCACCAAGCGTGGCGATTGCCGCGGCAAGAACTCCAAGATCTCATGGACGCAGGTGGAAACCGGTTCGGCGATCACCTGGAAGTATCCGTCCTGCATCCTGCGCGGCGACGGTTCGCGCGGCGAGTTCTACTCGATCGCCGTATCGAACGGCCATCAGCAGATCGACTCGGGCACCAAGATGATCCACCTCGGCAAGAACACGTCGAGCCGCATCGTCTCCAAGGGCATCGCTGCCGGCGTTTCGGAAAACACCTATCGCGGCCAGGTCTCGGCCCACCGCAAGGCCGAGAACGCCCGCAACTTTACCCAGTGTGATTCGCTGCTGATCGGCGACAAGTGCGGTGCACACACCGTGCCCTACATCGAGGCCAAGAACTCGACGGCACAGTTCGAGCATGAAGCCACGACGTCGAAGATTTCCGAGGACCAGCTGTTCTACTGCCTGCAGCGCGGCATCCCGACAGAGGCGGCGATCGCGTTGATCGTCAACGGCTTCGTCAAGGAAGTGATCCAGGAGCTGCCGATGGAATTCGCCGTCGAAGCGCAGAAGCTGATCGGCATCTCGCTCGAAGGCTCGGTCGGCTGACGCCCTGAACTGATTATTGAATGGCGCGCATTGCCTTGCGCGCGAACAGACGTTCGTTTCCCAAGAGGACGATAGAAATGCTTGAAATCAAGAACCTGCACGCCCGCATCGCCGAAGACGGCACCGAAATCATCCGTGGCCTGAACCTGACCGTGAAGGCCGGCGAAGTCGCCGCCATCATGGGCCCGAACGGCTCAGGCAAGTCGACGCTGTCCTACATCCTGTCGGGTCGCGAGGACTATGAAGTCACTGAAGGCGAGATCCTTTACAACGGCGAGAACATCCTTGAGCTAGAAGCTTCCGAGCGGGCTGCCAAGGGCATCTTCCTCGCCTTTCAGTACCCGGTCGAAATCCCCGGCGTTGCCACCATGCAGTTCCTCAAGGTGGCGATGAACGAGCAGCGCAAGTACCGCGGCGAAGACGAACTGACGACGCCGGAATTCATGCGCCGCGTCAAGGAAGCTGCAGCCGAGCTGAAAATCGCTCCGGAAATGCTGCGCCGCCCGCTCAACGTCGGCTTCTCCGGCGGCGAGAAGAAGCGCGCCGAGATCCTACAGATGGCGCTGCTCGAGCCGAAGCTTTGCGTGCTCGACGAAACCGACTCCGGTCTCGACATCGATGCGCTGAAGATCGTTGCCGACGGCGTCAACGCGCTGCGTTCGCCCGACCGCGCCGTGATCGTCATCACCCACTACCAGCGCCTGCTCGACTATATCGTTCCGGACACGGTCCACGTCCTCTACAAGGGCCAGGTCATCAAGTCGGGCGACAAGACGCTTGCACACGAACTCGAAGCCAACGGCTACGCTGACATCATTGAAGCTGCAGCCTAGGGCCTGTTGAAGGAGTGTTCGAATGAATATGCAACAGGCAATCAAGATGACGGCAGCCGAAACGGCGCTGGTCGATGCCTATACCGCGCAGATCGGCGATCTGCCGGGCGACGGCTCGGTGCTGTCGGTACGTGACACCTTGGTGCACGAACTGAAGACGGCGGGCCTGCCGACGCGCCGCGTCGAATCCTGGCACTATACCGACCTTCGCACGCTGCTGCGGGCCGTGCCTGCCGCCGACCCCTCGGCGTTCGCCGATCGCGTCGAGGCGCTCGTTTCGGGTGCGACTGTGCTTTCGGTGCGCAACGGCCATGCCGACCTCAAGGGCAATGCGCCCGAGGGCGTGACGATCCGCTCCTACACCGACAGCCTGCTCGACGGCTCTGCCGCTGCCGGCCTTTCCGTGCTCGGCACGGACGATGCCATCGGCCGCATCAATGGCGGGCTCGTGCGCGGTGGCCTGGAGCTTGTGATCGCAGATGGTACCGAGCTGGAAGATCCGCTGGAAATCCAGCTGGTTCAGAGCCTCGGCCAGGCGCATACGCGCTTCCCGGTCTCCTTTGGTGCGAACACGAAGGCGACCGTCATCGAGCGTCATCTGTCGACCAATGCCGCCGAGAGCCTGATCTCGTCGGTCAGCGACATAACGGTCGGCGAAGGCGCTGAGATCACCTGGATCGTCCTGCAGCAGCAGGGTGGGGCCGATACCCATCTCGGCCAGATCCGCTTCGATCTCGCCAAGGATGCCAAGCTGCATCTCTTCCTCATCAATGCCGGCGGCAAGCTGGTGCGCCAGGAGATCCACGGCAAGACGAGCGGCGAGGGCGCCGATTTCAAGCTGCGCGGCATCAACCTGCTCGGCGGCGAAAGCCACACGGACGTGACCTTCACGCTCGGCCACAACGTGCCGCACACCACGTCGACGGAGATCATCCGCAACGTCGTGTTCGACCGCGCCAAGGGCGTGTTCCAGGGCAAGATCCTGGTCGCCAAGGACGCACAGAAGACCGATGCGAAGATGGCATGCAACACGCTGTTGCTTTCGGACGATGCCGATCTGTCGGCAAAGCCCGAGCTTGAAATCTTCGCCGACGACGTGCAGTGCGGCCACGGCGCCACCGTTGCCGACATCGACCACACGCAGCTCTTCTACCTCATGGCGCGTGGCATCCCGGAGAACAAGGCGCGGGCGATGCTCGTCAATGCCTTTGTTGCCGAGATCGTCGAGGAACTCGACGACGAACCGCTGGTCGAAGCGCTGGAAAGCGTGATCTCGGCCTGGCTCGAAAAGCACGCCTGATCGGCGCGTCTGATTGGATTGAATGACATGGAACACACTGTGCCGGTGCCCGCCTACGACGTCGAAGCGATCCGCAGGGATTTTCCGATCCTGTCGCGAACCGTCTATGGCAAACCGCTTGTCTATCTCGACAACGGCGCATCGGCACAGAAGCCGCAGGTCGTCATCGACGCGGTGAGCCATGCCTACTCCAATGAATACGCCAACGTGCATCGCGGGCTGCATTTTCTCTCGAACGCTGCCACGGAGGCCTATGAAGCGTCGCGCGAGAAGGTGCGCCGCTTCCTGAATGCGCCCTCTGCCGACAACATCATCTTCACGAAATCCTCCACCGAGGCGATCAATACGGTCGCCTATGGTTACGGCATGCCGAAGCTCGGCGAGGGCGACGAGATCGTGCTGTCGATCATGGAGCACCACTCCAACATCGTACCATGGCATTTCATCAGGGAACGCCAGGGCGCCAAGCTGGTCTGGGCGCCGATCGACGACGACGGCGCCTTCCACATCGAAGATTTCGTAAAATGCCTGACGGAGCGCACCAAGCTCATCGCCATTACCCATATGTCGAATGCGCTGGGCACCGTGGTTCCGGTCAAGGAAATTTGCCGCATCGCCCGCGAGCGGGGGATCCCGGTGTTGGTCGACGGCAGCCAGGGCGCTGTTCATATGCCTGTCGACGTGCAGGACATCGATTGCGACTGGTACGTGATGACCGGTCACAAGCTCTACGGCCCCTCGGGCATTGGCGTGCTTTACGGCAAGATGGACCGCCTGAAGGAAATGCGCCCCTTCATGGGTGGCGGCGAAATGATCGAGGAAGTGACGGAAGACCGCATCACCTACAACGATCCGCCGCACCGTTTCGAGGCCGGCACACCGCCGATCGTACAGGCGATTGGGCTCGGCTATGCGCTCGACTACATGGAAAAGATCGGACGGGCGGCGATCACACGACACGAAGCTGACCTGACGGACTATGCCCGCGAGCGCCTGTCGAGGATCAATTCGCTGAAAGTGTTCGGCGACGCACCCGGCAAAGGCAGCATCTTCTCCTTCGAGATTGCGGGCGTTCACGCCCATGATATTTCGACGGTGATCGACCGCGCCGGTGTTGCAGTGCGTGCCGGCACCCATTGTGCGCAGCCGCTCTTGAAACGCTTCGGCGTCACCTCCACATGCCGCGCATCCTTCGGCCTCTATAACACACGGGCCGAAGTGGACGCGTTGGCGGACGCGCTGGAGCATGCGCGTAAGTTCTTCGCCTGATCGAGTTTGAAAAATGGTTCAGGCTTACCATGCAAGCATCTGAACCAAAAGAGAAAGTCTAGGAGGCCGACATGAGCCTGGATGCAACGCAAGACAAAATCGACGTCCGCGAGGGCATCGTGCATTCGGCAATCCCGGCCGAAGAACTGGCACGGCTGAGCGACGATATCATCAGCGCGCTGAAGACCGTCTACGACCCGGAAATCCCGGCTGACATCTTCGAACTCGGGCTGATTTACAAGATCGACATCGAAGACGACCGCATGGTCAAGATCGACATGACGCTGACGGCACCCGGTTGCCCCGTTGCCGGCGAGATGCCCGGCTGGGTCGAAAATGCGGTTGGCGCCGTTGAGGGCGTGTCGGGCGTCGAAGTGGCGATGACCTTCGACCCGCCGTGGACGCCGGACCGCATGTCGGAAGAGGCCCAAGTGGCGATCGGCTGGTACTGACCGCAAGGCGCCATATTGATCCGTTAAGCTGCGGACACTACATTTGATTCTGGAAGGCGCCGGGCCTTAACCCCGGTGGCGACAAGGAGATAAGGCCGATGGGCTTTGCCGTGATGAGCTTGACCGATGCTGCTGCCAGCCGCGTCCGGTCGATCGTGGAAAATGCCGGTGCCGATGCCCTGGGCATCCGCGTCGGCATCAAGAAGGGCGGCTGCGCCGGCATGGAATATGCCGTTGACCTCGTTACCGAACCCAATGCGAAAGACGATCTGATCGAACGCGATGGCGCCAAGGTCTGGGTCGCGCCCGAAGCGGTGCTTTACCTGCTCGGCACGCAGATGGACTTCGAGGTAACGACCCTTCGCTCCGGTTTCACCTTCAACAATCCCAACCAGACATCCGCCTGTGGGTGCGGCGAATCGGTCGAGCTGAAGCCGGCCGACCTGGCAGCGCTTGCGGCGCGCGGCGACGCCGTGGTGCCGGCGAACTGACACGCTCATTGCGTTTCTAGAGATGGCAGGCCCGGCTTTTCGCCGGGCCTTTTTTCTGCTGATATGCGGCCGGGTGACGGGGGGAGAAAGGCGTGACGGCGTTCGACGAGGAGCTTGTCTTCAAGGCGCTCTATGAGACCTTTCCGGATCCGGTGATCATCCTTGATGCGTCGCGCATTATTCGCTCGGCCAACCCGGCGGCGCTGGCGCAATTCGGTTATGCAGCGGATGCGTTCATCGGCCAACCAGCGCGCCTGATCTATGCGGACGACAGCGAATATGCGAGGCGCCTGCACAATCGCGCGGCGAACGTCGATGAAAGGATCGCGCGCACCTCGACTTATAGCTACGTCCGGCGCGATGGCTCGACATTCTCGGGTCATTTGCGCACGACACCGCTTGTCGATGCCGGCGGGCGAGAACTGGCCCTGATCGGCATCATTCGCGATGTCTCGGACCTCGCCAAGGCCGTGCAGGAGCGGCAGCGGGCGTCGGACATGCTTGACGCGGCGCTCGACGTCATGCCCGAAGGCTTTGCGATCTTCGATGCCGAGGAAAGGCTGCTGGTCTACAATCGCGCCTATGTAACGATCTGCGGCCCGGCCGGCCCTTTGCTGCGTCCCGGTATCACGGCCGAAGAGATCCTTCTGCTTGCACAGAGAGCAGGTCACTATCCCGAAGCCTTGCCCGGCAACCCGGACTGGCCGGCCTGGGTAGCGCACCGTCTGCAGGACTTTCGTCAACCGGACAACCAGCCGAAGATCTACAGTTACGCCGGAGACCGGTGGCTGAGGGTGGAAAACATCAGGACCAAGGACGGAAACACCGTCGTCCTGCGGGTCGACGTGACCGAACTCAAGCGCGCAGAACTGGCGCTCGAACGCCAGCGACAGGAGCTTGAGCACAAGAACGTGGCGCTCGATCAGTTCACGGCAACCGTGTCTCACGATCTGAAGGCGCCTTTGCGGCACATCTCGATGTTCTCCGAGATGATCGAAGACGAGTTGGCTGCCGGCAACCAGCATGAAGTTTCAGCCAGCGCCCGCCACCTGCGCGACAGCGCCAAACGGATGAACCGGGTTATCGACAGCCTGCTCGATTATTCGCAGATCGCCTATCAGATCAGCACGTGGTCAGACGTTGACCTCAACGATATCGTCGCCGACACGCTCAGTGTGCTAGACGGCCACGCCCGTGAGGCGAACGTCAGCTTCGAGGTCGGCTCGCTGCCGAGGGTGCAAGGTGACCCGGAACTGTTGCGCCGGCTCGTTCAGAATCTGGTCGGCAATGCCATCAAGTATCGCCACCCGGACCGCCGGCCGGTCGTGCGCATCAAGGGTCGCATCGCCGATCAGCAGGTCGAGTTTGTGGTTGAGGACAACGGCATCGGCATCGACCCGCGCTTCGCCACACGCATCTTCGAAGTGTTCCAGCGCCTCCATCACGACGAGAACACCTATGGCGGCACCGGCATCGGCCTTGCGCTCGCCAAGCGGATCGCTGAAAGCCACAACGGATCGATCCATCTTGACATCGGCTTTGTCGAAGGCGCACGGTTTGTGGTGACCCTTCCGAAACGGATGCGGAAGACCAGATAAGGCGACAGGCTTGGCCAAGTCACCGAAGCGATTGCTTGTGGTGGAAGACAACGCGCACGACGCGCGTTTCGTCACGCGCGCGCTTTCGCAGACGGACGACACGCTGGACATCGTCCATGTCACCCACGCCGACGAGGCCGTCCAGCGGCTCGCGCGCGAGCACTTCGATTATGTGCTTCTCGATATCAAGATGCCCGGGATCGACGGGATGGAATTGCTGGAGCGCATACGCTCCAATGAGGGCACATCGGTGCTGCCGGTGATCGTGCTGACCTCGTCTACCAATCCGAGTGACGTCGTCAGGTCCTACAAGGCCGGAGCAAACGCCTATGCGGCCAAGCCGTCGTCGCTTTCAGGCTACAGGCAATTCGCCGAGGCTTTCGTTCGCTTCTGGATAGAGAACACCTTGCCGCCTGGCGGTGCCATCCTTCAACAATAGGAGTGAAAACGGGGCGCGCCGTCGTGGTGCGCCCCGCTGTTCGCAGGCTTACTCCGCTGCTTCCGCGTAGCTTTCCAGCGGCGGGCAGGTGCAGACCAGATTGCGGTCGCCGAAGACGTTGTCGACGCGATTGACCGGCGACCAGTACTTGTCGACCCGGAATGCGCCCGGCGGGTAGCAGGCCTGTTCGCGCGAATAGGGACGATCCCATTCGCCGACCAGGTCCTCGACCGTGTGCGGTGCGTTCTTCAGCGGGTTGTTGACCTTGTCCATCCGGCCTTCCTCGATGGCGCGGGCTTCCTCGCGGATTGCCAGCATCGCATCGCAGAAACGATCGATCTCGGCCTTGGTTTCCGATTCGGTCGGCTCGATCATCAGGGTGCCGGCAACCGGCCAGCTCATGGTCGGAGCGTGGAAGCCGCAGTCGATCAGGCGCTTGGCAACGTCGTCAACAGTCACGCCGGCGCTTTCGACCAGCGGACGGGTGTCGATGATGCACTCATGCGCCACACGGCCCTTGGACGACTTGTAGAGCACCTCATAGGCGCCCTTCAGCCGGGCAGCGATGTAGTTGGCGTTGAGGATCGCCACCTTCGTCGCCTGGGTCAGGCCTTCGCCGCCCATCATCAGGCAATAGCTCCAGGAGATCGGCAGGATCGAAGCCGAGCCGAAGGGAGCTGCCGAAACCGCACCGTCGTTGCCGTCCGTTTCCGGGTGACCGGGCAGGTAGGGCGCCAGATGCGCCTTGACGCCGATCGGGCCCATGCCGGGACCGCCGCCGCCGTGCGGGATGCAGAAGGTCTTATGCAGGTTCAGGTGGCTGACGTCGGAGCCGATGTCGCCAGGGCGGGCAAGACCGACCATGGCGTTCATGTTGGCGCCGTCCAGGTAAACCTGGCCACCATGCTTGTGCACGATCTCGCAGACCTCGCGAACGTTCTCCTCGAACACGCCGTGCGTCGATGGGTAGGTGATCATGCAGCACGAGAGGTTTTCCGCGTACTGCTCGGCTTTCGCACGGAAATCGTCCATGTCGATGTCGCCGTTTTCGCTCACCTTGATGACGACAACCTTCATGCCAGCCATCTGGGCGGAGGCCGGATTGGTGCCGTGCGCCGAGGTCGGGATCAGGCAGACATCGCGGTGGTCGTTGCCCTGCGCCAGGTGGTAGGCGCGGATCGTCAGGAGACCGGCATATTCGCCTTGCGCGCCGGAGTTCGGCTGCATGGAAATCGCATCATAGCCGGTGACGGCGCAGAGCTTTTCCGACAGGTCCTCGATCATGTGCTGGTAGCCGGCTGCCTGATCCTTCGGAACGAAAGGATGGATTTCGGCAAATTCCGGCCAGGTGATCGGAAGCATCTCGGCCGTGGCGTTGAGCTTCATCGTGCAGGAACCGAGCGGGATCATCGCCCGGTCGAGCGCGAGGTCGCGGTCGGAAAGACGGCGGATGTACCGCGTCATTTCGCTCTCGGCGCGGTTCATGTGGAAGATCGGATGCGTCAGGTACTCGCTGGTGCGCAGGAGCGGCTGCGGCAGACGGTAGCCGGGCTCGAACTCTTCCACCTTGAAGTCACCGCCAAAGGCGCGCCAGACGGCTTCGAGCGTGACGGGGCGCGAGCGCTCGTCGAGGCTGATGCCGATCTTGGTCTCACCGATCTTGCGCAGGTTCACTTCCTCGGCGACGGCAGTCTTGAGGATGATGCCCTGCAGCTTGCCGACATCGACGGTGATCGTGTCGAAGAACACGTCCGGCTCGACGGTGTAGCCGAGCTTTTCGAGGCCCATGGCGAGACGAACGGTCTTCTGGTGAACGCTCTGGGCGATCGCCTTGATGCCCTTCGGTCCATGGAAGACGGCATACATCGAGGCCATGACAGCCAGAAGCACCTGCGCGGTGCAGATGTTCGACGTCGCCTTTTCGCGGCGGATATGCTGTTCGCGGGTCTGAAGCGACAGGCGATAGGCGCGGTTGCCGCGGGCATCGACGGAGACGCCGACGAGGCGGCCCGGCATCGAGCGCTTGTGCGCGTCCTTGACGGCCATGTAGGCGGCGTGCGGACCGCCATAACCGACCGGAACGCCGAAGCGCTGGGTGCAACCGATGGCGATATCGGCGCCCATTTCGCCCGGCGACTTCAGGAGCGCCAGTGCCAGCGGGTCGGCAGCGACCGTTGCGATAGCACCGGTCTGGTGCAGGCGCGCGATCAGGCCGGTGAAGTCGTTCACCTGGCCGTAGGTTCCCGGATACTGGAAGATGGCGCCGAAGACGTCGACCGGATCGAGATCGGTGAAGGGATTGCCGATGATGATCTGCCAGCCGAGCGGCTCGGCACGGGTCTTCAGAAGCGCGATCGTCTGCGGATGGCAATTCTCGTCGACGAAGAAGGCCTTCGCCTTGGACTTCGAGACGCGTTCGGCCATGGCCATCGCTTCGGCGGCAGCCGTCGCTTCGTCGAGCAGCGAGGCGTTGGCGACGTCGAGGCCCGTGAGGTCGCAGACCATGGTCTGGTAGTTGAGCAGCGCTTCCAGGCGGCCCTGGCTGATTTCCGGCTGGTAGGGCGTGTAGGCCGTGTACCAGGCCGGATTTTCCAGGATGTTGCGCTGGATGACCGGCGGCGTGATCGTGCCGTAATAGCCCTGGCCGATCAGCGACACGAGCTTCTGGTTGCGGTTGGCCGTTTCGCGCATCTTGTCGAGCGCTTCGCGCTCGGTCATCGGGGCGCCCCAGGCGAGCGGAGTCTTCTGACGGATCGACGGCGGCACGGTGTCGTCGATGAGCGCGTCGAGCGACGGATAACCGACGACCTTCAGCATCTCATCCATTTCCGCCGGCGACGGGCCGATATGACGCCGGTTGGCGAAGTCATACGGCTTGTAGTCGGTAAAGGTGAAGTCCTTGGGCATGCTCATCAGGCGACGAGCTCCTTGTAGGCCGCTTCGTCGAGAAGGGCGTCGGCTGCGTTCGGATCGGCGAGTTTCAGCTTGAAGAACCAGGCAGCGCCCTGCGGATCGCTGTTGACCAGCGACGGGTCGTCGACGATCGCCTGGTTGATTTCGACGATTTCGCCATCAAGTGGACAATAGACGTCGGATGCTGCCTTGACGGACTCGACAGTCGCGGCCGTATCGCCCTTTGCGAAGGTGGAGCCGGTTTCCGGCAGTTCCACAAAGACGAGATCGCCGAGCTGGCCGGCCGCGTGTTCGGTGATTCCAACCGTTGCTACGCCAGCTTCGACCTTCAGCCACTCGTGTTCGTCGGTGAACTTCAACATTTGCGCTCTCTCCTGATCAGCGTTTGTAGGTTTGTTTGACAAAGGGCAGGGCGGTGACGACGACAGGCAGATACTTGCCGCGCACCTCCGCATAGACGGTCGTGCCGTTGTCGGTATGGGTGGCGTCGACGTATCCCATGGCAATCGGGCCGTCGACTGTGGGGCCGAAGCCGCCTGAAGTCACCTTGCCGACGAGCGTCTTGCCCTCGGTGTCGGCAAACAGATTGGCGCCACCGCGCACGGGAGCCCGGCCCTCGGGCTTCAGGCCAACGCGGCGGCGTGACGCGCCTTCAGCGAACTGGCCAAGAATGCGATCGGCGCCGGGAAAGCCGCCCTCGCGAGCGCCACCGGCGCGGCGCGCCTTCTGCATCGCCCACTCGATCGCGCCTTCGACCGGCGTCGTGGTGGTGTCGATATCGTTGCCGTAGAGACAAAGGCCGGCTTCCAGACGCAGCGAATCGCGCGCGCCAAGGCCGATCGGCTTGACATCAGGGTGTTCGAGCAGACGCTGCGTGACGTCGGCTGCCGATGCGGTGGGAATGGAAATTTCGAAACCATCTTCGCCGGTGTAGCCGGAACGCGAGATGATGCAGGTCACGTCATGCAGGTCGGCTTCAGCGACATCCATGAAGCGCATGGCCGAGACATCGGCCCACAATTCGCCAAGGACGGCCTCTGCGTGGGGACCCTGCAGCGCAATCAGCGCGCGGTCATCGAGCATCGTGACTTCGCAGCTGTCGGAGAGACCTTTCTTCAGGTGTTCGAAATCCGCATCCTTGCAGGCGGCGTTGACGACGAGGAAGAGGTGGTCGCCCCGGTTGGCGATCATCAGATCGTCCAGAATGCCGCCTTCGGCATTGGTGAAGATCGCATAGCGCTGACGGCCTTCGCCAAGGCCGAGCACGTCGACCGGCACCAGCTTTTCCAGCGCCAGAGCCGCGTCCTCGATCTTGCCGGACTTCGGCCGGACGATGACCTGGCCCATGTGCGAGACGTCGAAAAGGCCTGCCGCAGTGCGCGTATGCAGGTGCTCCTTCATCACGCCATCAGGGTATTGAACCGGCATCTCGTAGCCGGCAAAGGGCACCATGCGGGCACCCAGCGAAAGGTGCAGCGCACGCAACGGCGTATGTTTCAAATGGGAAATGTCTTCCAACTCCGGCCTCCAGGTCTGGCGCGCACGCGCGCCGGCTCACACTTCCGGCGTCAGACGCCGTCAAATTCGAGCCCCCTCTGTCCCTTTGCCTGAGATTGTTATCCCTTCGGCGAGCGTCAAAAACGCTTCTCTCCAGAGTCCTACCGGCACCTTGCTGGTCCTTTGGCCTGAGAGTTTCCGGGGCGGTTGCTCCTTCGGCACCGGAACGAACCGGTTTCTCCCAACAAGATCGCCTCCAAATAACGGCGAACCTGTGAACTTGGCAAGGGGGCGGTGTCGCGGTCAAACACATTTTTGTCGCAGCGATTTTCCGTCGCGACTAACGGGTGCGTCAATTCTGCCTTTGCATTCTCCTCCGCTTGAGGATAACTCAGGATCGATACCGGGGACGACAATGACTAGGTGTAAGGGACATTTGCCGATTGCTGTGCGCATTGTCGCCGCTTTCGCGCTTGTGTTCCTGTCCTTCGCCCATAAGCCGGCGATGGCGAAAAGCCTGCCGCCCGCTGAGATTGCAGCTTACCAGCTGCCCGATGGAACCATCGCCGAAATCTGCTTCGGAACGGATGGCGTCGATCACGATAGCGGCAAGTCGCAGTCCATGGCGCCAGTCTGCGAAGCTTGCCGGCTCGCAAGTGCGGCCCTCCTGTCGACACCGCCACAGCAAAGCGAACGCGCCGAGACCGGCAACTGGCTCGCCGGCTCGAAGCAAGCGCACGACGATGTCGCCATCAAGCAGGTCCGCCTCCTGCCGCCGCCTCGCGGACCTCCTCAACAGTCGTAACGCTTCCAAACGCATTCAATTCAATGCGCCGCGTTGGCGGCATCGACCACGGCAGGACCGGGCTCCCACCGGCCCGTGGTCAGGAGATTACGACATGAACACGACCAGACTGACTGCGCTTACCCTCGGCCTCGCGCTCACGACCGCCGGCATCGCTCACGCCCACGCGACGTTTGAAAACGACACCGCCCAAGCCGAAAAGAGCTTCAAGGCGGTGCTGCAAGTCCCGCATGGCTGCGACGGCAAGGCAACGACAGAAGTGCAGGTGAAGCTGCCCGAAGGCTTCGTCTTCGCCAAGCCACAGCCGAAGCCCGGCTGGGAGCTGGAAATCATCAAGGGCGACTACAAGAAGACCTATGACAATCACGGTGACAAGGTTTCGTCCGGCCCGGTCGAGATCCGCTGGAAGGGTGGCAATCTGCCAGACGAATTCTACGACACCTTCGTGGTCAAGGGTAAGGTCTCGGGCTTTGACAAGGAAACGGTGCTTGCTTTCCCGACCGTGCAGTTGTGCGGCAAGGACGGCAAGGTGGTCTGGGACCAGGTTGCGGCTGAGGGGCAGAGTGCACACGATCTGAAGAGCCCAGCTCCTACAGTGACGGTGAAGTTGGCCACCGGTGGCGACGAGCACGCCGGCCATATGGCCGCTGACGGGCCAATCAAGCTGGGCGACCTCGAAATTTCAGGCGGCGCAGCCAAGGCGATGCTGCCCGGCGCCAAGGTCGGCGGTGGCTTCCTGACGATCAAGAACGGTGGCGGTGCCGATGATCGCCTCGTGGCAGTCGAAAGCCCGGTCGCGGGCCGTGTCGAAATCCATGAAATGGCGATGGAAAACGACGTGATGAAGATGCGCAAGCTCGATGACGGCGTCGTCATCCCCGCTGGCGAAACGGTCGAACTCAAGGCTGGCGGCCTGCATCTGATGTTCATGCAGGTGTCGAAGCCGTTTGCCGAAGGCGAAACGGTGCCGGTGACGCTGGTCTTCGAGAAGGCCGGCACGGTCGATGCCAAGCTTGCCGTGGGAACGGCGGGCGGTGGTGCTGCCGCAACCGGCGGTCACTCGCACCACTGAACGACCCGACAAGACGAACTGCGTTGCCTCAGGCGGCGGCGCCGCTCTCATCGTCATCGCCGGCAGGGTCCTCCTGCCGGCTTTCGCTTTCGTGGTCTTGCGACGCGTCGTCGTCCTCGCGCATGTATTCGAGATAACGACGCAAGGTTTCGGCCTCGGTCTGCTGAGGCAGACGGCCATCGGCGCTCATCAGCATCAACGATAGCGGAAGCGCACCCTTCATCTTCGGGACGGAAGCAGGCGTGATCGCCGGCTCACTGGAACGGCGAGGCGAAAGCAAGGTGATCGCCTCGTCCGCCGGGCCATCGCCGGACACGCGCGCCTTCGGCTTGACGGCTTCTGCCGCATAGGCCGCTGTAGTCGCGGATACCGTAACGACCTGTACCAAGGTCTTCACCTGCCTTCGTTGTTGTCAATCCTTTCCGTTTTGCGCGATTTCACTTGAAGCCCGGTGAAAACTGGTAGCCGCCTTTTAGTCAAATCCTAACGATTGCCGGAAATGGCAGCGCCATATGTGGCCAGGCGACTGGTGATCGTGACCGCACACGATGCCAATGCGGATCTTAATCCGGAGATAGTGGCAATGCAGAAGGCGGCGGACGCCGGCATGGCCGTAAAGGTGAAGGGACACCGATGTCCGTTGCGAACAAGACCGTTTGCGCCGGATGCGTCGCAGTTTGTCAAACGGATGCAGGCCATGGGCGCCATGATGCGCAACGACTACGACTGCTCGAGTTCGCCAACACCCTGCTTCTGGCGAAAGCTTTGGAATTGCCGCAATTCCGGTGGTCGCGGTCGATTATTCGTCGTCCACGCGAGACAGGATAAGCCTCTGAACATCAGGATCCTGACTGCGGATCGCCGTCATCAAAGCGCGCAATCGGCCGCGCAGGCCGTGGATCTGATCGAGAAGTTGCATGGCGACGTCGACGCCGTCGTTGTTGACCCCCATGGGGCCGGTCAGGTCCTGGATCAGGCGGGCGCGGGCAAGATCATCCTCTTCGAAGATCCAGCCGCTGTCTTCCCGGCGCGGCACCAGCCAACGCTGTTCGACCCAGACTTGGAGCACCGTGACCTCGATTTCGAGGTGTTCGCAAAACTCGCTATCGTTCATGCGTTGCCTCCCAGGTTCTTGCGGGGATCCTCTGCCTTGCCGGCTGCCCATCCTTCAACGAAGGCAGCGAGCGACGGATCGGCATGCGGCGCAAGCGTGATCTTCAGCGTCACATAGGCATCGCCGTGGCCGCCAGCCGGCTTGCGCATGCCCTTGCCCTTCAGCCGCAAGACCTTGCCGGTATTGGAGTGCGGCGGGATGGTGACATTGACAGCCCCATCCATCGTTGGAACGCGGATCTTGCCGCCAAGCACCGCTTCGCTGAGCGAAATCGGGATATCGTACCGGACATCCTCACCGTCCACCTGGAACAGCGGATGCGGCCGCACACGGATGTCGATCAGCGCGTCGCCGGCGGCGGCGCCGTTGTGGCCAGGCTCGCCCTTGCCACGCAGGCGCAGCGTCTGCCCATCGCGCGTGCCCGGCGGGATCGTCAGATCAAGGGCCGGCCCGCCACCCGGCAGGCTGATCTGCTTCTTGGCGCCATTGACCGCCTCAAGCAGATCGATCTCCATGGAAAAATGTAAATCCTGCCCGCGCATGGATTGCTGACCCCGACCACGACGAGAAAAGAAGCTGGAGAAGATATCGTCCTTGTCGCCGAAATCCTGAAATCCGTGGGCGCTTTCATAACGCCCGGCGGTGCCGCCGGCGCCGGCATAGTCGCGGTAGAAGTTGCGCGGCGCCGTCTCCGAGCCGGTCTCGTCGATCTCGCCGCGATCGAACTTGCCGCGCTTCTCCTCGTCGCTCAAAAGCGCATAGGCAGCCGATACCGCCTTGAAACGCTCCTCCGCTCCCTTGTCGCCGGGATTGAGATCAGGATGAAGTTTCTTGGCGAGCTTGCGGTAGGCGCTCTGAATGTCTTTCTGCGTGGCGTCCCGGCTGACACCAAGGGTTTCGTATGGATTGCTCGGCATGCGGACTCCTTCAAACTGAAGCGATCGGCAGCGGATCAGGGTGGGGCAATAAAGCTCACATGTCCCAATCCATTTGGGTAGTCGGTCGCTTGAGGACAAGCATAGGGCAGCCGCGCCGAAACGACAGGCCGAAAGCGAACGGCGACCGGTTTGTGCTCTCATTTCGCGCGTGGACGGTTTCTGCTACAATCCCGATTTCGGAACCATTCGAAAAAGGCAGCGTTCCCGCCGGGTGGTTTTAAACGGAGGCCGACATGTCCGTACGCCTGCAGCTTGCCATCATGGTTGGGCTGATGATCAACGCGGTGCTCTTCGGCATCGGTGTTGTAATCGTTCTCTCCATCCCGGCGCTGGCCGACAACGCCAAATACGCTCTGCCTGTCGTGGTCGTCACGTGTTTCATCCTGACGCCCTTCATCGCCTGGCTGATGGCGCCACGCCTCAGGCTGCGCTACTGGCGAGAGCGGGAGCAATCGGGCAAGCATCTGTCGACGTGAGATTTTGTCTCGGCTCTCTCGGGGGGCTGGCTTAACTCTAACGGCCAGAGGCAGCGTATCGTTTTGTATTGTGCGCCCTTCAGCAAGAGCTGTGACACCGCGCCGCGCCCAAAAATGTGACATTGCAGTACGCGCAGGCGTTGAAAACATCACAGACAGGCACAAATTAGCTTTTAACAATCAACGCCCTTGATAGATACTCCATGGAGTATCATAGAATTGCTGGGTCAAATCGTCATGCGTCGCTTCGGCGGTAGCGCACGGCCGAATGTCAAACGACGCTGAAGGAGCAAAAGCCTATGAAAACCGCAATGTTGCTACTCGTTCTCACCACCCTGTCTGCCTGTGCGCAAACCACGGGTAGTCTGGGTGTGGGTTATGTGGGCGGCGACGGCGACTATTACCAGGGCATCGTCGCACCGAAGTAATCCGGCGAAGCAGACGGAAATGCCATAGAAATGTGCATTTCGCCAAAACGGCTTCGGTTGCACGGGTGCGATCTCCCACGCTCCGATCAACCGAACCGGTGATGCCGGCGGCAGTCGTTGAAGTACAAAGCACCCGCATGGCGACACGAGCGGGGGCTTTGGCAACCGGGAAGGCCGATGGTTGGTCCGGCCCAAGAGAACGGCTGATGGCGTTAGAAGCTACGCCAGCGCGCGGACCTTCGGCTCACGATCCCAATACCGCGTCGCTGCGGCCTCGACAAAACTCGTGCCCACCAATCCAACAATGCCAGCATCCGGCGCCACGCCCGCCTTATCCAGCAGAGGCTTCGATGTTTCGCTTGAGCCTATTGCCTTCAAGTGGCCAAATGCATCCATAACCCATTGAACTGCAGCTGCCTGCTTGGCGAGATCGATGGCAGAAGCATTCGAGAGGACGAGGGCAACAGCGTCGAAGAGCTGCGACGGGGATCCAGCCAATTGCCCGTCCGCCTTCATGATGTCCTCATCGGAGAGCCTGGCTCCACCTATCCTCGGTGAAACAAGGAAGGCAGTGCCTCCCGCTTTCTCGACCGCCGCCACAATCTCCTTCAACTCTGCTGCATCTGTGCCATCAGCGATCAGGATTCCGACTTTACGGCCGGTGAGGAGAGCCTTCATGTTCGCATGGATACTCAGCGCCGGTGACGGCTCCATGGCGAAAGGTTCCCGCGCTGTGGGGCTCTTGTCCGGCAGCACCAGACCGAGACCATCGGCCACACGCCTGGCCAGATCCTCGTCGACGTTGCGCAGGTTGGCGAGCATGCGTGGAGGAACTTGCGCAAGTTGGACCTTGGACAACTCAAAAACGAATGACGAGGCGATATGGGCCTGCTCGGTCGGCTGTTGCGATATCCAGAACAATCGGGCCTGGCTGTAATGATCGGAAAAAAGCTCACCGCGTGCGCGTAACTTGCCCCCCTGTTCGTGCAGGTCGACTCGGCCTTCCGATGTGCTGAACCCCGTCCTCGGGCACTCGCGCGGGCCACCAGCTTCGCCGTGCTCGGCAAGACTGTTGGGCTCATAGCTCGCGCGCCCCTTCGGGACGTTCATCTGCATCTGTCCGTCGCGCTGAAAATTCATTACGGGACATTTGGGCGCATTGATCGGGATCTGATGAAAATTCGCCGTTCCAAGCCTGGATTTCTGCGTGTCGAGATAACTGAACAAGCGACCCTGCAGGAGAGGATCGTTGGAAAAATCCACCCCCGGCACGATGTTGGCTGGGCAGAAAGCGACCTGCTCGGTCTCTGCGAAGAAGTTGTCGGGGTTTCGGTCCAGAACCATGCGACCGACAATCCGGATCGGGATCAGCTCTTCTGGAATGAGCTTTGTCGCATCGAGCACGTCATAGGGCTGAGCGTCGGCAAATTCCTGGTCGAACAGCTGCAACCCGAGTTCCCATTCGGGAAAGTTGCCGGTCGCAATGGCTTCCCAAAGGTCGCGGCGATGATAGTCGTTGTCAGCAGCCTGCAGCTTCAGGGCCTCATCCCACACGGTCGATTGAATGCCGAGCTTCGGCTTCCAGTGGAACTTGACGAAAGTCGATTTGCCTTCGGCGCTGACCAGACGGAAGGTATGGATTCCGAAACCTTCCATCATGCGCAATGAGCGCGGAATGGTACGGTCGGACATAGCCCACATCAGCATGTGGGTCGTTTCCGGCATCAGGGACGCCCAGTCCCAAAAGGTGTCGTGAGCGCTGCCGGCTTGAGGGAAGGCGCGGTCGGATTCCATTTTGACGGCATGAACCAGATCGGGAAACTTGACAGCGTCCTGGATGAAAAAGACGGGGATGTTGTTACCGACCAGATCCCAATTGCCTTCCCGGGTGTAGAACTTCACCGCAAAGCCGCGAACATCTCTTGGCGTGTCGACCGACCCTGCGCCGCCAGCCACCGTCGAAAAGCGGGCAAACAGCGGTGTTTTCTCGCCAGCCCGCTGAAATAGGTCAGCTTTGGTTATATCGGCGAGGGATTCGAAAAGCTCGAAATAGCCGTGAGCACCGGATCCTCGGGCATGAACGATGCGCTCGGGAATGCGCTCGTGGTCAAAATGAAAGATCTTCTCCCGCAGAACGAAGTCCTCCAGAAGCGTCGGGCCACGGTCTCCCGACCGAAGGCTGTTCTGGTTATCGCTGATGCGGATGCCTTGATTTGTCGTCAGATGGGCCGCATCCGCCGTATCCCTGTTGTGTTCGGAGACCTGCTGATGTGTTTCTCCGCCTTCGCCCTTGCGAGTTTCAAAGGTATTCTTTGCCATGAGGTTTCATCCTTGCTTGCGCGTAATGTCTCGCCGCGGCCCGCAACAGCCAAGTTTAGAATTCGGCTTGTGCGGCGAGATCGCCGACCCATCTCAAGCATCGCTGATGTGAAAATCCGGCGTACACGTTATTGGTTAGAGCGTGCCGCCGAATTCTGCATCGAAAGCTGCGACCGGCATGAGCACCGAAGCTCCATCTGCTGTTGTCGAGAACACGAAGACGCAACCCACCGGCGGACGGATAGTTCCCCGACGTCTGAAATAAACGCTTTCAAGGTTCCAAATAGAAAGCTGCCAGGTGTCCACCTGGTATTCTAATGTCAGCTGGCAATATTTTGTGCAGTGCAGCAACCAATCCGTGGTGAATGCGTTGGGAGGTGTCAGCGCCGTTTTTGGCCGTTGCACCATGAGGGATGCCTGAAATGAGAAATCTGCAGGACACCGTTGCCCGCCTTGCCGCACTCAAAGCCGCCTACGGTCAGGTGAACGCGAATTCCACCCGTGACCGCCTGAAGGATATGACCATAGCGGGCGCCAACCCTGGGGCGCTCAAAGCCCGGATGTTCGTTCCACAAAACCTTGCCGCGGGGGCTCCATTGGTGGTCGTCCTGCACGGGTGCACCCAGAACGCCGCCGCCTATGACGAGGGCTCGGGGTGGTCGGAACTGGCCGATCGATACGATTTTGCGCTTCTTTTCCCGGAACAGCAGCGCGCCAACAATGCCAACCTCTGCTTCAACTGGTTTGAACCTGGCGATTCGAAACGCGACGCCGGTGAAGCCCGCTCGATCCACGAGATGATCGAGACCATGGTTTCGACCTACAATTTGGACCGGAGCCGCATCTTCATTGTCGGCCTTTCGGCCGGCGGTGCGATGTCATCGGTGATGCTGGCGAGCTACCCCGAGGTTTTCGCGGGCGGAGCGATCATCGCAGGATTGCCCTTTGGCACGGCAACATCCATTCCGGAAGCGTTCGACCGTATGCGGGGGCATGGTGGTCCCGGCGAAACCCAGCTGCAGACGCTGATTCGCAGGGCATCGCCCCACAAGGGACGCTGGCCGACGATATCGGTCTGGCACGGCACCGCCGATGGCACGGTCGACGTGTCGAACATGGAGGCGATCGTTCGGCAATGGACGGGGCTTCACGGTGTCAAGACGACCGACTTCACCAGCGAGCCTGAAAAAGGTTACCTGCGCCGGGTCTGGCGCGATGCCGATGGACGACAGGTCATCGAAACCTATGCCATCCAAGGGATGGGCCACGGCACGCCGTTGGCGACAGCCGGTCCGGATGGTTATGGCAAGGTGGGCCCCTATATGCTGGAAACCGGCATATCCTCCACGTTACGGATTGCCAGCTTCTGGGGGCTTGTGACCCTTGCTGCTGATCATCGGCCAAACGATGAGAAGGACGCGAAGTCGGAGGGTTTCGTCCATACGGGTGACATCCTTGTGCCGGGCACGCTCGTCAGCGAGAATGAGGAGGAGCGGGCGAGACGGCGTCAGACCGGAGCGGGGAAGGTACCCCCCTCCGGCGTCCAGAAGATCATCGAAGACGCTTTGCGCGCCGCGGGGCTGATGAAATAGACCCGCTACGGCGTCCGGGCGACAACTCAAATCCGGGCGCCGCCGGCAGCAAATCGTATGGCGTCAATCAACTGTCTGGCATGGCCGAGCCGGCTCTTCAGTCCCACTGGCAGCAGCCAGCACGATCCAATCGCCAACCGTTAGCGCCATGTCTGCGTCGCGAGACGCATGCCATCTGCATGCGGGTGTCGAAGCTAAAACCGTTTCTTCAGGAAGTAACGCGGTATTGCACCGGGCCCGCCTTCCAACTGACCGAAAACCTCAAAGCCCAGCTTCTCGTAAAAAGGCCGCGCCTGAAACTCGAACGTATCGAGCCAAAGGCCGATGTAACCGCGGTCCCGCGCGACCTTCTCCGCCTCCGCGATCACCCGTTGCCCCAAGCCCTGGCCGCGCAGGTTTTCCGGTATTGCGAGATAGCGGATGAAGGCCCAACCATAGCCATCCGTCGCATAGAGCCCGCCGATCGCCGCTTTCGTTTCGGGTCGCGGATGAGGACCGCAAAGCCCGGCTGGTCGACCATACCGCTATGCGCATCGTTAAAGGCATCGAGCGTCGCGACGATCGCACTTACGTCGCGTCTGGGGCAATCAGGTTAGACGAAGATCCGGTGCCCTACGGAACGCGAAAGGCGCCCAAGCAAAAGGGCGCCTTTCGTTTCTAGTCTTGCACTGCACGCACGCAAATTCAAGCTATGAGTGCAGCAATGATCAGCTGCAGCCGCTGGTCGCGCCGCAGGTGTCGCACTTCTCGCAGGTGCCGTTGCGCACCATGGTGAAGTTCTGGCACTCGGAGCACATATTGCCGGTGTAGCCCTGCATGATCGAGCGGGCGCGGCGTTCGGCTTCGAGCTTCTTGGCATCCGACTTCGCCGATGCCGCTTCGGCCGCGGCCTTGTCGGAGAAAAGGGCCGTCACTTCCGTGACCGTCTCGGTCGTTTCCTCGGCGATCTCTTCGGCAAGTTCCGCCGCACGCTCCTCATAGTCGCGCTTGAAGGCGACGATTTCGGAGGTTGCAATCGACGTCGTCTGCTCGATCTTGCGGACCGTGTTGCCGGCGATCGAAGTGACCGTTGCACCGGATGAAGCGCGGGCAGGGGCTGACGTCGCCGATCCCTTCGGCTCCCCGGCGCGGTCGGCCGTACCGCCGACGATCGTCGGCTTGTAGCCACGGGTCCAGCCCGTGGAGATCAGGTTGGTCTTGCCTTCCTGGATACCCTTGCCGAGTGCGGTGTTGCTGAAATCGGATGTGTCGACATGGGCCAGATCGTGGCGGCCGAGGTAGGACACGGCCAGTTCCCGGAAGACGTAGTCGAGGATCGACGTCGCGTTCTTGATCGCGTCGTTGCCCTGGACCATGCCGGCCGGTTCGAACTTGGTGAAGGTGAAGGCCTCCACATATTCTTCCAGCGGCACGCCGTATTGCAGGCCGAGCGAGATGGCGATGGCGAAGTTGTTCATCATCGCACGGAAGGCGGCGCCTTCCTTGTGCATGTCGATGAAGATCTCGCCGAGACGGCCATCACCGAATTCGCCGGTGCGCAGGTAGACCTTGTGGCCGCCGACGACAGCCTTCTGGGTGTAACCCTGGCGACGGTTCGGCAGCTTTTCGCGGGCGCGGATCACCTTCTCGATGACGCGCTCGACGATCTTCTCGGTGATGGTCACGGCCTGGGCTGCGGCCGGTGCCTGAATCAAATCCTCCAGCGCATCCTCATCGTTCTCGTCTTCGATCAGCGAGGCGTTCAGCGGCTGCGAGAGCTTCGAACCATCGCGATAAAGGGCGTTGGCCTTCAGCGCCAACTTCCAGGAAAGCATGTAGGCGTTCTTGCAATCCTCGACGGTCGCCTCGTTCGGCATGTTGATCGTCTTGGAAATGGCGCCCGAGATGAACGGCTGGGCGGCCGCCATCATGCGGATGTGGCTTTCGACCGAGAGGTAGCGCTTGCCGATCTTGCCGCAGGGGTTGGCGCAATCAAAGACCGGCAGGTGTTCGTTCTTGAGGAACGGCGCACCTTCGAGCGTCATCGCACCGCAGACGTGGATGTTGGCCGCTTCGATGTCCTTCTTCGAGAAGCCCATGTGCTCGAGCAGGTTGAAGTCCATTTGCGCGAGCTGCTCGTCGGAAACCTTCAGAGCGCCCTTCAGGAAGTCAGCACCCAGCGTCCACTGGTTGAAGACGAACTTGATATCGAAGGCCGACTTCAGGGCAGCGTTGACGGCCTCGACCTTCTCGTCGGTGAAGCCCTTGGCCTTCAGCGTCGAGGGGTTGACGGCCGGTGCCTGGTTGAGGTTGCCATGGCCGACGGCATAGGCTTCCATTTCGGCCAGCTGGCTTTCGGAGTAACCGAGCGAGCGCAGGGCTTCCGGAACGGCGCGGTTGATGATCTTAAAGTAGCCGCCGCCGGCGAGCTTCTTGAACTTGACCAGCGCGAAATCAGGCTCGATGCCGGTCGTGTCGCAGTCCATGACAAGGCCGATCGTGCCGGTCGGCGCGATGACGGTCGACTGGGCGTTGCGGTAGCCGTGCTTCTCGCCGAGTTCCAGCGCCTTGTCCCAAGCACTCATGGCGTGGATGACGAGGTCCTGGTCGGGATTTTCGCCGTGGATGAGCGCGACCGGGTTGACCGAGAGGCCCTCATAGCCCGTCGTCTCGCCGTAAGCGGCGCGGCGATGGTTGCGGATGACGCGCAGCATGTTGTCGCGGTTCGGGGCAAAGCCCGGGAACGGCCCAAGCTTGGCGGCCATTTCCGCCGAGGTGGCATAGGAAACGCCGGTCATGATCGCCGTCAGCGCGCCGGCAATGGCGCGGCCTTCGGTCGAGTCATAGGGGATGCCCGACGACATCAGGAGGCCGCCGATATTGGCATAGCCAAGGCCGAGCGTGCGGTATTCGTAGGAAAGTTCCGCGATCTCGCGGGACGGGAACTGCGCCATCATCACCGAGACTTCGAGAACGACGGTCCACAGCCGCACGGCGTGTTCGTAGTCGGCGATGTTGATGCGCTTCGTCGCTGCATCCTTGAACATCATCAGGTTCAGCGAGGCGAGGTTGCAGGCGGTGTCGTCGAGGAACATGTATTCCGAGCACGGGTTCGACGCGCGGATCGGGCCGGCGGCGGGGCTGGTGTGCCAGTCGTTCATCGTCGTGTTAAAGTGCAGACCCGGATCGGCCGACGCCCAGGCGGCGTAGGAGATCGATTCCCACAGATCGCGCGCCTTCAGCGTCTTCATCACGCGGCCGTCCTTGCGGGCGGTCAGGTGCCAGTCGCCATCGGCTTCCACGGCGCGCAGGAAGTCGTCCTTGATCGAGACAGAGTTGTTGGAATTCTGGCCCGAAACCGTGAGATAGGCTTCCGAATCCCAATCGGTGTCGTAGGTCTTGAACTCAAGGTCCTTGTAGCCCTGCTTGGCAAACTGGATGACGCGCTGGACATAGTTTTCAGGAACCAGCGACTGCTTGGCAGCGCGAATCTCGCGCTTGAGCGCCGGGTTCTGCTTCGGGTCGTAGCAGGCGTCGTCGGTGCCGTCGCAGTTGACGCAGGCCTTCATGATCGCCTTCAGGTGCTTGGCGACGACCTTCGAGCCGGTGACGAGCGCTGCAACCTTCTGCTCTTCCTTGACCTTCCAGTTGATGTATTCCTCGATATCCGGGTGATCGATATCGACGACGACCATCTTGGCGGCGCGACGGGTGGTGCCGCCCGACTTGATGGCGCCGGCTGCGCGGTCGCCGATCTTCAGGAACGACATCAGGCCCGAAGACTTGCCGCCGCCCGAAAGCTTTTCGCCTTCGCTGCGCAGGTGCGAGAAGTTGGAGCCGGTGCCGGAACCATACTTGAACAGGCGCGCTTCACGCACCCACAGATCCATGATGCCGCCCTCGTTGACGAGGTCGTCGGCAACCGACTGGATGAAGCAGGCGTGCGGCTGCGGGTGCTCGTAGGCGGACTTGGACTTGGTCAGCTTGCCGGTGAAGGGGTCGACGTAGAAGTGGCCCTGGCCGGGGCCATCGATGCCATAGGCCCAATGCAGGCCGGTGTTGAACCATTGCGGCGAGTTAGGCGCAACGCGCTGGGTGGCGAGCATGTAGGCAAGTTCGTCACGGAAGGCGGAGGCGTCTTCTTCGCTGGCGAAATAGCCGCCCTTCCAACCCCAATAGGCCCAGGTTCCGGCCAGGCGATCGAAAACCTGGCGGGCATCGGTTTCGGAACCGTACTGTTCGTCCTTCGGCAGCGCCTTCAGCGCTTCCGTGTCGGGAACCGAGCGCCAGAGGAACGAGGGGACATCGTTCTCCTCGACGCGCTTCAGCTTCGCTGGCACGCCAGCCTTGCGGAAATACTTCTGGGCGAGAATATCGGCGGCAACCTGGCTGAACTGCGCCGGCACATCGATATCTGCGAGACGGAAGACGATCGAGCCGTCGGGATTCTTGATTTCACTCGTAGCTTTGCGGAACTCTATCTCCGCATAGGCGGATTGCCCGGCCTTGGTGAAACGACGTTCGATCAGCATTGTCCCGTGTCCTTCGTGTTGCCATGCGCCCGCCACAGGCGCAATTGTCCCCGCCCAGCCGCGGAGCCATTCCGCAGCCAGCCTCAGCTTCCGTCCTTGAAGGGAAACCCAGATTTGGGTGACCCTGTATCTTGTGAGATAGGCTGACTGCAAGCACTAAATATAGTATTAACAGCTTCCTGATGCCAGCCAAATGTTGCTCAAGCGGGCCCGAAATGACGCACAGAATTCCTCGCTGCGGCTCAAGCGGGGAACCCGCGTTTGCCGCATGTCAGAACCGACGATTTCGAGAAATGAACCGGGCTCAAAACATTCCGGTCCGCCGCCGTCGCAACGTGAAATCCATTAACCGTGAATCGTCCTAGGGCGTCAAGGGGTGGTTTGTGACGGAAGTTTGAGCGCTAGATGTTGTGTGGATCGACTGTGGAAAACGGGGAAAGCGGCCAATGCCTTGAAAATCAGGCACTTCGACAGTTTGCCTGCGACGCTGCCGCAGCGGCAGGCGAAAAATCAAAATTTTGAAGGGTAAAAAAGCATATAAATGGTACCCCCAGGGGCAGTCGCGGTTGCACAAGCGGCGGCGATGTGACGGGCAGCGCAAATTGATTCGTTTGCCGATATGGAGGTGCCCCTATAGCGCCTTGTCGGGGAGGCGCGGGGCTGTCCCCGCACCTGAAACGATGGCCCAAACAGCGTGGCAAGCCTTGGCTCCACTTGCCGTGAATCGCGTCTTGCGGTCGGGCGCAAGGCTACCGCCAAACCGCGCCGCACTTCTTGTGCGGCACGCTTTAGTCAACGCGCTTCTGCAACTCGCGCGCACCGTTCGGTGCGTTCACCTTGCCTTCGGTGATGAAGAAGGCAAAGACATCACGCGGCTCCTTCTTGGCCTTGCGATCGGGCGCGCTCTTGGCAAGTCCCTCCGGCTCTCCCCCGGCGGCAAACGTCCTGGCGCGATCCGCCCAGAGGTCGAGTTGTTCCGGGGCGTAGCAGGTCTTGATATCGTCGCTGCCCTTTTGCAGGCGCAGATAGACGAAATCGGCGGTAACATCGGCGATCATCGGATAGTCGGCGTGTTCTGCCAACACGACGGCAACCTTGTATTTTTCAAGCAGCTCCACGAAGTCAGGCGCCTGGAACGTCGGATTGCGCACCTCGACGACGTGACGAAGCGGCAGGCCGTCCTGATTTTCCGGCAGGAGCTTGAGGAAGCCTTCAAAATCCTCCGGCTCGAACTTCTTGGTCGGCGCGAACTGCCACAGGATCGGCCCGAGATGGGGGCCGAGCTCCGTCAGCCCCTGCGTCAGGAATTTCTGCATGGATTCGCCGGCTTCGGAGAGAACCTTGCGATTGGTGACGAAGCGGCTGGCCTTCAGCGAGAAGACGAAATCCTCCGGCACTTCGGAAGCCCACCGGGCGAAGGTCTCGGGCTTCTGCGACGAATAGTAGGTGCCGTTGACTTCGATCGCCCGCAATTCCTTGCCCGCGTATTCGAGCTGGCGCTTCTTCGACAGGGTGTCGGGATAGAACGTGCCCTCCCATGGCTCAAACGTCCAACCGCCGATACCAACGCGGATCTTTCCGGATTTCGTCATCCCATCCTCCTCATGGCGGCACAGTCAGGCCGCATGTCAATTTACTCGGACGCCATCTGCCCCGCGGGCTTGGCCATATCCACCAGCATCCACCCTGGCCGATAGGGGTTCGGCCGGCGACCCGTTTCTTGAAAACCATAGGCGCAGTAGAGCGCGATGTTTCGCTCCATCCGCGCATTGGTATAGAGCCGCACCTCCGGCACGCCCTGTTGGACAGCCTGCGCATCCACAAACCGCAGCAGCTCAATCCCGAGACCCTGCCGTTGGAACGAAGGCGCGACCGCAAGACTGAAGATCAGGAGGTGATCCGCATGCCGTTCGAAGACAGCAAGGGCGGAAATCGCGACGCCATCGTCGCGAAGCCAGACTTCGTCTCGCGCGATACGCGGCTCGTAATCCTCGATCACGGGCAAGGGTGGCCCGCCGAGCAACGCCGTGTGTGGCGCGTAGGCTGCTGCGGTAATCTCCCGGACGGCGGCTAGGTCATCTCCCGTCGCCGGACGCATCATTGCGAAGCCGGCGACGGCGTTCTTACCAGCGTTGCCCGATACGCTCACTCAGCCGCCTCGACCTTTTTCATCGGACGACGCTCCAGGAGCTCCTTCAGGAATTGGCCGGTGTAGGAGCGAGGCTCCTTGACCACCTCCTCCGGTGTTCCCTTGGCAATGACCTCGCCGCCGCCGTCGCCGCCTTCGGGACCAAAGTCGATGACCCAGTCTGCGGTCTTGATGACTTCGAGATTGTGCTCGATGACCACGACCGAGTTACCCTGGTTGACGAGTTCATGCAGAACTTCAAGAAGTTTGGCTACATCGTGGAAATGCAAGCCGGTTGTCGGTTCGTCGAGGATATAGAGCGTGCGCCCGGTCGAGCGCTTCGACAGTTCCTTGGCAAGCTTGACGCGTTGAGCTTCGCCGCCCGAGAGCGTGTTGGCCTGCTGGCCGACCTTGATGTAGCCGAGGCCTACCTGGTTCAGCGTTACCAGCTTGTCGCGCACGGCCGGAACGGCGGCAAAGAACTCCACACCTTCCTCTACGGTCATGTCGAGCACGTCGGCGATCGACTTGCCCTTGAAGTGCACGTCGAGCGTTTCGCGGTTGTAGCGCTTGCCGTGGCAGACGTCGCAGGTGACGTAGACATCCGGCAGGAAGTGCATCTCGATCTTGATGACGCCGTCACCCTGGCAGGCTTCGCAGCGCCCGCCCTTGACGTTGAACGAGAAGCGACCGGGCTGGTAACCGCGGGCCTTTGCTTCCGGCAGTCCGGCGAACCAGTCGCGGATCGGAGTGAAGGCACCTGTGTAGGTCGCCGGGTTCGAGCGCGGCGTGCGTCCGATCGGCGACTGGTCGATGTCGATCACCTTGTCGATATGCTCGAAACCGTCGATACGGTCGTGTTCAGCCGGGTTTTCACGCGCGCCCATGATGCGGCGGGCAGCAGCCTTATAGAGCGTCTCGATCAGGAAGGTGGACTTGCCGCCACCGGACACGCCCGTCACCGCCGTGAAGATGCCGAGCGGGATCGACGCCGTGACGTTCTTCAGGTTGTTGGCGCGGGCGCCGACGACGGTGATTTCCTTTTTCTTCTTCGGCTTGCGGCGCTCGCTCGGAACGGCAACCGACAGTTCGCCGGAGAGATACTTGCCGGTCAGCGACTTCGGATTGGACATGACGTCGGCGGGCGAGCCTTGCGCGATCACTTCGCCGCCATGGATGCCGGCGGCCGGGCCGATGTCGACGACATAGTCGGCCGTCAGGATGGCGTCCTCGTCGTGTTCGACCACGATCACCGTGTTGCCGATATCACGCAGATGGCGCAGCGTCTCCAGCAGGCGGGCGTTGTCGCGCTGATGCAGGCCGATCGATGGTTCGTCGAGCACGTAGAGCACGCCCGTCAGACCGGAACCGATCTGCGACGCCAGCCGGATGCGCTGGCTTTCACCGCCCGACAGCGTACCGGAGTTGCGCGACAGGCTCAGATATTCGAGACCGACATCGTTGAGGAAGCGCAGGCGGTCGCGGATCTCCTTGAGGATGCGAACTGCGATCTCGTTCTGCTTGGTGTTGAGGTGCGAAGGCAGCACCTCGAACCAGTCACGGGCGACGCGGATCGACATCTCGGTGATCTGGCCGATATGCAGCGTGTCGATCTTGACGGCGAGCGCTTCCGGCTTCAGGCGGAAGCCGGCGCAGGCCGGGCAGGGTGCTGCCGACATATAGCGCTCGATCTCCTCGCGCGCCCAGGCACTGTCGGTTTCCTTCCAGCGGCGCTCGAGGTTGGGCACGATGCCCTCGAAATTCTTGGTGGTGTTGTAGGAGCGCGCACCGTCTTCATAATGAAAGACGATCTTTTCTTCCGTGCCATGCAGAATAGCCTTCTGCGCATCGGCGGACAGCTCGTTCCAGCGGTTGCCGAGCTTGAAGCCGAAAACCTTGCCGAGCGCTTCCAGCGTCTGGTTGTAATAAGGCGACGACGACTTGGCCCAGGGAGCGATGGCACCGTCGCGCAGCGTCCGGTGTTCCTCCGGCACGATCAGCGCCGTGTCGATCTTCTGCTGGCTGCCGAGACCGTCGCAGGTCGGGCAGGCGCCGAAGGGATTGTTGAACGAGAACAGCCGCGGCTCGATCTCGGAAATGGTGAAACCCGAGACGGGGCAGGCGAACTTTTCCGAAAACAGCACGCGCTCGTGCGTTTCGTTCAGCGACTTGTTGGCCGAGCCCCCCGCAGCGGTTTCTTCCGGCGGCAGCGGCTTGTCGGCAAATTCGGCAACAGCCAGACCGTCGGCGAGCGTCAGGCAGGTCTCCAGGCTGTCGGCGAGGCGCGAGGCAAGATCCGGCCGAACGACGACGCGGTCGACGACGACGTCGATGTCGTGCTTGTACTTCTTGTCGAGGGCGGGAACCTCGGCGATCTCGTAGAAGGTGCCGTCGACCTTGACGCGCTGAAAGCCCTTCTTCATCAGCTCGGCGAGTTCCTTCTTGTACTCGCCCTTGCGGCCGCGCACGAGCGGCGCGAGGATATAAAGGCGGGTGCCTTCACCGAAGGCGAGAACCCGATCGACCATCTGGCTGACAGTCTGGCTTTCGATCGGAAGCCCGGTCGCCGGCGAATAGGGCACGCCGACACGCGCGAACAGCAGACGCATGTAGTCGTAGATCTCGGTGACCGTGCCGACCGTCGAGCGCGGGTTGCGCGAGGTCGTCTTCTGTTCGATCGAAATCGCCGGCGACAGGCCGTCGATCTGGTCGACGTCCGGCTTCTGCATCATCTCGAGGAACTGGCGCGCATAGGCCGAGAGGCTCTCGACGTAGCGACGCTGGCCTTCGGCATAAATGGTATCGAAGGCGAGCGACGACTTGCCGGAGCCGGAAAGCCCCGTCATCACGATCAGCTTGTTGCGCGGCAGATCGAGATCGATGCCCTTGAGATTGTGCTCGCGCGCGCCACGAATGGAGATGGTCTTGAGTTCGCTCATCGGAAGCCAGCTTTTGCATGTCTGTTGAAAGCCCCCTATGTAATGACGCTAACGCCCATGTCGAGGCGCAATCGGCAAAACTGGTGGCCATTTCGATTCGGTTGACAGGATCATAGGGAAATATTAGAACAAAGAAAGAACAAACATCGTGCAAATCGACTAAATCTGTTGTGGATTATGCATGATGCGGGGCGTATCCGCCGCAACAGACCGCTAAGATGCGCGCTCTTGAAATTCTAAAGCAGCGCCGGTGGCGCGGCAAAACCACGGGAAAAGCAATATGGCTGGTAGCGTCAACAAGGTGATCTTGGTCGGAAACGTCGGGGCAGACCCGGAAATCCGGCGCACGCAGGATGGCCGGCCGATCGCCAACCTGCGCATTGCCACATCGGAAACCTGGCGCGACCGCAACAGCGGCGAGCGCAAGGAAAAGACCGAATGGCACACCGTCGTCGTCTTCAACGAGGGCCTGTGCAAGGTCGTCGAGCAATACGTCAAGAAGGGCGCCAAGCTCTATATCGAAGGCGCGCTGCAGACCCGCAAATGGCAGGACCAGACCGGCAACGACCGCTACTCGACGGAAATCGTGCTGCAAGGCTTCAACTCCACGCTGACCATGCTTGACGGTCGCGGCGAGGGCGGTGGTGGTGGCGTCAGCCGTGGCGGCGGTAGCGACTTCGGTGGCGCCAGCAGTGGTGGTGGTTACGACGATTACGACCAGCAGCCGCGCCAGTCCTCCGGCGGCGGTCGCTCCGGCGGCGGCCAGGGTGGTCAGGGCAGCCAGGGCGGTGGCAACTTCTCGCGCGATCTCGACGACGACATCCCGTTCTGAGCCACGCCTCGGGCGCAGCGACCTACGGGTGCCCTTGGCGACCGTAACCGGTCCGAGCAGCCATCTGCAGGCTATATCATCACACGCAACAAGGGCCGGGAAACCGGCCCTTGTTGCGTGTGAGCGCATAAGGCAATGAGATGGAACACTGCCGCGATGCCCTCCAAGGCGGCAGCGCTGGAACATCACGATCGTCTCAGATCGCCATCGCCGATTTCACGCCGTCAACGACGAACTGGACCGCAAGTGCGGCTAGGATCACGCCGAGCAGCCGAGTGAGGATCGCCCGGCCGGTGACGCCGAGAAAGCGGTCGATGCGTTCGGCGATGACAAGCGCCAGGAACAGGCTGAACATCGACAGCGCGATGACGATCAAGAGCTGCGTGCGCTCGATCGCGGTCGGGAACGAACCCGCGAGCAGGATCGTCGCGGAGATCGCGCCCGGTCCGGCAATCAATGGCAGAGCCAGAGGAAACACGGCAATGTTATGGATGTGATCTTTCACCGTGGCGTTCTCACCGGTCTTTTCCTTCCGCTCCTGACGCTTTTCGAAGATCATCTCGAAGGCGATCCAGAACAAGAGCAGGCCGCCGGCGATGCGGAACGCGCCGATAGAGATCCCGAGCAATCCGAGAATGCCGTTACCGAAGACGGCGAAGGCGGCAAGGATGAAGAAGGCGATCAGCGAGCCGCGCGTGGCCACCTGAAAGCGCTCCTGCCGGCTGAGGCCGACCGTGAGGCTCAGAAAGATCGGAGCAAGACCCGGCGGATCGAGCGTAACGAGCAGCGTGGTGAGTGCGTTGACCAAGAGGTCGACATTGAACATCCGTTTCCCCTTCCGGATTATCATGCGCGCCCCGAGTTTTCTCGGTGGCAGGACAGCATTGTTAGGCAAGCAGGGCGGGCTTGGGAAGGGGGCGGTGGCCAAAGCTTGAGCAATAGCTTAATGAGGATGTGACGGAACCTTTTCACAGCCGTTCAGGCCCGGCAGCCGACTTTGTCGCCAGCACTTCCGATTTCCGCTGCAATGCCCTAGAAAAGCCTATTCCGACGGCAAAAGACTGTTCACAACCACGGGCCAAAATTGGCGCTTCCAGGCGCATTCCGCTATAAATATCCGACTGATTCTGAACAAAGATCGTGATCACAATTGACTGAGCAAAGCACTCCCGGCGGCGGAAAGACTCCGCCAGGCATCGAGCCGATTTCCATCATCGAGGAAATGCAGCGGTCCTATCTCGATTACGCCATGAGCGTCATCGTCAGCCGCGCGCTTCCAGACGTGCGTGACGGTCTGAAACCCGTTCACCGCCGCATCCTCTACGGGATGAGCGAGCTCGGCATCGACTGGAACAAGAAGTACGTCAAATGCGCCCGCGTGACCGGGGACGTGATGGGTAAGTACCACCCGCACGGCAACTCGGCGATCTACGACGCGCTGGCGCGCATGGCGCAGGACTGGTCACTGCGGCTGCCTCTGATCGACGGTCAGGGCAACTTCGGCTCCGTCGACGGCGACCCGCCGGCGGCAGAACGCTACACCGAATGCCGCCTGCAAAAGGCCGCGCACTCGCTGCTCGACGACCTCGACAAGGAAACGGTCGATTTCCGCGACAACTACGACGGCACGCTGAGCGAGCCGGTGGTTGTGCCCGCGAAGTTCCCGAACCTGCTCGTCAACGGCGCCGGCGGCATCGCGGTCGGCATGGCAACCAACATTCCGCCGCACAACCTCGTCGAAGTCATCAAAGGCTGTATGGCGCTGATCGACAATCCGGCGATCGAACTGCCGGAACTGATGGAAATCATCCCGGGGCCGGACTTCCCGACCGGTGCGCTCATTCTCGGCCGTTCGGGCATCCGCTCGGCCTATGAGACCGGCCGCGGCTCGGTCATCATGCGCGGCCGTGCCCACATCGAGCCGATGCGCGGAGACCGCGAGCAGATCATCATCACCGAGATCCCTTTCCAGGTGAACAAGGCAACGATGATCGAGAAGATGGCCGAACTTGTGCGCGACAAGCGCATCGAGGGCATCTCGGACCTGCGCGACGAATCCGACCGTCAGGGCTACCGTGTCGTCGTCGAGCTCAAGCGCGACGCCAATGCCGACGTCATCCTGAACCAGCTCTACCGTTACACGCCGCTGCAGTCGTCCTTCGGCTGCAACATGGTGGCGCTCAACGGCGGCAAGCCGGAACAGATGACGCTGCTCGACATGCTCAGGGCTTTCGTCTCCTTCCGCGAGGAAGTCGTTAGCCGGAGAACGAAGTACCTGCTGCGCAAGGCGCGCGACCGCGCCCACGTGCTCGTTGGTCTTGCCATTGCGGTTGCCAACATCGACGAAGTAATCAAGCTGATCCGGCAGGCGCCCGATCCGCAGACCGCGCGCGAGCAGTTGATGGAACGCCGCTGGCCGGCGCATGACGTCGACAGCCTCATCCGGCTGATCGACGATCCGCGTCACCGGATCAACGAAGACAACACCTACAACCTCTCGGAAGAGCAGGCGCGCGCCATTCTCGACCTGCGTCTGCAGCGCCTGACCGCACTCGGTCGCGACGAAATCGGCGACGAACTCAACAAGATCGGCGAGGAAATCAAGGATTACCTCGATATCCTGTCGTCGCGCCTGCGCATCATGACCATCGTCAAGGACGAACTCACGGCCATAAGCCAGGAGTTCGGCACGCCGCGCCGCAGCGAGATCGCCGAAGGCGGTCCCGATATGGACGACGAGGACCTGATCGCCCGCGAAGACATGGTCGTGACCGTCTCGCATCTCGGCTACATCAAGCGCGTGCCGCTGACGACCTATCGTGCGCAGCGTCGCGGCGGCAAGGGCCGCTCCGGCATGGCGACGAGAGACGAGGATTTCGTTACCCGGCTATTCGTTGCCAACACGCACACGCCAATTCTGTTCTTCTCTTCGCGTGGCATCGTCTACAAGGAGAAGGTCTGGCGTCTGCCGATCGGCACGCCGCAGTCGCGCGGCAAGGCACTGATCAACATGCTGCCGCTGGAGCCTGGCGAACGCATCACCACGATCATGCCGCTGCCCGAGGATGAAACGACGTGGGAAAACCTCGACGTCATGTTCTCGACGACCCGCGGCACGGTTCGTCGCAACAAGCTGTCCGACTTCGTCCAGGTCAACCGCAACGGCAAGATTGCGATGAAGCTCGAGGAAGATGGCGACGAGATCCTCTCTGTCGATACCTGCACCGAGCATGACGACGTCATGCTGACGACGGCGCTGGGCCAGTGCATCCGCTTCCCCGTCGACGACGTGCGCGTCTTTGCCGGACGAAACTCGATCGGCGTTCGCGGCATCAACCTTGGCGACGGCGACCGCATCATCTCGATGGCGATCCTCGGCCATGTCGATGCCGAGCCATGGGAACGGGCCGCCTATCTGAAACGTGCAGCCGCCGAGCGGCGCGCGACGAATGGCGATGAGGAAGAAATCGCACTGGTCGGTGAAGAAGTCACCGAAGGTGGCGAACTCAGCAATGAGCGCTACGAAGAGCTGAAGGCACGCGAGCAGTTCGTGCTGACGGTTTCGGAGAAGGGCTTCGGCAAGCGTTCGTCCTCCTACGATTTCCGCACCTCGGGTCGCGGCGGCAAGGGCATCCGCGCCACAGACACCTCGAAGACGGCAGAGATCGGGCAACTGGTTGCGACCTTCCCGATCGAAGATAACGACCAGATCATGCTCGTTTCCGACGGTGGCCAGCTGATCCGCGTGCCGATCAATGGCGTCCGGCTTGCGAGCCGCGCCACCAAGGGCGTGACGATCTTCTCGACGGCCAAGGACGAAAAGGTCGTCTCGGTCGAGCGCATCAGCGAACCGGAAGGTGACGAAGAGGGTGAGGAGCTGGTGGCGGCGGAAAACGGCGCACCGGAAACACCTGAAACCGAAGCCTGATAGACTGCTTCAATCGACTGAAAAGCCCGCCAATTGGCGGGCTTTTCTATTGAAGCACGACACGTCACGGCTGGCGGATATAGGTTCTCAGGCCCTTGGCCAACGCATCGAAAACCACGCGGCAACGCGGCGCGGTCTTCAAGTTTTCATGCATGACGAGCCAGGTCTCGAGCTTCATTGCAAAACTGCCCGCCAGAACCGGAAGAATATCGGGATCGCGGGCGGCAAGCGCGTTCTGACAAATGCCGATGCCGAAACCGGCGCGAATGGCGGCAAGCTGCGCGAGGTTGCTGTCAGCCTTCAGCGCAAAGCGTACGTCGGGCAACTCAGGTGTGCGGGCGATGATGGCACGGATTGCCGCCGTCTCACGGTCGTAGCCGATCAGGCTGTGCCCACTCAGGTCGGCAAGCGTCTCCGGCATCCCGCGCCGGTCGAGATAGCGCCGGTGGGCGTGAAAACCGAGTGGCACCGCACCGACGTGAAGCGCCACCAGCGCATCCTGGCTGGGCACCGCCATGCGCACCGCAATGTCCGCTTCCTGTCGCAGAATATCCTCGATCGCATCGGACGCCGACAGCTCGATGGTCAGGTCCGGATATTTCGCGTGCAGTTCTGCAAGGATCGGCGGCAGCACCTCGATACCGATCACCTCGCTTGCACTGATGCGCACCGTTCCGCTGACGGTGTCTTGCTGGCCGGAGGCGGCACGAAGCAGGGCGGCTGACGTCGCCGCAAGTGTTTCCGCATAGGGTTGCAGCGCGCGGGCGGCATCGGTCGGCATCAGGCCCTGGGGCGAGCGAGTGAAGAGCGGAAACCCGACCATCTCCTCCATCGCATCGACATGGCGCCCGACCGTCGGCTGCGTCAGGCCGAGCTCGCGTGCGGCCGCCGACAGCGAGCCCTCCTTCAGCACCATCAGGAATGTCCGGTATAAGTCCCAGCTGGGTTCGATTTTGCTCATACATAAACGTATAACAATGAAACAGAAAACGACAATTCCGTTTATCAGCGCATTGCGGGACAGTGCCGCCATCAAAACCGATGGAGACACGCAATGACCGACAATCTGGAAGAGGCAAGAACAGTTCTGGTATTGGGCGCGACCGGTGGCATCGGTAGTGCCGTTGCTCGCGGCCTCAGCCAGCGCGGATGGAAAGTGCGCGCACTCAACCGCAATGTCGCCAAGGCCGCCCAGATGGCACCCGCGTACGATTGGATCGAGGGTGACGCGATGAAGCGACTGGACGTACGCGCCGCCGCCGAAGGCGTCCAACTGATCGTGCATGCCGTCAATCCACCCGGCTACCGCAACTGGGGTCAGCTGGTCCTGCCGATGCTCGACAACACCATTGCCGCTGCAAAAGCGGAAGGTGCTCGAATTCTCCTTCCGGGCACGATCTACAATTTCGGCCCCGATGCTTTTCCAGTCCTGAGCGAGAACAGCCCGCAGAACCCACACACGGACAAGGGCATGATCCGCAAGGAGATGGAGCTTCGGCTCAAGGCTGCGTCGGACGCCGGTGTCGGCGTGATCATCCTGCGGGCAGGGGATTTCTTCGGGCCCGACGCCGCCAACAACTGGTTCTCGCAAGGGCTGGTGAAGCCTGGAAAACCACTGAGCGCTGTCAGCTACCCCGGAAAGAAGGGCATTGCGCATCAATGGGCCTATTTGCCCGACGTGGCCGAGACGATGATCCGCCTGGTCGAGCGCGCAAAGGATCTGCCGGCCTTTGCCGTCTACCACATGCGCGGTTTCGTCGATGATGACGGCACGAAGATGATTGGCGCCATCCGCCGTGCGGCAGGATCGAAAAACCTTCCGGCGCGCGCCTTTCCATGGTGGCTGGTGACATTGGCGTCTCCCGTCGTGCCGCTGTTTCGCGAGTTGCGCAAGATGCGGTACCTCTGGCGTCAGCCACTGCAGATGCCGAACGACCGGCTGCTGGCCTTACTTGTCGAGGAGCCGCATACGCCGATCGATGAAGCCGTGGCCAAAACCCTGAAGTCGCTTGGCTGCCTGCCGCTGGCTGCCGGACGCGTAGGAGCCGACGAGCCGTTACCGCCTGCCACGATGGCAGTCAATTCCTGAAAACGAGACAGGCGCCACCATTCTTTCGGATGGTGGCGCAAAGCGCATTGGCTTCCGCCTGGCTGTCGCGGCCGATGCGGGCGGCATATCGAATACGGCGACCGAAACTGGCGTTGCGCTCACGCAGCAGCAGCGCCTTCTCGCTGCGGATGGGATCCGGCAACCGCTTGACGGCGTTGACGAACAGTCGCTGCGCAATCGACTTCTGGAAATGGGCTGCGAGCTGCACGCCCCAGGGCGCCCACTCGGCCTCGTCGATCACGTCGATCTCGCGCAACTGGCGCGTGCTTGCCAGCGCCACGCAGCCTTCGAGGAAATTCTTGTTCTTGTCGAGCGTCAGATCGAGGGTCTTCGGCGGATTGTCCCGCCAGTCCTCGACGCTATAGGCGGTGATCGCCAGCACATAGTTGCGCGTCTCGGCCGGCAGCCAATCCACCTCGAGAAAGCGCTCGAGCCCGTTCTCGCCGGCATTGTAGGCGGCGGCAGCAAAACCCAGATTGCCGTAGCGTGTCTTCAGTTCGCCGAGATACTCGGCAGACTTGCCCAGGGCGGCAACGACGTCGAAGCTGTTCGCAAGGCCACGCATCTTCGCCGTGCCTGGCATGAATTGCGCGATGCCTTCGGCCCCTTTCGGGCTGACCGCATTCGGCCGAAACAGGCTTTCGCGCCAGATCAGGCGCGCGAAGAACGCCGGTGGCAGGTCATTGGCAGTGGCGTAGTGATCGATGACGCCGCAAACGTCGCGCTCGAAGCGCTCCTTGCTGACACACAGCGATTTGGCAGGGTCCGTGGCGGACCGACCGACATAGATACATTTGGCGCGCACCGGCAACTCGTCGATGCGGGCATGGGCAGCATCCGGGCGCCCAATACTCACCGTCATCAGCAGCGCGAGCAGACCTCTGACAGCATACGCAACACCTCCTGAGCTGCCGTTCCCCATATCGTGTCGCCCGCAACGCCTCGCCGAAACTGCCAAGCTTCCTACATAGCATCTTGTGGGGCTCGGAAAAACAGGCGCGTCAGGCGGGTGAACCGGTCGTCAGCACCAGCTGCATGAAGGTCAGATCCAGCCAGCGTCCGAACTTCGTCCCGACCTCGCGCATTCGACCGGTTTCGGTGAAGCCCAGCTGTTGGTGAAGCCGTATCGATGCGGCATTCTCCGATTCTATCCCCGCCACCATCACATGCTTGTCCAGACGTTCGGCCTCTGCAATCAGGGCGACCATCAACTTACGGCCGATGCCGCCGCCACGGCTGTCGCGATGGACATAGACGGAATGCTCGACCGTGTGCCGGTAGCCGTCAAACGCCCGCCAGTCGCCGAAGGAGGCGTAGCCGACGATGTTGCCAGCATCGGATACTGCTGTCAGCACAGGGTATCCGGCTTCGCGTCGCGCCTTGAACCATGCAGATCGATTGGCAACGTCGACAATCGTCTCGTTCCAGATGGCGGTCGTGTTGGCCACCGCGTCGTTGTAGATGTCGCAGATGATCGGGAGATCATCTTCTCTTGCTTGCCTGATCAGCATGTTGCCCCGCATGTTCGTACACTATATGACTACGCGATGGATACTAAAGTGTACAGCCTCGATCGACGCATCAGTGATCGCATTCGCCTCGAACGGGAAATCCGCGGTTGGTCTCTGAGCGAGCTGGCCGAGCGCTCCGGCGTCTCCCGCACGATGATCCACAAGATCGAGCGTGCAGACAGCAGTCCGACGGCGACGCTGCTGGCCCGGCTTGCAGGGGCGTTCGGCCTGACGATGTCGAGCCTGATTGCACGCGCCGAGATGAGCCAGGGCAGGCTGTCGCGACGCGAGGACCAGCCGGTGTGGCGCGACCCTCAGAGCGGTTACCTTCGTCGCCATATCTCGCCAATGTCGGAGCAGCCGCTCGACCTCGTCGAGGTCGAACTTCCTGCCGGAACCGAGGTGCCAATTCCGGCCGCAGCCTATGCCTTTCATCGCCGATGGATATGGGTAACACAGGGCAGCCTCACTTTCGTGGAAGGCAGCGAGACACATATCCTTGGCGAGGGAGACTGCCTGGAGCTCGGCTCGCCGCAAGATTGCGTCTTCCGCAATGCGTCGGGCGAGCCTTGCACCTATGCGGTGATCCTGTTGAAAACGAGCGCAACCTAGCGGTTGAGCTCAGCAATGGCGATCCGCGCCATGGTCAGATCGCTTTCAACGCCGAGATCGTCACCATCTTCAATGAACCAGGCGGCGGATAGCCCCGTATAGGCCAGAACCCAAAGCAGGATCCGGCGCGGCGCGAGCCCCGTCTCCGCGGCAACAACGGGCAGGTGCCGCTGCAGCCGGCCCGGCGCCGTCACCAGGGGCAGCTCTGGGTTGCAGAACAGGTTGGCATAGTCGTAGCCGCGGTCGCCAACAACGCGCTTCGGATCGATCGCCAGCCAGCCGCGATCGCCGAAATCGAGGATGTTGGCGTGGTGAACGTCACCGTGCAGCACGACCGGCGGTTCAGGATCGGCAAACAGGGTTTTCGCCGCATCGAGTGCCCGCGCGAAAAGACCTCCTTGAACAGGAGCAGCCGCCTCAAGCGAGTTGAACCACCGGTCGAGAGGGACCAGATCCGAAGGAATTGGGCCGGCACGCGGCGCATGAAGCCTGGCAACGGTACGGCAGATGATGCGCGTCACGTCGACATCGCTTCCCGTCATCGCCATATGAAAAAGATTTCTCCGGCTGTCCGTGCGCTCCATCAGGACGGCATCCGTGTCCGCTTCATACACGCTCGCAGCACCTTGCCCGCTCCAATAAACCAGCGGCAGACGGCCGAACTTCTCTTCGGGGTCGTGGGCGATTTTCAGCATCGCCGAGCGGTTCCGATAGCGAACGGGATAAAGATGGCTGGAGGGGGTAACGATCACCTCACCATCAGGCTGCAATGACCATTTCTCAAAATAGGAAGAAGACATAAACGAGAGAGTTCCCCGGGGAAACATGCCCCGCCGAATGGCGGGGCATGTGGCCATGTGGGAGCGTCAGGCAACCTGTTCAAGGGCGGGGTAGTCGGTATACCCCTTGGCGCCACCACCGTAGAACGTCGCCTGGTCCGGCGTGTTCAGGGGAGCGTTCTCCTTCAGCCGCTCGACGAGGTCCGGATTGGCAATGAACGGCTTACCGAAGGCCACCAGATCGGCCTCGCCGTTTTTGACCGCTTCTGCCGCGAGTTCGCGGTCATAGCCGTTGTTCGTCATCCAGGCGGCCTTGCCGCCGGCGGCAGCGTAGACGGCACGCAGCGCGTCATAATCGAACGGACGTTCACCCTGCTGATGGTCGCGCGGGCCGCCGGTCGCACCCTCGATGATGTGGATATAGGCGAGGGGATAGCGGGCCAGGTTCTTGACGACATAGCTGAACAGCGGCTGCGGCTCCGGATCGAAGGCATCGTTGGCGGGCGTCACCGGCGAAAGCCGGATACCCACACGACCAGCCCCGATTTCCGACGTGATGGCGTCGACGACCTGGAAAAGGAAGCGGGCACGGTTCTCGATCGAGCCGCCATAGGCGTCGGTGCGCTCGTTCGAGCCGGAACGCAGGAACTGGTCGATGAGATAGCCATTGGCGGCGTGGATTTCGACGCCGTCGAAGCCGGCATCGATGGCTGCCCGGGCCGCCTTGCGGTAGTCCTCGACGATCCCATCAAGCTCGGTGATTTCGAGCGCACGTGGCTCCGAGGTTTCAGCAAACGAGCCGGTCCCGTCAGCATTGATCAGGTACGTCTTCGACTTTGCGCGGATCGCCGAAGGCGCCACCGGCTTGCCGCCGCCCGGCTGCAGCGTGTCATGCGAGATGCGACCGACGTGCCACATCTGCACGACGATGCGACCACCCTTGGCATGCACCGCATCAGTGACCTTGCGCCAGCCATCCAGCGCTTCCGGCGTGTAGAGGCCGGGCACGTCGGCATAGCCTTGGCCCTGCTGGGTAATCGCGGTTGCCTCCGTGATCAACAGGCCTGCCGATGCGCGCTGTTCGTAATAGGTGGCGTTGAGCGTGTTGGGCACGGCCTTCGGCGAACGATTGCGCGTCAGCGGCGCCATGACGATGCGATTCTTCAAGGCGATTTCGCCGACGGTAATAGGATCGAAGAGGGTAGCCATTGCAGGTCCTTTCGGTTTCAGTTTGGTCTTTGGGAGGAGATAGTCACAGGCTGCCGATATCCTTGAGGAACTCGGCAATTGTTTCTTCGTTGCGCTTGTAGAAGACCCACTGGCCGAGACGCTTGGTCGTCACCAGGCCGGCGCGCTGAAGGATCGCGAGATGCGAGGATACGGTGGATTGCGACAGGCCGCAGCGCTCGAACTGACCGGCGCAAACGCCCATTTCGAACGGATGCTCCTGCGTCGGGAAATGCGCCTGCGGCTCTTTCAACCAGGCAAGGATGTTCACTCTTGCTGGGTGCGCCAGGGCCTTGAAGATTTCGTCTCGATCCATCGTACATCGCCATATCGTGGTTTATCGATAAGTGTATCGGCAATGATCGATATACAAATCACAAGACCGTGAACAGGGAAAAGGGTAAAAAAAGAGGGCCTCAAGAAAACTTGGGCCCTTGTAGTTGTGAAGGTAATTAAAACCTCCAGAGGGGAACAGCTGCTGCGGTGGCGGGGGAGGAGAAAGCCACCAAGAATGCATCAGCTGCATTTTGATATGGGAAGCGAAGTACCAGCTTTCAATAGCCGGCTGTGAATTTCGTCACGGATCGCCCGTGTCCTTACAGTAGACAAAAAAAGAGGGCCACAAGATGACTTGGGCCCTTATAGTTGTGAAGGTAATTAAACCTCCAGAGGGGAACAGCTGCTGCGGTGGCACTGGGAGGAGAAGCCACCAAAGATGCATCAGCTGAGTGTGGTATGCTGCTTTTTTGAGCGGGCAGCAATCATTTAATATGCATGTCAGCCATGTCATGTGCGCATCACTGCCCAATTCTGCATCGAAAAAGCAAAGTGCGGCACACAGAATGCGCCGCACCATAGAAAATACATAGAAAATTCAGATAGATACACTTACACTTGGCAAACGCTCACAAAATGAGCAATGCCGCAATCGGCGTCAGAAGCTCCAGTTCCTGGCTTTTGCCACGATGTAATCGCGGAAGACTTTGAGCTTGGCGGCATTCTTCATCTCGTCCGGATAGCAGAAATACGTGTCGAAAGACGGGATATCGGCACTAATCGGAAGTTGTATGAGGCCCGGGTCGCGGCCGACAATGTAGTCGGGCAGCATCGCGATGCCGATGCCGAGAAGGCAGGCACGCTTGATCGAGGTCTGGCTGTTGATCTGCAGATGCGACGTCCGCGGGTTGTCGGAATCGCGACCGGCGATTTCGAGCCAGTTGACATCAAGAAGGTAGTTCGGCGCGGGCTCACCGAAGGTAATGATGCGGTGGTTGTCCAAGTCGTCGAGCGACTGCGGTTCGCCGTGCTTGTTGATGTAGGAGGGCGCTGCGTAGACGTGCATGTGCACGGTGAAGAGCTTGCGCTGGATCAGGTCGGACTGCTGCGGCTGGCGCAGGCGAATGGCGCAATCGGCATGCCGCATGTTCACATCCAGCTCCTCGTTGTCGAGGATCAGCTGAACTTGCACGTCCGGATGCAGCGACATGAACTCCTGGATCTTGTCGGTGAGCCATCCCTGGCCGAGGCCGACCGTCGTCGTGATGCGCAGCTTGCCGCTCGGCTTGTCCGTCGTTTCGCTCAGCTGCACCTTGACGCTCTCGAGCTTCATCAGCACTTCGTGCGCGGTGCGGTAGAGGATCTCGCCCTGTTCGGTCAGGATCAGGCCACGTGCATGCCGATGGAACAGCTTGATGCCGACATCCTGTTCGAGCGAACTCACCTGACGGCTGATCGCCGACTGAGAGAGATGGAGCTTGTCTGCCGCATGCGTGAACGACCCAGCCTCGGCCGCCGCGTGAAAAATGCGCAGTTTGTCCCAATCCAGCGACATGAAGTCCCCCATATGAAACCACCCCGGGGGACGGGATCATGTCCTCCGGGTGCGGCTGATGTATCTGTTCCCACACGGGAAAGGCTCCTTGCGGGATACCCCCCCGATTCGCAGCTTCTATTCGGCTGCAATTGCGACGGGCATATGACCCGCCAGGTATTTCTCGGCCTCGAGCGCTGCCATGCAGCCCATGCCGGCAGCGGTCACCGCCTGACGATAGATATCGTCCGTGACGTCGCCTGCGGCAAAAACGCCGGGCACGTCCGTTGCCGTCGAATCAGCTGCCGTCCAGAGATAGCCGTTCGACTTTTGCCGAAGCTTGCCCTTGAACAATTCGACGGCAGGCGCGTGACCGATCGCCACGAAGACGCCGTCGGTCACCATGTCGCTCGTTTCGCCCGTCTTGGTGTTGCGCAGCTTGACGCCGTTGACCGATGCCGGCATCGGCGGCTTGGGGGCAGCGCCCAGATACTCGACGACTTCGTGATCCCAGATGATCTTGACGTTGGGCTTTGCGAACAGGCGCTCCTGCAGGATCTTTTCGGCACGGAACGAATCGCGGCGATGGACGACCGTCACCGTCTTTGCAAGGTTGGAGAGGTAGAGCGCCTCTTCGACCGCCGAATTGCCGCCGCCGACGACGATCACGTCCTTGTTGCGATAGAAGAACCCGTCGCAGGTGGCGCAGGCCGAAACGCCGAAGCCCATGAAGGTCGGCTCGGTTTCGATGCCGAGCCACTTCGCCTTGGCGCCGGTGGCGATGATGAGCGCGTCGGCCGTCCAGTCGTTGCCGCTGTCGGTCTTGACCCGGAACGGACGAACGGAAAGGTCGACGTCAGTCACCAGATCGTTGACGATCTCGGCACCGACATGGGTCGCCTGCTTCAGCATCTGCTCCATCATCCAGGGACCCTGGACCGGATCGGCATAACCAGGATAGTTCTCCACGTCGGTGGTGATCATCAACTGGCCGCCCTGTTCCATGCCGGCGATCAGGACCGGTTCCAACATCGCACGCGCCGTGTAGATGGCAGCGGTGTAGCCGGCGGGGCCGGAGCCGATGATCAGCACTTTTACATGGCGGGCAGTCATGGTCTTGTCCTTCGCTCGCCGGGCGGCCGAGGGGCCATATCCGGTTCCGTTTCATCATAGGGAAATAGTTCCATACTTTAGGGATTCCCCCCGGGGAGTTTCAAGGGCGGCAGAGGCAATACACACAAGTGCTTGAGCCCGTTGAACCGATTTGACACCAGATCGGGCATTTTTGCACCGCTTGCACCGCAACCGCACAAGTCACAAGCACGTGATGGCGCCAGGCAATGGCCGGATCTGGCGATGGACAATGTTACACTTCTCCAATTGAACGAGCGCAATTTTCCGGGCGAGTGACGCCGAAACCGATCGTCGTTGTCGGCTTCAACGCCCCCTGACGGGCGCTGCTTCAACAGGCGTGCAAGGAAAAGGGCAGTGCGTAAGATCAAGGTGTTCTCGGCCTCGGTCACAGGACAATTCGGGCAGTCAACGGAGAACTTCGGCGACAACCTCATGACGGACATACTCCGTCAATTCTTCGCGATAGAACCCGAATACGTGAAGCCTTCGTCCGCGGAACTCATCGGGATCGGAAGCATCATCGATGCCTATTACCGCAGGCACCGGACGGGGCGGTATACGTTCCTGCGAAGGAAGCCGTGGCGGACATTGCATGTTTGGGGTTCTGGTTTCATGAACTCGGATGCGCCGGCGCTCTGGCCGCAGCGGCTCAAGTTCGATGCGGTGCGCGGCAAGCTGAGCCAGGCGAAAGCGGCGCCGGACGACGACATCGCTCTCGGCGATCCGGCAATCCTGTTGCCGCTGATGTGGCCGAAGATGCAGGCCCGCCACCGCGTGACGGTCATTCCTCATTTTGCAACCCATCAAACCTTCGTCGATGAATTCGCAAACTGTCTTCCGCGACATTGGAGCATTCTCAATCTGCTTGGCGATCCCGAGACGATTGCGAATGAGATATCAGCGTCCGACCTTGTCGTCTCAAGCAGCCTCCACGGCTTGATCGTTGCCGACGCCTATGGCGTGCCGTCGTACTGGATGGAGCCGCATGGCGAGATCAAGGGCGATGGTTTCAAATTCGCGGATTATTCCAGTTTCCGCGGTCGCGACCTTGTAGGTCCGATCGACTTCAGGGACTTTGTCGCCTCTCCCGAGGCCGTGCTGCAAGAGGCGGACTACGTGCCGGCAGTGCCTTCCACGGAAACGCTCGACAAGCTGCTCAAGGCGTTCCCGTTCGCTTGACGGCCACAACGTTCAGGACGGTCTCTTCGCTGCCGCTATCATCTCGTGCATGCCGGCATGATCGGGCCAGGTCCGTCTCGCTTCCTTCCAGATACGCCATGAACGAACGGCTTTCAGCGGCCGCCGAAGAAGACCCCGCCATCTCGGCCTGATGGACTTTGCCGGCAGCAGCTGGAAATCCGCGAAACCGGCGCGACGAAGCGTCTCCTCAAGGCTTGCTGGTGAAAAGTAGTAGTGGTGGTCGAGCAGATACAGCCCCCATTGGTCGCCCTGAGCGATTCGCATCCAGCTTTCGTAGTTTCCGGTCTCAACGATCAACGTACCGCCCGGATTCAGGCAGCCGTTGAGGCGCGCGAGGAGCGGGAGCGGATCCTTGAGGTGCTCGACAACGTCCCAGAGGGTTATGACGTCGAAGCTACCGTCCGGAATATCCATCGAGAGGTTCACGCCATAATAGTCGCTGGCCTTCTGCACGGCGACTGGGCTGTGTTCGACCCCCGCGGCTTGCCAGCCGGCGTCAAGCGCTGCTTTGACAAAGGTTCCCGATCCGGCGCCGAAATCCAGCAAATGCCCGCGCGAAGGATGCAGGGCCGAAACGATCGCCATCTGGCTGCATGCAACGTCACGTTTCTGGGCATTGTCGGTGACGTAGCCGCCCGCAGAAGACCACCGCCAATCCATATAGGCGATGCAAGCTTCCTGCGATGGGCGCGGCGTCTGGTAGGCGAGGCGACAGTCGATGCACTCAGCGACCATAGCTGTCATTCCGAAACGCGCGCGGATAACCCGTGACGGGTGGGAGCGACCGCACAGCAAGCACGGAACCGTTTCGATTCGCTCGAAGGCCTTGCCGTCGATGTGGTCGATTATCGACACCTGCCACGCCCCCAATTCCTGCAGATCATGTCGGTCGAGACAGCTCGCCGAGCGACGCCGCCAATCAAAAATCAGTACTCCTTCATGTACGAGACGGAAAGACTGTGAGCGACGCGCGGCTCCGGATCGCAGGCGGTTTTTCTCTACGCGTGCTGGCGAAACGCGGTTAAGCCGGCCCGACCCTAGCTAAACGCTGGTTTTCCCGCGAATAGTGGGTGCTGATGCTTGTTGTCGGACCTGTTTGGCGATATTTCACGCGGATTCACTTTGCTGGAGAGGCATATGGGGTTGAATGCAAGCCGCGTTTGGCTCGACCGCGAACTCGCCGCATGCGGCAGTTCACGATTAGATAATAGTCTTCTCCCTGATGTGAGCGACGGATCGCATATGCATGCCCCCATTTCTGCAAAATTGCGGTGCGAAAGCGCCGGGCTCGCGCAGGCTGAGCCAGGAAGCAGACGCGGCACCGGCCACAACCTGTCGGTGGGGCAGGCGGTCTCCGGCCAATCGGCCATATGCCCATCCTGAAATCATAGGCTCGGCGGCGACAATGCGCCGGGCGCAAAGACAAGAATACTCCTGTTTCGACTTAGCCTTGTGCGCAAAAGTCGCCGTGTGAAAAGGACGAACCTTCATGACGAAACAAGTCGAGCTCGACGCAATCGATCTCAAGATCCTTCGCGAGCTCCAGCGTGACGGCAGGATGACCAATGTGGACCTCGCGCAACGTGTCGGCATTTCGGCGCCGCCCTGTCTGCGACGGGTGCGCAAACTTGAGGAAACCGGCGTCATCAAGGGCTATCACGCGCTTCTGAACGCGCCGGCGCTCGGCTTCGATCTCGTAGCGTTCTGCATGGTCGGCCTGAAGAGGCAGTCGGAGGCGGACCTCAAGGCGTTCGCCGCGGCAACAGCCGAATGGCAGATCGTGCGCCAGGCATGGACCGTCTCGGGGGAAAGTGACTTTCTGCTCCATTGCGTCGCAGAGAACCTGACGGCGTTCCAGGATTTCGTCATTGAAGTTTTGACGGCCAACGAGCGGGTCGATACGGTGCGCACGATGTTGACCATTCGTCAGGTCAAGGATATCGGGCTGGTCCAGATCTAGGATCCAGAAGACTTGAGGATCCGCAACGGCAGCGAGGCTCCCTTGGAGAACGCAGACACGACCGGAGTTGAGTGGCGTCATCCATGAGCAAACTTCCGCTTTCCGCCTTCATCATCTGCCAGAATGAAGAAGCCTATCTCGGCAATTGCATCGAGAGCCTCGAGCAGTGTGCCGAGATCGTCATCGTCGACTCGGGGTCGACGGATGGTACCGCCGCCCTCGTGCAATCCTTCATCGACAGGGGCTGGCCGATACGCTTCATGCACGAGTCGTGGCGAGGTTATGCGGGCCAGAAGCAGTTTGCGCTCGATCAGTGCACGCAGCCCTGGTGCTTCAACATCGATTCAGACGAGCGTCTCGACGAACCGCTGAAGGCGCTTCTGCCCTCGCTTCTCGATGCCGCGCCTGAGACGGTCGGCTGGCGCGTGGCGCGCCGCCCATACCTGATCGGCTACGGATACACACCAGAGCGTGTGCATGAGCGGCGCAATTTGCGTCTGATCCGCAAGGGCAGGGGACGCTATGATCTCAACCAGAAGGTTCATGAGGGTATCGTGCCAGATGGCCACGTGGGCGTCGCGCGCAAGGGCAGCCTGCTCCACTACCGTCCGCTCGTCATCGACGAGCAGATCCTGAAGGAAAACAAATATTCGACTCTGAAGGCAGACCAGCAGTTTGCGGCGGGCAAACCGCCGCGACCCTACAAGATGCTGGCAAGCCCACCACTCTATTTCTATCGTCTTTATTTCCGCAACGGGCTTTGGCGCTGTGGATTCCCCGGCTTCATCGAGGCCATGACCGGCGCCGTCTACGCATTTTTGACCGCCGCCAAGATTTATCAGAGGCACGCGCTGAAGCGCCATCCGAACCATGACGACATGGATCGGCAGCGCCGGCAGCCGTGAGGTTCCCATGAAAGTTATGCACTACCACTTCGGTAAGGACGGCGGCGCTGAGCGCTTTTTCGTCCACCTCGTCAACTCCCTGGCTGAGCGCGGCGTCGAACAAACTGCGGTCATTCGTCCGGGGCGGAGCTGGCGCAAGGACATCGAAAGTGCGACCCGCATTGTCGAAAGCAATTTCCGCAACCTCTCGCTCGACCGCATCCTGCTGCCGATGAAGGTCAGCAGCATGGCGCGGCGCGAGAAACCGGACGCATTGTTCGCGTGGATGCCGCGCGCGAGCCGGCTGATGCCGAACTACAAGGGATGCATCAAGATCTCGCGGCTCGGCGACTATCCGCTCCGTCTCGACTATTTCCGCAACACCGACTGCCTCGTCTGCAACACGCCGGGTATCGCCGAACATGTGCGCAATATCGGCTGGAAGCGCGATGTCGAAGTAATCTCCAACTTCACCAACACCGAACGTGTCGCCGCCGTGGACCGCGCGACGCTCGACACGCCGGAGAATGTTCCGGTGGTGATGTCGATGGGACGTTTCGTTCCGCGCAAAGGTTTCCATACCTTGATCGAGGCGATCGCAAAGGTGCCGGATGTGCATCTCTGGCTGATCGGCGATGGCGAGCAGCGCGAAAACCTGGAAAAGCTTGCCGCCGACCTTGGTGTTGCAAACCGTGTTCGTTTCGCCGGGTGGCAGAAAGATGTCCGTCCGTTCCTTGCCGCCGCCGACATCTTTGTCATGGCGTCGAGCCACGAACCGCTTGGCAACGTCGTTCTCGAAGCCTGGGCCCAGGGTACGCCGGTTGTTTCCAGCCGCTCCGAAGGTCCTCAATGGTTCATGCGCGACGGTGAAAACGGCCTGATGGTCGATATCGGCGATGCCGAGGGCTTCAGCCGCGCCATCGAGCGCATAGCAAACGACCGTCAACTCGGCTTGCGCCTAGCAGAACGCGGCCACGGAACGCTGATGAATCAGTTCTCGAAGCAGGCAATCACCGACGCGTATATGAAGCTGTTCGCCTCAAGGAAATAGCCGGCTGACCGCGCCGGCGGTCAGCGCATCAGCCGTTCGTACACCCGGTTGATGGCGCCGGCTTCACCTTCGATCGCAAACGAGGCGGCAGTGCGCGCAAGGCCATTCACGCCCGCCGCTGTGCGCCGCCGGTCATCGTCCATGAAGGCAGCCGTCGCCTCGACCATGGCCTGAAGGTTGTCGGCCGGCACGATCGTGCCGGTTTGCATGGTGCCGCTCGCGACCAGCTCGGAAAATGCACCGACATCCGTCGCGACGACGGGAACACCCGTTGCCATCGCCTCAAGCGGCGTCAGGCCGAAACCCTCCCAGCGCTGCGGCGCAACGAAAAGATCAAGCGCCCGGTACCAGTCCGGAATGTTTGTGTGCTCACCGACGAACAGGATACGCTCGGCAAGCCCGGCTTTCGCGACGCGCTCCTTGAGCTCGTTTTCAAACGCCACGTGCGGCCCAGTGGCACGGCCGGCAACGATCGCGCTCCAGCCTGGGCGGCAGGGCAGGAGGGCAATCATGCTGTCGACGAAAAGATCCGTGCCCTTTTGACGACGCACCCGCCCGAAGCAGCCGACGAACTTCTGGGCCGGGTCGACGCCACGCGCCGCTTTTGCTTGAGCCGGATCGACCGCAGGGTGAAACCGTTTGGTATCTATGCCGTGGAGGATGACGTCGTTCGGCACTTCGAGATAGGCGGCGGTCTTGCCGCTGGTCGCGATCACCGCGTCCATCCGTCCGATCAGAAACTTGCTCCAGCCCGTGTGGCGGCGTTGCGATGCCGAGGTGAAGGCGATCTTCAACTTCATGCGCAACAGATCACGCAGGATGATCGCCGGCAACATCTCCACATTACGGCGCGCGTGCCAGACGCGATAACGCCGGCCCTGTGGCGCTTTCCAGAGATGCAGGAGATCGAGAAACCGGATCGACGGCAGGCTCTCGGGAAGGCCCGGGCCGAGCACCGCAATCTTCTGACCCAGCGCGCGCTGGATCGGAATCAGCTGGATGATGGTCGAAGTAACGCCCGAGAGGCGCCGCTTGAAATTGGGAGCGATGACCTCGACGTCCCGGATATCGGCCACGGAAGCGCTCTCCTTGGGCATTCGACGAACAATGTCTTGAAAGAAGCGGATTGGGGCGAGGCGGAACCGTCGCCCCAAGGGGCCGTCAGCCCCAGTTTACCGCGAGGATTTCGTATGCCTTTGAACCACCCGGCGCGTTCACTTCGATGGAATCACCGACTTCCTTGCCGATCAGCGCGCGTGCGATCGGCGACGAAATCGAGATGCGCCCTGCCTTCACGTCGGCTTCCTGATCGCCAACGATCTGGTATGTCTTTTCTTCCTCGGTGTCCTCGTCGACGAGCTTCACCTTGGCGCCGAACTTGATCTTCGAGCCGGACATCTTCGAGAGATCGATGACCTCGGCGCGCGCGATCAGGTCCTCGAGTTCGCCGACGCGACCCTCGTTGTGGCTCTGCGCTTCCTTGGCCGCGTGGTATTCCGCATTTTCCGACAGGTCACCGTGTGCGCGCGCTTCGGCGATGGCCTCGATGATTCGTGGTCGCTCTTCCTGCTGGCGCCAGCGCAGCTCCTCCTGCAGGTTGACGAATCCACCCTGTGTCATCGGCACTTTGTCGACCATTTCAATGTCCTTCATCAAGAACGAGGCGCCGCTTGGGGGCGGCGCCAACGCAAAAGAAAACGGTCTCCGGCACGCAAGCGCCGGAACCGTCCGAAATATCCGAACCGTTCTTATAGCAGAAAGGAAACAGCCAATGCCAGATTTTTCGCCATGATCCACCGCCCCCTTCGCGCAGGACGCAACCTGTAGACGCTCCTTAAAAATCGTCATCGTCAAGAAATGGGCTTTACCTCAACCGCGGTTGAGGTCGTAACAGTTCCATTTCCGAAACGACGAACAGACGGAAATGACAGGATGAGCACGACAAAGGATGGCCGCGACGCCGGACAATCCGGCCCGCATTCAGAAGCGGAGGGGCGTTGGGGCGAGCTGTTGCAACCCAACCATCTGGCGGCAACCGTGACGCTTTGCCTCGGTGTCGCGCTCTTTGCCTTCAACGAGTTCTTCATCTCGACCGCGCTGCCTACGGCGGTCGAGGAGTTTGGCGGAGCGGCACTGCTCTCCTGGGCGTTCACGCTCTATCTTGTCTTTGCGATCATCGGCGGTGCATTGGCGGCCAACCTCAAGGCGCGCTTCGGCGCCCGTAACACGCTGATCGCCGCAGCACTAATCTTCGTCTTTGGCACCGTGCTGGCAACGCTGGCAACGAGCATGCCGCAAGTCCTGGCCGGACGGTTGTTTCAGGGGTTGGGCGAGGGCGTCATCGCCGCCATTTGCTATGCGTTGATCCCTGAACTCTTTCCGCCGAGGCTCGTCCCGAAAGTCTTCGGCGCCGAAGCGATCGTCTGGGCAAGTGCGGCATTTAGTGGCCCGCTCATTTCAGGATTTCTCACCGAACATTGGTCGTGGCGCGCGGCGTTCTTCGTGAATATTCCCGCCGCCGCCATCTTCATCGCACTCGTCGTCGCCATCGTGCCGAGGCAGTCGACTTCAGTGCGCAGCGCACAATCTATTCCCCTTTTTCGGCTGATGGCATTCGGGCTCGGCATTTTGCTGATCTCGGTCTCGAACATGCTTCAGAACGGATTTGCCATGGCCGCCTTGCTGGTCGTGGCGATCGCTATTCTCATCAACACCGTCCACCTCGACCGTCGCTCCGAACATTCAATCCTGCCGCTTGGGGCCTTTGCGATCGGACGTCCGCTCGGCACCGGCCTCTGGATCATCCTGCTGATGCCGTTGGCGCAGGCTTCCGGTTCCGTCTACCTTGTCTATGGCCTGCAGCACCTGTGGGACTTCAGCCCAACGGCAGCCGGCTTTTCCAGCGCGTTGATGGCGATGTCGTGGAGCTTGACGGCGATCCTGGTTGCCAGCCTTCGCTCGCATGAAGCGCGTGTGCGACTGATCTCGGCGGGCCCCCTCCTACTTTGCCTCGGTCTCATCGGGCTAACTGTGGCGATCGCAACAGGCGAACCTCGGCTGGTCTTTGCAGGGCAGATTGCCATCGGAGCTGGTTTCGGCGTCTGCTGGGGCACACTCAGCCAATTGCTGATGGACGTTTCGCCAACGGCTGAAAGAGACAAAACATCGGCGCTGCTGCCGACGCTGCAATCGGCTGGCTATGCAATCGGTGCGGCCGTCTTCGGGCTGGCGGCCAACCTGCGTGGCTTCGATGAAGGTGCACGTGTGGCAGTCATGCGCGAGGCGCTGCTGGCGGTCTTCGTCATCGCTTGCGTGATTTCGGTCGCATCGCTGTTCTTCGGGATCAGGACCGTCCGGCTTGCGCGCAGCCGAAGGTCAGAGCGTTCAAAGGTCCGGACACGACGGCCCGTGGCGGTTGACTGATCACCAGGCCGTGGACAGGGCGACGACGGCTTCGACGGGGCGGCGCAACTTGCCCAGCCCGTGGCGACCGATCAGAGCGTCCTGTTCATGGCGACGGCCATCGGACGGCGCGATCACCGCCAGCAACGTGCCGTTTCCCGAGCGCACATGAACCTTCAGAGATCCGTAATCGGCATCGCGGCCAATCTTGTCGGCAATTCTCTGGCCGTAATACAACGCGGAACCTTCATCGAAATGGCTTATGCCATCCTCGTCGACAAAGCGCTCGTCGCCCCAATACAAATCGAAGAAGTAGACCTGCACGATGTTGCCCCGTCCCTTGCGCAGTGCCGGATGTTTCCGGCTTGGGAGCGCATGTGCACATCTAACCATCTGCCGACCGAATGCAGGCTGAACCTGGCATTCACGTGGCGTTCACAACCATGAAGGGGATATTGCGCGCTCGACGCGACTTCGACGGGAGCACATGTCGGCACGCGTGTTGACGCATTTCGGGGGGCTGTGTCCGGCCCATCGGCCAAAGGCCGGGACTGCGCGCATACAGACATGCGCGCAGTCGTTGTTCGATCAGGCCTTGAAGTAGCTCTGAAGCGGGCGAACCTCGAGGTTGCCGGCCTTCAGCGCCTTGATGGCGCGTGCTGCTGCCTCAGCGCCCGACATGGTGGTGTAGTAGGGCACCTTCTGCATCAGCGTTGCACGGCGAAGCGACTTGGAGTCCGAGATCGCCTTGTTGCCATCAGTGGTGTTGATGACGAGCTGGACCTGGCGGTTGCGGATCGCGTCCTCGACATGCGGACGGCCTTCCTGGACCTTGTTGACCTTGATCGCGGCAATGCCGTTTTCACCGAGGAACCGGGCGGTGCCGCCTGTCGCCATTACCTTGAAGCCGATATCGACGAGAATGCGGATTGCCGGCAGAACGCGGGTCTTGTCCTCGTCGCGGACCGATACGAACACCGTTCCGTCGCGCGGCAGGTCGACGCCAGCGCCGAGCTGCGACTTGGCGAAGGCCAGTGCGTAATCGGTGTCAAGGCCGATGACTTCACCGGTCGAGCGCATTTCCGGGCCGAGCAGCGTGTCGACACCGGGGAAGCGGGCAAACGGGAAGACCGCTTCCTTGACGGCAATGTGCTTCAGGTTGCGCGGATCCGGCTTTTCGCCATAGGCGGCAATCGCCGCATCCAGCGCTTCACCGGCCATGACGCGGGCGGCGATCTTGGCGATCGGCGCGCCGATGGTCTTGGCGACGAAGGGCACCGTGCGCGAGGCGCGCGGGTTGACTTCGAGCACGTAGATCGTGCCATCCTTGATCGCGAACTGGACGTTCATCAGGCCGCCGACATTGAGCGCCTTGGCCAACGCCGTCGTCTGGCGCTCCAGTTCATCGACCATCGCCGAGTCGAGCGTGTGAACCGGCAGGGAGCAGGCGCTGTCGCCGGAGTGAATGCCGGCTTCCTCGATGTGCTCCATGATGCCGGAGACAAACACGTCCTTGCCGTCGCAGAGGCAATCGACGTCCACTTCCGTGGCGTTGGTCAGGTAGCTGTCGAACAGCAGCGGGTTCTTGCCGAGCAGCGTGTTGATCTGACCGGTCTTGTCGTTCGGGTAGCGCTGCTTGATGTCTTCCGGAACGAGGCCCGGAACCGTATCGAGCAGGTAGGTCTGCAGCATGCTTTCCGAATGGATGATCTGCATCGCCCGGCCACCGAGAACGTAGGAAGGACGCACGACCAGCGGGAAGCCGATTTCGGCGGCAACGAGGCGCGCCTGCTCGACCGAGTAGGCGATGCCGTTGTTCGGCTGGTTGAGGTCGAGCTTCATCAGAAGCTTCTGGAAGCGGTCACGATCCTCGGCGAGGTCGATCATGTCGGGGGCGGTGCCTAGGATCGGGATGCCGTTCTTTTCCAGCGCTTCGGCCAGCTTCAGCGGCGTCTGGCCACCAAACTGCACGATGACACCGACCAGTTCACCTTTTTCCTGTTCGGCGCGCATGATCTCGATCACATCTTCTGCCGTGAGCGACTCGAAATAGAGACGGTCAGAGGTGTCGTAGTCGGTCGAAACAGTCTCGGGGTTGCAGTTGATCATGATCGCTTCATAACCGGCGTCCTTCAGGGCGAAGGCGGCATGGCAGCAGCAATAGTCGAACTCGATACCCTGACCGATGCGGTTCGGCCCGCCGCCGAGAATGACGACCTTCTTGCGGTCGGAGACATCGGCTTCGGAACGGGCAGCGCCAACGAAGGGCGTCTCGTAGGTCGAGTACATGTAGGCGGTCGGCGAGGCGAACTCGGCCGCGCAGGTATCGATGCGCTTGTAGACGGGCCGGACATTCAGCGCGTTGCGCAGTTCGGCCACTTCCTTAGGGCGCTTGCCGCCGAGGGTCGCAAGCCGGGCGTCGGAGAAGCCCATGGCCTTCAGCATGCGCAGGTTTTCCGCATCCTGCGGCAGACCGTGCTCGCGGACGCGCGCTTCCATGTCGACGATCGCCTTGAACTGGGCGATGAACCAAGGATCGATCTTGCTCGCCTCATGAACTTCGGCTTCGCTCATGCCGAGGCGCAGCGCCTGGGCGACCATGCGCAGACGGTCCGGGGTCGGTGTACCGATTGCGGCGCGAATGGCGTTGCGGCCATCGCCGTTCTCGTCCATGTCGGGAATTTCGATTTCGTCGAGACCGGTGAGGCCGGTCTCCATGCCGCGCAGTGCCTTCTGCAGCGATTCGGCAAATGTGCGGCCGATCGCCATGACTTCGCCGACCGACTTCATCGCGGTCGTGAGGACCGGCGAGGCGCCCGGGAATTTCTCGAAGGCAAAACGCGGGATCTTGGTAACGACGTAGTCGATCGAAGGCTCGAAGGATGCCGGCGTCGCACCGCCGGTGATGTCGTTTTCAAGCTCGTCCAGCGTGTAGCCGATCGCGAGCTTCGCCGCGATCTTGGCGATCGGGAAGCCCGTTGCCTTGGAGGCGAGCGCCGACGAGCGCGAAACGCGCGGGTTCATTTCGATGACGACCAGACGGCCGTCCTTCGGGTTGACGGCGAACTGCACGTTCGAGCCGCCGGTCTCAACGCCGATCTCGCGCAGAACCGCGATCGAGGCGTTGCGCATGATCTGGTATTCCTTGTCCGTCAGCGTCAGCGCCGGAGCAACGGTGATCGAATCGCCCGTGTGGACGCCCATCGGGTCGATGTTTTCGATCGAGCAGATGATGATGCAGTTGTCCGCGGTGTCGCGGACCACTTCCATCTCGTATTCCTTCCAGCCGAGAACCGATTCTTCGATCAGCACTTCTGTGGTCGGCGAGGCATCTAGGCCGCTGCCGACGATGTCGAAGAATTCGGTGCGGTTGTAGGCGATGCCGCCGCCGGTGCCGCCGAGCGTGAAGGACGGGCGGATGATGGCCGGTAGGCCGACGTCATCAAGCGCCTGCGCGGCGATCGCCATCGCGTGGTTCATGTAGCGCTGCTTGCGGTCGCCTTCGCCGAGGTTCCACTGGTTTTCCAGTTCGTCGAGCGCCTTGTCGAGATCCGGGCCGGAAAGGCGGCTCTTCAGTTCGGCGCGCTCGGCCTCGTGAACCTTGCGGTCGTGATCCTTGATGTCGGTGGCGTTGGCGAGCCGCGACTTCGGCGTCTCAAGACCGATCTTCGCCATCGCCTCGCGGAAGAGCGCGCGGTCTTCCGCCTTGTCGATCGCATCCGGCTTGGCGCCGATCATCTCGACATTGTAGCGGTCGAGAACGCCCATGCGGCGCAGCGACAGGGCGGTGTTGAGCGCGGTCTGGCCGCCCATGGTCGGCAACAGCGCGTCGGGGCGCTCCTTGGCGATGATCTTTGCGACGACTTCTGGTGTGATCGGCTCGACGTAGGTCGCGTCCGCCAGGCCCGGGTCGGTCATGATCGTTGCCGGGTTGGAGTTGACGAGGATGACGCGGTAGCCTTCCTCCTTCAGCGCCTTGCAGGCCTGTGTCCCGGAATAATCGAATTCGCATGCCTGACCGATGACGATCGGCCCCGCGCCGATGATGAGGATCGATTTGATATCTTGGCGCTTCGGCATGGTCGGTCATCCGTTTCTAGCTGCGCGAAAAACCGGCCAAGGTGGGAGGTCACCGGCCGGGCACGCATTGATGGTCTTTTCAGGCTAGAAGCGGCTTATAGGCAAATGTATCCGCAAGCGAAACCCCGAAAATTCCGGAATCGACAGGAAACCCGACATATTTCGGCATCCGCTTTCGCAAGGGGTTAGATGGCCGCCTGAAAGCCGTATCGAAAGCATCAAGCCTGGTCCGGCACCACCAGAACCTTGACCTCGCCAGCAGCAGGCGGATGTGCAATGACGCTGACCGCCTCATCGAGCGAGACACGCCGCGAGATCAACTTGTCGATCTCGATTGCCCCCGAGGCGACGAGGTCCGCGGCGCGGCGGTGAACGAACGGATTGATGAAGGATCCAAGCACGCGCAGCTCCCTGAAGAGAATGTCGAACGGCTCGATTTCCACCTTCTCCCCCTGCGGCATGACGCCGAGAATGACGACGGTGCCGCCCGATCTGGCGAGCCGCGTCGACTGGCGCACGGTCTCGGCAACACCCGCGCATTCGATCACCACATCGACGCCGCCGGGCACAAGGCCTGCCGGACCGGCAATGGCTTCGATGATGTCGCTCGCGGAGGGATCGACGGTCGCCGTTGCGCCAACGTCTTCGGCGAGCCTGCGTTTGACCGCCTGCCGCGTTGAGAGGATAACGGTCGTCGCACCCGCCAACCGCGCAAGCTGCACCGTCAGAAGGCCGATCACCCCACCGCCGAGAACGACGACGGACGATCCGGCACGGATGCCGGAGAGATCGATGCCATGCAGGCAGCAGGCGAGGGGCTCGCAGAAAGCGCCATGCACCGGATCGAGACTGAGCGGGATTTCATGCGCCTGTCTTCGCGGAACGATCACATAATCGGCAAAGCCGCCGTCGCGGTGGATACCGATCGCGCGCAAGGCGTGACAAAGGTTGACCCGCCCGGTACGGCATTGCGGGCAACGACCACAGGAAATGTTCGGGTCGCCGGTGATGCGCGCGCCGATGGCGATATCGCTCACATCCTTGCCGATCGCTTCGACGATACCACAGAATTCGTGGCCGAGCGTGACAGGCGGCATCGACGGAAACTCGCCATGCAGGAGGTGCCTGTCCGTACCGCAGATGCCGCAAGCTTCGACGCGGACGAGCAGGTCACCGGGGCCGGGCGAGGGCGTGTCCACCTCGCGCACGAAAAGGTCGCCGATAGCCTCCAGCCGCAACGCCTTCATGACCATGCCTCCCTCGCCAGTTTCCCTGGAGCGAATAGGATCGTCAAAGCGGGACACGGTCAAGGACCCGATCAGCAGCCGGTCAACCCCACCGTTGCCGCACGGCCGCGGCATAGGTGCGACTGACCGGCACCTCGGTTCCGTCCCCGAGCTGGATCGTCATGCGGCCTTTATCCCGTACGAGCCGCGCGACGTGCGCGTCCGCCACCCAGTGGGAACGGTGCACCTGCAAGCCCTGGACCGGACCGAGTTCACCGAGCGCATCGGCGAAGCGCAACAGAATGAGTTCGCGCCCAGCGGTAGTCGTGACTTCCGTGTAGTGGTCGCTGACCGTCAGATGTAGCGGCACGCCGCGATTGGCGTGTTTCAGCCGCAACAGCAGCGGTACCTGGCCCGTATTCTCCTGGAACGTCGTCGGCCCAATGGAAGCCTGATGCCCACGCGTGTCGGGCGTCGCTGCAAAGGTGCCGGTGTCGTCCAACTCCGACGCGGCGTCCCGATTCATTGTCATCCAGGTCAAGGCACAGAAAGAGAGCGACAGGAGCAGGCCGGTGGCGATGTCAGTGAGAACACCTGCCGCAGTTGGTCCAACAGAAAAGGTCACCGAACCGATTGCGGTGGTCACGAGACCGATCGGAATGCTGGCGACGGCAGCACCGATCATCATGCGAACGAAGCCGGAGGGGACCCTTTCGCTCAGGATGCCATTGGCAAACACAGCCGAAACGATGGCGATCGCCCAGGTGAGGGCGTGCAACACCAGCCAGAACCCGAGACGCGGTACCTGGGCAAGGCGCTCAGCGGTGCCGTATGGCCCCGTGACCCAGAAGATCAGCACAACTGCTGCAAAGGTTGCCCAGAGGCGCGGCGCCTTCAGGACAAGATGCAGTTCACGAAGCGTGGATTGCAGAAATGGGCGTTTCACGAAGTTTTCCGTCAGTTCCAGTCAAAGCATTTGAATGCAGCAAGGAGACTGCCGCACGTTCGGGGAAATCAACAGCATAGAAATCCGCGATGACATTTGCACCCCTTCTCCACGCACCGTTCGCAGTCCAGTTGCACGTCGCGACCGTCATTCCGGCGGCGATCCTTGGCGCTTTTCTGCTTGCCCGTCCGAAAGGCACGCGCTGGCACAGGCTGCTCGGCAAGATCTGGATCGCACTCATGGTCGTGACCGCATCCTCCACCTTCTTCATTCATGAAATCAAACTGATTGGCGGTTTCAGCCCCATTCACCTGCTGTCGATTTACGTGCTCTTTGGAAGCTGGCAAGCGATTGCGGCTGCCCGGCGGCACGACATCGCCGCGCATCGCGGCCATGTCGCCGGCATGTATCTCGGCGGCATCGTCGTTGCCGGCCTCTTTACGCTGCTGCCGGGACGGCTGATGCATGCAAGCCTGTTTTCGGGGCTTTCGAACTGGCAGGCAACAGCGGCGGCAGTGGTGTTGGCCGCGTTTCTGGTGACCGCAACCGCCCTGGCGATCCGACAGGGCCACCTTTTTGGTGTCGGCAAGTCCTCGAAAAGATTGGCATGATCGCAACCTTGCGGGCCCGATTGCGTTTTACAACTGCATTCGGCCCGACATATAAATGATCTGACCGATATTGCGTATCGACCCACGCCGGGAGGACAGATCATGGAATGGAAAGGCCGCCGCCAATCCGGAAACGTTGAAGACCAGCGCGGGGCAAGCCCCGGAGGCGGTCTGGGCGGTAATCCATTCGGTCGGGGTGGCGGGTTTCGCATGCCCGGAGGGGGCGGAGGCATGCGTGGCGCCGGCGGCGGCATGAGCTTTGGCACCATCATCTTCCTCGTCGTGCTCTACTTCATCCTGAGGGCCATGGGCATTGATATGCTGCAAGTCCTGGGCGGCGGCGGCCCGGTCGCGCAACCGGGCTTTGAGCAGAGCGACGGTTCGCCCGCACCGCGTGGATCGGCGCAGGAAGAAGAGATGAAAGCCTTCATGTCGACGGTGCTGGCCGAAACCGAGGACACCTGGAACGGCATCTTCCAGGCGAGCGGCGAACAATATCAGGAGCCGAAGATGGTGCTGTTCAGCGGCTCCGTACGCTCGGCTTGCGGCTTCGCCTCTGCGGCATCCGGCCCGTTCTATTGCCCCGGTGACCGCAAGGTCTATCTCGACATGAGCTTCTTCGACGAGCTTGAACAGAAGTTCGGCGCGTCCGGCGACTTCGCGCAGGCCTATGTCGTTGCCCACGAAGTCGGTCACCATGTGCAAAACTTGATCGGCGTGCTGCCGAAGTTCAATCAGATGCGCCAGTCGATGAGCGAGACCGAAGCCAACCAGATGTCGGTACGCGTCGAGCTTCAAGCCGATTGCTTCGCCGGAGTCTGGGGCAAGTACACGCAACAGAAGGGTCTGCTGGAACAAGGCGACCTGGAAGAGGCGCTGAATGCCGCCACCCAGATCGGCGACGACACGCTGCAGAAACGCATGCAGGGCTATGTCGTTCCGGAAAGCTTCAACCATGGCACATCAGAACAACGCATGCGCTGGTTCAAGCGCGGCTTCGACAGTGGCAAGATGTCCGCCTGCGACACATTCTCCGGTCAGGTCTGATCCAGAGACTGCATAACCAAAGATCAGAAGGGGTCGGCTCATTCTGCCGGCCCCTTTTGTCGTTTTTACTTTAGTGGCGCTCACCAAACAGGTCGCGCCGGCGTGCATCGACGCGAAGCACGACACAGTCGGGCCTGCCTTTCCGAGTGAAACCTGCTCCATACTCATTCTGCTTCGAGGGGCACGCTTTGCATCCGTGTTCTTTCCCCTGCCGACGCCGCTTCGAGCTTTCGTCGACTTTCTCAAGGCGGAGCAACGGACACCGTTGCCCAGACGGGCCGCGTTTCCGCAGAGCAATGGATCAACGAACGCGATCGTTTCCATAAAAAACTTTGAGATGTTCACGTATTGTTTCGATTGAAATCATGCGTTACACCTAAATTGGTAACGTTGTTCACGTTCTGTCTCCGCGCTGGCGACGGATAGCGCGGGGAGAGTTTGATGCTCGACGAGAAGTTCGTGCGACGTGGCCTGTTCCTCGTCTTCCTCATCCTGTTTCTCGACATCATCGGTATCGCGATCATCGTGCCGGTGCTGCCAACCTATCTGGAGGAACTGACCGGCGCCAATGTGAGCGATGCGGCCATCGACGGCGGGTGGCTGCTGCTGGTCTACGCTGCGATGCAGTTCCTCTTTGCGCCCTTCATGGGCAATCTCAGCGACCGTTTTGGGCGCCGGCCAATCCTGCTTGCCTCGGTGCTCACCTTCGCCATCGACAATCTGATCTGCGCGCTAGCGACCAGCTACTGGATGTTGTTCGTCGGCCGCGTTCTCGCCGGCATCAGCGGCGCTAGCTTCGGCACTGCCTCAGCCTACATTGCCGACATCAGCAACGATGGAAACCGCGCCAAGAATTTCGGCCTGATCGGCATCGCGTTCGGATCCGGCTTTGCGTTGGGGCCCGTCATTGGTGGGCTGCTGGGCGAACTGGGACCGCGCGTACCGTTCTATGGTGCCGCGGCCCTATCTTTCATCAACTTCGTGCTGGGTGTTTTCCTGCTGCCGGAAACGCTGGACAGGGCGAACCGTCGCCGCTTCGAATGGAAGCGCGCCAATCCGCTCGGTGCGCTCCGGCAGATGCGCAACTATCCCGGCATCGGCTGGGTCGGGCTGGTCTTCTTCCTGTTCTGGATGGCGCATGCAGTCTATCCGTCCGTCTGGTCGTTCGTCTCTTCCTACCGGTACGGTTGGAGCGAGGGCGAAATCGGTCTTTCGCTCGGCATCTTCGGTATCGGTGGCGCCCTGGTGATGGCGTTCGTGCTGCCGCGCGTCGTGCCACGGCTCGGCGAATGGAGAACGGCCGTCCTTGGCCTGACTTTCACGGCACTCGGTGCCGTCGGCTATGCCGCTGCATGGCAGGGATGGATGATCTATGCCGTGATTATCGCCACCGCACTCGAGAGCCTCGCCGATCCGCCTCTGCGCAGCATCGCCGCAGGTCATGTGCCTCCGTCGGCCCAAGGCGAGCTGCAGGGCGCGCTCACCAGCATCGGCAGCATCACGACGATCATCGGCCCGCTGATCTTCACCCAGATCTTTGCCTATTTCACAGCGCCAACCGCCAAAATCACTTTCGCCGGTGCACCCTATGCACTTGCCAGTTGTTTCGTGGTGGGCGCGCTCCTTGTCTTCTGGTTCAAGGTACCGAAGCGGCTCGCCGTTGCGGCCGAAGATGTCGAGCCTGCGGAGCCGTCGGTAGAACCGCGCTATGCCGACCACGGCGCCATGCACCGAAATTGATCAATTTTCTTGATCCTTCGATGAAAAATTGAGCAGCCGAAGCTTTGTCACTGGTTCTTTCGACGTCCGTGTTCTATTTCCGTCATCCTTCCCTCCGTTCTGACCTGCGGTATCTCGGCCGCGTCGACATTCAGGAATCCGTCATGCTGACCGCCAATGCGAGCCCGACCCCGGTGCAAACCGACAATTCATGGCGCACCCATTATCGGGCAAGCCTCTATCTCGGCGTACCCTTCATCGGCGCACAGCTGGCACAACTTGCGATCAACACGACCGACGTGTTGATGGTGGGCAAGCTCGGTGCCACCCAGCTCGCCGCGATCATTCTGGCAACGCAGATGTACTTCACCGTCTACATCTTCGGCAGCGGCTTCGCCAACGCCGTGGTGCCGATGGCTGCGCAAGCACAGGGCAGGGGCGACAAGGTTTCGGTCCGCCGCTCCGTGCGCATGGGGCTCTGGGTTGTGCTTTGTTACGGCGTACTGACGGCGCCGGTACTCTGGCTTGCCGAGCCGATCCTGCTGCTTGCCGGCCAGCAGCCGGAGGTGGCGGCCCTTGCCGCCGAGTATCTGCACATTGCACAATGGGCGATCTTCCCGGGGCTGATCTTCATGGTGCTGCGTGCGTTCCTGAGCGGCCTGGAGCGGGCAGGGATCATTCTCTATGTCACCCTGGCAACGCTCGTCCTCAATGCAGCCCTTTGCTACGTACTGATCTACGGCCATTTCGGCTTCCCGCAACTGGGCATCTTCGGTGCAGCCGTCGCCGCCCTTGGCGTGGCGGTCCTCGGCACGGTGCTGACGGTCGCCTATATCAAGAGCAAACCGGAACTGAACCAGTATGAGCTGTTCGTGCGTTTCTGGCGCCCGGACTGGCCGGCGTTCAGGGAAGTGGTTTATCTCGGAATACCGATCTCGCTGACCATACTTGCTGAAGTCAGCCTGTTCACCGTCGCCTCGTTGTTGATGGGGACAATCGGTACGATCGAACTAGCCGCGCATGGCATCGCGCTGCAGTTCGCATCGCTCGCCTTCATGATCCCGCTTGGAATTGCCCAGGCGGCAACAGTGCGCGTCGGCCTTTCCTACGGCCGCGGCGACATGCTCGGCGTCCGGCGCGCAGCGATTTCGGCACTGGTGCTCGGATCCGTCTTCGCGACCATCGGCAGCGCGATCTTCGCACTCTTCCCAAGCCAGCTGGCAGCACTTTACCTGGACACCAGCAGGCCGGATGCAGCCCAGGTGTTAGCCTTTGCCGCTCCGCTCATCGTGATTGCCGGCGCATTCCAGCTGGTCGACGGGTTGCAGGCGATTGCCGCCGGCATGCTTCGCGGCCTCAAGGACACAAAGGTGCCGATGATCCTGGCGATGATTTCCTACTGGCCGATCGGTTTCGTTTGCGCCTGGGCCTTCGCGTTTCCGCTCAACTTCGGCGGAACAGGCGTCTGGTTCGGCTTCGTGCTCGGCCTTGCCGCCGCAGCGCTGCTCCTGAACTGGCGGTTCTTCCGCATGATCCGGACGCACAAGGTGTCGGCGGCTTAGGCAGCTTCAAATCCCGGACAAAGAAAAAGCCGGACGGGCAGGGGATGCCGTCCGGCTTTAGAAAGCGACCGCTTCAGGGGAAGAATGGCGGGCGCTCATTTTGAAACTTCTGGAGGAAAGTTTCTGCAGATTACTAAACGTTGAAGCCGCCGGTCTCGCTGGAGCCCAGTCGATCGCGCTGGAGGTCGCGTATCGTGCGGGCAAAGTCGACGAGAAAGACGAAACTGATTACCGCCGCGGCGGTCATAAAGACTGTCGCCATAACATTTTACCTTTAGCCGAAGATCTTACGGTTGCCTGAACGGTCGCGCTGCTCACGGGATTCGTCCCGGAGTGCATGTATCGTCGCAAAGATCATTGCGAAAAACATCGTCATCGAAAACAGAGCAAGTCCCATAGCCGTCATCCTTTCAGGTGCTAAACGGCAGTATCTTCAAAAAGGTTCCGTTCTTTCTTGCTTCACATTACAGTCTGCGATGTGAAACGCTCTTGAACATGGCATTCATCTAGCATTCATTTCTTTGGTGCCGCTGTTTCCCAGGGAACAGGGTTGCTCCCCTGCACAACTCTTGCGATCCGTCGCCGTCCGTGACAAAAGGCTTCACCAAACGGAAACAGGTGCGATGACGACGGCATTCTACCCCGGCTCTTTCGATCCGATGACGAACGGGCATCTCGACGTACTTGTGCAGGCGCTGAACGTGGCGCGCAAAGTTATCGTGGCGATCGGTATCCATCCGGGCAAGGCACCGCTCTTTTCGTTCGACCAGCGCGCGGACCTTATTCGCGAGTCGCTGCTCGAATTTCTGCCCGAGCGCGCCGCCGACATCCATGTTGTCTCCTTCGACAACCTCGTGGTCGATGCCGCGCGGCAAAGCGGCGCAAAGCTGCTTGTGCGTGGTCTTCGCGACGGCACGGACCTCGACTACGAGATGCAGATGGCGGGCATGAATCGTCAAATGGCGCCTGACGTTCAGACCCTGTTTCTGCCGGCAGGCACCGCATCGCGGCCCATTACGGCCACATTGGTCCGCCAGATCGCGGCCATGGGCGGTGACGTCAGCGCGTTCGTGCCCAAAGCGGTCCACGCGGCGCTGCAGGCCAAACGCAAGGCCTAGAGCCGCCACACTCCATTCACCACTCAGGGAGAAACCATGAAAATCCTCCACCTCGCTTTCGCCGGTGCCCTCACGCTTGCTTCCTTTGCGGGAACCGCATTTGCGCAGTCGGCTGACAACTTCCTCACCATCACGTTGAAGGACGGCCCTGTCGTCGTCGAGCTTCGCCCTGATATCGCACCTAAGCACGTCGAACAGATCAAGGCGCTGGCAACCGCCGGCGAATACAACAACGTCGCCTTCCACCGCGTCATCAAGGGCTTCATGGCGCAGACCGGCGACGTGCAGTACGGCGACATGGAAGAGGGCTTCCAGCCGCAGGCTGCTGGCACGGGCGGCTCCTCCAAGCCGGACCTGCCGGCCGAATTCTCGGACGTCCCGTTCGAGCGCGGCACGGTCGGCATGGCGCGTTCGCAGGATCCCAACAGCGCCAACTCGCAGTTCTTCATCATGTTTGCCCCGGGCGACTTCCTCAACGGCCAATACACGGTCGTCGGCAAGGTCGTCTCCGGCATGGAGAACGTCGACAAGATCAAACTCGGCGACGATGCCAACAACGGCTCCGTCACCGATCCCGACCGCATGATCAGCGTCAAGGTCGGCAAGTAAAGTTAAACACAAGGAGAAAACCCATGGCCGAGATCAAAGATCCGGAAAACACCATCATCATGGAGACCACCAAGGGCCAGGTCATCATCGAGCTTCGGCCTGATGTGGCTCCGGGTCATGTCGCCCGAATCAAGGAACTGGCACGCGAAGGCGCCTATGACGGCGTGGTGTTTCACCGCGTGATCGAGGACTTCATGGCACAGACCGGCGACGTCCAGTACGGCAAAACCGGCGGAGAGCACTTCAACCCATCGCGCGCCGGCATGGGCGGCTCGTCCAAGCCGGACCTGAACGCCGAATTCTCGAACGTCAGCCACATCCGCGGCACGTGCTCGATGGCTCGCAGCCAGGCGCCCAACTCGGCCAATTCGCAGTTCTTCATCTGCTTCACCGATGCCCCGTGGCTGAACAAGCAGTACTCCGTCTGGGGCCAGGTCATTGAGGGCATGGACAACATCGACAAGATCAAGCGCGGCGAGCCGGTGCGTGATCCCGATACCATCGTGTCCCTGCGGGTTGCCGCCGACGCCTGATTTGGGCTAATGCACAAACCCGTCCCGGCCGCGCCTGATGGCCCCGGGGCGGGTTTTGCTTTTTTCTTTCAGAAACGATCATGCGCGTAGACCTGTTCGACTTTGACCTTCCGGATACCTCCATTGCGCTCAGGCCCGTCAGCCCGCGCGACAGCGCCCGCATGCTCGTCGTCGACCCCAAGGCGCCGCAATGCCTGACGGATCACGGCGTCCTTGACCTGCCTTCTTTCCTGCGTCCTGGCGACGCGTTGGTGTTCAACGACACCAAGGTCATCCCGGCGCAGCTCGAAGGCATTCGCCGTCGCGGCGAGGAGATCACGACGCCGGTCTCGCTGACGCTGCACATGCGGGTCGCTCCCGACCGCTGGAAGGCTTTCGCTCGGCCGGCGCGCCGCCTTAAAGTTGGCGACCGCGTCGCCTTTGGCCATGGCGGTAACAGTTGCATGCTCGGCACGCTCGACGCGACCGTCGAGGATAAGGGCGACGCTGGCGAAGTCACGCTGCGCTTCGATCTCTCCGGGCCGCTGCTCGACGAAGCGATCATGGCATCCGGCCACATTCCGCTGCCGCCTTACATCGCCTCGAAGCGCGCCGAGGATGCGCAGGATCGTACCGACTACCAGACTGTTTATGCCCGCGAGGAGGGCGCCGTTGCTGCGCCGACAGCCGGCTTGCATTTCACCGAGCGGCTGTTCGCGAAACTGAAAGACCTCGGCATCGAGCGCCATTTCGTGACCCTGCATGTCGGAGCAGGGACATTCCTGCCCGTCAAGGCAGACGATACCGACGATCACGTGATGCACCAGGAAATCGGCCACGTCGACGCGGCAACCGCGGAGCGCCTCAATGCCGTCAAGGCGAGGGGTGGCAGGATCGTCTGCGTCGGCACGACGTCGCTGCGGCTGATCGAAAGTGCTGCCGACGAAAACGGCACGATCCATCCCTGGTCCGGGCCGACAGGTATCTTCATCACGCCCGGCTACCGCTTCCGCGCTGTCGATATGCTGATGACCAATTTCCATCTGCCGAAATCGACGCTGTTCATGCTGGTTTCGGCCTTCTGCGGCCTGGCGACGATGCGAGCAGCCTATGCCCATGCGATCGAGACCGGCTACCGCTTCTATTCCTATGGCGATTCCAGCCTGCTTTTCCGGAAAGACTAGATGACCGAAACCTTCCAGTTCAAGCTGCACGCAACCGACGGCAAGGCGCGCCGCGGCGAGGTTTCCATGCCGCGCGGAACGATCCGCACGCCCGCCTTCATGCCGGTTGGCACCGTCGGCACGGTCAAGGCGATGTATCTCGACCAGGTCAAGGATCTCGGCGCCGACATCATCCTCGGCAACACCTACCACCTGATGCTGCGCCCCGGCGCCGAACGGGTGGCGCGACTTGGCGGCCTGCACAATCTCATCCGCTGGCAAGGCCCGATCCTCACCGACAGCGGCGGTTTCCAGGTGATGTCGCTTGCCGGCCTGCGCAAGCTCGATGAGCAGGGCGTTACCTTCAAGAGCCATGTCGACGGCGCACTCTTCCACATGTCGCCGGAACGGTCGATCGAGATTCAAGGCTTGCTCGACAGCGATATCCAGATGCAGCTCGACGAGTGCGTGGCGCTGCCGGCCGAGCCCAAGGAAATCGAGCGAGCGATGGAAATGTCGCTGCGCTGGGCCGAGCGCTGCAAGGTCGCCTTCGGCGACCAGCCGGGCAAGGCGATGTTCGGCATCGTTCAGGGTGGCGACATTCCTGAATTGCGCGTGCGTTCGGCAGAAGCTCTCAAGGGGCTGGACCTCAAGGGTTATGCCGTTGGCGGGCTTGCGGTCGGCGAACCGCAGGAGGTGATGCTGAGAATGCTCGACATCACATGCCCCGAGCTGCCGGTGGAAAAGCCGCGTTATCTCATGGGCGTCGGCACCCCCGACGATATCCTGAGATCGGTCGCCCAAGGCATCGACATGTTCGACTGCGTCATGCCGACCAGATCCGGACGCCACGGCCTGGCATTTACCCGCCATGGTCGCATAAATCTGCGCAACGCCCGCCACGCCGAGGACATGCGGCCGCTGGACGAACAATCGTCTTGCCCTGCGACGCGCGACTATTCGCGCGCCTATCTGCATCACCTGATCCGCTCGAACGAATCGCTCGGCGGCATGCTGCTCAGCTGGAACAATCTGGCCTATTACCAGGAACTGATGGCGGGCATTCGGCTGGCGATCGAAGAGGGCCGCTTTGCCGACTTCATGGCCGAGACCCAGGAAACCTGGCGGCGAGGGGACCTAGCCCCTCTTTGAGGCCCCGGACAGTTCAGATCTCCGGCCCTGGCACCGCCTGCAGCATCATCACGCCATTGATCTTGTAGCTGCCGTCAGGCTGCTTCATCAGCTGGTAGACCGCCGTCCAGTCCTTGCCGTCGGGTGCCGAGATCAGCACCTCCTGAATGACCTGGTCGCCCACCACCTTGGAGCGACCGAAGGCAAAATTGCCCGGTCGATAGACCGGCTGGTAACCGCGCCTGACCATGTCGAAAAACACGGTCTTGTCAGGGAACTTGCCGCGTATCGCCGGCGAAGCGAAGGAGTAGGCGGCGTCGGCATCGTCATTCAGGAAAGCCGCGATCTGATCCTGGATGATCGAACGCGCCGTATCGACAGGTTCGTCGGCCCGGCACAAGCCCGCACTTGCTAGTTGCACTGCGACACCGAGGGCAATGGCAAATGTCCTGATCATGATCGATCTCCGCCAGACGTTTTCTGCCGACCTCAGAAAGCATAGGACGTTTGTGGGCTCTGGAAATGGGGCGAACGGCCGCCAATTGCATTTCCATTTGATCTCTAGGGTCCCAAACCACGCCCATTCAATGTGTTAGTTCATGCTTTCATACAAACGACTTTAAACATCATAACTTGGTGATATTCGCAATTGAGCCTCGCGAGCACGTTACGGCGATCACGATCGATGCCGCGGCCGGCCGCGCGTTCTGAAATCATCCGGTTCGTCACGCGCAAGCGAACGCAATCCATAGCTGCTATCACTCCTGCTTCCTGTGGCTGCTCCGGGACCTGAGATCCGTCTTCACTGCCAGCTTGCGGAGACGTCTTTGGGTTTCTGATCAATTCACACCGAGATGTGCTCGTCCCCAAAATTCCGGCTCCGCCTTCAGCGGACTTGCGCATGGGCGGCAAGGGAGATGGGGCTTGTCAAACTCGGCGTCGCGCCTCGTCGCCGAGTACTGCTGAGCGGGACTGGGAAACGTACCGTGCCAGCTTTCCCGCAGGTCACATTCCGGCCCCGCCAGCGATGATGTTACCGTGAATCTCGCTTCGCCTGGGCGACCGCACCGGCCTTTCTCAGCCGTCCTCGTTCCATGGGCCGCATGAGGCTTTTGCGCCTCGAACTTTCTATGGATTGCATTCCTTCCAGCGCATGACGCGAATTGTACGTTTCATCCCGTCCTGTCTCTGATGTCTGCTTGGCCGCAAGCGCCGCGCGCATGTTGGAGACCAACTCGGCTTTTCCGCGCATTTTACGACGCCTTGCATGCTCTCCGTTGAGCCGGCGCATGCTCATGGCCAGTATTTCGAGCTTGGCCCTTGTGCCGATGTCCTTTCGAGTGGGTTCCACGCCTTTCGGGGCGGACTTCCCTCGGATCTCACGTCGTTGGCGATGAGCTTCGGCTTGTGATCTGTCGCGCCTTTCGCGCACTTGCTTCACGAGCTTCAGCAGATCTTCGTCGGAAACGCCCTGTATCGCGGGATGGTGTGATTGGCGCACCAGATGCCACTCGTCCTCAGTGAGCAGGCGCTCCTCTTGTTTTCGCGAAATTGCCATTCAAAATACTCCTCCCAGTTGTCTTCCCAAATGAATGAGTTCACTCGTCGCCGCCAAAAAAGGCGATGTGCGCTGAGATTGCTGAAGCAATTCTGGTATTGCATAGGAAACGTGAGGTAGTTTGTCTGGAGTTAGCCGTATCGGCGTCCGGATGTTGATCTCAAGTCCTAGGAGATGCAAGTCTGAGCGTTGGGACGAGGGGCTTCGAAGAGATACTCCGGACGAGAGGATGGCCATATTTGGAGAGCATGCCGTTCTGGACATCTCTTCCGGAAAGTAAGATGCTCGGGGCGGCGTCGGTTTCTCCCACCGAACGCCGAGATTTCGAGCATATTTTTACGACGAAAATCCATTGGTCCAATATTGGTAACCTGGAGTGGAGGCCGCGCTTTGCAGATGACGAGGAAGGTAATCTGGCTCATTATGCTCGCGGCTTTTGGCAGTCCGGCAGCATCCCAAACTCACGACACGGCCGATATCGAGCTTAGGGTGGGAAGCTATCTAGCGGGGACGCAGCCTGTTTCCTGCGATGACGGCAAGCGTTATCTTGAGGACCTGGGTCTTCGAGAGGTCGAAACTGTAAGCTGCCAAAATCAGGTCTACACATATAGATTTGTCAGAGCTGGCGCTCGTTACGAGATCCTGATCGATGGTAGCGATGGGCGCGTGATCCGCCGAACATCGTTTTAGGGTGATCGTCTCTGCCGGATTGCGTCCCGCCGGCCATGACGCGGCCGAGGTCTTGGGCGGTGCTTCGGCAGATGCCGCCGAGCTTGATCGTATGCCGATCCGCAATCTCCCAGGCATCGTTCAGCCCCGTGGAGAGTGACATTCCAACTTTGCAGGATCAGGACATTCTAACTTTGCGGCTACATACAAATATCAGATAAGATAGATTATGGAACATAGCGATGAACCAGAATGCTGGTTTTCGGGCATATTGCACCCACTCTTGGCTTGACCCAACCGTTGCCGACTGATTAGTCGTTCATCACGAAACCTCGTTTTGCAAGGCCCTATGCGATGAGCGAATTGCGCGTTCTTTCAGATGCTTTCATTCCGGAACTGCCAAACCGCTACAATGGCAAGGTGCGTGAAAACTATGATCTTCCCGGTGGCGAGCGCATCATCATCGCAACAGACCGGCTCAGCGCCTTCGACATCATCCTGACGTCCATTCCGCACAAGGGCCATGTGCTGACGCAGACAGCACGCTACTGGTTCGAAGAAACGGCCGACATCTGCCCGAACCATGTGATCAGTTATCCTGACCCGAATGTCGTCATCGGCAAGCGGCTCGATATCCTGCCGGTCGAAATCGTCGTGCGCGGCTATCTCGCCGGAACCACCAGCACCTCCATTCTGACGAAGTACCGCAACGGCGAACGTGACATGTACGGTATCCGTCTGCCTGACGGTCTGCGCGACAATCAGAAACTTCCGCAGGCGATCATAACGCCGACCAGCAAGGCTTTCGACGGCGGCCATGATGAGCCGCTTTCCACAGACGAGATTCTCGAGCAAGGCCTGCTGACGAGAGAGCAACTCGATACCGTATGGAGCTACGCGCTCTCGCTGTTTGCCCGCGGCCAGGCGCGTGCCGCCGAGCGCGGCCTCATCCTGGTCGACACAAAGTATGAATTCGGCACCGACAAGGATGGCACCATCATCCTCGCCGACGAGATCCATACGCCCGACAGTAGCCGGTACTGGATCGCCGACAGCTATCAGCAGAGCTTTGAAGCCGGCGAACGGCCGAAGAGTTTCGACAAGGATTTCGTACGCGCCTGGGTGACCGAGCGCTGCGACCCCTACAAGGATCCCGTTCCGGCAATCCCCCAGGAACTCGTCGAGCAGACATCCGCCGTCTACATCGAAGCCTACGAGAAGATCACCGGACGGACGTTCGTTCCGAACCTATCGGGCGGCACGGTACTGGAGCGCATTCGCAAGAACCTGACGCCCTATTTTTCGAAGTAAGTCGATATATTAGAAATTTCGAACGCAGCGAAATTCAGGCGTCGCCGAGTACCGTGACGTCAACCTCAAACTCGAGCCGCATCAAGTCATATGCCGGCTCCACATGGTCAGGCGTTTCGCCATGGACGGTGTCGTAATCGAGCGGCACATGCATATGCGTCAGCACGGCGCGCTTCGGGCGAAGCCGCTCGATCCAGCCGAGCGACTGCACCAGCGACAGGTGGCTCGGGTGAAACTTGTACTGCAGCGTATCGAGCACCAGAAGGTCCAGGTCAGCCAGCCGGCCGACCGTTTCCGGCGGAAAGTCGCTGACGTCGCTGCAATAGGCAAAATTGCCGACACGAAATCCGAGCGAATGAGTATTGCCGTGAAACTGCATCAGCGGCTGAAAGGCGATCGGCCCGCCGGCTCCGCTGATGACGACCGGCGACAGATCGTCAGTGATAATGTGGCCGTCTACGATCGGCGGGTAGCCGCTTCCAGGCGGCGATTCCAGGCAATAATGAAACCCTTCGCGGATCCGGCCCATCGTAAAGGCATCGGCCCAGATCGGTATGCGCTTCTTGTTTTCAATGACAAAACCGCGCAAGTCATCGATCCCGTGCAGATGATCCGCATGCGAATGCGTGTAGAGCACAGCGTCGATGTGGCGGATGTTGGTCGCAACCATCTGGGCTCGAAAATCAGGACCGGTGTCTACGACCACGGTCGTCTTGCCACCATCCGGCGCGATCTGTTCGACCAGCAAGGCGGCTCGCATGCGACGGTTCTTCGGATTGCCGGGATCGCAGGCACCCCAGTCACCGGTGATGCGCGGCACGCCGGGCGAAGAACCGCAGCCGAGAATGGTGAAGGCGCGCCTGAATGCCACCTTAGAGCCTCGGCATCTTGGAGAAGATGCGGAATGCGTTTTCGGTCGTGAGCGCCGCAACTTCGTCCTTTGACACGCCGATCGTATCGGCCAGCACCTCGGCGGTGTGCGCCACATAAGCCGGCTCGTTGCGCTTGCCGCGAAACGGCTTAGGCGCAAGGTAAGGCGCGTCGGTTTCGACGATCATCCTGTCATGCGGAACCGTCTTGGCAATCTCGCGCAACTCCTCCGATTTCGGAAACGTCAGGATACCAGAGAACGAGACATAGCCGCCGAGCTCGACGCCGATGCGCGCCAGCTCCGGCCCGGAGGAAAAGCAGTGCAGAAGGAAGGGGAATGCGCCCTTCTCCGTCTCCTCGGTCAGGATCGCCGCCATATCGTCGTCTGCCGAGCGGCTGTGGATGACGAGCGGCAGCCCGGTTTCGCGTGCCGCCGCTATGTGCCGGCGCAGACCTTCGACTTGCGCGTCGCTCGGCGCGTTGTCGTAGAAGTAGTCGAGACCCGCCTCGCCGATCGCCACCACCTTCGGATGCGCCGAAAGCCGGACGAGATCGTGCGCGGTAATATCGAGCTCCTCATCAGCATTGTGCGGGTGCGTGCCGACGGAACAGAAGACGTTCGGATAGGCTTCGGCGATCGCAATGATCGTATCGAAGCGCTTCACGCGGGTGGAGATCGTGATCATCTGGCCGACGCCGGCCGCGCGCGCACGCTCGATGATGGCGTCGCGCTCGGCCTCGAAGTCGGGGAAATCCAGATGGCAATGGGTATCGATAAGCATGCCGATCGTGCCTTATTGCGCTTCCGGCGCGACGTAACGCGGGAAGACCGGCTTCGGCGCTTCGAGCGGCGTGCCGGAGACGAGGCGGCCCGCCTCGCCCAATGCCGCAAAATCGCGCTTGTCGGCCGGGGCCGCCACGAGATCGAGCAGCTTCCCGGAGGATTCCGGCATGAACGGCTGCAGGAGGATGGCGATCTGGCGCACAACCTCTGCGGTGACATAGAGCACGGTTGCCATCCGCGCCGGATCGGTCTTCTTCAACGCCCAGGGTTCCTGGCCGGCGAAGTAACGATCGGTCTCCGAAACCACGGCAATGATTGCCGCAAGCGCGCGGTGGATCATCTGCTTGCCCATTTCGTCTCGGGTAATCTCGAGCAGAGCGTCGGCGGCCGCCAACATCGCCTTGTCTTCGTCGGTCAACGCACCGCAGACCGGAATCTGGCCATCGCAGTTCTTGACGATCATCGACAGCGAACGGCTCGCCAGGTTGCCGATGCCATTGGCCAGGTCGGAGTTGATGCGGGTGGCGATCCCCTCCTCGCTGTAGCTTCCGTCCTGGCCGAAGGAAACCTCGCGCAGGAAGAAGTAGCGGATCTGGTCGAGGCCGAAATGCTCGACGAGGTTGAAGGGATCGACGACGTTGCCGAGCGACTTCGACATCTTCTCGCCCTTGTTGAGCAGGAAGCCGTGCGCGAAAACGCGCTTGGGCAGCGGCAGGCCGGCCGACATCAGGAAAGCGGGCCAATAGACCGCGTGGAAGCGGATGATATCCTTGCCGATGATATGAATGTTCGCGGGCCAGAATTTCGCACGCGGCCCCTGCGGGTTGTCGAGATAGCCGGTCGCGGTGATGTAGTTGGTCAGTGCGTCGACCCAGACATACATGACGTGGCTGGGATCGTTCGGCACCTTGATGCCCCAATCGAAGGTGGTGCGCGAAACCGACAGATCCTTGAGGCCTGATTTCACGAAGGAGATCACCTCGTTGCGGCGCTCGGCCGGACCGATGAAATCCGGGTTATCTTCATAGAGCTTCAGCAGCTTGTCCTGGTATTCCGACAGCTTGAAGAAATAGCTCTGCTCCTCGACCCATTCGACCGGCGTGCCCTGCGGACCATAGCGCACGCCATCGGCGCGCAACTCCGTCTCGTTCTCCTGGTAGTAGGCTTCGTCACGCACCGAGTACCAGCCGGCATAGGAATCCTTGTAGAGGTCGCCCGCCTCCCCCATCCGGACCCATATGTCCTGCGACGCCTCGTGGTGGCGCTTCTCGGTAGTGCGGATGAAATCGTCATTCGATGCGTTGAGGAGCACCGCCATCTTCTGGAATTCCGAGGAGTTCCGATCGGCAAGCTCCTGTGGCGTCACCCCTTCGCGGCGCGCCGTCTGCTGCATCTTCTGACCGTGTTCGTCCGTGCCCGTCAGAAAGAAGACATCCCGTCCGTCCAGGCGCTGATAGCGCGCCATTGCATCCGTGGCGATCAACTCATAGGCGTGGCCGATATGCGGCTTGCCGTTCGGGTAGGAAATCGCGGTGGTGATGTAAAAGGGGGACGTGTCTCTCATAGGCGGATTCAATCTATCTCGGATGAAGCTACCGACGCTCTTAGCGCATACGCCGCAAGGAAGGAACCGGGAGATGGGAGAAAAGCCCGCATGGAAAGCAATGGCCGGACGCCACGCCTGCTTGTGCCGACGCGAACGAAACAATAGAACAAAACAGAAACAAACATAAAGGAATCGCCATGCTGCGCCGTCTTGAACGTCAATTTGAAGCAGCGTCTGCCCGCTACGCCGAGGACAACGGCATCGAGCGGGATGCCGACTGGTTTATCCTGAAGATGCAGGAGGAAATCGGCGAACTGACCCAGGCCTGGAACAAGCGCACCGGCCGCGGCAGACGGCATGGTAAGTCAGAGGACGATTTGCAGGCAGACATGGCCGACGAAGCTGCAGATCTGCTGGGTCACGTGCTGCTTTTCGCCCATCATCACGATCTCGATCTCGTCGCGGCAATCAAACGAAAGTGGAAGTTTGAGATCGAGCTATAATGCTGCCTTGACGTCATCCAGCAACGAAAGAATGGTCTGCTTGCGATCGAGATTATAGGCGTCGCTGACGGTGAGACGTTCGCCGGTCGTGGCCGAAAGCCGGGCGAAGCGTTCGGCGCGCATGATATCGCCGGCAACCGCCGCATCGCGGGCCTCGCGCATGAGCCGCCCGGTCAGCAGCGATGTGAAGAAGTCGAAAATCGTTTCGCTGTCCTTTGCCGAGAGAACGTCGGCAAGCTTGTGCATGTCCTTGCGAACTGCCGGCCCCTGCCCTTGGAGGATCCCCTCAAAGGTCGCGGCGATCTCAAGGCCACCGTAGTTGATCAGCTTCAGCGCCTCCGCAACGCTGCCGTTGGCCGAGGCCAGAATGCGGTCGGCATTCTCGCTCTGGAGATCAAAGCCAAGATGATCGAGCGCATGGCGCAGCGCCGGCGGCTCCAGCGGTTTCAGCCGTAGCGGCAGGCAACGCGAACGGATCGTCGGCAGCAGCTTACCTGGCGCATGCGTCAGCACCAGGAACAACGACCGACGCGGCGGCTCTTCGAGAATTTTCAGAATGGCGTTGGCGGCGTTGCGGTTTAGATCATCGGCCGGGTCTATGATGACGATGCGCCAATTGCCGGTGCCCGATGTCTGAGCGAAGAACTTGCCAGCCCTTCGCACTTCGTCAACCGTGATCGCGCCCTTCACCCTACCCGTCTTCTCGTCGACCGGCCGTGTCAGATGGAGGAGATTATGCGATGCGCCCGAGGCCAGCTGCCGGCCGACGATCGAAGCGGGGTCGGGATCCCCAAGACTTTCAGGCGCGGTCGCCGGATCCGGGTGATTGAGGATATGGCTGGCGAAGCGAAACGCAAGCGTTGCCTTACCGATCCCCTCCGGTCCTTCGATCAGGATGGCATGGTGCCCCTTGCCCGATCGGTAGCTCTGCGCCAGAAACGCTTCCGCCTGCTCATGGCCAAACAGCCGGTCGTTCTGGACCGGGGCAATCGCCCCTTCGAGCACACCGGGCGTCTCCGTCGTCATGGTGCGGACCCTGTGAATGTAGGCTCGGACATGTCGGCGTCTGCGAGCAGGTTTTCAAGGAGACCAAGCACCTCGGCGGCAATCGCCTCGGCGGATTGCGTGGCGTCGATGATGCGGCATCTGTCCGGATCGGACTTTGCGATATCGAGGAAAGCCTCGCGGCGCTTTTCGTGCGTCTCCAGCTTTTCCTTTTCAAACCGGTCCGGGCTGTCATCGCCGGCGCGGCGCTGGGCACGGTCGAGACCGATCGTCGCCGGCAGATCAAAGATAACCGTTCGATCAGGCACGACACCGTTGATCGCTACCCGCTCAAGCGTCTCGACAAAGGCCGGCTCCAGATTGCCGGTGATGCCCTGGTAGACGCGCGACGAATCCATGAAGCGGTCGCAAAGCACGATCGTTCCCCTGGAAAGCGCGGGGCGGATGACCTCTTCGACATGATCGCTGCGCGCCGCAGCAAACAGGATGGCCTCCATCCGCACGCCAAAGGCTTCGGCAGCCCCCGAAAGCAACACGTGACGCACCGCCTCGGCCCCGACAGATCCGCCCGGCTCGCGCGTTGTCAGCACTTCATGGCCCAGCGAACGCAGCGATTCGGCGAGCAGGCGCAATTGGGTCGACTTGCCAGCCCCTTCCCCGCCCTCGAATGTTACAAACAGACCTTTTGCCAGCGGCACGGTGCTTTCCTATATCGGCATGCAATTTTGCCCTGTTTAGCCGATTGGCCCAAACGATGAAACCACTGGGATCGGTTTTGTTACAGCCAGAAGAAGAGCAGTTCCTGGAGTGCGTCGAGAGCGCGGCTTGCCAAGGTGCCCTGGCCAACAGCCTCGGCGGTCTTGACGGGCACCTCGCGCAACAGTTTTTCGCCGTTCCAAAGTCGCACGACGCCGACTTCGGCCCCCGCTTCGACGGGAGCGCGCAGCGGCCACTTGTAGACGACGCGGGCCGTCAGGCGTTCCGAGTTGTTGACCGGCAGCAGCACGTCGACCGGCCCGCCGGCGACAAGCGCCACATGCGGGGCGGCGCCACCGTAGATGCTGGCTTCACCGATCGCTTCGCCATCGGCAAAGATCCGCCGCTTTTCAAACGCCGTCATTGCCCAATCGAGCACCTTTCGGCTTTCCTCGGTGCGTTCCTTATCGGTCTCAAGGCCGCCCATCGCGAGGTAGACACGGCGATCGCCGCGCTGCATCGAGGCCGCCAGCGAAAAGCCGTAGCCTTCCGCAAACCCCGTCGCCACCCCGTCGACCCCGACATTGGCCGCAATCAACGGGTTCTTGTTGCGTTGAAGGATCTTGTTCCACTCGAACTCAGGCTGCGCGTAGAGCCGATAGAGATCGGGGTGCGCCTCGTGCAGATGACGGGTCAAAGCCACCAGTTCGCTCATGGTGATCTGGTTCTGCGGATCCGGTAGACCGGTTGCGTTGCGGAAGGTGGCGATCGGCATACCGAGCACGCGGGCACGGGCCGTCATCTTTTCGGCAAAGGCAGCCTCACTGCCGGCCATCCCCTCGCCAAGGATGATGCAGGCATCATTGGCAAGCTGAACGGCCACCCCTTGCAGCAGATCGGCCACGCGGATGCGTGACTTCAACGCCGCGAACATCGTCGAAGTGCCGGACGGTGCGCCGCCGGTGCGCCAGGCGTGTTCCGAAACCTCGAAGACAGTTTCGGCCGACAGTTCACCCTTGGCGATCGCCTCGGCGACGACTTCCATCGTCATCAACTTCGCAAGCGAGGCGGGTGGAACGGGGTCGTTCTCGGCGCGGGAGAACAGGACGGTGCCGGTTTCCGCATCCACCAACAGGATCTGTTTGGCCTTGGTGTCGAACGCCACCGGTGGCGTCTGAGCCGCGGCAGCCCCCGCAAGCAATGCCGCGCAACCAAACACGACCGAAAGCATCTTCAAGCGCATGGGAAACTCCGGCTTCCCATTGGGCATAGCAGCGTCGTCAGAATGGCACAACGTCCCGATCTACCGGATCGAGCCGGTTCTGCCTTCACGCTTGGCATGGGCAACGATGGATTCGGGTGTAAGCGGATTGGTCTCGACCATGATCGCTTCAAACGGCGATTTGGCATCGCTCACCCGCACTTCCACGTAAGCGGCCGCATAGGCCATATTGCCGTCCGGCATCGGAATGTATTCCGGCCGCTCGCGCGGGATCGGCCCGATCTCCGGCAGCATCACGAATTCTTCCAGCGACTGCGGTGCGGAAAACTGCGGAACGGGTGCCGCAAGGGCCGTCACCGGGCTGCTTTCATCAAGAGACGATTTGGACGGAATGGTGAGCGTTCCGAGCTGATTGCGCATGGGCTCATTCGAGGCAACCATCACGCCTGTTGCAATCTGGCCTTCCGGCATGACGCCCGGGCTACGGTCGCCCTTCTTGACATAGGACGCCATGAGGTAGGGCATGTCGTTGCCTTCGAGCGGTGCGCGACCGACATATTGCACCCGAACCTTGGCACTGCCCTTCTGCTTGATGTCGAGCAGATCCGCCGTCTTCGAGGATACGTCGATGATCCGGCCATATTCATAGGGGCCGCGATCATTCACCCGAACGATGACGGAGGTGCCGTTTTCGGTGTTGGTGACACGCGCATAGCTCGGCAACGGGAATGTCGGATGGGCCGCCGAAAGATGGAGCTTGTCGTAGACCTCGCCATTGGCGGTCAGGCGACCATGGAAAGCCGAACCATACCAGGACGCGACACCGGTCTTGTTGTAGCCGAAATCTTCCTTCGGCTGATACCATTTGCCCTTGACCTGATAGGCTTTACCGACCTGGAACCGGCCACCGCCCTTCGGGATGTTCTTGCCGGTGGCGACACGGGGGCTCGCCTTCACGCCATAAACCGACTCAGCAAAGTATTCTTTGCTCCTCGGCTTGCTCTTCTTGATACTGGACGTCGATCCGCACGCCGCAAGCGTTGCGCAAAGCACGGGAACCGCCGCAAGGCGCAGTCCCTTGATCAGATATGCCGCATTTTTACTGGATGTCATCTGTCCCACAACATCATTCGAACAAGCCGTACTCGAAACCTTCCACTCTTGCCCCCAAGCGGAAATCTCGGCGTCCCGAAACGGAACAGTCGATTAATCATGACAGCAACAAGGCAAAAATGCGAACCGGCGAACAGCCGAGCGCCCGAAATCTCCGGTTATGGTTTACGAATGGTTACCAAGACGGATGGACAAGCTCACGCGCTCAGAAAATCTTGCCGCCGACGCATGTTAAATCTTGCAAAGTAACAAGCCTTCGCGCAATAACGCCGTGCCCGGAGGAGTGGCCGAGCGGTTTAAGGCACCGGTCTTGAAAACCGGCGTGCGTGAAAGCGTACCGTGGGTTCGAATCCCACCTCCTCCGCCATCCACTGTCTCATTTCTTGCCATTCGACGTCGAGCTCGATCGAAACCGCGAATGTTCGAGCGGTTTCCGATTGCCCCTTTGGCGCGCACGTGCTGCCGTCGCGCTGGTATTCAGGCACGCATTTGGAAGGCGGGCGCCAGGTCCGCTTGCCATCCCGAAGGAATTGGGTGAAAGTCTGATTCCGGCCCTTCGAGGCCTGGGCAATCTCCCACAACTGGAGAAAACCATGCCTCTTAAATATCTGACGACAGCCGCTTTTTTTGCTGTTCTGACGCTGTCGGGCTGCGCAAGCACTGGCGACGCCAACACGACCTACGCCCAATGGCAAGGGCCTTCGCCGGAACCAGATCCATCGGCAGCCAGCCCCGGCGGCTTCCGCCTCAGCTACTGAGGCGCGTTCTTTTTTTGTCACGGAGAGCGACAGCTCGTCCGTGCGACCGCCAATTCTTGGGCCAAGGTGCGAAAGCGTCGCGCTGGGACTATCAAACACGATCCGGCAGCACAGCAATCTCGATAGGACGAGGGTTGTGAATCCTCTGGCCGTTTGATGCGGCTTGCTTCAAATCTGGCCGGAACGCGGCTTTCGACCGGATCGGGATACATTCGGCGAATTCGCCGTGAAACAGCTTATGGCAACCGAAAACGTTGACTCCCGCTTCATTAGGGCGCCTTCATATGTAGTCATCCAACAGTTGAGGAACTGAGCGATGCCCACCTTCATCATAGAGCGCGAAGTACCCGGAGCCGACAAGCTTAGTCAGGACGACCTCTGCGCGCTGTCGGCGAAATCCAACGCAGTCGTTGCAGATCTCGGCGTCCCCTACACATGGATCACCAGCTATGTCGCCGGCGACAAGATCTACTGCGTCCACGAGGCGCCAAGCGCCGACGTTATTCGCGAACATGCCGAACGAGGCGGATTTCCGGCCAACAAGATCACCGAGGTCGCCGCCGTGATTGGGCCCACGACAGCCTCTCAGGGGCGCGGCAAATAACAGAGTCGGTGTTATAATCACGCCAGCGGAGCATTGACTTCATTTCAGGCCATGGCGCCCGCCCGAACCAATGCACACCGAGCGCCGTCATTGACTTCCGGCCGTATCAATGCACGCTAGTCCGCCGGTCATTCGGCGCCCACATGGGCTCCCCGGCACGCCTTTCCAAGGAGACGAACATGGCAAAAGGTCAAGTGCGAAGCAACCGCGAGGTTAGAAAGCCCAAGAAGGACAAGACCGTCAAGGCCGCCGTTACGCCAGAAGGCTCCCAGGTGAAGCTTGCAGGCAGCAGCTTCTCTTTGGGCAAGAAAGACAAAAAGTAAGGCAGCCGCTCCAACCTCGAAAATCAAATACGCCTTTAGGTTTTATCAGTGGCCAGTCGGACCGGATGTGCACGTCTCCGCACATCAAGGGCGACTGGTCCCGCGACAAGAAACCAGCAATGATGCCGGCTCCGCAGCACACCCGACCGGCGCGTGAACCTTCCCGCAGACACAGGAAACACTGCCGGCGGCGCTTGCCAGTCGTCTCCCGTCGCGACCCCCAAGGCCGATCTGCCGCCAGCCATGCCGCTCGGGGCCGATGCCGGAGAAGCAACAAACGCCCCGAAACACTCGCTCTTCCAAACAATCTTCGTGTCTTCGCTGCCACAGCTTGAAGAGCGATCGTCGCCTTTCGCAAAGAACTGTTGAACACGGCATGGGTACGCGGCCTGCTTGCTGGACTCCGGAACGAAAGCACGGTTCACATCGTTAACCAATCTATCGGCACCACTTCTGACCTAGCGGACGTCCATCGTGCTTGCAGCCTTGCTTATCGCCTCGATTATCGCATCGCCCCACATCGCCCTTAGCGCGGCCACGGTCGACGACCTGCAAACGGACTTCGAATCGGCCATCCCCTGCCAGCAGATCGACGGTCGGAATGTCTGGAAAGGCTCGATCGCCTATTATATCCAGTCATTCGTCTACCAAGGCGACACGCCGGTGGCGACCGACGCGGCAGATGCCGTGCTGCCGGAGGACAACTCTGCCGAGACCGTGAAGGAGTTCGAGGACGCCTGTTCGGCAACGCAGCCGGCTTGAAACGCCCTCTCCTCGACATGCCCGCTGTCCCAACCGCTTATCTCGGCGCTACTTCCATTCTTTACCATCGCTCGTGGCACACCCTCGTGGTGGCAATCCTTTGCCAAAGGTGAACTTTAACCGGTCACAACCCCACTGGCGGACCGGCCCCGGCATCATCGCATTCAATGCGATGCCGACTTCATCGAACGGGCTCTGCCTGTTGTCGACATATTGATACCAGCGAAACCCGAGGACGGCGGTCGCTGCGATAACGATCGTCGACAGGATCCGAATCAGCGTTTTCATTGCATCCTCATTCGGTAAAAAGCGCGAGGCATGGCAGCTCCGCATGGCATACCCAGCATCGAGGCAGCGGATAGGCGCACGATTGATACAACATTCACGGAATTTTAGGCACTTGCGGAACACATATGGAACAGATAGTGTCTGTTCTTGATTTGTTTCACGCCTCTGGAGCGACTTGCCATGCTGACCCGCAAGCAACAGGAATTGCTTCTTTTCATCCACGAACGCATGAAGGAGTCCGGTGTTCCGCCGTCCTTCGACGAGATGAAGGATGCACTCGACCTGGCATCGAAGTCGGGCATTCACCGGCTGATTACGGCGCTCGAGGAACGCGGTTTCATTCGACGCCTTCCCAACCGCGCCCGGGCGCTTGAGGTCATCAAGCTGCCGGAAGCTTACGCGGGAAGCGCTCAGCCGCGTCGCGGGTTTTCACCAAGCGTCATCGAGGGAAGTCTCGGCAAACCTCCCGCCCCTGCCCCGGTTACCGCAAAAGCGCCGCCGGTGGCAGACAACAGCTCCGTCTCGGTTCCGGTCATGGGCCGCATTGCCGCCGGCGTACCGATCTCGGCAATACAGAACAACACGCACGATATTACCGTGCCGCTCGATATGATCGGCAGCGGCGAGCACTACGCCCTTGAAGTGAAGGGTGATTCGATGATCGAGGCCGGCATCTTCGACGGCGACACGGTGATCATCCGCAATGCCACGACGGCAAACCCCGGCGACATCATCGTCGCACTTGTCGATGACGAGGAAGCGACGTTGAAGCGCTTCCGGCGCAAAGGCGCATCGATTGCACTCGAGGCGGCCAATCCGGCCTACGAGACGCGCATCTTCGGCCCGGACCGCGTCAAGATACAGGGCAAGCTCGTTGGCTTGATCCGTCGCTATCACTAAGCCAGATGATGATGGCTGTCTTTCTGCTGGACAGGCCTTCTTGTGCTTGAACGTCTCGCCACCCAAGAGGTAGCGAGACGTAAGTGGTCAGGTTGAGCGTTTTACGCGCTCGATAATTTTCATTCGTGAATGGAGTACTCGCCCAACTCACAGAGGTCCTGCATGTCTTCGGTCGTGTCGAGACCGGAGCCTTCCTCGAATTCGAAGCGCATGTCGTATTTGCAGACATCGCGTCCGTCGGCGATGGTAATTTCCATGCTCTCGCCCGGATTAAGCACCTGCCGCCCGAAGACATCGTCTTCCCACTGATCGACGCCAACCGGCGAGGTATAGAAGTTCGTCAGAACGGCTTTCGTCTTGTTCTTCAGCTGAAAGACGAGATCCTCGGCGCTTGCGGTGGCCGTCGTTGCGGCAAATATGGCAAGAGCAGTCAGGGCGATCTTACATTTCATTTTATGTCATTTCCTCCATTGTCGGTTTTGTTTGACGCTACCTATACGGGTCGCATCGCTGGAATATTCATTCCTGATGTCGTCTAGAGACAATAATCTTTGCACTGACAATACGGGCAGAATCACCATTTCGGGGCAGGTCGCCGGCAAGCCAGATCCGCGCATGCCTATTCGCGGCGCAAACGCGTGAAGCGCACGCGCGCACGTCGGATCACCCATGAAGAATAACTGACATCGGCGGAGAATAAGGAACAGGCTGACATCGCCACTGCTGCGCCAGGTGTGCCCCGAATCTTGGCAGCCCGCGAAGCCGGGCATGCCTGCAAAGGCGATAGCCCACAGATGAGTGACGTCGCGGCATGAGGAGCAAATTAGAATGAGTCGGCGGCTCAATCATGCATCGCACTTGCAGCGATTGTCACTCGCCCACCGAGGGCGCGGGTCAGCGCGTCAGGCACAAAGGGTGCTAGGGAAAAGGGATACGCTGCCTACGCACGGAAACCGAATCTGATCTTCGTCAGAGCCATGGATCCCTTGAGCCCAACGCACCCGACGATCGCACCGTTGCCTTTCGACGATGGCAGCCTAGTTACCCATTCGCGTAACCAAGTGAGGAACTGCTGAATGAACCGTAATAGCCTCTATCTCGTCATCGCCGTGCTCGCTGTCGCCGTCATCGGGCTCGGCGTCTATGCTTATCGTGAGGAAACGAAACCTGCCGGTGTCGAGATCAAGATTGGCGAGGGCGGCGTTTCCGTTCAGGAGAATTGAGCAGGCCGCGCATTTTCCCAATGCGGCAACGAGCGGCTGATTTCTGATCGGCGGCAGCGCGTCGCGTTGTCACCACCTCCAGATTACTGGTTGCTCAGGTGGGGCTAGGCTAGCAACGGCTGAAATTTGCTGCACCGGCAATTTGAGACCATAGAGCCCCGCGCCATGATTGCCCAAGCCATGCATTGGGCCCACCCTCAGCGTGGAGTGGGCGCCCGATGCTCAATCAAGCGCTTTCTCTTCGCAGATAGCCTCCACCGCAAGTCGTCGACCGTCGCGCCGATGGGACGGTGGCATGTGGTGTGGAAGCTCGCGGGCTTCACAGACATTGCGACGCGCAACGCGCCTGGCCGAGGTGGCCGACGCGCAGAGCCACCCGGATGGCAAGATCATCCTCAAGAATGCCTCAGCGTACGAATACGCTTGAGCATGCGCAATCCGCCCCATATTGAAGACGTGCAAATGTGCTTCAAAATCAGATGGATGGTTGCATGAATCTCGACGTTCAGGACCTCGACGGAGCCTGCCACTGCGGAACGGTTCGTTTCAATGTAAAACTGAAAAACGGTCTTCATACCGCTCGCCGCTGCACCTGCTCCTATTGTCAGCTGAAGGGTGCGGTTGCCGTCTCCGCCGCCAAGGACGGGATCACGGTTCTTTCCGGAGGCGAGGCTCTCACCAAATACCAGTTCAATACAAAGGCCGCAGAACATTACTTCTGCTCGAAATGCGGGATCTATACGTTCCACAAACCGCGCGCGAACCCGGACTTCTACGGCGTCAACGCCGCATGCCTCCAGGGCGTCAGCCCATTCGATTTCGTAGAACTGCCCGTCAACGACGGCATCAATCACCCACTGGACACCAAGGATTTGAGCGGACCAAGGCTCGCGGGAACACTGAAATTCATTCCGGCGGAATGACTGACGCGTTCAAGGCAGCAGCGGAACCATGCGGCAAGTATGCGCTAGATGATAACGACACCGCGCGGCACCACTGCTGCCGTCCGCCCTGACAGGCGACGGTTGGCGAAGCCGAGAAATCAGTGCCGAGGCTTCGGTACGTTGACATTCTCCCAACGCCCAAGAAAGCGTGGGTTGCGACACACTCCAGCTTATGAGGCCGGCGAGATTGCTCTATGCCGACTTGAAGTATGCGAAATTAACTACTTCCGCGCGTGCACATTGATGCCGTTACTCCGAATGATTAAACCCAGGCGAGCAACGACCTGGAGCAACCGTGATTACTTTAGCGCGCTGGGCCACGCTCATAATCCTTCTCTTAGCCCCCGTATTATGGTGGGCAGAGCCGGGACTTGCCGTGATTCCGCCAATGGGCGCAAACAAGAACGGCTCCACCGCAATCCTAATTCGCGGCTCTGATAGCGGGGTCCATCTGCTCGACAGCCCGCGGGCATACTGCGAGAGGCTCGGAACTCCCGGCTTCTATTGTGAATGTATAGTCGCCGATCGCATGGCCAGTGCGGCGCTTATAGGTTTTCCGTTCAGCCAGTCTCTGCATGAAGCGACACTGACCGAGCCCTACCAAAACGAGACGTAACCACGCCCCCTACTGCATAGACGACGATCATCAAGTGTTGCTGGCTTAAGTGCTTTCGTGGTCAAAGGCCCTGGAGGCCCGGCACGGAAGAGCGTGGCCCGGATCAAATGCGACGGAATCGGTGATCTTCAGTTGGCTGTGGAGGAAGATACAGAAGGGGAAAACGGCAAGGAATCGCCATGCCAATGTGGAAATCCTGGCATCCCGTGACGATGAATTTCGTCGCGAAATCAATTCGTTATGTGGAATTTTGGAGGCCTCGCCCGGAGTGGCTGAATTAAGTAATATCAACTACTTGCGGCCGAAGACTGCCACACTTCCCTAAAATAATATCTTTTGAGAATCAAAGGGCGCTGCCACACCCTGCCACACCTTTCGTGCGCTCACCGCACGCTGTTCTTCTCTCCGCGTGCTGCAGGGCATACGCCAGAACTGCTCCATGACCGCGGATATAATGCGCATCCCCAGAGCAAGGTGCTGCATGAATTCATGAGCCCATCGAATTTGCCTCGGCAGATTAGGATCTCTAAAAATCATTCTGATCTACTCCGAACATCCAGTCAGGAAAATCTTCGTCATTTGTGTGCTGGCTGTCATCCTCATCTTCATCGTAGCCATAACGGGTGCGACTGATCGCGCTCGATGCATCTTCCATTGAGCTGACGTAACTCTCTATATTGATCAACTCTACATTGCGGTCCGCGAGGTGTTCAAATTCACTCGAAAAATCCCCGCTAAATGATGCACGAGTGAAATTGTTCGCTCTCGCCACGAGATTAAGAAGCCAGCTTGCATCTGAGGTCGGCAGCCGAGTCGTAAATCTAATCGGCGGTCGCTTGTCGATATGCCCCTGGGTAAAAGCGAAAGCCAGCAACGACAAAATGTGCCCGTTTTGGGACCGGCAAAGAGAAGCAACTCTCGCTTCGCTCAATGGAAGACCGCAAGCCAACATCAGCCACGTCAACCACAGAACCTCATGATGGTGATTGAACGCTAAGTGGCGATCGAGTAAATATGAACAGGTCTCCCCCCAACCGTCCACATCTATTTCCTCGTCAATGGCGAACCTTTTAACTACAAGAAGGCATACATAGTCGATACAATGTGGATAGTGATAACAAATTCTTTGCAAATACGACTCTACATCATCCCACTTCCCACTTTTATACACTTTTAATTTATCAATATTTCTAAGTGCAATTTTAACGGGGCTTGACGTTTTCAATTCTGATGACAGCTGCAATGACTTATCGATATGAAAAACTAGATCTTCACTGCTAAACCCCCATTTTTCCGGCATTGACAGCTTCAGATCTTGAGCCCATATGTCGTTTATTGGATCTAAGCTGCTATATATTCTAGTCTTTGTATCATTTATCTGCAGTTCGTAGCGCTGAAGTACTTCGCGCAATCGCGACAATACAACCAGAGCGTCAGCTTCGCTTTTCAATCCAATATAGTAATCATCGACATGCCTTGCCGCGCCTACAATGACACCCTGAACCGCATCCTGCAGGGCATTATCAATGCTGGTCGACACAAACTCGGCGACCAATCGGAATGCATCTGGACCAACCAAAACGCCGCGGGTTTGCGCGAGCTGGCAATTGCGAACAAAAAAGTCGAGTTGATTAAAGGGAAGGTCTTTCGAGAGCGGAGACATGTCCCGCTTTGACTCTTCAATGCCATGTGCGGCCCAAGGAATAGAATGCGTATATATGCTAGGGAAAAACTGCGAGATGTCCGTTTTCAACAAAAAAGGTGCATATCTTAGGCGCTTCTGCGCAATTGCTGCAACCTCGGACAAAGACGTTATTTGAATCGCGCGATCTGCTTCAGGCGCGAGCAATTTCGGCGCACTAACCGAGAACGTTGACGACGCGTAGTGTCGCTCAAATTTCCGCCAGTGCTTGTGAATAAATGTGGATACATAGTGATGGGCTATGGGGTGGGGAGTTCCGTAAAATCGCCGCCCTCCGTCATGCTTCGTGCCGCTATAGCGAATGTAATCCGCGGGCCGACGGCGGGACTGCCGTTCATCGACGTCTTTAACGATTCCTCTCATAGCGCGTTGAATATCGCTTGATATAAAGCATGGTGGCAGCGTCTCAGGAAAAAGCCCTTTTGCCGTCAATGAATACCGATTCTTCAAAGAGATGCCCCCACGCTCGAGCTACATGCTCTGCTTAGCGGAACTTAGCGCATAAGTTGTTAATTGAGCTGTATGGCCTTAACCAGCAAATCTTGGTGTTGACTCTAAGTCCCAATGAGAACATTTGTAGAACACACCCCTTGGGAAGGCCTACAGAATGAGCGATGATGCTGGCGCCAGCAAAAAGCCTGAAGGCGGCATAGTCGAGCACCTCTGCGAGCACCTAGGCTGCGGCAAGTGGGGAAGCCTCGGCTTTGCCCACGGCAGTGCACCGCCCAATTGGTACTGCTTCGAACACAAGATCGAGTGGCCTCCGGGCAAGAGATCCTAATTCCACCGGCGATGCGGCCGCCAACCTAAAACCGAATAGACGAACGCTCCGGGAAGGCACCCCGGACAAGGAAAAGCCATGTCCGCCGCTCAGCAACCAACATCGATCGAAGACGCCGACCAAACCTTTGACGAATTCGACGCGGCCCTCGCCTGGCACAATGGTGACGCGGAAGCCACTGTCCGCACCCTGCTCGCCGACTGCCGACATCTGCGAGAACAACTCGCCTTGGCCGAAATTTCGATGAGCCTCGGCTTTACACGCGGGTGGCGCCCGCGCAGCGAACCGTCCTCTGCAGCCAATGAAAGCCTCAGCTGTTAGGTTGACGCCATGCCGGAACAAAATGGCCTAACCCGCTGGCAGCGCATGCATACTTTGACCAAGGCCGAGGAGACCGGCCAGATCGTCAAGATCGAGTGCATGTATTGTCGCATCATGCGCCGATACCGCTGTCGAGACTTGCTAAAGCTCTGCGGTGACGTGCCGATCGACGAGATCGTGCCCCACTTTCGGTGCGAGGTGTGCAAACGCAAGGAGTATTTGCAGGCAGAATTCGAGTTGCCACGGGGCGCTGACACTGGAAAGCTCCAGATCCGGAAGCTGGTGAGGATCAAGATGGTTCCCAGACCAGTATGGAAAGACGACTTCTACTGAAGGTGAGCAAGGACGATGTGCAATCTCTATAATTTGACCACGAACCAGCAGGCCATCCGTGATTTCGTTTCGATTACAAATGATCTGGTCGGCAACCTCGAGCCGTCGGTTGACGTCTACCCCGATCGCTTAGCGCCGATCATTCGCAACAATGAGGACCGCCGCGAACTCGCGATGGTGCGCTGGGGCATGCCTTCGTCGAGCAAGGCACAATTCGACGCTGCCACAAAGCGCGCCGATAAACTTCGTGCCAAGAGCAAAGACGTCGACTTTGACGAACTCCTGAAAATGGAGCCCGACGGTGGCACCACGAACGTTCGCAACACCTCCAGCAAGCACTGGAAGCGCTGGTTGGAAGTCGGGAACCGCTGTGTCGTACCCGTAACCCGTTTCGCCGAACCGGACCCTGCGAGCAAGGTTGAAGGTGGACGCACTCCGAACGCCTGGTTCACCAGCACCGGCGACGACACTTTGATGTTCTTCGCCGGCATCTGGGTCAAGGATTGGACCAGTGTTCGCAAGGTCAAGGATGGGCTCGTCACGATCGATCTTTTCGCCTTCCTGACGACGGAACCCAACGGCATCGTTGCTCCCGTGCATCAAAAGGCGATGCCCGTGCTCCTGACGTCAAAGGACGAAGTGCAAGCTTGGCTGACCGCTCCCTGGTCAGAAGCCTATGCCCTGCAGCGGCCCCTGCCCGACGACAAGCTCAAGATCGTTCAGATGGCAGACACCCTGGGGGCACTGTAAGCGGCACGATGGGATGGGCCAGCCTTCGAATAGGCGATCCGCAGTAAAGTCAGTTCGCCGAAGAACTTGCGAAGCAGCCTGTTAGGCCGGTGGAGTGAGCGCGGTCCCCATTCACTTAAAGAAGTCCATCGCTTTGTTTAAGATTGGTGGACTGATCGCCACATTGCCCTTTCAATTTTTGCGTTATATGAAAGGGCATCTTTGGGAATTGAAGTTCAGATAACTCACCGAGGCGGCATGGAAATTAATCGTCAGATCAAGGGCTTTATGCCGATCAACGAAGATCATTCCATAGAGCGAGTAAGTTTCGCTGTCGCGTTTAAATCGGCGTTTTCGGCCCAAACCATAATGGCGATTCAGGCAGGGCACGACGCTTGGCGTGACGGACTACCTGCAACAGGCGCCGTTGAAGCGCCAATCAATACCCCCAACGGGATCATAAACGCGCCAGGCATCCAGTTTGCGTTCCTGAGACCCAATGGCGAACCGACATGGTCGATGGAAATCGCGAAAAACGAGATACGTGTTGAGTGTTCGCTCTATACGCGATGGGAAAAGGTATGGAGCGCAGCCCTCGGGTACATGATCAGCGCACTGGATTCCGTGCCGTTGGCGGCCGCTAAGAACAACAAGCTGCTCTCGATCGAGCTTGTTGTTAAGGACGCTTTCACAGCCAGTAGAGACTACGACGTTGCTGAATTTTTCAATAGCACAGAGCTTATCGCTCCGGCGCTCCTGAAGAACGGTCCCCTTTGGCACTGTAACACTGGCTGGTTCAGCAAGGGTGGCCCTAACGACAAGACATTGCAGAATCTCAATCTTACCGGTAGCGTTGTAAACGAAGCTGATGAGCAATATCTAATAGCTATCGAGCATAAGCAGGTTCGCTCGATGGATACGGATGATACGATTGAATCTCTCGCCAAGTCGAAGTTAGCAATAATTAATGAAGAAATGTTCGACTTGCACAAGAAGAACAAATCGCTGCTTATCGACTTGTTGAATAAAGACCTGCAGCAAGCCATCGGGTTGGAGGGTTGATGTGACCAAATATGCGGTACGGATGCTAGATTCGCGCGCGTTGGAGGGGCACATCGCCGAGTCGCTGCTCAGCCAGAATGTTGAAGTTTTCGATGACGAAGCGGTCGGCGTCGTTTATCCAAGGGCCGAACGCATTGGCACTCTATTGCCTACGGCCGACGACGACGCATCGGTGATTGCTGATGAACGCGATTGGGTGCTTCGTTCCGTTGTAAGCGCCCATTACCGAGCTTTCTCCGTTATGAAGCGCGTGCGACCGACCTTGATAACTGAGAATACGAGCACTTCTTTTGCTCACGCTGTACGGATCGTACCCGTACCCCGCTGGAGCAGCCCCCTCAGCAGAATTATTCGTGACCTCGGGCGCCTCTCAGACGGCTGGGCGGGGGAAGGCAGCCGCGCGCCAAGCGACAAGACCATTCGTGCAATGCAGACGCTTGCCTCGATACTACCTGCTGGCGCGACTGAGCCGACTGCTGAGATTGACATCGATGATGGCACTGCTGCACTTCATTGGGCGAACGCAACAAATGACGAGTCCTTCACAATTACCGTTTTTGATTCGGGCAAGATTGGCGGCGCTCATGCGGATCTAAAGCAAGGGGCACTCCCTGCATGGGTTATCCCGATACTCGATTATCGGAAGCTTAGTGCACATCTGAACAATCCACGTCTTTTGGCGATCATCTGCGGATAGCTCATGTCGTGTGCCACTGCCGGCTGTCCGCTGGAGCAAAACAGCGTATCGCCCGATGTATCCCCTGGGGTGATCCAGAATGACGAGATGATCGCTCGGGCTGCATACACACCGATGCACGTCAATAAAGATCGTCTGAAGACCTCAATAACTGAGCCAGGGAAACTCATTGGCGACGGTATTTCGATCTGGCGGGTAGCGGCCGGCTATCAAGACGCCCTCTTGCTGCCGCAAAAAATGCCACAGCGAGCCGGCCAGACTTTCGCTGGCGTGTACGGAGCGCTCGCTGGTGACCTCCGGAATGCTCGTGCTCCAAGCTATAATGGTAGGCTATTCTGTGTAATTGACGATTGCTCAACCGACGGGCAAGGCGGCTCTGATCCGTTTCACGCCGGTATTAAACTGTGCGCTGAGTTGCATGAAGCCGGCATTTCCAAGGAATCAGAAGTATTTCTTGAAGCGCAGGCTGCATTGCGTCTGCTTCTATCGCAAAACAAACTCAGCTGACCAAAGCTAGCGCCCCCTGATAACCATCAACGGTTAGCCCTTTTCCACATTCGCCCCAAACCAGCGCATGAACAGCACTTCGGACCCGCGCGGCCCAAGGTATGCAAGCGCGGCGATCATACCTGTAGCCATTGGCTGACCAAGCCCAAGCCAGGTAGCCAGTCCTTCACCAATAAAGGCCATGCCGACCGCGATCGGCATTTCCCATAGAAGCTCCTTGCCGAAAAACTTCCGTCGCATCTTCCGCACCTCGTTCGTGTGCCACATGAGACGGCCGGCGAGCACGGCGATCAGGGTGGTCGCCGCGCCACCGAACCAAGCATTGAGCAATTCGATCAAAGACGTATATTTCTGCGGCATTAACGCGCTTCCCCGTGCCTTATACATTCGCCTTTCGTCCAGACGCCGCCGGCGCATAGGCCGACGACGGTCCGGTCTATCTTCCGCTGATCCGCCGGCGTCGCCCCTCGCGCGCCGACCAGGTCAGTGTCGACGACCCGCCGCAGGCCATCGACATTTGCTGGCGCCGAAGTCCCACACGCCGCTCCGAGCGATACATAGGTCATAACCAGTGCGAGCATCGCCCGCTGAATTAGCCGCCGCATTGTTCTGCCTTTCGATTGCATTGGTGACGGAGCGAGCGCCGTCCGCGCGCAGCTCGAGGACGGTCCAGGTGGTGGCGGCGAGCACGAGCACGCCGCCCAGGATCTTCGGCCAGGCGATCATGCCGGATCGAGCCGCTTGCGGATAAAGAGAAACGCGCCGATCGCGAAGGCGACAACGAGGATCCCGGCAAGCGCCCACTGCAGCGGCCCATTGCCGGTGAAGGCAAAGGCGATCGTCGAGAGAATGCCGGCCGCCCAGCTGACATTTTCCTTTGTCACAACCTCCGGCGTCTTCGGTGCGGCCGGAACGGTGTTGCTGGAAACGAACTCGCCCTTGGCCCAGAGCCCAGCTTCGGCTGCTCGCCGATTGACCAGACCCTTGACCCGCTTGCCGCCGGCGTTGACCCATTTCATCAGCTCAAGCGGCACGGCGTCATAGTCACCGAAATTCAACTTTTTCAGCAGCGTCGACTTGCCGAGCCCCCCGGTGTTGAAATCGAAGGAGACAAGCACTGCGAACTGGTTGTCGGTGAGCGGCACCTTAACCAGGCGCGATACCCGCTCCTCGAACGTGGCAAGATCTGTGCGCAAGATCTCTTCCGCTCCCGCCTCGGTGATCACCATATTCGGCTTCACCACTGGCGCGCCGGCTGCGCTGGTGTGGCCATAACCAATCGTCCAGACGTCGGCCACGTCTTGATAGGCCTTCGTCTTCAGGCCTTCCCATTGCTTGACGAGCGCAAGGCCCGCCGCGTTGATACGTCGTTCATTCATGGTTGGAACCTTTTTGCTAAATTAGGGTTGGAAACGCCAAACTTTCGTCGCGGCGATCACGTCGCGACGACTGGGGCAGAGGTGGAAGATGGATTACGAACGGATCGGTCGGGCTCGAATGATGGCCCGACTGCCAAATCATCGGCGGCAATTGGCCCATCTTAAACTTGCCCTTTTGCGCGAGCTCCTGGAAAACTACGGTCTCGCAGTGGTCAAACGTGACGAGTTGCGCGCGCGGAGAATCCGGAGAGATTTGATCGCCCAGTACGATGAACTGTGCCAAGGGATGGAAGACGACGCCATTCAGCTCATCGAGTGCGTCGGTCCGCGACTGGTTCAATGAAGTGCTGATGCGCAAATCCATCAAATTTGATCGTGTGCGATGGCGCCGGATGAATACAGCGAGATTTGGAACCGCCATCGCCTTGGCGGGTCTACTTGTCGCGATCGCAACGCAGATCGTTACCAGGGCGCTTTAGTTACGTGGGGCGCCAGCGCCGCATTGATGCTTGCAATCATGACTTTGCCTTGTTGGCCTAATGGCGAGATCTCTCGCAATTGAATGTTCGGCTTAACTCATCCTTGGTGGCACCATCTTAGCCTCCACTCAGAGGGAGAGAAAAATGCAGAAACTCAGGGAACTAGGACGTCGGCGTCTGCGGGTAAGACTGCCGAAGTTTCGAAACGCGCTTGAAGCAGGGATCTGTTCGGCGGAGCTGAATGACCTTTTCGAGGCCTACGCACTCGCAGCCGGACGGTTGGAAGAACTACGAGAGCTAGAACAGCCGGACCAGAGGCTTCTATTCGAGTACGAGGTGGCAAGCAGAGCGATTGAAGAAGAGGTAATCCTGCTCCTAGATTCGACCCATAGCATTCCGATCACCAATGTCTGGCCAGCCATCTTCGCACGAAAGTGGCCCGATCCAAGGCCGTGCAAGTAGGCAAACACTGAGAGATCTTCAAAGTACGCAGGGAGGTTACAACGTCAGGCCTTCCCACTGTTTGACGAGCGCAAGGCCCGCCGCGTTGATGCGTCGGTTCATGTTCATATCCTTGGTGAGTGTTTTGGCGAAAGGCAGTGGAGTCTGCGCCAACCGATCGCCTATAAGGCGAAGCAGACGACCAATAGGAGCGCGCGTTGCACCCGGAAACTCTTTTGCTGATAGGCCGAGCTCTTCAAGGCATCGGCGTTCTATTGTTCATCGCCTGGGATCCGGCATCGCGGCGACATTGCTCGGATGCCTGGGGGCTTATCAGATACAGGCGCTACTTCGCGACCCGCCTAGGCAAATGGCATGCTGCGCTAATGAGCGTGACCGCGTTGGCAGCCTTCACAGTTGCCATCTGGACACTCGTCGCAGAGAAACAAATGCAAAGAGCCGCGTTGCTTTAAGCCACCATCGTTGCCGTGGCGGGTCTACCGGTCGCGGTCGCGACGCAGGTTGTGACGAAGGCGCTCTGAAACGCAAAAGCCCCTTCTTCCTACGAATAAGAGAAGAGGCCCCGTCTGAGCGTTCGAATTCACAGACGCGCCACTTACAAGTGTTCCGCACCGCGGAACCACAAATCAACCCTCAATGCGAACTCGAGAGCGACGGGAAGAGTAAGAGTTCCCCGAATGAGGTTGCCGGGCGCCAGCTCGCCGCTAGCCTTACGAGGGCATTACCGCCTCACCCGACATATGGACTTGAAATGCGACTTAGGGTTACATCCCGTCAAGGAGACGGGAGTTTGGGTGATGACGAAAGTGCTGCGGGGAAGAAAGGGTCATCTCTTTCTCGACAACGACACTAATAACGTGCAGCTGCAGACAACAGGGATACCGTTCATGACTCACGAACGGTTTGTTTCGATTGCCTCGTCACACAAAGCCGCTGATGAACGAGCAAAAGCCCGCGCGGGCCGTTACATCCATTTGATAGCGCCAAACAAAGAGACGGCGTGCCGAGACTATTTGCCGTCGCCCGAGGTCTACGAGATGCACGGTAAGACGCCGGCAAATCTCTTCCTGGCAAACACCGAATGGTCAGCGTCGACATTTTTCAACCACAACATCCTGTGCGACCACACTTGCCAGTACCGACACTACGATGTCGACGAGAGCCACTGGAGTGTGACGGGAGCCCTAGTCTACCTTGAAGAGGCATTCTGTTATTTCGGCTGGGATGATGAGCTAGAGGGCCTGAAATCGATCGATCGGAAGGTCGCGGTCGCGCCGTCGCAAGGTGACCTTGCTTCGCTTGTGAATTTGCCATTACGGCGCCTGCCAAGAGTTCAGGTGCGCAGCCCGCAATCAGTCAGGCAATTTCATGGAGACGTCGCGAACGAAGGCTTCATTCAGCATTTCACCTGCCAAAGCGGTACCGGCCGCGCGTTAATTCTCCACGACAGCTTTCTTATGGAGCCCCTACCCTTTCTCACCGAGATATTCGCTGAAACTCTCGCTGTCCATTGCCCAGATTTCCTGCTCGACCTTGAAGAGCAGTACCGACCGGACGTTGTGATCAAGCTGCAAGCAGAGCGCTTTTTCCCTTACATCCCGGTAGAGATGCTATCGACTGACGAATGGCTTCGTGACGTTGAGACGCGCAAGCAGGCCGATTGCAGAAACTCGCGCGCTTATATCGCGTCAATCATTCGCCCGGCACTGAGGGTGGCCGCGGAGTAGCGCCAAGGGAGCGGATTAAGGCCTGCAGTTCTCGAACATATTCGTCGTCGATTGGCCCCATCGTTCGATGGTCAGACGCGGTCCGATAGATTCCGGTGCCTGCATCAGACTTGAATGAATTCACGGGGCTCACCTGTCGCGGCCTAAGCATTTTCCAATTCCTTTACCCGAGCGTTGAGTTCCTGTACGGCCTTGATTAGGATGGGCACGAACTGCTCATAGCGCAGAGACTGAAGGCTGTCGGGGTCGGACAAGTCATCGATAACATGGCCGCCGAAGTCCACACCTTGCAGAGCCTTTTGCACCTCCTGCGCGATCAGGCCGAAGTGCTGACGACGGCCGGTGCGAGGCACCTCGACAGGGCGCTGTATCGACTTCCTGACCATCCTCATCCTCGGAACGGCGCGCATCACCGGCTCACGGACGGTGTCCATTACGGGGGGCACTTTTGGCGGCTGCGCAAACTCGATGATTTCGCCCGTCTCCGATCTTGCCTGCAGAGGTTCACGCGGGAGAACCGTCACGATCGGCAGGCCCCCCTCGCGGATGGCCTTCATCACCTGTCGGTCGAAGCGCTTATCGCGGCGCGTCAGCGTCAGGTAGTGCCGCATGCCCTCAGTATCGCCAGCGAGGAGCGCAGCGCGCGCATTCTCGACGGTGCGAGCAAGCTGAGACGTCAGCCCGACCAGACCGCCCTCGCGGCGGCCGGTTACGCGATTGAGGCGGCCAGCTATATCAAGCGCGATCGTGTTTGGCCCCTGCCCCTTGGCATATCCCGCCTCGATGCGCTCTCGAGCCATCTGCTTCGTGTCTTCGGTGACATGGGTGATCAGTTTCGACGACGCCTCGCGGATGATCTGCTCGGCGCGCTGGTTCTGAACGTCCCACCGAAACACGATGCGCCCGCCCACCGGATCGGACAGGCGGGGCATGTTCTTGCCAACCAGGAACCCGCCGGCATCAAAAGCTTGCCGTATCGCCTCATTCAACGGGCGGAAAGCCGCTGGATCGATATGGAGCGCGGCGATCGCGCCTTCGATATCATGCCGCTCCAACCGCTCGACAACTTCCTTCAGCACGATCTCGGACTTGATATCGTCGATCGCCTCGCGGAACGCCTTTTCCATGTTGGGAGAAAGCTCGTCGACGAGCGCCTCGAGCTGTTGGCGGAGCGATGCCATTAATCGGCTGCGCCGGCCTTCTCGGCCTTCTTGGCGACCTTCTCCTCGGGCATCTGCTCGGCAATACCGAGATTGACCAGGCCCGTGGCGAACGACGAACCGACTTCGGTCTCGTCGACGATGTCGCCAACCTCGAAATGCGTGTAGGCCTTCACGAAGCGGATTTTCATGCTGCGATCCTTCCTTGGACGATGAAGACGACAGCGGTCACGCCGTCATATTTATTCGGGTCGCCATTCACGATGGCGTAGTCGGAACCGTTGGCGGTGACGACGTCGCCGACGGTCGGATCGATCGCCAGGCCGACGGACGAGATGTAGATCTGCATGTCGCCAGTCTTGATCGCGGTGCCGTCGATGTAGCGGGCCTCGTAGGCCATCGGGACGAGCGTGGCAGGGTACGGCGTCAGGACCGGTTCACCGCCCAAGACTGTGTCCGGTGGAGTGACGCGAGTGACGACGCCGGACTGGCCAAACTTGGCAATGAGGCGCTGCGCTGTAGCCTGGAGACGCGCATAGAGCGGGTTTGCCATCAGACGACCAACGCCCCAGGCCAGCACGGCGTGAGGAACGGCCAGAGCAGCCCTTCGATCGTGGTGACAACCGGTGTTGCGAGCGCGACCATATCGTCGATGTCAGTCGACGAGGACGTCGCATATTCGACCTCAAGCTGTCCGACCTTTTCACGCTTCACTGTCGAGGTGCCAGTGACGACTGGGGACAGACTGCCCGGGTTCGTCAGTTCGAGAAAAGCTGCCTCATAGGAGGCGTTGACGATCGCAACCGGGATTTCGGTCGGCGGGATCGCCTCACCGTAATAGGTCGACGCACCGGTGCGGGGCCATGCTCGCTCCTGGGCAAAGCCACCTGTGCGCCGGCCGCTGAATTTCGGTTCGTACCGATCGATCACCAGAGAACCGCGCTGGCGCGCTGCGGTCTTCTGGGCATCGGTCGCACCCACGGGGAAGACATAGCCGGCCGCCGTAGCGTAAGCCGTGAAGCCGTCGTTATCGCCGTATCCAGCCATGTCATTCTCCGGTGGGTAGAGCCAGGCGCTTATGCGCCGGGCTTGGTTGCCAGTTCTTCGAGCGCCAAGAGGATCTCGTCCTTCTTGGCCGGCGTCTGGTCGGCGCCGAGCAGCTTGGCCGCTGCTGCCTTGAAGGACATGAACTGCACGTTCGGGTCCTTCGCCATTTCGATGACTTCTGCAGCCGTCTTCGGCGGCTCTTCCTGCTGTGCCTTGAGCTTCGCCAGTTCGGCGTCGCGGTCGGCAAGGAGAGCCTGAAGGCGTTCGAGTTCCGAGCCGGTATTATCGGCAGTGGCTGTCAGAACCTCCCATGCACCGACGATTGGGTCGTCGGTGTAGTCGCCGTCGATCTCGAACCACTTCGAAGCCTCGATATGAGACTGCTCGCGAGCGAAGATATCGACTTCGACCGTCTCGCCCGGCTCAACGAGAACCGGGCCATTCACGGCGTTGACGCCGCGGGGGCCATTCTGGGTGTTGGTGACCTTCATTGCCGCCTCCCCTTAAATGCCGTCGAGGTAGCGAACGGCCTTCGGCCGGCGAATATCGACGCCGCCGACACGGAAGATGCCGGGGACATCGAACTTCATCGGTCCGGTCTGCCATGCCGGCAAGAACCGGAACGGCATCGGAATGTGCATCTTCAGCACTTCCGGCGAACGACGGTAGGCAACCATGCGCTTGGTACCGCCGGCGCCGGCCGTGTCGAGGTAGCCGAACACACCGCGGATGGTCAGTTCCTGACCGGTCGTCAGCGTGTAGATGTTGTTCCGACGGATCCATTCGAGGATGGTCGTCTGGTTGACGGCATCGATACGACGGGTCGAGAGGTCCAACAGGACCGTGTACGGCAGGAGCAGCGTATCCGCGATTTCCGCGCCGAGCGTACCAGTGAAGATGCCGGTGAGTTGGCCGTTGATGTCGCGAAGGATCTGGTCCGGCGTCTTGCTGGCGAAGGTCGTCGCCGAGCCGGTACCATCAGCCGGAGCCGTGGTGGCCGTCGGCGTCGAAGAGTTGACCAGACCCGAGTAGCCCTTGCCGGCATCACCGACGAAGGCCACCTGGTCGATCTTCTCTTCGGCGATGCGACGGGCCGAGCTTGCCTTGTCCGAGGTCAGGCTGATGCCGAGCAGCTGGGCCGTGCCCAGTTCCTCGAGCGTGTAACCGTAGCCGATCGCCGCCATGGAGACGCCGGTCTCGAACTTCTCGCGGGTCTGCTCGACCTTCGGCACGTCGTGCGCGAGGCCGCTGAACCATTGAGCCTGGCCGACCGAGTCCATGGAGAAGTAGGTGACCGACTGAATCCATTCCGGCGCCGAGGTGTCGACGGGGATCAGCTGGGAATACTGGATCTCCTGGTACTTCATCGCGTAGACCGTCGGCTCGATCAACGAGGCCTGACGGATAAGGAAGCTCATCGCGACCTGCTGAGCGTCCTGGGTGATAAGCATGTTCATGTTGGAACGCTCCTGTTAGCCGAGGCGGAGAGCGGCGAGACCGGCACCAGAGGTGCTGGTATCCCACTGCGCGCCTGCAATGAGGGTGTTGCCGGACGCGGAGTTCGTGAGAACGCCGGTGGCCGGGACGTAGTAGACGGCGTCGCCGACGGCGACGGCGACCGAGGCCTGCACGACGATGACGCCCTTCTTCATCAGCGCGACGTTTGAGTACTGCTCGTACTTGCCAGTCGGCTGCGTGGGGTCGAGGACAGCGATGCCCACGAACTTCACGGTCGCTTCGGAATCCACGACCTGATTGTCAGTGGTGCCCTGCACGCCGACCTTGCCGAAACCGATGCCTTCAGCGTCTTCCGCCAGGCGGGTGACGACGACGGAAGGCTCCATGTTGAGGTTCATGCCCTCAACCCAACGGGCGTGAGTGGCGCTATAGGTAGTCTGAACTGCCGGCATCACTTGGCTCCCTTCGTCTGCCAGGCCGATTCGAGATCGGAGACCATGGCCTTGTGAGCGGTTGCGGAGGCGTTGGCGTCGGAGACCTGCGAAAGGCCGCCCTGCTGCACAACGGTGCGGAACGGATCAGTGCCGCCGCCCTTTGCCGAATCCTCGACGAGCATGTCGAAGCGGGCATCAATGTAGGCGTCGGACTTGCCGGCAATGGCGGAATCGCCGATCTTGGCGGTGACGACAGCCTTGCGGATTGCAGCATCGGAAAGTCCGTCGGTCTTGACGTCCTTGGCGATCGTCCTGGCGGTGGCGATAAGATCGCCGCGAGCCTGCACGCGCTTATCGAGATCGGCGTCCGACAGGATCTTGCCGGTGAGCTCGTCAATCTTCGCGTCCTTCTTCGCCAGATCGGCATCCTTGGCGGCAAGAGCCGTCTGATGTGCCGTTTCGGTGGCGGTAAGCTTGGAAACGGCGTCGGCAAGGCGCTGCTGCAGCGTGCCGATCACCGTGGCACCCTGATCGGTTACTTCAACCGGGATGCCATCGACGGTAACCGTCTTCAGGGTCATGATCTTTTCCTCTTGCGGTTTATGATCACTGGTGAACGGGGCAGCGCCCCACGACCTCACACCGTCGCCGATGCGAGCTTGAGATCCGGCGCGGCCACGTTCGACGATGGCGACGTGGTTGATCCGGATATCTTTCTGGATGGCGTCGTACTGTTCGCCCTCGGGCGTAGTTCCTGGCTCCCATGCCAGGTCGCAGGTGTAGCCGGCGGAGAGCTCGCGCTTACCCTCGTCGATGGCCTTGATTGCTGCAGCGTCCATGACAACGAGCGGGATGCGGACGAACTCACCGTCGCGCACCACTTCGTCACCGATCTGGCCGACCGATACGGCCTTCCATGTGTCAGCGGTGACCGCTTCGATCGGGTGATCATTGGTCACCGGCTTGTGCGCGTAGCTGCCGAGGCTGTCTCGGGCAAAGACCTGGTCGGACGGCCGATAGACCTTCACGACCGGCATCTCGGGCTTGCCAACCTCATGGCCGGCATAATCCTGGATGCCCGTGCGCGCAGTCCGGACCTCGGCCACAAGGTAGCCGTCGGCGGTCCGTCGCGTTCCCGCGATCGGTGCTGCATCTAAGAAACGCATGAAAGATCCTCTCACTCGTACGGAACGGTGATCAATTCAGATGAATCTAACTGGTGGCCCTGTTTGCGGGCAGGCAGATGCTAAAACCATTCATCGCACTCAGTGCTTTCGGTCGCCAAAAAGTTGAGCTAGACCACTCAACTGTTCTGAGCTTTGGGTTTCGAAATAGATGACCGAGATATTGAATGAAATATGGGGTGAGCTTTACTGGAACACCTCCGATTGGCTGCCATGGCTAGCATTACACGCGATTCTCCCTGCCGCATTGGCGGGCGTCCTCCAATGGTGGTTCAGAATCCGCTGGCCCTTAGTATTTCTTGCGACATATGCGGCCGCGCTCACGTTGAATATCTCGCGCCTCCCACCGAGCGCGATCCCTCCATCCGGTCTTGCTAAAATGAACGAAAGCCTTCCGCGTGAATTTGACGGGCTCACGCTCGAAAAAATATCCTTTAACCATCGGTTCTTAGGATTTCATGCCTCCTCCCCAGACCCGCTTGACGCGGCGGACATAAAGGAGAACTTGAGTGCCAATTCTGAACTGATCGCAGAGCAATGTAAAATGTTCGGAAAGTGGCTCGCCACGCGCCAAATAAAGCAGATACAGTTTATCTACACATGGCCAGGCGGCACATACAGCCATTCGATCGAAGATCGCGATTGCGCGGGACTTCCAGTGTAATCCGAGTTCAATCGCTATTCCGAGAAGCCCACTTCCCAATGCTCGATCGTGCTTGCTGCAGCGTCATCGGTGACCGGCATCGGCACTTGTTGCTGAATCCTCCCCAGCAGCAGCACATTGCTCGACGTCGTCCGGCTCCTGCTCGCTGAGCTTGCCGTATTCTTCAATCGCAGCATCGAGACCTGGCAACGAGCCATCCTCGACCAGCGCATTGACCAGAGCGTCGGACAGAGCCTCGCGAGGAATAATTTCCTGCCCCGGCGATGTGCCCATCAACTGGCGCGCGGCATCGGCCTTCGTCTTGAAGACATCGGCCCTTTCCTTCTCGGACATGCCCCAGAGCGGCGCCCACTCGTAGTAGATGTCCGGATCGCGCGAACCGGTACCGCTGCGAATGATGCATTCGTCGAGCCGCCACATCGCGGGGCGCATCTCGACTTCCTGCATAGCCTGCAAGCGATCGTAGTAGTTGCGCAGGTCGCTTTCACCTGTGGCATTCATACCAGCCGGCGACTGACCGAGGAGCCGGGTCGCCGGAATGTCGGCAGCGCCAGAGACGATCTGCAGGAACGACATCAGGACTTCCGGAAGGGTCGCGAAGCTCGCCGTCTTCTGTTCGAATTCCTCTTCCTTGTCGAGCAGCAGGTCGCCGTTGATGCCCTTGGCCGTGGCCGCGAGCGTGTAGCGTTCCAGGATCTTCGCGCGGTACCGCTCGTCCCCGACGTTCTGCATGAAGTCGGGAATGCGGATGACGTTGACCTTGGCCTCGAAAACGAGGCTGGCAATGTTCGCCGCGGTACCATCGGCCTGTTTGATCGCCTCGACGACCGACAGCAGCACGCTGTCGCCCCATCCGGCATAGGTCGTCGTCGTGACGAGCTCGTCATCTGGCTGAGCGTTGCCGTTGAAGATGACCATCCGGGAAGGATGGATATCGACCTGCAAACCGTCGGCGGACTTCAGCTGGTAGAGCTTCGGCTTGCCGTACCATTCCGAGGCCGGGTCGCGCTCGATCTCGCCGGCCGTCAACTGGCGACGCGACATGACCGTGAGGTACTTCAAGCCACCCTTGCCGATGCGATCGACTTCCAGCGGAACAGTCAGATCGGGCTCACCGGTACCGATGACGAGCGCAGCCCCACCCCAGAGCCGCGCCTTGATGCGGGCTTCGAGAACCTTGCCGGCGACATTGAGCCGCTTTTTTTCAGCCTCGATCGCCTCGATCTGCGGCTTCTTCGCCTGCCAGTCGCGCCAGGCACGCACGCTGTCGAATGCCGGGATATCGACGATCTTCCGCGGCAGCCAGGCACCACGGTAGGCGTTCAATAGCTCCTCGTCCGAAAGCATCGGCATTGAATAGAACGTGGCGGACGCCTTGTCCCGGGTGGTGCCGAGGTTGGCAACCATGTTCGTCAGGCTGTCGCGGACGAATGCAATTATGTTACCCATACCCGCTCCAGTTGATTCACTTAGTAACGCGGGCTTACCAGCCCTGCAGAGGATACGAATTTGAGATCCATCGTTGTCGCCAGTTTGAACGCCAAACTCCAGCCGATTCACCGCGGTGAATTGGAGGACGCATTCGACGATCTCATGCAAAGGAAAGGCTTTGGCATGCGTGTCGTCGGCGGAGGAACGTTGCAGGAGGAGAGCGGAGAGATTGCCCATTGTGATATTGAGATCGAAATCGACGAACTCAACGATGAAAACGTCCAGCTTGTCGTTCGTGCCCTAGAGTCAATGCTCGCTCCCAAAGGCTCCCGCTTGCATATCCCCTCTCAGGACCGTGTTCTCGATTTTGGCAGTCACGAGGGGTTGGCGCTTTACATCAATGGCACCGACTTACCGCCTGAGGTTTATGCCAACAGTGACGTCAACTTCGTCTTTCAGGAGTGTGATCGCCTCCTGAAAGGCGCGGCTTTTGTCAACAGCCACTGGGAAGGCCCCTCGGAAACCGCGCTATACATGTACGGAAAGGATTTCCAAGACATGTACCGACGACTGCAGCCTCTTCTGGAAAACTACCCCCTGTGCCAGAAGAGCCGTATCGTCCAGATCGCGTAAGTTACATCGTCATTTCAGACATTCGCCAACGTGAACGTGCTGGCGCTCAACAATGCGTTGAATGCACGACTCGTGCTGTCGGCGTCGTCGTCGTGCGTCGCCTCCGGGAAGCCCTCGAGCGATGAAAACCAGGCCTCGTTCCATGGCCCGCATAGGATCAGGACGTTGCCTGCTTCGGCCTGCGCTGAAAACGGGCTGAAGCGCGTGATCTTGTCACCAGATTCCGGTGTGGCGCGAACGGCGAAGCCGGCTAGCATCGTCGTCAGGTTGGTTACTTGCGATTTACCGGCCTGCCCCGGGTCCTGCGGCAGCGATATCTGCGTATCCTTGCCGTCGGCCTCGGCGGTGTTCTTGATCAGTCGCTCGACACCAGAAGGCGACTGGCGATCACGGCAATGATGGGCGACGATGTATCTGCCATCTGGCAGCTTTCCGATCTTGGTGCCTGCGGTCCAGTCCGGATCGTTGCTCTCGGTCTTCGGCGTTGCGCCCAGGTCCCAGCCGCGCATCCAGCGTGCGCCAGCGGGAATTGCATCGACGACCTCGCACCAGCCGCGGCGGAACAGAAGCCCAGCCGCTGGCCGGATCTTCCAGTTGCCCCCGAGCAAACGCTCACGCTCGACCGTTGGCAGTGCCATGAGGTTGGCGAGATAACCGGGGTCGGCCGCCATCAACGCCGCGTTGTCGGTCAGCTTGGCCGGGACGAACGTCACCGACTTCGGCGGGATAGGCTCGCCATCGAGCGGGTTGATGTAGTCCGACAACTCTGCCGGATCATCGGCCCAGACAATGGCATCACCGATGCGGACGAACCAACGCAGCTTGCCAGCCCGTTCGGGTATCGGTAGGCCGGTGTCCTGGTTGATCCACCACGAAATGAACTCGGCGACCCAGCTATCGGCATCCGGGTTGCAAGTCGCCCTGATATATGGCCGAACGCCGCACATCGAGCGGTTACGCGAAACCATGTACCAGAACTGCTTGGCGCTGAAATGCGTCAGCTCGTCGAAGCAGATCAGCGGGATCTGCGAGCCCTGCCAGTTCAGGACCGTCTTGTCGTGCTCAAGGTGAGCGAACGATACCGAGGCGCCGGCCGGGAAATTCCACTGCAGCACATGCTCTTTCGGTGCCGCGCCGATCGAGGGATAGAGCTTCTAGCTCTCATCCCATAGACCACCTTCGTTTCGGACCTGCACCGTCGACCGGCGAAAGAATACCGCGCCGAACTGCGGATTGGCCACGTGGCGCAGCGGCTCCATAAGCAGCGCCCACGTTTTGCCCCCGCCGGCCGAGCCGCCGTAGATCGCGATATCGGCTGCAGACCCGAGGAACTGCGTCTGCGGGCCAGCCTGCGGCCGGATGATTATCTGGGCGCCCTGCCCTTGCTCAGTTCCTGCCATTGTCGGGTAACTGAAAGATCGTGACCGGCGATACCGGAACCGGCAGATCCTTTCCGTCCTTCCCCGTCAGCTCGCGGCGGTTGGTGTAGGCGTTGCCCACCTCTTCCGCCGCTTGCTTCAGCAATGACGAGGCCAGCACCATGTTGCCCTGGGTCTCTGCCTTGTCCGCCATGCGCTGAAGAGCGCGGAGCCGAACGGCGCGATGACTGATGGCGATAGTGGCCGTGTCCTCCAGGAAGGTCTTGCGGGTCTCATCGAAAAGCACCCGCCACTTGGGCGCCAGGCCCGAAGCCGCCTTCTTGTTCGGGTCGTGGCTCTCTACAAGTTGCCGGCTGACATCGAGGCCGAAATCCTTCTTGACTGCAGCTGCCACGACTGACGGACTATCGAAGCAAGCCAGCGCCTGCACGACATAGGTCTTGACCTCATCTGAGAGTTTTGCTTTCGCCATGGTAGCGTCAAAGTCCAGTCAAGAAGCCAGTCACCGTATGTGACATCGGGAGTGCTGATGAAAAGCCGAACGAAAATCATCGACCTGCCTCCTCGTTCTGAGGTGATGGCAAAACTGGCAGACCTGATTGAGGACCGTTGCTCACCCGCGGATGCATCAGCCTGGGCAATCCGTTGGGTACTGGCTGACCACGACCCAATTGTCGACGTCAGAATTGAAGACCGGGCCGTTTGGGATGCTCTGATCCAGATGAGTGGTGCCGACCTGTACGGCGGCGACCGCGAATTTCTCCACGACCACGCCGATTATCAGACCTGGCTCGACCAACTGCGCGATGGTGCCGCCTAAGCCACACGAAGTTGGCAGGTGCCGCATGCATGCGCGATCTGCACTCTGGCGATCTCGGGCTTCTGGTTAGCTGCATCGACCATGGCGCGGATGCCGGTGGCATCTGCCCCGTAGCGTCTGACCACCCCAACGAACTCTTCGACATCGTGTCCACGGATGACGAATACCGGACGACCGGTCGACTTGCTGAACTTCGGGGCGCCGAATGCATCGACGTCCTGGGCGGCGTGATAGAGCTCGTGCTCGACCAGCGCCATGAACTCGGCGTCTCCACAGTCCCGGCAGTAGTCAGCATCGAGGGTGATGATGAAATCCGGGACATGACCGAACCACTGCTTGATCTGCATTTCAGCGCGAGCGCGTGACCACTTGCCCATCGTGCCTTGCGGAGATCCTGTCTCGCACTGGCCGATTACCCGACGACCCTTCTTGCTGTTGCCGACTGTGGTCCAGAGGTAGCCGATAGAGGCGAAGCGAAGGTGACCGTGATCCGGATTGTGGACCTCCGACGCCGCATCGATGAATGTCACGTCTACCCAGTCTAGCATGTCTTCGGCATGAACGAAGGACGGCAAGTCGATGTCGTTGAACATCGACGATGGCGGTTGTGGGCGCATCAGATCACCACTTGCCTGAGGGCAGGCCACTGAGCCAAAGTCTCTTCAAATTCGGAAAGAGGAGAAGGCGGTGAGACTTTGGCTGACATACGCGTGGAAAGACAACGAAGAAAACGACGTCGACTATGTGATCCAGGAGCTTGAGAAACACGGCGTCGAGGTAGTATTTGACCGTGTACACCTCCTTGCCGGCCGGCGGCTTTGGGAGGCGATCGACAGGGGAATATCTGACAAGGAAACCGATGCCTGGGCGATTTACTGCACCAGCAACAGTTTGAAGAGCGAACCCTGCCTTGAAGAACTCGCCTATGCTCTTGACCGAGCCTTGAGGACCCGCGGGGGCGATTTCCCCATCATTGGGATTTTCCCGGCCGCCATGCCTCGAGAAGTTATACCGTCTGCTCTCGCCACGCGATTGTACGTCACGCTCTCTGACCCGAATTGGGCAAAGAAGGTCGCCGACGGGTTGAGTGGTGAAAAGTTAAAGATAGAGAAGGCCGTACCACCAGTTCATAGCCGGATTCACCGCGACGAATACGGCCTGATCTTGGAATTTCGTCCAAGGGATAAACAATGGTCGCCGGGCCTCGCACTGGTGGCCGCCGCAGAGAAATCCCTGATCACTCATATTTTTGTCGGTACCCCCGGCAACCCCGAGCAATTTGGGATGCCATTCGTGAAAGTAATCGACAATGGGAATGTTGCCGGCATGTCGTCTGAGGCACAGGTGTCGAACCTACAAAGCCTCTTTGTGCGCGTCAGATCGTTACCTTCGCAGATCCTTGTCGGTGATTACAAGCATAAGCACTTTTTCGGCGTAAATGAGGAAGGTGAACTCACTCTCAAGTCTTGACGCGGCAACCTCTACGCTCTCCTGAGGCCACAAGTTGAGACATCGGGAAACCGGGTGGCTAAGCCCGGATGATCTACAACCGTATTATGGAGTTTCGATGGGACGAGGAAACCAAGACAGGTTTCCTGATCTTCAAAGGCCGGACCTTTGAGATCCACGATCACATCGATCCCTTCAATTGCCGAATGGAGGCCGAGAAATAAGCTGAACAGCGAGGCTGGAAACGTCCACCAGATAAGATATGGCGACGCGTCCAATCGAGAGTAGCTGCACCAAAAGCGACCACCCTATCGACGGCTAGGAGCCACCCCACATCACCGGAGCAATTTCTAACATTGTGCCAAAGAAACGGAAGCAAATGACCGACGCGAAGCTGCTTACACCTCCAACGAACTATGCCGTCGTTCAATTGCCTGAACGGCAATATCCTGGCGTAGTCTTCCAGGGAGACAGCCTGCACATCCTGATCGTAGACCTGGAAGCAGCAGCAGCCGAGAATGACCCGCTGGAAAAGTCCGCGGCACTCGCAGATGTGATCGAGAGATTACATGATGTTCGCAATCACTACGAGGCTACCTTGAACCGTGCTGGTATCAGCCGCCCATATTAGTCTGGTTGCGGCGACAGGATCGAACCTGCGGCTCTCCAGCTTTTGAGGCCGGCGAGCTACCGGGCTGCTCTACTCCGACTTGAAATGCTTTCAATTTTAGCAATCAGGCAGACACTCGCTTTAGCGAGTTCACAGTCTAGCGTTGCAATTCGACCGCACTCTGCTGTGATGATGGGATGCAACAGCGACCTATACGCCGCCAATCTGGAAAACGGAGACCGACACGTGACGGCGCTGCGTCGAAGGTAGCGTCCGTCTTTGGCGTCTTGGCTATGCTTGTGTTCGTGGATGCCCTCAGTGGCTCGCCGTTGGTCAAGCAGATCTATGCAAGGGCCTCCGGCTGCAACATTAAAGGCAACATCAGTATCAACAGCGGACAGGCAATTTTCCATGTACCGGGACAGGAAGATTATGCCGGTACGATTATTCGCCCCGAATATGGGGAACGGTGGTTTTGCTCCGAGGCTGAAGCTCGACAGGCCGGCTGGCGAAAAGCCAGCAGATAGAAGGCGACCACCCTGCGCATAGACAGCGGTCATTGGGTGGTCGCGCTTAAACCGGCGGAGAAACGCGTGGCGCCGTCGAATGACCAGTTTCAAACTCGTTGAGGACGTGCTGAAGTGCGACTTCGAGGTAGCGCTGGCACACGCGCAAGGTCTGGCTGATCTCGGAAATCGAAGCCTTCATGTCCGAGTGGCCTGCCGACGGGGCAAGAAGAAAAACAGAAGGAGACGCCGACGGCGATGAATGGCGGGCGTCTGCGTGACAAACGTGGTGAGCATCGATCTCCCTTACATCGAGCGGAACGTAACCCGGCATGGGAAGGCGCGCTATTATCTGCGCATCGACGGCAAGCGCATCTGCCGGCTACCTGACGCGATAGGTAGCGAAGAGTTCCAGGCGGCATATTGGGTCGCTCGCAAGGCTCACCAACCCAACGCAGCGCCTGACACGGACACACCGCAGCTCCTCTCCAAGGTAGTCAAACCGAACACCTTCCGATGGCTTTGTATGGAATACATGTCCAGCAACGCCTTCAAAGGGCTTGACCTCACCACCCAAACCCGACGTAGAAAAATCATCGAGGCGATGTGGGAAGAGCCACTGTCCGACATCGACGGACGCCTATTCGCAGACATGCCGCTATCGAAGATGGATGTCAGCAATTTGGAGGTTCTGCGGGATAGGAAGAGAGAGGCACCGTTCGCCGCTGACGAGCGCCTGAAGACGCTTCGGCAAGTGTTCGACACAAAGAGGGATGGTAAGCCAATCACGCCGAACATTGCGCGCCTGGTTGAGCCATTCCGCCCGCACTCAGACGGCCACGAAACAGCTACTTCAGAGAACCTCGCAGCTTTCATCGCTCATCACGGCGTGAAATCGAAGGCCGTTCTCTATCTCGCCATCCAGATGTTCACCGGCCTGCGCGTCTCGGATCTTCGCGTCATTGGCCCTCAGCACCGTCGCAAGGATGTGCTGAAGCTGCGCATGTTCAAAAACCGCAACAGAACGCCGATCGATCTGGAAATTGCGATCCATCCAATCCTTGAAGGTGTCTTGGCAATGCACCCGCCCAAAGGGCTCCACTACCTGGTCACCGAGTTCGACAAACCATTCAGCAGCGCCAAGAGCCTCGGAAACCGGATTTCGGATTGGTGGCGTCAAGCTGACATGGCGCATCTGACGTCGCATTCGGTTCGCAAGGGCCTAGCCACAGATCTAGCTCATGAAGAAGCGACGGACAGCCAACTTGAAGCGATGTTTGGCTGGAAGGATGGGAAGACGTCAAAAATCTACACGCGGAACGCCGAACGGGCGCGCTTGGCGAGGCAGAGCGTTGCCAGAATCAATTGGGATGGCGTCGGCAATCTGCTGCTTGGGTCGGACGTCGAGGTGGAAAATACCGGGAACGAATTGCCACCCCTAGAGTAAAGCGTGGCAGCAGGTGAAATCCTGCAACCTAAATAGTAAAATCAATTCAGCTACTTAGGTGTGGCTTTGGAGGCCTCGCCCGGAATTGAACCGGGGTACAAGGATTTGCAGTCCTCTGCGTCACCACTCCGCCACGAGGCCTCACCGACTGAGATTATCAAGTCGTGGCGAGCGTTTAGAATGAATATAGAAAGAGTGCAAGAGGGTTCATTCTGAATGCGATCCTTTTTTCATTTTGAACGAGCGTATGACGTCTCAGAGGCAATTACTCGACAGGAAGAATTGCCCACCTTTGGCGACCATCGCGCGATGACGGCGATACCCCGCTCGCCCGACGTGTTGAGTCGATTGGGTCACCGCCGGCTTGAAACCTGGTGCCGACCCACGCCGCGGTCATATCCGCGGATTTTTCCATCCGCCTAGCACCAAGGCGTCGATCGTCCCTTCCATGGCCGCACAAGCCCTTCCGAGACGAGAATGTTTCCGAGCGAACGGCCGTCGCGCATCACGACGCGCAGCTTCTCGCTGGCCTTGTCGTCATCCCTGCCGATCGCTTCGATCAGCCTGAAATCTCCGGCGTTCAACAGTTCGCGCAATCTCTGCTTGGCGTAGAAGCCGCGCGCGCGTTCGCCATCGCAGGCTGCCTGCTTGGTTCTCGGCGCGTCGATATCGGCGACCCGGACCAGTTCGCCGTGATAACGGAAAGTCGCGCCGTCGATGACGCAATTATCGTTGCGGATACCGCAGAAATAAAACTGATTCGCCTGAGGCTGGAGCGCGGCCGGCTGCACCACAGGCCGTTCGACCGGGGTCGGCGCGGCCAATCCGACGTTGACCGCGGGTATTGGACCATCGACGGCCTTCGTCCTGTTTGCAGCGGGCGGTACGACCGCACGCACTGCCACCTTCGGCCGAACCTCGGCCCTAGATGTCGATGGCGCCTTAGGGGCCGATGCGAACATATCCGAAATGGCCGGCAGGTCGCGCAATTGTCCACGATGATCATAGGCAACCACGCCACCGACCGTCAGCACAGCGGCGAGATACCACGGCAGCATGCCGCCCTGCTTCTTTGTCCGGCTGCCGCGGCGACGCCCACGGCTTGTTGTGGCTTTACCCATTCCGCCTCATCCTTGATCCGGCCGGCATTATGCTGGCGATCCGTTGCCGAATGGTTTTCATTGGCCACTTGATTGCGGAGGTTCACCAGCAGCGAGCCTGGGCTTCATCGGCGGCAAGCGCGACCTCGCCTGTCCCGCTCGCCGCAACCGGATACCGCGCCCAGTTCGGACAGAGGCAGACATTGCTGGCGGAAGATTTTCAGAATCAGTCGACCAGATGTCTCACCTGCCGCCAAAGCCCGAGGAATCGGTCATGCACGCACTGACACAGTGCGTGCATGACCGGCTGATCCCCACATCAGAATCGGCCTTCAGGATTTTTGCACTGGCTCGAAGCTTTGAGCGGTAGCCTCGAAGGCTCACGGCTCCCTTGAAGAGCCCGCACGGCCGCGGCGGCGTGCCCACCAGACGGCGAACCGGCGACGGCGACGGCGAACCGCGGGAATGTCGTGCGAGAGGATGAGCAACCCCAGGGGCACCATCCAGAAGCCGAGCACCGGCAGGAAGCCGAGAAAGCCACCGAAAATCAGCAAGCCGCCGACGAGCATGCGCAGGAGGGGTGATTCCGGAAGCGCCAGGCGCCATTTGCCCAGCACGATCTGCCGGGTGTGGGGGTCGATGCCGAAATGCGTCTGTTTTCTGTTTTTATTCATCATTCCCTATCCGCCTGCGTTTCCCACAATTGGGGACTTCTCCACAGGCTCGCAACAAATCTTCTCACTTTTTTTGAAAAAACCGCTTGGCAAATCGGAAAAGCATTTGTATTAGCAGCCTCACTTCTGCAGGACACAAACCGCGCAGAACTTCTGCAGAAAAAACTGCAGATGATCCCTGGTAGCTCAGCGGTAGAGCATTCGACTGTTAATCGACAGGTCGCCGGTTCGAATCCGGCCCGGGGAGCCAGTTTCTAAAGGGTCGTTCCGAAAGGAGCGGCCCTTTTCATTTAGGGATATCAGAGGCTTCTCCAGACATATGGGTGCACCGCCCTTTGCCGTTCGCCCTCCCACCTCGCTTCTTTGGTTACATTTTGGCTACTTTTCGGACCACAGGCGCCGGAGTGGCTCTTTTTCATTTTGCGGCTATGGTGGCGAGTAAACCACCTTACCCTCACCCCGGGATGTCATGCGCGTGAAATCGTCGTCGCCCATTCTAGTCTGGTTTCGCAAAGACCTCAGGCTTGGCGACCACCATGCGCTTGCAGCCGCTGCGGCCGATGGCGCAGCGGTGATTCCTCTCTACATTCGTGAGCCGGCCGACAGCGGCAACGGGCCGCTCGGCGATGCGCAGCGATGGTGGCTGCATTACTCACTGTCGGCGTTTCGGGAATCGCTGCAACGGATCGGATCGGATCTTGTTTTTCGCTCCGGCGATCCGCTCGATGTCATCGCCGATATTTCGCGAGAAGCCGGCAGCGCCACCATCTTCTGGAATCGGCGCTATGATCCGAACGGAACGGCGACGGATGCGCCGTTGAAGAAGGCGCTCGTGGATCGCGGCTTTACCGTCAACAGCTTTGCCGGCCAGTTGCTTCACGAACCAACCCGCCTGTTCAACAAGACCGGTGGCCCCTATCGCGTGTTTACGCCATTCTGGCGCGCGCTCGAAGCAAGCGGCGAGCCGCCGGCACCGATCGATCCGCCCGAAAGACTTGTCGCGCCTGAGCGCTGGCCTGCGTCCGAAGACCCTGATCGGTGGAACCTGCTGCCGACGCAACCGAACTGGGCATCGCGCTTCACCGAAATCTGGACACCGGGTGAGGTCGGCGCGGCGGACCGCTTGCAGACATTCATCGAAGACACGCTCGACGGCTACAAGACCGCCAGGGATGTCCCGGCCGATGCGGGCACATCCCTGCTCTCGCCGCACCTTGCCTTCGGCGAGATCTCGCCGACGCAGATCTGGCACGCCACGCGCGGCCTGACGGAGACTCCGGTCGACGATATCGTCACATTCCGCAAGGAACTCGCGTGGCGCGAATTTTCCTACAATCTCCTGTTTCACAATCCCGACCTGGGGCGTCGGAATCTCGATCGTCGCTTTGACGGTTTTCGCTGGCTCGACAACGACGACCACTTCGAGCGCTGGACAAAGGGCCTCACGGGCTACCCGATCGTCGACGCCGGCATGCGGCAACTCTGGCGCCACGGCTACATGCACAATCGCGTCAGGATGATTGCCGCCTCCTTCCTGATCAAGGACCTGCTGATCGACTGGCGCCGCGGAGAGGCGTGGTTTCGGGACACGCTGGTGGATGCTGACCCGGCTTCGAACGCCGCCAGTTGGCAGTGGGTGGCCGGCTCCGGCGCCGACGCTTCGCCATTCTTCCGTATCTTCAATCCCGTGCTTCAGGGGGAGAAATTCGATCCGAACGGGGACTATGTGAAGCGCTTCGTTCCCGAACTGGCCGATCTCGACGCACGCTACATTCATCGCCCGTTCTCGGCGCCCCAACCCGCACTTGCTGCTGCCGGCATTACGCTGGGGGTGACCTACCCTGCCCCTGTCATCGATCATGCCTTTGCGCGCGACCGCGCGCTGGCCGCGTTTCAGGAAATCAGAAACGCCAGTTAAAAATCGCTACAACTGCACCACCGCCGGTACAAATCCGTAGTTGGCCTCTGACAGGATTGTCGCTAGGCTCACCTTACGGATGCAACGATTGCCGGAGGGTGGTTTATGCATGATACTGAAGCCTGCTTTGCCGATTTCGACAACGCCGAGCTGCTTTCGAATGACAATCTCTCACGGGTGCTGAAGGACTTTCCGCTCAAGGCCCAGATGGTCCTTCGCGGCCTCGTTCACCTTGAGGCGGGCGCACTGGCACTCGCTCTGCCCAATGGCCGCCGACTGGTGGTCAAGGGAAAGGTGCCGGGGCCATGCGCCACTGTGACCCTGCACAATTGGAACCTCCCGCACCGGGCCATTACCGGCGGCACGATCGGCGCTGCGGAAAGCTATATCGACGGTGACTGGGACAGCCCAGATGTCGGCGCCTTTCTCGAGCTATTCCTTGTCAATGCCGATATCGGCAACCGCTTCCCGAATCGCGCGCGCGGCCTGATGCGGCTGGTCGAAAAGTTCCTCCATTGGCGCAATGCCAACACCAAGACGGGTGCCGAGCGCAACATCTCCGCCCATTACGACCTCGGCAACGCCTTCTACCGTGAATGGCTCGACCCGAGCATGACCTATTCTTCGGCGCTTTACGCCGGTGGCGCAAACGATCTGCAGGCCGCTCAGGCCGCCAAGTACCGAGCCTTGGCCGAAGCCACAAATCTGCGCCCGGGCGACCACGTGCTCGAGATCGGGTGCGGCTGGGGCGGTTTTGCAGAATTTGCCGCAACCGAGATCGGCTGCAAGGTCACCGGCCTGACCATCAGCCGCGAACAGCTCGCCTTTGCCCGCGAGCGCATGCACAAGGCCGGAATTGCCGATCGGGTCGAGCTGAAGTTCCAGGACTATCGGGAGGAAACCGGACGATATGACCGGATCGTGTCGATCGAGATGTTCGAGGCCGTCGGCGAAAAATTCTGGTCGACCTATTTTTCTCAACTGAAGCGGTGCCTGAAACCTGGCGGCAAAGCGGGACTCCAGATCATCACGATCAAGCCCGAAGCCTATGAGGAATACCGATCCAATCCGGACTTCATTCAGAAATACGTGTTCCCAGGGGGGATGCTACCGACACGCGACCATCTGGTCGACCTCGGGCGCAATGTCGGCCTGCGCATGATCAACGATTTCGGGTTCGGTAGCGACTATGCCCGCACGCTCAGTGAATGGCGGCAACGCTTCTGGTCTGTCTGGGGCAAGATCGAGCCGCTGGGCTTCGATCTGCGCTTCAAGCGGCTGTGGGAATTCTACTTCTACTACTGCGAAGCGGGCTTCCGCGCGCGAAACATCGATGTCCGGCAGATCGTCTTCGAGTAAACCGGTCCACCTGCAGGCTTTACCGTTCGCGCGACAACGCCTATGAGGCAACCGATCCAGATCTCTTCTTGAAGGTTCCTCATGCGTCTTGCATGGTTTTTCCTGGCGCTCGCCATCGCAACCGAAGTGGCGGGCCTGACGGCGATGAAGGCCGCATCGGCCAGTGGCTCCTACGTCGGCCACGTGGTGATGTACGTCTCCATCGCGCTTTCCTACGTCTTCCTGGCGAAGGCCGTGAAGACCATCTCCGTCGGTGTCGCCTATGCCATCTGGGAGGGATCAGGTGTCGCGATCATCACGCTCGTTTCGGTGTTCGTATTCGGCCACGTTCTGACCGGCCGGGAAATGCTTGGCCTTTCGATGGCGGTCGCCGGCATCCTGCTCGTCAACGCCGGCGAACACCGAGAAGAGGAAGTACCGGCCACCGAAGGAGCCCTCGATGAGCGCGCCTAGCATCTACTTCATCTTTGCCGTCATCGCGGGCATTCTCGACATCGCCGCCAATCTGGCCTCGACCAAATCCGATGGCTTTGCGCGCCGAGGCTGGGGAGCACTTTCCATCGTTCTCGTGCTTGCCGCCTTTGCCTTCCTTGCGGAAGCCGTCAAGGGCATGGAGCTTGCGATTGCCTATGCCGTTCTCGGCGCAACCGGGATTTTCGGCACAGCCATTTGCGGTCGCCTGCTTTTCGGCCAGAAGCTCAAGCCGATCGGCTGGGTCGGCCTCGCGCTCATCTTCGGCGCAGTGCTGGTGCTTCACACGGCCTGATGCGGCTGATTCTCGGTACTGGCGTGTTTCGTTGTCGCCACCGCCGGCGCCGAACCTTGGCGAGTCAACCGGTCGACCAGCGCGAAGTATGCACTGTAGGGCAGCCATCGTGACAGTCTTGCCACGGCGTTCGCGCGTTTCGACACGTTGATTTCGAAATGTGTCGACTTCAAGCCTGCAACGATATGCTCGGCGGCCTCGTCAGCGCTGGCCAAGTCGGAGGCTGCAAGCCAAGGACGGGTCGATCCGCTCGCCTCGACAAGCCCCAGGCTGATGACTTGCAGGCGAATACCGATCCGGTCCAGGTCCAACTTCAGGCTCTCCGCCATGTTGATGAGAGCCGCCTTCGTCGCACCATAGGCGGCGTTGCCCGGCAGGCCGCCGTAACCGGCCGCTCCCGACATGATGGCGATTTGGCCATGCCCCCTCGCCTTCATGTGGGCCACGGCCGGCAACAGACAGTTGACGACACCGTTGACGTTGACCGCGAAGCTACGCTCGAATGCCTCACGATGCAGGTCGTCACCTCGCACGGGCAGCGTCACATCCGCAGTAAATACAGCCAGCGACAGATCGCCGTGGTCGTATTCGATCGATGCGAGCACACGCTCCATGTCCTGCGGGTCGGTGACATCGCCGTCGAGAACGATGATGCGACCGTCAGGAGCAGCCTCCTGTTGCAAGGCAACCAGTTTGGCGTGATTTCTTGACGTGACGACCACCGAATAGCCGCCGCGAACCAGACGCAGAGCCAGCGCCCGGCCTATTCCCGAACTCGCGCCCGTTACCCAGGCCAACCCATGCTCGGAATTCATCTTGTGCATACTCATTGCCCATACCTCGGCACGCACCCATCCGGTGCACGCTCAACTCAAGGGGCCGAGAAACCTGACACCCCGGCCCAGACCAACCCCCTCCGATATCCGGCGCGCACCCAGAGCTGCCTCAACCCTAAGCTTTCCCCTTGAAGACGTTTTTTGTTCGGGACAGGGCAGCGGTGAAACGCTATTTCTTGCCTGGGAAGCAGGCTGAGCCGAAAACACGCCAATATTTCGGCGATCCGGCGTCGTTCTCAATGTTCGCCGGCCACTCGGCGTTTTTCTTCGGTAACGCGGCCCGCTTCGGCGGCCGTTCTCAAGCACGAGGTTCTGCAAATGGCCATTCTTCCGTCCGTCCTTGAAGCAATCGGCAACACGCCCCTGATCCGGCTGAAGACCGTTTCCGAGGCGACCGGCTGCACCATCCTCGGCAAGGCGGAGTTTCTCAACCCGGGACAGTCGGTGAAGGATCGCGCTGCACTCTGGATCATCCGTGAGGCGGAGAAGGCAGGGCAATTGAAGCCGGGCGGCGTCATCGTCGAAGGCACAGCTGGCAATACCGGCATCGGCCTGGCGCTCGTCGCCCAGGCGCTTGGCTACCGGACCGTCATCGTCATTCCGGAAACCCAGAGCCAGGAGAAGAAGGATGCCCTGCGCCTTCTTGGTGCCGAACTCGTCGAAGTGCCGGCAGTGCCCTACAAGAACCCGAACAATTACGTGAAGATCTCCGGGCGCCTCGCCGCCGAGCTCGCCAAGACCGAGCCGAACGGCGCGATCTGGGCCAACCAGTTCGACAATGTCGCCAACCGTGACGCGCACATCGCGACGACTGCACCCGAAATCTGGCGGGATACGGACGGCAAGGTCGACGGCTTCATCTGCGCGGTCGGTTCCGGCGGCACGCTTGCCGGCGTGGCGCAGGGGCTGCGGGCGAAAAACCCCGCCATCAAGATCGGCCTTGCCGATCCGGATGGTGCCGCGCTCTACAATTACTACGCACATGGCGAGTTGAAGGCGAGCGGAAGCTCCATCACCGAAGGTATCGGCCAGGGCCGCATTACCGCCAATCTCGAAGGCTTTACGCCCGATTTCTCCTATCAGATCCCCGATTCCGAAGCCGTGCCTCTGGTCTTCGACCTCATTGAACGCGAGGGCATCTGCGTCGGGGGATCGACCGGCATCAACATTGCCGGTGCCGTCCGGCTCGCCAAGGAGCTCGGTCCGGGACATACGATCGTGACGATCCTTTGCGACTATGGTAACCGCTATCAATCGAAACTCTTCAACCCGGACTTCCTGGCCTCGAAGGGCCTGCCTGTCCCGGCCTGGTTGAAGGGATCTTCAAGCATCACCGTTCCATACGAATCAGTCGGATAAGATTTGCGATGACCAAGACCGTGACTGCCCTCTTCCGCGAAGATTTCTATCTCTCGACTTGCGAAGCAAGTGTCACCGGAATTCTGGAGGATGGCGGGATCGAGCTTGATCAGACCTGCTTTTACGCCACATCGGGCGGGCAGCCGGGCGATAGCGGTTTTCTGGAGCGCAGCGACGGCAGCCGCATCGACATTGCGGTCGCCCGCCATGGCGCCACCAAGGACGTCATCATCCACATGCCGGCGGAAGGGCAGCCGGCGCCTGTTGTCGGCGAAAAGCTCGTCCTGCATATCGACTGGCCACGCCGTTACCGGCTGATGCGCATGCACACGGCCTGCCATCTGCTTTCCGTCGTCTGCCCCTTCCCGATCACCGGCGCTGCGGTCGGCGAAGATGAGAGCCGCGTCGATTTCGACATGAGCGAAACAATCGACAAGGACGAGGTGACGGCGGCGCTGAAGAAGCTCATAGACGAGAACCATCCGGTCTATCTGCAGTGGATCACCGACGAGGAGCTTGCTTCCAACCCCGGTATCGTCAAATCGAAGAACGTGCGCCCGCCCATCGGCCTCGGCCGCGTCAGTCTTGTCTGCATCGGCGCAAATTCGGCGGTCGACAGCCAGCCCTGCGGCGGAACGCATGTGTCCGAAACCCAGGAAGTTGGCACAATCCACATCGCCAAGATCGAGAAGAAGGGCAAGGAAAACCGCCGCTTTCGCATCCGATTCGGCACACCAGACGACCGCCAGGCAATCTGAACAGGAGATACGACCATGACCAACATCAAAAGCGCCTTCGTCGTTTCTCCGGACTGGCTGCAACAGCGCCTCGAGGCCCCCTCCGTCCGCATCCTTGATGCCGCCTGGTATCTGCCGGCGCAGAACAGAAACCCGAAAGCGGAATACGACGCGGGCCATATCCCCGGTGCCGTATTCTTCGACCAGGATGCGATCGCCGATCATACAAGCGGCCTGCCCCACACGCTGCCGACGCCGGAAGCCTTCGCCAAGGCGGTGGGTGCCCTTGGTGTCAGCGAGACCGATACGATCGTCGTCTATGACGGCCCCGGCATCATGACCGCGCCGCGCGTGTGGTGGATGCTGCGCATCATGGGTGCAAAGGACGTCTACGTGCTCGATGGTGGCATGGACGGCTGGAAGAAGGACGGGCGCCCGGTCACGACAGAAGTTCCCTCGCCTAGACCCGTTACGTTCAACGTCACCTTCACCCCTTCGGCAGTCACCTCATTCGAACGCATGCAGGACATCGTCAAGTCCGGCACGATCCAGATTGCCGATGCGAGAGGCGCCGGACGCTTCCTTGGCGTCGAGGCCGAGCCGCGCGCGGGAATGCGCTCGGGGCACATGCCGGGCGCCCGCAGCCTGCCGTCCACCACGTTTTCCGAGAACGGCAAGTTCAAGGATCTCGACACACTGCGCAAGACATTTGCCGAGGCGGGCGTCGACCTTTCCAGGCCCGTGGTGACGACCTGCGGTTCGGGTGTCACCGCGGCGATCATCACGCTGGCGTTACAATCCCTTGGTCATACCGACAACACCCTCTACGACGGCTCCTGGTCGGAATGGGGCGGACGTGCGGATACAACAGTCGTGACCGGCAGCGAGTGATATCATGCGCCCTCCGAAACTCGCTTCATTGACCGCCCATGTCACCGAACTGGAGATGTCCGCACCGCCCAAGCAGAGCTTGCCGATGCCGGTCAACATCCAGACGGCGATCCTTCGCGTGTCGGACATCCCGCTCAATTACTATCGGTTCCTCTACCTGCGCGTCGGCAAACGCTGGCACTGGGCCGACCGCATCCGCATGAGCGACGACAAGCTGGCGGCACTGCTTGCCGACAAACGCACGAGCGTCACCGTGCTCTATGTCAACGGCGCGCCTGCCGGCTTCTTCGAGCTTCACCAGGCCGAGGACGACGTCGTCGAGCTTACCCATTTCGGGCTGATGGAGCACGCACTTGGTCTTGGCCTCGGCAAATGGTTTCTGCTGCAGACGCTGTTTGCCGCCTGGACCTTGAATCCGAGCAAAGTGACGGTGACGACGAACAATCTCGATCACCCGCGCGCGCTCCAGCTCTATCAGCAATTCGGCTTCTCGCCTGTCGCGACCCGCGAAGCGACCATTGAGCCACTGACGGATGAAGAGTTGCTGGCCTTCGCCAAGAACCTTTGACGTCCATCCAACCGCAAGTTTCGGGTGTCGCCGCCGCCTCGGTCGGAGCACTCTGTGCATCGAATGATCCCAATCGATCTGGAGATGCACCATGTCCCTGCGCTATATTTCAATGCCGACCGATCAGGCCGAAAGCCTAAGACAAGGCGGAACGGATGCCTATGGCAACCTGCCGGAACGGCAGATATCCGATGGCGATGATGTTCCTTGTCGGCATTGCCTTCGCAACGTGGAGGCGGGCGACGCCTATCTGATCTTTGCGCTGCGGCCTTTCACGTCGTTGCAACCCTACGCAGAAACCGGTCCGGTTTTCATGCATGCCGACGAATGCCCCGCCTATCACGACCGGGCACAACCGCCTATCCTGACAACGAGTAAGGACTATCTGCTGCGCGGCTATGGCAGCAACGAACGTATCATCTATGGCACTGGCGGAGTGGTTCCCACTGAGCAGCTCGAATCCCGCGCACACACGCTGCTCGCCATGCCTGAGGTCGCGAGCGTACACGTGCGATCGGCGAGGAACAATTGTTATCAGTGCAGGATCGAAAGCACCTGAAGCGTCGGTCCGACCGAAGCCGGACCGACGCCGTGAAGGCTATCAGGCGACGTTGAGCACCGCTTCCGGCGCGTAGGCGTCGTAGCCGAGCGCCTCGGCAACGGGCGCGTTGGTCACCCGCCCACGGTGGATGTTGAGGCCCGCACGCAGGTGGCGATCTTCTGCAATGGCCTTCAGGCCGCGATCTGCCAATTGCAGGCCGTAATACAGCGTTGCATTGTTGAGCGCATGCGCCGATGTGACCGGGACAGCGCCGGGCATGTTGGCCACGCAGTAATGCACGATCCCTTCGACCTCGTAGGTCGGATCGGAATGGGTGGTTGCGTGCGATGTCTCGAAGCAGCCGCCCTGGTCGATCGCGACATCGACGATGACCGCGCCCTTCTTCATGCCGGTGAGCATTTCACGCGTCACGAGTTTCGGTGCGGCAGCGCCCGGAATGAGGACGGCACCGATGACCAGATCGGCGGAGAACACTTCGTCTTCAAGCGCATCGATCGTGGAAAAACGCGTATGAACGCGGCCGCCAAAGATATCGTCCAGCTGCCGCAGGCGCGGGATGGAGCGATCGAGAATGCTGACATCGGCGCCAAGCCCTGCCGCCATTCTGGCTGCGTGCAGGCCAACGACGCCGCCGCCGATGATCGCGACCTTGGCAGGAAGCACGCCGGGCACGCCGCCCAGCAGAATGCCGCGGCCGCCATTGGCTTTTTGTAGCGATGTCGCACCGGCCTGAATGGCGAGGCGCCCGGCGACTTCCGACATCGGCGCCAGAAGCGGCAGACCACCACGCTCGTCCGTGACGGTTTCATAGGCGATCGCGGTGACGCCGGAATTGATCAGACCCTTGGTCTGTTCCGGATCCGGAGCGAGGTGCAGGTAGGTATAGAGAATTTGGCCGTCGCGCAGCTGCGCCCATTCGGTTGGCTGCGGCTCCTTGACCTTGACGATCATGTCCGATTTTTCAAACACGTCCTTTGCCGTCGCGACGATCTTCGCGCCAGCTGCGCGGTAGGTATCGTCATCCGCGCCGATCCCCGCTCCTGCCTTGGTTTCAACGATAACCTCGTGGCCGTGAGCGACATATTCACGTACCGACCCGGGGGTCAGGCCGACTCGGTATTCATGGTTTTTGATTTCCTTCGGGCAACCGACACGCATCGAGCGTTCCTCTCCTGTTGTGGGCAATTTCGCCTCATTGACGCCCACTCAGCAAAACACGCAGCGGAACGAATGTCCTTGCAAAGATGCCTCCGCGAAGGCATCAATTTCGAAGAAGATTGCGTTTGCTCGTAGGATAGTGATGGAAAACGCGAATGAGTGAACTTGATGCCATCGATCATGCGATTCTGCGCATTCTTCAGCAGAACGGCCGGATTTCGAACGCCGATCTCGCCGCCAAGGTCGGGTTGTCGCCATCGGCATGCTCGCGCCGGGTCGATATCCTGGAAAAATCCGGCACCATCAGCGGCTATCATGCCCGCCTCGCTCACAAGGCGCTCGACTACCAGATCATGGTCATCGTGCACATTTCGCTATCAGGACAATTTGCCAAGACGCTGACCGAGTTCGAGGCGGCGGTTAAGCTCTGTCCCAATGTGCTCGTCTGTTACCTGATGTCGGGTGAATACGACTATATTCTCCGGGTCGCGGCCAAGGATCTGCAGGACTACGAGCGCATCCACCGGGACTGGCTCTCCGCCCTGCCCCATGTGGTCAAGATCAACTCCAGCTTCTCGCTGCGGGAAGTCATCGACCGGCCGAATGTCGGCATATAGCCGACGAAGATTGTGCTAGCGGCCGACGACACAATGGCGGCCACGTCCCTTCGCCGCATAGAGCCGGAGATCGGCCTCGGACAAAAGGTGCGCGATAGCTGCGCCATCGTCTGGAGTTGAGGACAAGCCGATGCTGGCGGTTACAGGCGCATTGTCAGAAGTGAACACACCGGACGATATTGCCAGCCGGATAGTCTCGGCATGCTTCAACGCGTCGGCATGCGACAATCCCGGACACAAGACGACGAACTCCTCGCCGCCGTAGCGAAACAGCCGGTCGCCCTCGCGCAGGTTCGCCTTCATCACCTCCACCAGTTTCTGCAGGATGCGGTCGCCTTCCTGGTGGCCGAAGCGGTCGTTGACGCCTTTGAAGTGATCGACGTCGATGATCAATAGGCTGACCGGAGCCTTTGAGGCCACAGCGGCGCGCAGCATCTGCGGTCCTTCGATATCGAAACGGCTGCGATCGAGACATCCCGTCAGCGTGTCCTGGCCAGACCGGGAGAGCAGGTCTTCGTAGCGCTCGCGGAAGGTCAGATCGTTGAAGATGTCGCCGAGCGGCCGGTCCGACATTGCCAGGAAAGGATGGCGCGACACATTGAGGTAAAGGCCAATTGCGATGGCGTAGAAAGTGGCAGCCAGCATCTTGGCGACCCATCCGCCCCAAAGCACCTCGGTGGGCGCATCGTTCAGCCAGCGCAGGGCAGCAAAGAATGCCAGTTGATCGAAACTGAGGATCACAAGGCCGCAGATCAGGAAGCGGACGGTTACGAAGCGGCGCAACCATTTGCCGAGACGCTCGTAGAGCAGGATAATCAGCAGGGTGTCGAGGTACAGGATCAGCGTCCCCCACACCATCAGCACGCCCATTTCGTCGATGAAACCGATGTCAGCCGAGCGGCCGGAAACGATCGAAACCGTTTCGTGCTGGCGCAGCAGAAGGCTGAGGGCAACCGTGAGGAAATTGCCGGCAAGCAGGCCGTAGATCGGTTGCCGGACGGTCGCCGCATCCTCCTTCACATACAGCAGCAGGATGATCATCAGCTTTCCGGAGAAAAGCACGACCGATCCCGGCGAGACAATCCCGAAGGGCAACTGCACGTAAAAGACCGCTGCCAGATAGGTCTCGATGAAATGCATCACACCCAGTGCAGCGACGAAGACTCCGAGACCCAGCCGGGCACGAAGCTGCAACAGCCAGATCATCGCCGTGACGTAGACCAGTGCTTCGCCGACGAAAAGAATGAGATTGGCGTTGGGCATGCTCGTGAGGAAAATTTCCGGTTTCGCCACGCGAACCGTTAGGCGGAAAGCTTAAAGAAAACTTTACCTTGGCGGCCGGCGGCACGGAATTGGCATGCGAGAATCAACTGCTTTGCGAAGTGTTGCCTTTGCGGCATAGTCGCGACCAACCCACCGTGGTTCGCCTTCAAATTACGAAACCGCGGATTGCAATCAACCGAACTGCAATGACATCCAATCAATGGAGGGCAAGCATGCAATCGACGACATCCCCGTTCCACCTCTCGCGCCGCTCGCTTCTGTCGGGCGTCGTGGCCTCCTCGGCCCTCGTGATGCTTCATCCCTTCTCGGCGCGCGCAGCGGCCAACCAGGCGCACCTGCGCATCATGGAAACGACGGACCTCCACGTTCACGTCTTCCCCTACGACTACTACGGCGATAAGCCGAACGACACGCTGGGGCTTGCACGCACGGCTTCCATCGTTGACGCCATCCGGGCCGAAGCAACCAACTCTATCCTCGTCGATAACGGTGACTTCCTGCAGGGAAATCCGATGGGCGACTATATCGCCTATCAGCGCGGCATGAAGGATGGAGACATTCACCCTGTTATCGCGGCGATGAACGTGCTCGGCTATGACTGCGGCACGCTCGGCAACCACGAATTCAATTATGGCCTCGACTTCATGTTCAAGGTGCTGAACGGCGCCAACTTCCCGCTCGTGTGCGCCAACCTGACGAAGGGCGCACTCGCAGCCGATGCCCGCCAGGATGAACTGTTCCTCAAACCCTATGTCATTCTCGACCGCAAGGTGAAGGACGGCGCAGGCACTGAACATGCGATCCGGGTCGGGCTCATCGGTTTCGTGCCGCCGCAGATCATGAGCTGGGATGCCAAGCATCTCGAGGGCAAGGCCAATGCCCGCGATATCGTCAAGGCGGCGCAAGCCTGGGTTCCGCAGATGCGCGAGGAAGGTGCCGATATCGTCATCGCGCTTTCCCACTCCGGCATCGGCCAGCAGGACTACGCCGAAAATCTCGAAAACGCCTCCGTCCCGCTGGCTGCGGTCGCGGGCATCGACGCGATCGTGACCGGCCATAGCCATCTCGACTTCCCCGGTCCGAAGTTCGACACGATTGCCGGCGTCGACAATGCCAAGGGGTTGATCTCGGGCAAGCCCGGCGTCATGGGCGGATTCTGGGGTTCGCATCTCGGGCTGATCGATCTGCTCATCGAGCGCGAAGGCGGCGCCTGGCGCGTCGTCAGTTCCACCAGCGAAGCGCGCCCGATCTATCGGCGCGAAGACAAGAAAGTGATCGCCGAGGTCGCCGACAAGCCTGAGGTGCTGGCGGCGGCGCAAAAGGAGCACGAGGCGACGCTTGCCTATGTCCGCACACCGGTCGGCAAAAGTTCAGGGCCGCTCTATTCCTACTTCGCCCTGGTCGCCGACGACCCGTCGGTCCAGGTCGTCAGTCAGGCGCAGACCTGGTACATCAAGGACATGCTGAAGGACACGGAGCATAAGGACCTGCCCGTGCTTTCGGCCGCAGCGCCGTTCAAGGCCGGTGGCCGCGGCGGTGCCGACTACTACACCGACGTTCCGGCGGGTGACATCGCCATCAAGAACGTGGCCGACCTCTATCTTTACCCCAACACGGTCCAGGCCGTCGTCATCACCGGCGAGCAGGTGCGCAACTGGCTGGAAATGTCCGCAGGCATCTTCAACCAGGTCAAGGCCGGGGCCTCCGATGTCGCCCTGATCAACGGCGACTTCCCATCCTATAACTTCGATGTCATCGACGGCGTCACCTATCAGATCGACCTTTCCGAGCCGCCGAAATTCGACAAGGACGGCAATGCGATCAACCCGTCAGCCAATCGCATCAAGAACCTGAGCTTCAACGAACAACCAATTGACCCAGCGCAGAAATTTGTCGTTGCGACAAACAACTATCGCGCGGGTGGCGGCGGTCATTTCCCAGACATCGCTGCCGACAAGGTGGTGTTCGTGGCGCCGGACACCAACCGCGACGTCGTGGTGCGCTACATCATCGACCAGGGAACCATCAATCCGGCGGCCGATGCCAACTGGACCTTCGTCCCGCTCGCCAATACCAGCGTCACCTTCGACAGTGGTCCGAAGGCACGGCAGTTCCTGTCGGAGGTCAAGGGCGTGACAATCGAGGATGCCGGCGAGGCGGCCGACGGGTTTGCCCGTTTCCGCATCAAGCTCTGAACCATCGTGCCCCCCGCAAGACGGGGGCACATTCTCACCAGCGCGAAATCGGCATTTCGCTGTTGGCGGAACGCGTCAACACGCGAGCCGGAGCGGCGAACGGCCATCCGGCGCCAATGAGCCCGTCACGCTGACGATAAACATGATCTATCAGCGACAACAGACTGTATTGTCTTCAATTCTCAGGAAGCGAGGCCAACGGGCGGCAGCTTGGAATCAGACCTGTCGCGAAGAGGCGTCGTCGGCGAAAAGCGACGGTCCGGTCTGGTCGATGATCTGGCGCCCTTTGCGGAACGTCGCGTCGATCGCATCCTGCTCGGAGGTGAACAGGTCAGCGCGGATGAAGCTGCGTACGCGCACGCCGTCTTCGCCGACAGTCTTCTCGATGCTGCCTGCCAGGCGGAACTGCGAACCTTCGCGCATCGGCGTCGCACGGATCGTGCACTCCGCATAGGCTTCGGTTTTTCCCGACGCGCCTTGAGCTTCGTTTTCGGTAGAGCCGGAGCGGCCGAACAGTTTTGAGAAAAATGATGCCATGAGCAAGACTTAGACGCGACGGCGAAAGCTGTCAAAGCCAAAGTGTCGAGTTGGCACTCCGGCTTTGCCTTCCAGCTCGGCAACCGTCAGATGATCAGGTTGGACAGGATCTCGTTCTCGGTGATGTCCTGATAACGCAGGCCCGCGGCGTCGAACCGCGACTTCAGGATCGGGAAATTCTCCGCATGCCTGGTCTCGATGCCGATGAGGATCGAACCGAAGTTGCGGGCCGACTTCTTCAGATACTCGAAGCGAGAGATATCGTCCTCATCTCCGAGAAGGTTGAGGAAGTCGCGCAAGGCGCCCGGACGCTGCGCCATGCGCAGGATGAAATACTTCTTGAGGCCTGCGTGCCGCATAGCCCGTTCCTTGACGTCGGGCAGCCGCTCGAAGTCGAAATTTCCACCGGACACGACCGCAACCACCGTCTTGCCTTCAAGCTTGTCGCGCCCGATTGCCTCCAGCGCCGTGATCGACAGCGCGCCTGCGGGCTCGAGCACGACGCCTTCGACATTCAACATGTCGATGATCGTCATGCAGATTGCGTTTTCCGGCAGAAGCATGACCTGGTCGGCTGAGAAGCGCCGCAACGCTGCGAAATTCAGATCGCCGATCCGCCCGACCGCCGCGCCATCGACAAAGTTATCGACCTGGTCGAGCGTGACGAGACTGCCGGTTTCAAGACTCTGCCTGAGGCTCGGTGCACCGGACGGTTCGCAGAAGACGAAATGGTCGGCGGCGACCTCATCCTTCAGATAGCCGGTGACACCGGCCGACAGACCGCCGCCGCCCACGGGAAGCACGACAAGATCCGGCCTGACGCCTTCGGGCAGTTGTTCGGCAATTTCAGCGGCAACGGTTGCCTGTCCCTCGATGATGTCGAGGTGGTCGAACGGCGGCACCATGACGCCGTCGATCGTTTCGACATGGTCGCGGGCTGCCTTGTAGCATTGGTCGAAAATGTCGCCGACGAGACGAATCGTGATGAACTCGCCGCCGAACATGCGGGTCTTGTCGATCTTCTGCTGCGGCGTGGTCACCGGCATGAATACGACACCGGGAACACCGAAGTGCCTGCAGACGAAGGCAAAGCCCTGGGCGTGGTTGCCGGCCGAGGCACAAACGAAGGTCTTGCCTGCGGCACCCGCGCCAAGAACCTTGCGGAAGAAATTGAAAGCGCCCCTGATCTTGTAGGAACGAACCGGCGAAAGGTCCTCGCGTTTAAGGTAGATATTGGCGCCGTAGCGGCCGCTCAGATGTTCGTTCAATTGCAGCGGCGTGGCCGGGAAAATATCGCGCATCGCCGCGGTCGCGTTGTCAACATCCTGCTTCGTCACGTGAGGTCATCCATTGAGTTTGCCGATGGCAGCCGCTATTGCACATTGCAGCGCCTGAGGCCATCGCTTTGACACGAATCGCCCGGCGGTGGACAATGTTGCCGCCTCGCGCCTCGCCAGATCACGATGTTTCATTCCAGGAAATCGAACGCTTGAACGCAACCCTGATCCGGCACGCCGTGCATATCGCGGCGATACTCGGCCTGTACCTTTCGCTGGCGATGCTCGTGCCCGCGATGGTCGATCTCTATTTTGGCCATCCGGACTGGCAGATCTTTGCCGTCTCCGCCTTCATGGTAGGCGGCCTGTCGGCAGCGACGTTCATGGCAACGCGGATGGGACCGCCGCCATTCTCGAAGAAGTTCGGGTTCGTGCTGGTCAATCTTCTCTGGGCGGTGTTTTCGGTCGTCGGCGCCATCCCACTGTGGCTGTCTTCGCTGAAGCTCGACTTCGCGCAGGCTCTGTTCGAGTCCGTCTCCGCCATCACCACCACCGGATCGACCGTCATCGTCGGGCTCGACGATGCGCCACCCGGGTTGCTCGTCTGGCGCTCGCTGCTGTGTTGGCTCGGCGGCATCGGCATCGTCGTGCTCGGCCTGTTCATCATCCCCTATCTCCGGGTGGGTGGCATGTCGTTCTTCAAGATGGAATCCTCCGATACCAGCGACAAACCGTTCGCGCGGCTTGCAAGCTTCAGCCGCGCCTTCCTCCTGATCTATGTCTCGATCACCGTGCTCTGCACGGTCGCTTACAACATGGCGGGCATGAACCGGTTCGATGCCATCAATCACGCGATGTCGACAGTAGCGACGGGCGGGTTTTCCACCCATGACGCGTCCTTCGCCTATTTCGGCAGCATCCCGCTCCTGTGGACCGCGACGTTCTTCATGGCGCTCTGCAGCCTGCCTTTCTCGATCCTGATCGTGCTCGTCGTGCGTGGCCGCCTCGACGCACTGCGCGATCCGCAGATCATCGTCTTTCTCGGATACCTCTCGGCTTTCTCGATCGCAGTGGCGATCTACCATCGCCTCACCAATGGCGTCGAATTTCACCTGGCGCTTGCCCATTCCTTCTTCAACATCACCTCGATCCTGTCGACCAGCGGCTTTGCAAGCGAGGACTATAGTCTGTGGGGACCGTTCGTCGTGATGGTGGCCTTCATCGCCACCTTCATGGGCGGCTGCTCGGGATCGACCGCAGGCGGAATCAAGGCCTATCGCTTCGTCGTGCTTTTCAACGCCATTCGCTCCGGCCTCAACAAGCTCATCTATCCCAATGCGATCTATGCAGTGCGCTATGGCAACAACACTGTCGATGCCGACACGCAGCGCGCTATCTTCCTGTTCTTCACCACCTATATCCTGCTGTGGGTGCTGGGCAGTCTCGGCATGGGTGCGCTCGGCTACGATTTCATCACTGCGACCTCGGCGGTAATCACCTGCCTTTCCAATGTCGGCCCTGGCCTTGGCAGCCTGATCGGCCCGGCCGGCAATTTTTCGACGCTCCAGGATCCCGAGCTTTACCTTCTTTCGCTCATGATGCTGCTTGGTCGTCTGGAAGTGCTGACAGTGCTCGTTATTCTGACGCCGATCTTCTGGAAACATTGACCATCGCCGCGCCGGCCCTATCGTCTTGACTCGATGCGGCAAATGCCGACAGTCGGATCAACCGGACAAAGGGGGGCGTCATGGCGATATATCGGTCACTGCTGGCGGTGCTGACCGCCGCAAGCATGCTCAGCATAAGCATCGAGGCAATGGCCGGACCGCTCGTCGAGGCTGCCACCAAGGCCGAACAACTGGCAACCTCCGGCGACCCGGCCAAGGCGCGAGAGCTGCTGCGACAGGCGGTCGGCGACTTTTCGCAGACCCTGCCCTTTTCCATCGGCAAAGCCGTCTTCATCAGCAAGGAACCTGCCGGCTACGCGATGTATGAGCCCAAGGACGGCACTGTCTTCAAGACAGGGGAAGCCATCGTTTCCTATGTCGAGCCAGTCGGACTGACCTGGAAGCAAGCGGCTGTGAAGGACAAGCTGGAAACACGCTTCACCGTCGATTTCGATATCCTCAATCCCGCCGGAAAAGTCCTCGCCGGCCAGAAGGCATTCGGCGATTTCACCTTCACCGGCTACCTCAAGAACCAGGAAATCTATTCGACCCTGACAATCGACGTTTCCGGAGCGCCGGCAGGCGACTACGTGCTGCGCTTCCACTTCAACGATATCAACAGCGGCAAGACGGCGACGATCGATCAGCCGTTCAAGATCGCCGGACCGTGAGACAATGCCCGACATGATTACGACAATCGGCTTCGATGCCGACGACACGCTTTGGCAAAACGAACAGTTCTTTCGCCTAACCGAGGCGCGCTTCACTGACTTGCTCAGGCAGCATGCCGACACGGAAAACCTGCCCGCAAGGCTTCTGGCCGCGGAAAAGCGCAACCTCGGCCTCTACGGTTTCGGCATCAAGGGGTTCGTGTTGTCGATGATCGAGACGGCCGTCGAGGTCACGGACGGCCGGGTGCCGTCATCGGTGATTGCAGAGATTCTCGCCGCAGGGCGCGAAATGCTTGTCCACCCGGTCGAGCCGTTGCCCCATGTCAAAGAAACACTGGAGGCTCTTCATGGCACATTCCGGCTGGTGATGATTACCAAGGGTGACCTTTTCGATCAGGAGCGCAAGCTCGCCGCCTCAGGGCTCGGCGACTATTTCAACGCGGTCGAGATCGTCAGCGACAAAACCGTCGCCACCTATGATCGCATTTTCACGCATCACGGCGACGGCCCATCAAAAAGCCTGATGGTCGGCAACTCGCTGAAATCCGATATTGTGCCCGCACTCGACGCCGGCAGCTGGGGAATCTACGTACCGCATGCCCTCACCTGGGCGTTCGAACATCACGACAAGCCGGACAGCCATCCGCGTTTTCGTGAGATTGTCGATCTCGGTGGACTGCCGGATGTGCTGCAGACGCTGGACAAATAGCGCGCCACAGCCGAAGTGAGCGCGACCAATTGAACTGGTGGCAACCCGGTACCAGCCGACGCGTCAACGCAACCATCAATTGTTGACCGGAAGAGCGATTGGTCTTTTGCAAACCGGAGAAATGTGCGGAAGTCCTGAGGAAACCTTGATGGAGGACCAGCATGGCGCAGCTCATCGGAGCCAGCATAGTGATGACATTCACCAGCATCTTGATCGGGTGGATAATCAAGAAACGCTCGGACATGAGCATCTTTGCTTCTCGCCTTATCGGTTTGACAGTCATGATGTTCGTTGCGCCAGCGATCTATTTTCTGACGTCAGACACTCCATACTTTCAGGCATTTTTCACCTACGGCCTTGGCGCGTTGATCGCGGGCACAATCTTCTATTTCTCGCGATCGAAGCGTCAGCCATCGTAGGGGACCAAAAAGGGCCGCACCGATGTCCGGGTAGCGTTCGCCGATGCGGTTGCTTGACGGAAATTACGGCGCGGATGGCTCGACTTCGGCGCAACATAAGTATCGATCGCATTGCTCGCGGAATCGCCCGGATCTGTGCTAAGGGCCGCCACCAGCTGAAATTGAGGTAACCGACATGGCCGAAAATTGGGACAAGCCCGTAACCCTGGCCCTGGAGGGGCCGGGCAAATTTACGACCATCTCGAATACGACCGAAGCATCCTGGGCAATGATCGAGGACTGGCCGATCGAAGACAGTGCGCTCCTGACGCGCGCGCTTGATACATGCGCGGCGGTGATCGAGGGCAAGCAATCGGCCGAAACCGCCCGTCAAGCCTTCATTGATGCCGCGCGTGAGGCAGGGATTGCCATAGAGGAGTAATCCTTCGTCTGCCGGCACCGACAAGCGACTGCATGCTTTACGTGTCGTAAGACGCACGGCGCTGTCGGGCACCGTGGCGCCGGCGGCAGCGGCCAGTGTTGTGTTGAGGTGAACGATACAGGTCGCCGAACGCCGAGTTGGAACAACGAGCCTCCACCGGAGTTGCTAGACAGAGCAACGAACCGGAAAAACAAGAATGCGGATCATCCTGCTGGTCATAGTCGCCTCCGTCATGAGCATACTTGCCTTCAAGTACGCAGATGGCGCCTTGGGGAATTCAGCAATCGTTTCAACGCCCGAAGAGCTTACGGACGGCTAGTGGGGCTTTCCAGTATCACCGAACCAACGGACCGCTCCCCGCGATCATAGCCAGACTTTTCGCACTCCTTTAAAGGCAAATACGACGAGCGCTCCGCATGGTCTGTTCGCCACGGGTTTTCGAGATGTCGTTCCATATTCAGCCGCCAGTGCGCCGAATCTTAATCGACATCGAAGCTGAAAATTGGTCGCGCCCACTCTAAAGCGACACCTAAAACATGGCGAACGGGGGGCGAACATCCGCAGTACGAACCCGGTCTATTCTGGCCCTGCTCACCCATTTGAGGGAAGAACAATTGGTGAAAGCGGCGACGCTGCGGCATCTGCGGACGTTGTCGCGATCATTCTGGATCTCAACGGGGAAACGTCTCTGCCCGCCAAGATTCTTCCTTCCGGATTTCGTGTTCAGGACGCGACAACGACCCGATCACCGATGAAAAATGACAACGGTGCCGCTATTTCATCGGCACGTCGGCGGCTATTTCCGCTTTTCGACAGCATTTCGACAGGCTTCATTCAGCTTCAATTAAGCCTAATTCCCGAATAATGGGGACAATCATAAATCGGGGAAATCTCTGGTGGCACTTCCTGGACCGGCTTTCATTCTCGCACTCGTTGCATTCATTGTCGTGGTGCCCCTTGCCGCCAAGAAGGCGGAACAGAGCCGGATATATAACCACAGCATCACCACCAACTTCTGATCTAGACCCTTCGAGCATGGAGCAGGCGATGGGAGACATCGCCTCAAGCTTTCATAATTATTTCCGGATCTCGCCACGTCGACCCGAGCGAAGTACAGCATCTGCCGTATGTCTCTGAAACATCGGCCGTTCTACGCCAAGGTTCCCCGCTTGCTCACCGTTGTGCGCCGGGTCCGAACCAAGGAGACTACCGAAGAAGATTGTCATTGCCGCCGTGCTATCGCTCGCATTTGCGAACGGCGCCTATACCGCCGTGCCTTCGACATCGGTCGGAAAGCAGACCCTCGTTAAAGCAACGAACGAGGGTGAACTGGCCGCCGGCCGAATTCGCGACCACCGAACCAGCACTTCAGGCAACCAGAACAACGCCCCAAGCCCGCCAAGCAAGAAAACGACTTTTAATGGACAGAAGGGCGGCGCGGGTCGCCCGTACGTCTTCCCGATCCCTGTTCCCATGCACGCGTCTGCCGCCGTCGGCGAAGGCCCTGCCCCACCTCATTGCGGGTGCGCGCCGTGACCGGGGCATATCAACGATCCACTGTATCCAAAGCCCCCCCCACACTGCCGGCAGCCCAACCCACATGAACCCGACACCGAAAATTCCGTTGTTCGGGCCTTCCAAAACCGAAGAGCGCAAGGTACTGAAAACACTCAGTGCGGGCGTGGCGAAACTGGTAGACGCAAGAGACTTAAAATCTCTCGGCCTCGGCTGTGCGGGTTCGATCCCCGCCGCCCGCACCAGATAATGCTCGTTGGAGGCTTTCCGCGCGCGCTGGATCATACGCCCGTTCAACGAACGGGTCGCGCAACGTCGCTTGGGATCGATTGCCGCTCAGTGGTAGTAGAAGCAGTCGCATTCGGCCATGTGGGTATCGTCGTGCCACACCCTGACCGCCAGTTTCGTGCAGGCTCCCTTATCCTCCAACCGCAGGCCCAGCAGTGAGACGGCTGCAGCCTTCGGATTGAGGGCATCGACTTCGATTGCTGATCCGACCTGTTGCACGCCGTTGCGGGCGGTCCAGGTGAAGATCTGAACGCTGTAATGCTGCATTGAAAATCCTCCGCTAATGCCGACGCAGTGGACGCAATACTCTCGCAGATGCTGATATGGAACGGACCGCTCAAATCGTCCGAAAAGTCTGTCAACCGTCTTCGACGGTTGCCTCAGGTCGATCACCGCCGTCGGTGTGTTCGAAGTGCCAGTTCCCTTTTTCGTCCTGGAAGCTGATATCCTCGTCGTCGCCGCCGACCTGTTGTTCGGCTGCGGCGGCCTTGGCGGCCGCCAGCGCCATTTCTCGGCTGGGAAAGGGTTCCGAAAAAGCGTCGGCTGCCTTGTAGGCCCAACCGCCGTCATGGGGAACGATGGAGTACGTAATGCGCGCCATACTTCTCTCCCTGCACTCCGAAAGGCAATTCCGCCTTCCGCGGACCGTTGCCGCACGGCCCAATATTCCTCCTCGTCAATGGCATTCTCATGCCGAACGCGGCGGATATTAACACAGGTACAGGCCAGTAGGCCACTTTCGCGAATCAGAATGTGACAGGCCGTCCCGAAACGAGAAAGCGGCCCTTTGCGAGAGCCGCTTTCCTGTCGATCTTTCAAGACTTTTCCGTGGCTTAGGCCGACAGCTTCGCTGCGATCTTGGCGACGTGCGCGCCCTGATAGCGAGCGGCGTCGAGTTCGATCACCGAAGGTTGGCGCGCACCGTCACCGCCAGTGATGGTCGAAGCGCCGTAGGGCGAGCCACCCTTGATCTCCTCAAGACCCATCTGACCCTGGAAGGCATAGGGAAGGCCGACGACGACCATGCCGTGGTGCATCAAGGTTGGGATAAAGCCGAGAATGGTTGATTCCTGGCCGCCGTGCTGTGTCGCCGATGAGGTGAACACCGAGCCCACCTTGCCGACCAGCTTGCCCTGAGCCCAAAGCGCGCCTGTCTGGTCGATGAAGTTGCGCATCTGCGAGGCGACCGTGCCGTAGCGCGTGCCAGCGCCAAAGATGATGGCGTCGTAATTCTCCAGTTCGTTGACCGTAGCGATTGGCGCAGCCTGATCCACCTTGTAGTACGATGCCTTGGCAACGTCTTCCGGCACCAGTTCGGGAACGCGCTTGACGACGACGTCAGCACCGGCTGACTTGGCGCCTTCCGCCACTGCATAGGCCATCGTCTCGATGTGCCCGTATGCCGAATAATAGAGAACGAGAACCTTGGCCATAAATGCTCCTTTGGATTCAGGCAATTCCGCTTGATTACCGTCACGTGCAAGATTTATCAAAATGCGTCCGGTTGCCAGAAGCCACACGGTCAACAGAGCGTTCTCAATTCTCGAACAATCACGAGATGCTACTGAACAATCGCCTCACATAAGCAGGATCGCCAATGAGCAGCCCCAAGATCGTTACTGCCGCCATGGTCGCCATCGGCGACGAACTGTTGTCCGGCAGAACCAAGGACAAGAACATCGGCCATCTCGCCGACATGATGACGATGGTCGGCATCGACCTTCGGGAGGTGCGTATCGTGCCTGACGAGGAGGCGTCGATCGTCGAAGCGATCAACGCGCTGCGCACGCGCTACGACTACATCTTCACCTCAGGCGGGATCGGCCCGACCCATGACGACATAACGGCCGACGCCGTGTCGAAAGCCTTTGCTGTCGATTGCATTTATGATGAGCGAGCCATGGCGTTGCTTGCCGCGATGTACGAACGCCGCGGCATGGAATTTTCGGACGCGCGCAAGCGGATGGCGCGCATGCCTCAGGGATCGCGGTTGATCCCAAATCCGGTCTCCACCGCACCGGGCTTTGCGATTGGCAATGTGCATGTGATGGCCGGCGTGCCGCAGGTGTTTCAGGCGATGCTCGATGCGATCATGCCGGACTTGCAGGCCGGCACGCCGCTGCTCTCGCAATCGGTACGCTCTCCCTATGGCGAAGGCGATATCGGCACGCCGCTCACCGAAGTGCAGAAGAACCACCCGGAAACCAGCATCGGATCCTACCCCAAATTCGACGGCAAGGTTTTCTCGACCGATATCGTCGTCAGGGCGCGCGATCCGCAGGCTCTGTCGGCCGCAGCCGCGGATGTGCAGGCGATGATCGATGCGATTACCGCTTCGCGCGTTCAAACCTGACAGCAGAGCCTACGGAGAGCACTGCAAGGATGCGTAGCTCTTGCGCATCGGCCGTCATTGCCGCTATTGCATGTCGGCAAATCAGGATGAAGCGTCTGCGCATGCCCGATCTGCCGGATGCTTCGCCATTACCTCGTCCAGACAAGCCGGAGCCCATCAATGTCCCTGCCCGATAAAGCCTTCCCCGTTTCCTGGGATCAGTTCCACCGCGACGCGCGTGCGCTTGCCTGGCGGTTGGCAGATCAGGGGCAGGAATGGCGCGCCATGGTGTGCATTACCCGCGGCGGCCTCGTGCCGGCGGCGATCATCTGCCGCGAGCTCAACATCCGCATGATCGAGACGGTCTGTATCGCCTCCTACCACGATTATGACACGCAGGGTCAGATGAAGGTGCTGAAAGGCATCGCGCCTGAGATCGCCAAGGATGGCGGCGAAGGCGTACTGATCATCGACGACCTGACCGATACCGGCAAGACGGCCGCGGAAGTTCGCGCCATGCTGCCGAAGGCGCATTTTGCCGCCGTCTACGCCAAGCCCAAGGGCCGGCCCATGGTCGACACGTTCGTCACCGAAGTGAGTCAGGATACCTGGATCTACTTCCCATGGGATCTGGGCTTCACCTATCAGGAGCCAATCGCCAAGGGCACGCGCGGTTGATCCGATTGGGTCATGTAAGCCTTCGTCACGCGCCAGCGTGTCGAAGGCGTTTTGTTTTCACGCTCGAATGACGATGTGGGCTTCAGCCAAGCGGCGGCATGGATGCCACCAACGTTTCGGCGGTCAACCCAGGACCGGCCTGCGCTCCGGCGGCCCCATGGCGCCAGACACCGGCGGCAGCAGCCTCGAACGCTGGCATGCCTTGCGCCAAGTGCGCGCCGATAATGCCTGCAAGCACGTCTCCGGATCCGGCTGTCGCCAGTGACGGCGGAGCGTTGGAATTGACGGCAACCTTCCCGTCCGGGCTGGCGATAACCGTATCGGCACCCTTGTAGACAATCGTCGCACGGCTGATCTGTGCCGCGGCTTGCGCCTTCTCGACCTTCGACTGGTATTTGTCTCGGGCAATCTCGGGAAACAGCCTGGCAAACTCCCCCTCATGCGGCGTCATCACCGCCCTGCCCGTTGCGGCCGCCAGTCGGGCGAACAATTGCGACCGGTGCTCCTGAAACGACGTTATGCCGTCGGCATCGAGAACCAGAGCGCGGTCGCAGAGCGCAAGCGCAAAGGCGCGCGCGCGCTCTCCAACTCCAAATCCCGGACCAAGGACAAATGCGCCGAGCCTAGTGTCTTCCAGCCAGCGCGCGAGCTCCGGCGGATCATCTATCGCTTTCAACATGACGGCCGTCAGTTGCCCGGCATTGATGTCGAGCGCCGACGTCGGTGATGCCACCGTCACCAGACCGGCCCCGGCAGCGAGACCGGCGGCCGCCGCCAGTCGCGCGGCACCCGTCGCCTGCGCCCCGCCCGAGAAGACGACGAGATGACCGCGACGGAATTTATGGCTCGATGCATCGAGCCTTGCCGCATGGTCGGACCAGAGCGCCGGTGTGTTGACGCGCAATGCGTTCCCCCCCGCGAGCACGATCCGGGCCGGAATACCGATGTCGAAGACCTCGAGAGCGCCGCACAGCGAACGGCCGGGAAGCAACAGATGGCCCGGCTTCCTCGCCATGAAGGTGACCGTATGGTTCGCAGCGAATGCCGCGCCGCGGATCTGCCCTGTCCGCCCGTCAACGCCGGTCGGCAGGTCGACTGCAATGATGGGCAAGTTCCGCCCGTTGATCCGATCGATCGCTTCCACCACCGGTCCCGGTAGATCGCGCGAAAGGCCTGCGCCGAAGAGCGCATCGATGACGACATCTGCGGGCTGCGGCAAGTAGGAAGCAAGTGGATCTATGGTGCCATTCCACAGTTGCCGTGCACGGGCGGCGTCGCCGGAAAGTGCGGCTGGATCACCGAAGGCAAAAACGGCGACGTTCGCACCGCTCTCAGCAAGCGCCGAGGCCACGACATAGCCGTCACCACCATTGTTGCCGGGTCCGCACAGAACGACATAGCGTTGTGCCTGCGGAAAACGCCCGAGCGCAGCCGCAGCGACAGCCAACCCGGCGCTGCGCATCAACAGGAAGCTGTCGATCCCCGATCGCGCAGCTGCCAGGTCTATTGCGGCCATTTCGGCCGGGGTAATCAACAGATCACGAAGAGAAGAGTGCATGGTCCAGACTTACCCCCGTCCATCAGCCCGCGGCAAGTGGTGTCCACGGATTCCGGATTGCTCACGAATGATGCATTTGCACATATTTGTTGCTCAAATAACGTGCTTTCCCGGTGCAGATGCCACGACCCTCGACCCAAACCGAACAAGCTGGGCAGAAAGCTTACAAAAAATAGGCAGATCGACCGAAGTCAAAGGCATGGAATGCAGTCACCATCGCTCAATCCCAAGAAATTTTGCTCCTCGGCAATCATTTTGCAGAAAAACTGGCATGCAACGTGCATATTGACGGGTGAGCGGGCATGATCCTGCTTTAAAGGGAGAAGCGGAGAGACATTTTCTCATGAAAAAGATCGAAGCGATCATAAAACCCTTCAAGCTCGACGAAGTGAAGGAAGCCCTTCAGGAAGTCGGTCTGCAGGGCATTACCGTCACGGAAGCAAAGGGCTTCGGTCGGCAGAAGGGTCACACGGAGCTGTATCGCGGCGCTGAATACGTCGTGGACTTCCTGCCCAAGGTAAAGGTCGAAGTGGTGCTGGCGGACGAAAACGCGGAGGCCGTCATCGAGGCGATCCGCAATGCTGCCCAAACCGGCCGGATTGGCGACGGAAAGATTTTCGTTTCCAACGTGGAGGAAGTCATCCGAATTCGTACCGGCGAAACGGGCCTCGACGCCATCTGATCCTCAAGGGCCGCCCGGCCCTTTCACCTTAAAACCTCGTCATCTCACACAGGGAATTACGGAAAATGACGACTGCAAGCGATATTCTGAAGCAAATCAAGGACAACGACGTCAAGTTCGTCGACCTGCGCTTTACCGACCCCAAGGGCAAGCTGCAGCACGTAACGATGGATGTCGTCTGTGTCGACGAAGACATGTTCGCCGATGGCGTCATGTTCGACGGCTCCTCGATTGGCGGCTGGAAGGCCATCAACGAGTCCGACATGGTGCTGATGCCCGACCCGGAAACAGCGCATATGGACCCGTTCTTCGCGCAGTCGACGATGGTCATCATCTGCGACATTCTCGATCCGGTCTCGGGCGAAGCCTACAACCGCGACCCGCGCGGCACGGCGAAAAAGGCCGAAGCCTACCTCAAGGCATCGGGCATCGGCGACACCGTCTTCGTCGGCCCGGAAGCCGAATTCTTCGTCTTCGACGACGTCAAGTACAAGGCTGATCCTTATAACACCGGCTTCAAGCTCGACTCCTCGGAACTGCCGTCCAACGACGACACCGACTATGAGACCGGCAACCTCGGCCACCGTCCGCGCGTCAAGGGCGGTTACTTCCCGGTTCCGCCGATCGACAGCTGCCAGGACATGCGCTCCGAGATGCTGACGGTCCTGTCCGAAATGGGCGTCACGGTCGAAAAGCATCACCATGAAGTCGCCGCTGCCCAGCACGAACTCGGCGTCAAGTTCGACGCACTGGTTCGCAACGCCGACAAGATGCAGATCTACAAGTACGTCGTGCACCAGGTCGCCAACGCCTATGGCAAGACCGCAACCTTCATGCCGAAGCCGATCTTCGGCGACAACGGTTCGGGCATGCACGTGCACCTGTCGATCTGGAAGGACGGCAAGCCGACCTTCGCCGGCGACGAATATGCCGGCCTGTCGGAATCGTGCCTCTACTTCATCGGCGGCATCATCAAGCATGCCAAGTCGCTGAACGCGTTTACCAACCCGTCGACGAACTCCTACAAGCGTCTCGTCCCGGGCTATGAAGCGCCGGTTCTGCTCGCCTACTCCGCGCGCAACCGCTCGGCCTCGTGCCGCATTCCGTTCGGCACCAACCCGAAGGCCAAGCGCGTCGAAGTCCGCTTCCCGGACCCGACCGCCAACCCCTACCTCGCCTTCGCAGCGATGCTGATGGCCGGCCTCGACGGCATCAAGAACAAGCTGCATCCGGGCAAGGCCATGGACAAGGACCTCTATGACCTGCCGCCGAAGGAACTGAAGAAGATCCCGACCGTCTGCGGCTCGCTGCGCGAAGCGCTCGAAAGCCTCGACAAGGATCGCAAGTACCTGACCGCCGGCGGCGTGTTCGACGACGATCAGATCGATTCCTTCATCGAGCTGAAGATGCAGGAAGTCATGCGTTACGAAATGACCCCGCACCCGGTCGAGTACGACATGTACTACTCGGTCTAAGACCGATGGGCCGGGCGGCGGATGCCGCACCGGTCCGCAAGCGACGCGGCAAGCCGGCGGGGTTCAAGGGACCCTCGCCGGCTTGTTTTTTTCAACCACGCTGCAGCGGGAAACAGGAAGGCCAGGAAGGCGTACACGAAGCCGTGCATGACACCCTATTGATGTTTTGGGTTTGGCAACCCAGATAATCCCTTGAAAGGATGTGTTGCGTCATGAAACAGAGAAACGCGAAATTCGAGATCGGACAGGTGGTTCGCCATCGGGTTTTCCCGTTCCGCGGCGTCGTCTTCGACGTCGACCCGGAATACGCAAACACCGAGGAGTGGTGGAATGCCATTCCGCAGGAGATCCGCCCAAGCAAGGATCAACCCTTCTACCACCTGTTCGCCGAGAACGACGACAGCGAGTATGTCGCCTACGTGTCCGAGCAGAACCTGGTTTCCGACGAGAGCGATCGGCCGATCCGCCACGCTCAGGTCGACGCCCTGTTCGAAAAGGACGATATCGGGCACTACAAGCCCAAGGTCACGTTCCGCCACTAAGGGCCGTGCGTTCGGATAAACGCACTGGGGATACTCTGGAAACCGCGCCGTCGGCACTCGCTCAAATGAAAAACGCCCGGACATCGTCCGGGCGTTTCTTTTATTCTCGAAAGAGCCGAAGCGCTTAGTTCTGCTTGGCGGCCTTCTGGGCCTCTTCAAGCTTCTTGCGCGCGTCTTCAGCCTTCTTCTGCATTTCTTCCTGCAGCAGGCGCTGACGCTCTTCAAGCTGCGACTGCTCGATCGGCTCGCCGTCGAAAATACCGGTAAAGCCTTCAAGACCCATCTTGATCGGGTTCGGTGCGCGCTGGAAGTTGACGGAGGTGAAGACCACCTCATTGCCCTTCTTCAGGCTTGCGATCAGCTGGTCAGACAGCGGAGCTTCAGCCACGCACTTGTCCGGCATGCAGATAGCGTAGTCGAGCTTCACCGGCTTGCCGCCGTCGATCTGCATCTGGACGCCGGTCGGGATCAGTCGCGCGGACGGCACGGAAACCTGCAGAACCTTGCGGTTGACCTTGCCCGATACGGTGATGAGGCCAACTGCGGTCAGGAGCTGACCGTTGTTTGCCGTCAAGAGGTTCTGAACGATGCAGACATCGTTGTCTTCCTGCTTGGTGCAGACCTTGAACCAACCCTGCGGAGGCTTGCCACCAGCCTGCTGGGCAGATGCGACGCCCGGGACGCCCGCAGCTGCTACCGAGAGCGCCAGCGTTGCCAGACCCGCACGTTTGGTGAAGTTCGACTTGAAGAACATTGTGATTCCGTCTCCTGAAATCCGGTAACGGAACAATTCGTTCCGCAGGTGAGTATCGTCAGCCGCCGTTGTCCTGTTGGCCAAATAAGGCAAATGCATGACCCCGTTTCCGGAAACACCTGTTACATTGGCTCGTGCGGTTTATCCAGTGTTTCTTGCTTTTTTTTGACCTCTTGCCCGCCGGAATTTGGGTATAGCGTCGGTTGGAATTGTCGACCGGCATTGGTAACGTGCCGGGAATCGGCCATTTGCCACTTCACTGGAGATAACGTTGCGCACAATTCTTTCCGGTCTGGCCATCCTGTTGGCCGCAACCGCATTTGGCGATGCCGCGATGGCCGCTCCCGTACACGCCATTTCCATGCATGGCGAGCCCGCGCTGCCGGCGGACTACAAGCATTTCCCGTACGTCAATCCCGATGTGAAGAAGGGCGGCAAGATCTCCTACGGCGTGGTCGGGACCTTCGACAGCCTCAATCCGTTCATCCTGAAGAGCATGCGCACGACGGCGCGCGGTATGTGGGATCCGGAATACGGCAATCTCGTCTACGAATCACTGATGCAGCGCTCCCGCGACGAACCCTTCACCATGTACGGTCTGCTGGCCCAGTCGGTGGAATGGGACGACGACCGGACGTTCATTCAGTTCAATATCAATCCGGCCGCGCGCTGGGCCGACGGGCAGCCGGTAACCGCAGACGATGTCATCTTCACCTTTGAACTGATGCGCGACAAGGGGCGCGTGCCCTTTGCCAACCGCATGGCGAAGGTGGCCAAGCTCGAGAAGGTCGGCGACCTCAGCGTCCGTTTCACCTTCACCGAAGACGCCGATCGCGAACTGCCGCTGCTGCTTGGGCTGTCTCCGGTCCTGCCGAAACACGCGACCGATGTGGCGACGTTTGACCAGACGACACTTAAAGCCCCGCTTGGTTCAGGCCCTTATCGCGTTGCCGAGGTAAAGCCCGGCGAACGCATCGTCTACCGCCGCAACCCGGACTATTGGGCAAAGACCCTTCCTTCCAAGGTCGGCTTCGACAATTACGACGAGATCTCCGTCGAGTACTTCCTGCAGGAGAATTCGCTGTTCGAAGCCTTCAAGAAGGGCGAGATCGACATCTATCCCGAAGGCAGCGCCACCAAATGGGCCCGCGGCTACGACTTTCCTGCGGTTCGCTCCGGAGACGTCGTCAAGGAAACATTCACCCCGAAGACGCCCTCCGGCATGCTCGGCATCGTCTTCAACACACGCAAACCGATGTTCGACAACCTCAAGCTCCGCCAGGGCTTGGCGCTGGTCTTCGACTTCGAGTGGGTAAACAAGAACCTGTTCGACAGCGCCTACACCCGCACCCAGAGCTACTGGCAGAACTCGACGCTTTCGTTTCTGGGTGCCGCTGCCGACGACCGTGAACTCGGTTTGATCGGCGATGCACGCGAGCACATCAACCCGGCAATCCTCGACGGCACCTATCGCCTGCCGGTGACGGATGCATCGGGGCGCGACCGCAACGTGCTGCGCGTGGCCGTCTCCCTGCTGCGCGAGGCCGGCTATCAGATCAAGGACGGCAAGATGGTTGACGCCAACGGCGCGCCGCTCGCCTTCGAGATCATGAGCCAGAACGCCGGCCAGGAGAAAATCGCCCTCGCCTACCAGCGCTTCCTGGCACCGCTTGGCATCAAGGCCTCGGTGCGCACCGTCGACGATTCGCAGTATCAGCAACGCAGCCAATCGTTTGACTACGACGTCATCATCAAGTCGTTCCCGTCCACGCTGTCGCCTGGCATCGAACAGGTCGGCCGCTGGACCTCGCAGTCGCGCGATCGCCAGGGAAGCGACAACTTCGCCGGCGTTGCGGACAAGGAAGTCGACCGCATGGTCGAAAACATCCTGCAGGCCAGAACGACAGAGGACTTCACCGCAGCCGTTCGTGCGCACGACCGGTTGCTGGTCAACAATTCCTACCTTGTGCCGCTCTACCACCTGGATGCGCAATGGGTCGCCCGGCGCAAGCATATCGGACGGCCGGAGGCGGTTCCGCTCTATGGCTACCAGCTGCCCGCCTGGTGGGACGAGAACGTACAGTAAAGGGATGGTTCCCTTTTGGTAACGCATTGAAAGCCGGATCGAACCGGCTTATCTCGCAGCTTTATCCAACAGGAAAGGCACCCCACATCATGCAAACCGTCAGCATCGATATCGTCTCCGACGTCGTCTGCCCGTGGTGCTATCTGGGAAAGGCGAGGCTCGACCAGGCGATCGCCAATGTCGGCGCTGAGCTGCAGGTCGCGGTGCAGTGGCGCCCCTATCAGCTCAACCCCGACCTGCCGCCTGAAGGTGTGGACCACAAGCAGCATCTCGCCGCCAAGCTCGGCGGCCAGGCCGCCGTCGACCGGGCGCATGAATCGCTGAACGCACTCGGCCATGCCGATGGCATCGCCTTCAATTTCGATGCCGTGAAGATCAGCCCGAACACGCTCGATGCGCACCGCCTCATCCGCTGGGCGGCGACCCATGGCGATGCGGCACAGTCGGCCGTCGTCAGCCTGCTCTTCAAGGCCAACTTCGAGGAAGGCCGCAATGTCGGCGATCCCGCGGTGCTGCTCGACATCGCAGCTGAGGCCGGCCTCGACCGGCCCGTTATCGCAGCGCTCCTCAACTCGGATGCCGACAAGGACGCAGTAAAAGAAGAGATCGGCATGGCGCGTGAAATGGGCGTAACCGGCGTGCCCTGTTTCATCATCGACGGGCAATATGCCGTGATGGGTGCGCAGTCGGTCGACGTGCTCAGCAATGCACTGCGCGAAATCGCGCAGATGAAAGCCACGGCATAATCTTCTGCATCGATACGCGCGCCGCCACCTGGAGCGGCGGCGCGGAGGCGATCAAGCCTGCTTCGCCAGCCCTGCGAGTTGCGTCATCACTATCGCCGCGCCCGAAAGGCGCTTTTCCGGCGTCACCAATTCGCGCTGGAAGAAGATGCTGTGATCGGCCCTGATCTTCGCCTGCGTGCCCTGCTTGGCGATGTAGCCGACCAGCGCTGCCGGGTTTGGGAATTCCTTGTTGCGAAGCTGCACGACCACACCCTTCGGCCCGGCATCGAGCTTTTCGACATTGGCCGTGCGGCAGAGCGACTTGATGTAGACGATCTTCAGCAGATGCTGCACCTCGATCGGGAGCGGGCCGAACCGGTCGATCATCTCGGCGCCGAAGCCATCTATCTCTTTCAGATCCGTCAATTCGCCAAGCCGGCGGTAAAGGCCAAGTCGCAGATGCAGATCCGGTACGTAGTGTTCCGGGATCATCACCGGGGTACCTACGGAGATCTGCGGTGACCAGCCGGTGTCGTGAACCTCTTCCTCGCCCTTGAGCTCAGCGACGGCCTCTTCGAGCATCTGCTGGTAGAGCTCGAAGCCGACCTCCTTGATGTGGCCGGACTGTTCCTCGCCGAGCAGGTTGCCGGCCCCGCGGATGTCGAGATCATGGCTTGCCAGCTGGAAACCGGCGCCGAGTGTGTCGAGCGACTGCAGGACTTTCAGCCGCCGCTCGGCCGTTGCCGTCAGCGTCTTGTTGACGGGCAGCGTGAACAGCGCGAAGGCGCGCACCTTCGAGCGGCCAACACGGCCGCGCAGCTGATAGAGCTGTGCCAGGCCGAACATGTCGGCGCGATGCACGATCAGGGTATTGGCCGTCGGCACGTCAAGACCGGATTCGACGATAGTCGTCGACAGCAACACGTCGTAACGCCCTTCATAGAAGGCGTTCATGATGTCTTCCAGTTCCGTTGCCGGCATCTGGCCGTGCGCCACAGCCACCTTCAGCTCCGGCACATCGGATTTCAGGAAGTCGTGGATTTCGGAGAGGTCGCTGAGGCGCGGGCAGACATAGAAGCTCTGGCCGCCGCGATAATGCTCGCGCATCAGGGTTTCGCGGATCACCAGCGCATCGAAAGGTGAGATGAAGGTGCGCACCGCCATGCGGTCGACAGGCGGCGTCGTGATCAACGACAGTTCGCGCACGCCCGTCAACGCCAGTTGCAGCGTCCGCGGGATTGGCGTTGCCGACAGCGTCAGCACATGCACGTCCGACTTCAGGTCCTTCAGCCGTTCCTTGTGCTTGACGCCGAAGTGCTGCTCCTCGTCGATGATGAGCAGGCCGAGATTGGCGAAGTTGACCGACGTTCCGAGCAGGGCGTGGGTTCCGACGACGACGTCGGTCTTGCCTTCGGCCACTTCCTTCTTGGTCAGCGCCAACTCCTTGGAGCCGACGAGCCGAGACGCTTGCTGGATGCGGATCGGCAGGCCACGGAAGCGCTCCGTGAATGTCTTGAAATGCTGCCGAGCCAGTAGCGTCGTCGGCACGACAACGGCAACCTGGACCCCGTTCATAGCGGCGATGAAGGCCGCACGCAGCGCAACCTCCGTCTTGCCGAAACCGACGTCGCCGCAGACGAGCCGGTCCATCGGCCGACCGCTACCGAGATCTTCCCGGACGGCATCGATCGAGTTCAACTGATCCTCGGTTTCGTCATAAGGGAAGCGGGCGACGAATTCGTCGTAGACACCATCCTGCGCCACAAGCACGTGCGCATGTCGGGTGTGGCGCTCGGCGGCGATGCGGATGAGGCCACCGGCCATGTCGAGCAGGCGCTTCTTGAGCTTGGCCTTGCGGGCCTGCCAAGCGACGCCGCCGAGCTTGTCGAGGATCGCATCCGTCCCCTCCGAGCCGTAGCGCGACAGGAGCTCGATGTTTTCGACCGGAAGGAAGAGTTTGGCGTTGTCGGCATAGACGAGCTCAAGGCAATCGTGCGGCGCCCCGACTGCTTCGATCGTGCGCAGTCCGACGAAACGGCCAATGCCGTGTTCGGCATGGACGACGTAACTGCCTTCATCGAGACCCGCGACCTCGGCAATGAAATCGGCGCCGCGCTTGCGCCGCTTGGAGCGGCGCACCATGCGGTCGCCGAGAATGTCCTGCTCGCCAATGACGACGAGATCGCCCGTCTCGAAACCCGCTTCAAGGCTGAGGACCGCGGACGCAGCCTCGCCCGGCTTCAGCGTCTTGACCTCTGCTAGCGCCTTGATCTGGCGGATGTTGCCGAGACCATGCTCGACCAGCACCTGCAGCAGGCGGTCGAGAGACCCCTCGCTCCAGCCAGAGACGATGACCTTCGAGCCTTGCGAGCGCTTTTCGGCGATGTATTTCACCGCCTGGTCGAAGACATTGACGCGATCGCCCTCCGCCTCGCCTTCACCGGCTGCCTTTGCCCAGCGCACGCCCTGACGCGCATCGACGGTCACGACTTGTCGGGCTTCTCCCTCCTGCTCGCTGAAGGGCGTCAGGCGAACGGCGTTGCGTTCGGCGAGCGCAGCCGCAAAACCTTCGGCATTCAGATACAGGAATTCCGGCGGCACCGGCTTATAGGGCGTGCCCTGTGTCGCCAGCGACTTGCCCGGCGATGCCGCCGTGTGGCGGGCGTCATAATAATCGAGAATGAGCTTCGACCGTTCAGCGGCGGCTTCCCGTGCCAAATGGTCGGTAACGATGCGAAAACCCTGGAGGTAGTCGAAGACGGTCTCGAGGCGATCGTAGAACAGCGGCAGCCAATGCTCCATGCCGGCATAGCGACGCCCCTCCGAGACGGCCTGATAGAGCGCGTCATCGCGGGTCGTCGCACCGAACAGCGAGAGATAACGCGTGCGGAAGTGGCTGATCGTTTCCGGCGTCAGCGACACTTCGCTCATCGGATTGAGGTCGAGGGAACGGACCTGACCGGTCGTGCGCTGGCTCGCCGGATCGAAGGAGCGGATGGTCTCGAGCGTATCGCCGAAGAAGTCGAGCCGCAGAGGATCGCCGCTGCCCGGAACGAAGACGTCGAGAATGCCGCCGCGCACGGCGTATTCGCCGACTTCACGGACTGTCGCCACACGCTCGAAACCGTTGCGCTCCAGCCGCGCGGCCACATCGTCCATGCGCACCTGGTTGCCTGGGCGCGCGGAGAAGGCAAGGCTCTCGATCACATCCTGCGGCGAAATCTTCTGCAAGGCAGCATTGACCGTCACCAGCACGATTGCCGCATGCGGCTTCTTGCGGTGGGCGATCAGGGCGCTCAGCGCCGCAAGCCGGCGCGCCGAGGTATCGGCGCTCGGCGAGACACGGTCATAGGGAAGGCAGTCCCATCCGGGCAGTGTCAGAACCGGGATATCGGGGGCGACGAAGCCGAGGACCTGCTCCAGATCGGCGATACGCTGGCCGTCTGAGAGAATGTAGGCAACTGGTGTGCCGGCCCGGGCGAGATCGGCCAGCACCAGCGCCTCGGCGCCTGAAGGAACCGGGCCAATCGTGACTTCACGCGTTGCCGCTACAATCTTCTTCGGGTCAAGGCCAGCCAGCATCGGTCTACTTCATCTCTTCGGGGAGCCGCTCGAAATCGGGGCGGTAAGCGGCGATGCGCGTAAACATCGGCGTCTGGTAACGCTCGGGCACCGGCTGTTCGCCGATGATCCACTTGACGAGATCGTTGTCTTCCTCGGCCATAATGATCTCAAGCTCGTCCAGTTCGACCTCGGAGAGGCCGGGAAGCTCGGCTTCAGCGAACTGTCCGAGGACGAGGTCCATTTCGCGGATGCCGCGATGCCAGGCGCGAAACAGGATCCGGCGGCGACGCGGATCGAGATCGGCGCTGGTGCGTGAGATGCCAGTCATGGGAGTTCCTTCCTGCCGTCCGCGGGGGGTACGGTTTTTCGTCACTGCGCTCTATAAACGCTGAATAGATGATTGTCAGCCTTGCCAAACTCCGAATTGTCGTCGCAATTTCATCGCCATGCGCCCTGCCCTGCTCGACCCGCTCTTTTCACCGCTGAACACTTTGCCCGGTATCGGTCCGAAGATCGGCGAGCTGTATGCCCGACTTCTTGGCCGTGAAACCATCGAAGACTGCCGTGTCGTCGACCTGGTTTTCCACGCCCCGCATTCGCTGATCGATCGACGGCAGCAGCCTGGAATCGCCAATGCGCCGCAAGGCGTCGTGGTGACGATCACTGGCCGCGTCGATCGCCACCAGCCACCGCCGCCCGGCAAGCAGAACCTGCCCTACCGCATCTTCCTGCATGATGACACCGGTGAACTGGCGCTCACCTTCTTCCGCGTCAAAGGCAACTGGCTGGAAAAATCGCTACCGGTCGACGAAACGGTGATCGTCAGCGGCAAGGTCGACTGGTTCAACGGCCGGCCATCGATGGTTCACCCCGATTATATGGTCAAGGCAAGCGAGGCGGACAACTTGCCGCTCGTCGAGCCCGTCTACGGGCTGACGGCCGGGCTTTCGGCTCGCATCCTGCGCAAATCGATCGAGGCGGCGGTTGCCCGCGTCCCTGAGATGCCCGAGTGGATCGACGACACACTCGCTTCCAAGCAGGGTTTTCAAAGTGCGGCCGACAGCTTTCGTGCCCTGCATGAGCCGCGCGACGCCACGGATATCGACCCGCAGGCGCCGGCGCGTCGGCGTCTCGCCTATGACGAATTCCTGGCCGGCCAGCTCTCTCTCGCCCTCGTTCGCCAGCGCCTCCGAAAGGTTGCCGGCACGCCGGTGCATGCGACCGGCAAGCTCTCGGGCCCCGTCATCGCCGCACTGCCCTTCTCGCTGACAGCGAGCCAGTCGACCGCGATTGCCGACATCCTCAAGGACATGGCCGGGGACGAGCGGATGCTTCGTCTGCTGCAGGGCGACGTCGGTTCCGGCAAGACCATGGTCGCGCTGATGGCAATGCTGGCGGCGGTCGAATCGGGCGGCCAGGCCGTGCTGATGGCCCCGACGGAAATCCTCGCGCGGCAGCATTTCGCAACGCTGTCGAAAATGGCGGCTCCCGCTGGTATCACCATGGATGTGTTGACCGGGCGCACCAAGGGCAAGGAGCGCGATGCCATCCTCGAACGCATCGCGTCCGGCGAAACACGGATCGTGGTCGGCACTCATGCCCTATTCCAGGACACCGTGAACTATCGGGAACTCACCCTTGCGGTCGTCGACGAACAGCATCGCTTCGGTGTCCACCAGCGTCTGCGCCTCACTGCCAAGGGCATCTCACCGCATATGCTTGTCATGACCGCCACGCCGATCCCGCGCACGCTCGTGCTCGCGGCTTTCGGCGACATGGACGTTTCCAAGCTGACGGAAAAGCCGGCCGGGCGAAAGCCGATCCAGACGGTTACCATCCCGACCGAACGGACCGACGAGATCGTCGATCGTCTCGCAGCGGCCCTCAAGGAGGGCAAGAAGGCCTACTGGATCTGCCCGCTCGTGGAGGAATCCGAAGCGATCGACGTCATGTCGGCGGATGAGCGTTACCAGGGTCTGTCCAAACGCTTTGGCAGCGATGTCGGCCTCGTCCACGGTCGCATGAACGGCGCGGAGAAGGACGCCGTCATGCTCGCCTTCAAGAATGGCGAGATCCGCCTGCTTGTTGCCACCACCGTCGTCGAAGTCGGCGTCGACGTACCGGACGCGACCATCATGGTGATCGAACACGCGGAGCGCTTCGGGCTGGCGCAATTGCACCAGTTGCGCGGCCGCGTCGGTCGTGGCGACGAGGCCTCAACCTGCATCCTGCTCTACAAGAGCCCGCTCGGAGAGACCGGTCGGGCGCGGCTTTCGATCCTGCGCGACAGCGAGGACGGATTTCTGATCGCCGAGGAAGACCTGAAGCTGCGTGGCGAGGGCGAATTGCTGGGAACGCGCCAGTCGGGCACGCCCGGCTTTCGCATCGCCAGCCTCGAAGCACATGGCGACCTGCTCGAAATCGCCCGCAAGGACGCCGCCTACATGATCGAGCGGGATCCGGACCTGACATCACCTCGCGGTGAAGCGCTGAGGACCCTGCTCTATCTGCACCGCCGCGACGAGGCGATCCGATTTCTGCGCGCCGGCTGACGCGTCAGGCGGTTTTCTGCTGGGCGATCTTGCGCGGCGGCGCGTTGGCCAGCGGCTTGTAATCCGGAGCAACGAGGCCGCCGGAAATCAATAGCTTGGCCGCATCCTCGGCGCTCATTTCAAGCGGGATGATCTTGTCGCGCGGAACGAACAGCAGGAAGCCGGCGGTCGGGATAGGCGTCGGCGGCAGGAACACGGTCACCATGTCCATGCCGCGTTCGGAGAATTTGGCGGCGACCTCGCCTTTGACATCCGTGGCGATGAAGACGAGCGACCAGAGGCCGGGGCTCGGATATTCAATCAGCCCCGCCTTCTTGAACGAGGACGATTGCTCCTGCAGCACCGTCTGGAAGATCTGCTTCAGCGATTTGTAGATGGTGCGAACCAGCGGCGTCCGGCTGACGAGGGATTCGCCGAAGGCAACGATCGAGCGCCCGACCAGATTGGCGGTGAGGAAGCCGACCAGGGTGATGACGATGAGCGCGACCAGCAGGCCGAAACCGGGAATGGCCACCGGCGAATAGGTGTCCGGGTTATAGAAATTCGGCAGATAGGGCTTCACCCATCCATCGGCCCATTCGATGAAGGTGCGGACCAGCCAGACAGTGATTGCCAGCGGCGCGCAGATGATCAGCCCTGTCAGGAAATAGTTCCGCAACCGGGTCGCAATATAGCCGCTCTTCGAATTTTCGCTCATGCCTCGTCCGTTTAAACCTCACTCGGCGCCGAACGCCGGATGATAGGCAACCGTGCCTTCAGGCACCGCGCCGGAGAAGGCCAGCGCCATGAAATATTGCGGCGCACAACCCGGGAATACAAGCGAAGATTCGTGTCCGAATCTGAACTTTTGGTAATAGTCGGGGTCGCCCATGACCACGCAGCCAGCCGCACCGTCGCCGGCAAGCATTGCGAGCCCCTCGCGGATCAGCCGGCTGCCAACGCCCTTCGTCTGATGGTCCGGCAAAACGGCGACAGGACCGAGCCCGAACCAGCCTGCGACCGGCGGGGTGAGCGTCACTGGCGAGAAGGCGACATGGCCGACGATGTGGCCTTCGTCTTCGGCCACGAGCGAGAGCGTCAGAGCGCCCTGCTCTCGAAGGCGCTCGATGATGAAAGGCTCGCTCTGGTCGCTGTGCGGGTGATCCTTGAAGGCGGCGGCCGTCACGTCGTGGATCGCCTGCTCGTCGCCCGCACTTTCCGACCGGATGGTGATCATTCGACCGTGACCGACTTTGCGAGGTTACGGGGCTGGTCGACATCGGTGCCCATGAACACGGCGGTATGGTAGGCGAGCAGCTGGATCGGCAGCGAGAAGATCATCGGCGCGATGATCTCGTCGACGTTCGGCAGCACGATCGTCGCCATCGTCTCGAGCTTCGAAGCGGCTGCGCCCTTCTCGTCCGTGATCAGGATGATCCGTCCGCCGCGAGCTGCCACTTCCTGCATGTTCGACACGGTCTTCTCGTAGAAGCGGTCGTGCGGGGCGATGACGATGACCGGCATGTTTTCGTCGATCAACGCGATCGGCCCGTGCTTCAGTTCGCCAGCGGCATAACCTTCGGCGTGGATGTAGGAGATTTCCTTGAGCTTCAGCGCGCCTTCCATCGCCAGCGGGAAGCTGGTGCCACGACCGAGGTAAAGCACGTCCCGGCACTTCGACAGCTCGCGCGACAGCATCTCGATCTTCGGCTGGATGGCGTTCAGAACCTGGCCCATGATGCGCGGCATTTCCGTCAGATGGCGAACGAGTGCCTGTTCCTCGTCGGCAGACACCGTGCCGCGGGCGCGGCCGGCGCCGATCGACAAGGCCGCCAGTACCGCCAGCTGGCAGGTGAACGCCTTGGTCGAGGCGACCCCGATCTCAGGCCCGGCAAGAATCGGAAACACGGCGTCGGATTCGCGCGCGATGGTCGATTCGCGGGTGTTGACGACGGCACCGATCTTCAGTCCGTGATCCTTGCAGTAGCGAAGCGACGCCAGCGTGTCAGCGGTTTCGCCCGACTGCGAGATGAACAAGGCTGCCGACTGCGGCGACAGCGGGATTTCGCGGTAGCGAAACTCGGAGGCGACGTCGATCTCGACCGGCAGGCGGGCGTAACGCTCGAACCAGTACTTGCCGACAAGACCGGCGAGGTAGGCGGTGCCGCAGGCGGAGATTGCGAGGCTCGGCACGCCGGCAAAATCGATCGCATCCGTGGGCGCCTTCACCCGGTTTTCGGCAAAGTCGATGTAGTGGCCGAGCGCATGCGAGATCACCTCCGGCTGCTCGTAGATTTCCTTTTCCATGAAGTGCCGGTGGTTGCCTTTGTCGATCATGTAGGCAGCCGCCATCGAGATCTGTCGCGGGCGATCGACGGCATTGCCGGCGAGATCGAAGATATGGGCGCCATTGGCACCGATCACCGCCCAGTCGCCATCGACCAGATAGGTGATCTCGTTGGTAAAGGGCGACAGAGCGATTGCGTCTGAGCCTAAGAACATCTCGCCCTTGCCATGGCCGATCGCCAGCGGCGGGCCGTTGCGGGCAGCCATGATGGTCGAGGGATCGTCCTGGAAGAGGACGGCCAGCGCGTAGGCGCCGGTGACACGCTTCAGCATCGCATGCATGGCCTCGCGCCGGCCAAGGCCGTCGCGACGAAACTTCGCCAGGAGATGCGCCACGACTTCGGTGTCGGTCTGCGTCTCGAACTTAGCCCCACAGGCGATCAGTTCGTCCTTCAGCTCGGAAAAATTCTCGATGATGCCGTTGTGGACCACGGCAACGCCGTCGGTAAAATGCGGATGGGCGTTGCGCTCGGTCGGTGCACCATGCGTCGCCCAGCGTGTGTGGGCAATGCCGATTGTGCCGGCCAGCGGCTCTTCGCGCAGGCGGCTCTCCAGATTGACCAGCTTGCCCTCCGCCCGGCGCCGCTCAAGCGCACCGGCGTGGATGGTCGCAACACCGGCCGAATCGTAGCCGCGGTATTCCAGGCGCTTCAACGCATCGACCAACCGCTCCGAGACCGGCTGGTTCCCAACGATGCCAACAATTCCGCACATAGTCGTCTCCGAATTCGTCCCGCGCCGTTTCGACGCCCCAATCGACAGGGCGGAAGTCCCGCCCGGCGCGCTGCCTTGGTAACGCATTTGCCGGACGAGGCAATCCGCCCCGATTTCACTTTCGGTTTCAGTATTTAACGCGGCCTCTATCCAGCAGCCTTGGCCGCCTTTTTGGCGGCCTTGACTGCTTCGTAGCGCTCGCGCAAGACACGCGCCCTGCCCGGCTTGATCTCCTGGCGCGCACGGCCGAAGGCAACGGCATCGGCCGGCACATCCTCGGTGATGACGCTGCCGGAGGCGACCAATGCGCCATCGCCAATCGTCACCGGCGCCACCAGCGAGGAATTCGAGCCGACGAAGGCATTTTCGCCGATGCGGGTCTCGTGCTTGTTCACGCCATCATAGTTGCAGGTGATCGTGCCGGCTCCGATGTTGGATCCGGCGCCGACGAAGGCATCGCCGATATAGGTCAGGTGATTGACCTTGGCACCGGCCCCGATTTCCGCCTTCTTGACCTCGCAGAAATTGCCGACCTTCGACTTCTCGCCAAGATCGGCGCCGGGCCGCAGCCGCGCATAAGGACCGACCGTCGCGCCAGAGCGCACCGTCGCTCCCTCCAGATGCGAGAACGCATGGATGATGGCGCCACTCTCGACCCGAACGCCCGGGCCGAAGACGACGTTCGGCTCGATCAGCACGTCCTGTTGCAGCTCTGTGTCCCAGGCAAGGAAAACAGTCTCCGGCGCAATCATCGACACGCCTGATAGCATCAGCTCGTGACGGCGGCGCTCCTGCCAGAGCCGCTCGATAAAGGCGAGTTCGGCGCGAGTGTTGCAGCCGGTCAGCTCTTCTTCCGGCGCCTCGACCGCAATGGCGCGACCGCCGATCGCCCGCACAATCTCGACCAGGTCTGTCAGGTAGTATTCACCCTTGACGTTGTCATTGCCGATGCGGTCGAGCAGATCGATCGCCTTGCGACCATCGATCGCCATAAGCCCGCCGTTGCAATAGGTGATGCGGCGCTCTTCCTCGGTTGCATCCTTGTGCTCGCGGATCGCGATCAGCGCGCCATCTTCCACGATCAGCCGGCCATAACCGGAAGGGTCGGCAGCCTCAAAACCGATAACGACCACATCGTTGCCGGCGGCCAGGCCATCGCGCGCTGCCTTGAGCGGCCCGGGCGTGATCAACGGCGTGTCACCAAAGATAACCAGGATGTCATCAAAACCTTTGGCGATCGCTTCGCGCGCCGCCAGAACCGCGTGTCCCGTGCCGAGGCGCTCCTTCTGGAGGAACGAGGCGATCGATACGCCACCGATCGCGGCGGCGCTCGAAACGGCATCGGCGTCACGACCGACTACGAGAGCCACGTCGGAGATCGCGGCACTCGAAAGCGCCGCAACCACATGGGCGATCATCGGCCGACCGGCCACCGGATGCAGCACCTTCGACATCGACGACTTCATCCGCGTGCTTTCACCCGCAGCCAGTACAATCGCCAGGCAACTCCGTTCCATCCAATGATCTCCTTGGTCTTTTTCTTGAAGGGCCAAACGGGTCGCCCGATTCGACCCTCGTTTATCAGCAACATATTGCGGGAAGCATAACTCGCACAATCACGTCACGTTAACCCGCTTAAAACCCGATGATGGCATAAGAAGAAGCGGAGCCTGCCTCGACAACCCATGCGCGTGCATCGCTCCCCCGGGGAGAGAAGCCGCAATGCATGCCAGCACCGATCTCGACGCAGCGGCAAAGCCGGCCAATACCATTCTAGCCGCCGTTTGCTCGCCACTCGCGGCACTCGCTCTGGCGCTCGTCCTGCTCTCGTTGCTTCTGACCGTCACGATCCCGCAGCCGATAGGGCCAATGTTCTGGGATCACTATCTCTATCTCGACGCCGCCAACCGGCTTGGCGACGGCCAGATCCCATCGGTCGACTTCTTCGCGCCGGTTGGTGCACTGGGTTACTATCTCTTTGCCGCCTTGCAGTCTGCCTTCCCGAGCGGCCACCCCCTGTTGCTGGCCAGCTGGTGCCTTCTCGTCGTCACCGGGCCGTTGATCGGCCTTGTCACGTTCGACCTCCAGAAGCGTTCACGAACGCTGGCCTACGCCATACTGTTGCCGTTCCTTCTCTTTTCCGTACTCCCGTTCAACACCGGCGACTTCTACCCCTATCCGGGTTCGGATGGGTTTGGCATCTACAACCGCCAGGTCTGCCAATTGCTCTATGTGTTGGCCGCAGCGCTCATCTACGTCCGCAACCCACGCATCCTCATCGCAGTTGCAGCCGGCGCGATGATCGCGCTTTTCTTTGTAAAGGTCACCGGAGCCGTCGCCGGCGTCATTCTATGCCTGACGGCGTTTGCCGCCGGACGGCTCAGCCTGCGCTCAGCGGTCGTGGCAGCTCTGATCTTCTTTGGCATCCTTGCCGTTATCGAACTGTCCATCGGCGCAGTATCGGCCTATGTCGGCGACATTCTGGCGTTGCTCGACGTTAATGACGGGATCCTGCTGACGCGCCTGCTACAGGCCGTATCGCTGAATGCCGGTCTGTTGGTGCCGGCAGGCGTTCTCTGCCTGACCCTGTTCTTTGCCGACCGGCCTACTTTCGTCTCGTTGTTGGAGGATGCGTACCGACGGCCTTCGATCGCCGCCCTCGGCAGGTTTTTCGATCAGGATTTCTTCTGGCTTGGCACCTTTGTCGTGGCAGGCATCCTGTTCGAAAGCCAGAACACTGGCAGCCAGGCCTTCATCTTCCTCTACCCGCTGCTTCTCCGGATCGCTCTCGACTACGCCACGAAGGGCAAGGCCAAACGGCAGACAATCGCGGTTTGGCTGCTCGCCATCGCTGCGGCACTGCCACCGATGACTGTCGTCGTCCAGAAGAGTGCACGCGCCTGGGTCGGCGCCGCCAACAATATCAGGATCGAAAGCCGCAACCTGAAAACCATGGGGGCCGTCAACGTCCGCCCGATCGTCGCCGCGCGAGCCGAGCGGATGCGCAACACCTACATCGCCGAACCGGGCGCCTTCGAAGCCCTGGCAGATCAAGGCGAGTTGCCGTCATTCCTGTTCTATAGCGACTTCGACTTTCAAGCGGGCTGGCTGACGAATGTCGACAATGCGATCGATGCATTGCGCGCCTATGAGGATGCCAATGGCGTTCGCTTCGACACGATCTTCAACATCGACTTCGCCAATCCGTTTCCCTGGCTGATGGATCGCCACGCGCCGAAGCATGTCGCCATCGGCGCAGATCCATTCCGCGCGATCCCGGAGCCGGATCAAGACGTCCGCACCGCGGTCGCCGCCGTCGACATCGCCCTCGTGCCGACCTGCCCGACGACGAATGTCAACAGGACGCTCCTGGCGCTTTACCTGCCAAGCCTCGAGGCCGGCCGCACACGCATCAAGCTCACGCCATGTTACGACGCGTTCGTGCGGAACGGCCTTAACGCCGGCAGCTCCGGCGCAGCGGCCACCGGTTCTTGACGATCACGCCGGCGGTCGCAATCTGCTCTCTGTCAGGAGCCCATTCTCCTCAAGGATCGGATAGGCGACGGAGGCGATGTGGGCGTTGATGCGCTTCAAGTCGCGCAGCATGTCGAGATGCAGCGAACTGGTCTGCAGGCTTTCGAGCCGTCCGTCGCGCAACCGCTCGATATGACGTTCGGCTGATCGCTTTTCCATATGCCGAACATTGACTTTCACCTCGATCAATTGCCGGGCGAGATCGGCGTTGCGGGTGACGAAAATTGTCTGGGCGACGCGCAGATTGTCGATCGTCAGGTTGAAGAGACTTTTGAGCTCCTGATAGCCGTCCTCGGAGAATTTCAGGCCGTTGTTGACCTTTTTGCCGATCTGTTCGCACAACCCCTTCTCGATGATGTCGCCCATGTGCTCGAGGTTGATCGCATAGTCGATGATCACGATCGAGCGGCGCCCATCTTCCGGGCTCAGGCCATCACGACCTAGGCGTGACAGGAAGATCTTCACTTCCTGCTGCAGCAGATCGACCTGCTTCTCGAACTTGCCGACATCGCGGATCTCGGAGAGTTCGTTGTTGTTGAAGGCCGTCTGGGCGCGGATCAGCATCATCTCGATCAGGTCGCCGACACGCAGCACTTCGCGCGTGGCGCCCGAAAGGGCCATGACCGGTGTGTGCAGAACGTTCTCGTCGAGATAGCGCGGACCGGTTTCGTCGGTCTCGCTGTCGGGAATGAAGCGGGCCATCAGCCGCGACAGGAGGCCGGCAAACGGCCAGGCAAGGACGGCGACGGCAAGATTGAACGCCAGATGGATGTCCACTGGCAGGTTCTGCTTCGGCAAAGGCAAGCTTTGGAGAAACTCGACGCTGACGCCGGTCAGAGGCAGCGCGATCAGGCAGCCGATGCCGCGAACCACCAGGTTGCCGAGCGTCACGCGTCGGGCCGGCGGCGCCGAAGACAGTGTCGCCATAACAGGCGGGATCGCGCCGCCGAGATTGGCACCGAGCACCAGCGCCACCGTCAGCCCGACGGAGAGAACGCCTGCTGTGGAAAGCGAGAGCACCAGCATCACCACCGCGAGGCTGGATGAAGACGCAAAGGCAAGGCCCGCCGATATGATCAAGGCCACCGGCCAGGCACTGTCGAGCATGCCGAGGAATGCGGCCAGCGCCGCCGATTCGCGCATCGGCTCGGTCGCAAGGCCAAGCAGATGCAGCGACAGCAACATCAGGCCAATGCCGACGAAAGCCGCACCGAGGCCCTGTCGTGCGTTTGACCGGCTGACGCGATGCAGCACCACACCGACCAGAATGATCATCGGCGACAGCCATTCGATACCCGTCGCCACGATCCATGCTGTAACGGCCGTGCCGACATTGGCGCCGAGCAGGACGATCTGTGCCATGCGTGAGCGGATCAGCCCCTTTTCCACAAAGGACGCGGTCATCAAGGCCGTCGCAGTCGAACTCTGCAGGGCAAGGGTGGCGAACAGCCCCGTCAGGAACGACCGCGTCGGCCCGCTCGTGCCCCGAGCAAGGCCGGCCCGCAGCTTCGCCCCGAAGGCGCGCGTGACCCCTTCCTTGACCAGGGAAAGGCCGAACAGCAGCAGCGCCACCGCCCCAAACAGATTGACCATAACGATTGTCGATTGCATGGCATGTCTTTCCACGGAGGCCGCATGAATCGCCCCGCCTGATACACACAACCATAGTTCCGAAGTGTTTTCGATCTCAATCCAGCGACGGCGAATTCCTCAGTATGACGGCCAAATTTCTGTTGCCGGCTAATAAATCCGACGCCAATTTTGTCATTAGCGCCGTCGCATCGATAGCGATCGGCATCGCAAAGAGTTCGCCCGGGCCTCCCGGCTGCCGATGGCCCGAAGTCCGGACGAATCACTTGAATTGCCGTGATCTGCGGGTGGCGCGCAATTTGCGCCATTGCGCCCTTCATTTCCTGTTTCGTTTGTTTTAAGGAACGAACTCGTTTGGCCAACAGCCACCGCACTGCAACGAGGTTTCTGCCCCCATGCTCGAATTCCTGAGAAAAGCCGCCCAGACCTGGGTCGTCAAAGGCCTGCTCGTCATTCTCGTGCTGTCATTCATGGTGTGGGGCGCATCGACATCGATGATCGCGAACCAGTCGGATGCCGTGGTCGTCGTCGGTGACGTCAAGGTCAAGGCGCCGGACTTCCGGCTTGCTTACGAGCGGCAGCTCGCACTCGTTTCCCGGCAGCTCGGCACCCGCCTGACGCCGCAGCAGGCAAAGGCGTTCGGCATCGAGCAGCAGGTCTATTCCCAGCTCGTCGCGGGTGCAGCCCTCGACCAGCTCGCCGGCGACATGAACCTCGGACTTTCGGAAGACCGGCTGGCCAAGCTCATCGCCGAAGATCCGGCCTTCCACAGCGTCAACGGCCAGTTCGATCGCATGACGTTCTCCAGCGTTCTGCGCAACGCCGGCCTTCGCGAGCAGGACTACATCAACAACCGCAGCCAGGTTGCCGTGCGCTCGCAGATCGTCGATGCCCTGTCCGACGGCTATATCGCACCAAAGGTGCTGAGCGACGCGATCGCGTCCTACCGTCACGAAAAGCGCACGATCGACTACGTCCTGCTGTCGAACGCCAACATCGACCCGGTAAAGGCGCCGGGCGATGACATTCTTGCCCCCTGGTATGACAGCCGCAAGGCGAACTACCGTGCGCCGGAATACCGCAAGGTCACCTACCTGAAGCTGGCGCCCGAAGATCTTGCCGATGTGACGACCGTCGTCGATGCGGACGTCCGCGCCGACTACGACAAGCGCAAGGACAACTTCCGCACCGAAGCGTTGCGTACGATCGAACAGCTCGCCTTCCCCTCGCGTGAGGCAGCGGACGCTGCAGCAGCCAAACTCACGGCTGGCACATCCTTCGACGACCTTGTGAAGGCCGAAGGCAAGACGCCGGCCGACGTTCTGCTCGGCGAGTTCACCCCTGCAAATGTTCCGGACGCCAAGATCGGCGAAGCCGCCTTTGCGATCGCCGCCAATGGTGGCACCTCGCCGGTCGTCGATGGCGCCTTCGGCCCCGTGATCCTGCGCGTGACGAACATCCGTCCGGAAACGGTGCGCAGCTTCGATGAAGTGAAGGAAGAACTGCGCAAGGAAATTGCGCTGGCAAACGCGCAGGGCGAAATTGTCGGCCTTCACGACAAGATCGAGGACGAGCGTGCTTCCGGCGCCTCGCTCAAGGATCTGGCTGAGACCCTAAAGTTGAAGGTTGCGACCATTGATGGCATCGACGCAACCGGCAAGGACATGAACGGCGATGATGTCGCTGGTCTGCCCGAGCCGAACGCTCTGCTGCAGGAAGTCTTCAAGGCCCAGATGGGCGACGAGACGCTGCCGGTGAACATCGGCCGTGACGGCTACGTCTGGTTCGACCTCGACGAAGTGGTTCCGGCACGGGATCGCACGCTCGACGAAGCACGTGACGAAGTGGCAGCGGACTGGACCGCAGAACAGCAGCGCACGGCTCTCGCAACCAAGGCCACGGAGCTGAGGCAGCGCATCGAAAAGGGCGCGACGCTCGCCGATATCGCGACGGAACTGGGTCTTGCCGTCGAAACGAAGGCCGGATTGACCCGGTCGACGTCGGACGCGGCCCTGAGCCCGGCCGCCGTTGCTGCCGCCTTCAGCGGTCCGGATGGTCACGTTGCCAACGCCGCCGGTATCGGTGGCGACGGTCAGATCCTGTTGCGTGTCACCTCGATCGAGAACAACGGCCCGACCGACGCGCTCGAGGACGACAGCCGCCAGATCCAGGCCATGGCCCGCGCCAGCGGCGACGACATTCTCGACCAGATGGTCTCGACGCTGCAGTCGGCCTACGGTGTTTCGATCAATCAGACGCTTGCCGAAACGGCTTTGGCACAGAGATAAGCGGCAAGGAAAACAACCGATGAGTGATCTGAAACCGTTTGTCGCCAAAGTCGCCGCCGGCGAGGCACTCAACCGCGAAGACGCACGAGCGGCTTTCGAGATCATCATGTCGGGTGCGGCGACGCCATCGCAGATTGGCGGCTTCCTTATGGCTCTGCGCGTCCGTGGTGAAACCGTGGATGAAATCGTCGGCGCGGTTGCCGCCATGCGCGCCCGCATGTTGCCGGTCGATGCTCCGGCCAATGCCGTCGATATCGTCGGCACTGGCGGCGACGGCGCCGGCACCTACAATATCTCGACCTTGGCCTCGCTGATCGTCGCTGGCGCAGGCGTCCCGGTCGCCAAGCATGGCAATCGCGCGCTGAGCTCCAAGTCCGGTACGGCCGACGCGCTGTCCTGCCTCGGCGTCAAGCTCGATATCGGCCCGGAAGCGATTTCACGCTGCATCCGCGAAGCTGGCGTCGGCTTCATGTTTGCCCAACAGCATCATTCCGCCATGCGTCATGTCGGCCCGACGCGCGTCGAGCTCGGAACCCGCACGATCTTCAACCTGCTCGGACCGCTCTCCAATCCCGCCGGCGTCAAGCGGCAGCTCGTCGGCGTCTACGCGCCGCAGTGGGTCCAGCCACTGGCGGAGGTGCTTCGCGACCTCGGATCCGAAAATGTCTGGGTCGTGCATGGCGAAGGTCTCGACGAGATCACTACCACCGGCACGACGCAGGTTGCGGCTCTCGAGAATGGCAAGATCAGCACCTTCAACCTCACGCCGGACGATTTCGGCCTGCAGACGGTCACTCTCGACGCCTTGAAGGGCGGCGACGGCGCGCATAACGCCGTTGCGCTCCAGGCTGTGCTCGATGGTGCTGAAAACGCCTACAGGGACATTTCGCTTGCCAATGCGGCCGCATCGCTGATGATTGCCGGCAAGGCTACAAATCTTGGTGAAGGCATGACGCTCGCCCGCCAATCGCTTGCAAGCGGTGGCGCCAAAGCGGCGCTGCAGCGCCTGGTCAGCGTCTCGAACGCTGCGTAAGACAAGGAACCGCGCCATGACCGATATCCTGCGCAAGATCGAAGCCTATAAGCGCGACGAGATCGCCGCGGCCAAATCGCAAACCTCGATCGAGGACCTGAAGGCCCGCATCGCCGAACAGTCCGCTCCGCGCGGGTTCCATGCGGCATTGTCCGCACGCCAAAATGAGGGCCGATTCGGCCTGATCGCGGAAATCAAGAAGGCGAGCCCGTCGAAAGGCCTGATCCGCCCTGATTTCGATCCGCCGGCCCTGGCGAAGGCCTATGAGGCTGGTGGCGCAGCCTGTCTTTCTGTGCTGACCGACGGACCGAGCTTCCAGGGGGCTCCGGCATTCCTGGAGGCTGCGCGTTCAGCCTGCGCCCTTCCAGCGTTGCGCAAGGACTTCATGTTCGACACCTACCAGGTCCTGGAAGCCCGCGCGTGGGGTGCGGATTGCATTTTGCTCATCATGGCTTCGCTGAGCGACGACGACGCCCGACGCCTGGAGGATTCTGCCTTTTCTCTCGGGATGGATGTCCTCATCGAAGTGCACGACGCCGAAGAGATGGAGCGGGCGCTCAAGCTTGCCTCGCCGCTGGTCGGCATCAACAATCGCAATCTGAGAACATTCGACGTCGACCTCGCAGTGTCAGAGAAACTGGCATCCATGGTTCCGTCCGATCGGCTGCTCGTCGGCGAAAGCGGCATCTTTACCCATGACGATTGCAAGCGACTGGAATTGAGTGGCATAACCACATTCCTGGTTGGCGAAAGCCTGATGCGCAAGAGCGATGTCGAGACAGCAACACGCGCACTCCTGACCGGCTCCGAAAGCGTCCTGGCGGCGGAATGATGAGCAAGACCACGCTCACACACCTAGACAGCAGCGGCGAAGCGAACATGGTCGACGTCGGCGACAAGGCCGAGACAGTCCGTACCGCCACTGCCGAGGGCCACGTGCGCATGCGTCCCGAGACGCTTGCGCTGATCCTGGAGGGTGATGCCAAAAAGGGCGATGTCATCGGCACGGCGCGGCTGGCCGGCATCATGGCCGCCAAGCAGACGTCCAGTCTCATTCCGCTCTGCCACCCGCTGATGCTGACCAAGGTGTCAGTGGACATTGTGCCCGACCCGGCCCTACCGGGCTTGCGGGTCGAGGCACTTGCCAAGCTGACCGGCAAGACTGGCGTCGAGATGGAGGCGCTGACCGCCGTCAGCATCGCCTGCCTGACCATCTACGACATGGCGAAGGCTGCCGACCGGGAGATGGAAATCGGTGGCATCCAGCTTGTGAGCAAATCGGGCGGGCGGTCGGGCGATTACCAGCGTCGAGGAGACTGACGGACGATGTCGCTGCTTTCCGTCGAAGATGCGCTTGACAGGATCCTCGGCAGCGCCAGCCCGCGGCAGGCGATCGAAGAGATCGGCCTGCATGACGGCCTCGGTCGTGTCCTGGCGCAGGATGTCGTTGCGCGCGTGACCCACCCCGCCTTCGACAATTCCGCGATGGATGGTTATGCCGTGCGCCACGACGATGTCAGCACCGTCGGCGCCGAACTCGGCGTCATCGGCCAATCCGCTGCAGGCCATGGCTTCGGTGGCGAAGTAAACGCCGGGCAAGCCGTTCGCATTTTTACCGGAGCGCCGCTTCCTGCGGGCGCCGATACCGTCATTATCCAGGAAGACACCGAGCAGCTTACGGATAGCAGAATTCGTACCTCGTTTTCACCCGACAAGGGGCGGCATATCAGGCTATCCGGCCAGGATTTTACAGCCGGCGAGACGGTGTTGCATGCGGGCGACGTGCTGGATGCCGGCCGGCTGACTGTCGCCGCCGGCATGAACCATGCGACCTTGCCGGTCTTCAAGAAGCCTTTGATCGCGATCCTTGCCACCGGTGACGAGTTGCTGACACCCGGTAGCATACCTGGCGCCGATCAGATCATAGCCTCCAATACCTTTGGTGTTGCCGCCATTGCGCGCGACAATGGGGCCGATGTCCTCGACCTGGGTATCGTCCCGGACAACAGCCGGGCGATTTCAGCGGCCGTAGAGCAGGCAAGGCTCGCGGGAGCCGACGTACTCGTCACCCTTGGCGGCGCCTCGGTCGGCGATCATGACCTCGTGCAGTCGACCTTGCTTGCAAACGGGATGACGCTCGATTTCTGGCGCATTGCCATGAGGCCCGGAAAGCCCCTGATGGTCGGCCAGCTCGGCGGCATGGCGGTACTCGGCCTGCCGGGCAATCCTGTCTCCAGCCTCGTTTGCGCGCTCCTCTTTCTCGAGCCCCTGACCCGAAAGCTGGCGAGCCTGGCGGCGCGCGACCGTCTTACCACCGCGCGCCTCGCCTCGCCCTTGCCTGCCAACGACAAGCGCCAGGACTATGTGCGTGCGCGGCTTTCGAAAGATGCGCACGGTTCCCTTTTGGCCCATCCCTTCCCGCGGCAGGATTCGTCGATGATGAAGGTGTTCGCACAGTCCGATTGCCTGATCGTTCGCGCGCCGAACGCCGAAGAGGCGCCCGCGGGCTCGCGCTGCCAGGTCCTCCAGCTCAGATAGCCCCGTATGCGCGGTCGCGTGACATGTTGCGCGCACTCGAGGCGCCGGACATCGCATTCATTGCAGCGCATCGGACACAAAGGATATTTGCGGCGGCATTGTCATATGCCCGACACAGTAACCCTTTAATAACGCAATTATTCAATCATCGCTTAAGGCGAATGACTACGGATGTACTAGCAGGCGCCGTGATGATTTGAGGGAAAGGTCGGGTATTGCCCGACCTTTTGCTTTTCTAAGCTATCCGCTTTTCCCGAACGACGACTGCGTCTGTCAAAGCACCTTTGGCCAGCGGCCGGTCCGCGACGCCCAGGAGGGGCGCCGCGTCCTCATCAGGACATCAGGCAGCGGTGTTCTCGCAGCGGCTGACGAGGATCTTATCGATACGGCGGGAATCCATATCGATCACTTCGAAACGATATCCATGGGCAATCGCGATATCGCCCTCTTCGGGCGTCTTGCGCAGCTGCTGAACCAGAAAGCCCGCGATCGTTTCGAAGTTTCCGTCGGCATCGATGCCTTCGATGCCGATGGTCAGATGGATTTCATCGATCGGCGTTCGTCCATCGACAAGGTAGGTCCCATCCTCGCGCTGGCGGATCAGGGCGTGCTCGAGATCGTCATAGTTCGACGGCAGCACACCGACGATCGCCTCGAGAATATCGGCGATGGTGATGATGCCTTCGGTGCTGCCGTATTCGTCGACGATCATAGCCATGTTGATGCTTGACGACTTGAAGGCATCGAGCGCCTTCAGGCAGGATGCGGTTTCCGGCAGTGTGTGGATCTCGCGCACATATTTGCGAACATCGAGCGGAACAGATGTCGGCGCATTCAAGATTTCCTTCGCCAGAACGGCACCAATAACGTCGCCGCTTGGTCCCTCAACAACGGGATAACGGGAGTGGCCATACTGGCGGATCTTCTCGCCAATGGTCTCCAGGCTGTCGTTGATGTCGATGAAGCTCATCTCGGTGCGATGCGTCATGATCGACTTCACGTTGCGGTCGCCGAGACGGATGATACGGCGGAGCATCTCGTGCTCCGACTTTTCGATCGCGCCGCTCTCGACGCCTTCCGCCATGATCGCGTGCACTTCCTCTTCGGTCACATGGTCCGGATCATCCGGACGGATACCGAGCAGGCGCATCATCAGCGCTGCCGAGGTTTCGAAGAGATAGACGATCGGTGCGACGATGCGCGACAGAAGCGTCATCGGCCGGGCGACGAACATCGCGAAGCCCTCCGAATTCTTCAGTGCCAGCTGCTTGGGGATCAACTCACCGATGACGACGGAGAGGAACGTGATGAGCGTGACCACGATCGCGACGGCCACCGGATGGCCGTAGGGGTTGATCCAGGCGATGCTGTCGAAGAACGGCGCGAACTTGGCTGCGATGGTCGCGCCACCGTAGGCGCCGGCGAGCGTGCCAACCAATGTGATGCCCACCTGGACGGTGGAAAGAAACTTGCCGGGGTCTTCCGCCAGCTTCAATGCCGCTTCGGCGCGGAGATTTCCCTGTTTTGCCATCTGGCGAAGCAATGGCTTGCTTGCCGAGACGATTGCCATTTCCGAGAGAGCAAAAAATGCGTTGATCAAAAGCAGGACGAAAATGACAAAAAATTCGGACATGGTCTCCAAGTCACCGTTGACGAAAAGTCGCCCAATCGAGAGCGACCGTTCACCAAATAAGGCCAGCGGGCGATCCGGGCAAGCGCAAGTCTCGAAATCCGTGTCACCAAATGCACTTCACCCGTATTTCGCGAGGAAATACCTGCCCAAAATGGGAAACTTTGGAGAAGCTGGCTTAACGTTCGCCCGAGCGAAGGGCGCCGCGCACCCGCTCGCGCCCGATCTTGATGACATTTTCCATCGCGGCGCGCGCGCCTGCCTCGTCGCGACGGCCGATCTCCTCGACGATCCGGATGTGATTGCGGGCGACTTCGTCGACGCCGCCCTTTTCCTCGACCGGGGAACTCAGTTTAAAAATGCCGACCAGCGCCGCCTCGATCAGTCCGCCGACCGTGCGCATGAACGGATTTCCCGAAGCCTCGGCAATCGACAGATGGAACTTCAGGTCGGCATAGGCGAGACTCTCGGCCGTGTGGCCGGCTTCGCCCATGGCGACTGCGAGACGCATCATCCGGCTGATCTCGGCATCCGACGCGTTCCTTGCCGCAAGCGCGGCCGCATGCGGCTCGAAGGCCAGGCGCACTTCGCTCAGGTGGTGAAGGAAAGCCTCATCCACGCCGCATTCGAAATGCCAAGTCAGGATATCGTTGTCGAACAGGTTCCAGTCGTTTCTCGGCGTGACGCGCGTGCCGATGCGGGCGCGCGGAACCACCAAGCCTTTGGCAGCAAGCGTCTTCATCGCTTCGCGAAGAACCGTGCGCGACACCTTGAAACGCGCCGCCAGTTCCGGATCCCCAGGCAAGATCGACCCGATCGGGAACTCGCCTGAAACGATCGCCTTGCCGAGCTGGTCGACCACATGCGCATGACTGGTGCGCTTCCGCGTCCCGGAAAGGACTGTCTCCAGCAAACTCCTGTTCAACCCACCTCCTCCAGGCACTCCCTTGCCTGACAGCGCCGATTGCGGCGCCTCAACATGCGGTTTGCCACCGAGCCCCCTTTCCCCACGAACGGGACAGGCGAACGTCGAAGTGATCAACCGATTCCTCAGAGCATTACACGAAATACGGCCATGCTGCACTAGTGTCGAAACCGACGCGCACGACCATTGATTGCAACGACTTCCACGAGGTGAACAACACCATTTCACAGTTGCAAACGAGCCGCCGTGGCGTCACGAGCACCCGTCTAGAACGACAAACCCCGCCGTAGCGGCGGGGTTTGCATATTAGCCAATCTCTTCAGCTAAGCTCACTTCGGCAGCTGGTCGTCAACGCCTTCGACGTAGAAGTTCATGCCGAGCAGCGTGCCGTCATCCGACGACGCGCCTGCTGCCAGCCACTCGCTGCCATCCTGCTTCTTCAGCGGGCCGGTGAACGGCTTCAGCTCGCCCGACTTGATCTTGGCTTCCGTATCCTCGGCCAGCTTCTTCACGTCGTCAGGCATGTTGGTGTAGGGCGCCATCGTCAGGATGCCGTCCTTCAACCCATCCCAGCTCGACGTGGTTTCCCACTTGCCGTCGAGGAAGGCCTGGGTGCGCTTGATGTAGTAGGCACCCCAGGTGTCGACGATCGCGGTCAACTGGGTCTTCGGGCCGGCAGCGATCATGTCGGATGCCTGGCCGAATGCCTTGATGCCGCGCTCTGCGGCAACCTGCATCGGTGCGGTCGTGTCGGTGTGCTGCGTCAGGATATCGACGCCTTGGTCAACCAGCGCCTTGGCGGCATCGGCTTCCTTGCCCGGGTCGAACCAGGTGTTGGCCCATACAACCTTGATCTTGAAGTCCGGGTTGATCGAACGCGCGCCGATAACGAAGGAATTGATGCCCATCACCACTTCCGGGATCGGGAACGAGGCGATGTAGCCGGCGACGCCCTTTTCAGACATCTTGGCGGCGATCACGCCCTGGATGTAGCGGCCTTCATAAAAGCGGCTGTTGTAGGTCGCCACGTTCGGCGCAGTCTTGTAGCCAGTGGCATGTTCGAACTTCACGTCCGGGAACTTCTGGGCGATCTTGATCGTCGCGTCCATGAAACCGAAGGACGTCGTGAAGATCAGGCCGCAGCCGGAGCGAGCCAGGCGCTCAATGGCGCGCTCGGCATCCGGGCCTTCCGGAACGCTTTCAAGGAACTGCGTCTCGATCTTGTCACCGAGCGCCTTTTCCAGCTCCAGACGGCCGATATCGTGGGCCTGCGTCCAGCCGCCATCGGTCTTGGAACCAACATAGACGAAGCAGACCTTGGCCTTTTCCTGGGCGGCAGCGGCACTGGCAAAGCCGATGACAGCAGCGGTACTTGCGAGAGCGAGCAGTAGTTTTTTCATTTTCTTGACCTCTGTCGGTTTGAGAAACGTCCGTCTGGATTGTTATGTCACCGATCTGGCACAAACGGCTTACCGAGCGATGCCGGCGTATTGATCAAGGTCGTGCGCCGGTTATGTGAAATGAGAATGAGGACGATGATCGTCGCGAGGTAGGGAAGCGACGACAGGAGCTGCGAGGGTATGCCGAGGCCGAAGGCCTGCGCGTGCAGCTGGCTGATGGATACGGCGCCGAACAGATAACCACCGGCGACGAGGCGCCACGGGCGCCAGGACGAAAACACCACCAGCGCAAGCGCGATCCAGCCGCGCCCTGCCGACATGTTCTCCACCCATTGCGGGGTGTAGACCAATGACAGCTGAGCACCGGCCAAGCCTGCACAGGCGCCGCCGAACATCACCGCGAGATAGCGCGTCCTGATGACGTTGACGCCAAGGGCATGCGCCGACGCGTGGCTGTCGCCGACGGCGCGCAGCTTCAGGCCCGCGCGGCTTTTGAACAGGAACCAGTGAACGCCCGCCACCAAAGCGATGGACAGATAGAAAATGATATCCTGCCGGAACAGCAACGGCCCGATAACGGGGATATCCGACAGCAGCGGAATGGCGATCGGCTGCAATTTGATCCCCTGCATGCCGAGAAAGCCCTCGCCGAGCATGCCGGAGACGCCAAGACCAAGCAGCGTCAGCGCCAGGCCGGTTGCCACCTGGTTGGCAACCAACGTCAGGGTCAGGAATGCAAAGAGCTGCGAGAACACGGCGCCGCAGACGATGCCCGCCAGAATGCCCAGGTAAGGCGACCCGGTGATCTGGGTGGCAGCAAAGGCGCAGACGGCGCCCATGACCATCATACCCTCGACACCGAGATTGAGCACGCCGGAACGTTCCGTCACCAGCTCACCCAAAGCGGCAAGGACAAGCGGTGTCGCGGCAGTGATGACGCTCAGCAATATGGCTTCGACGATCCCCATCAGCGGCTCCCGTCCAGATCTGACGCAGTGAACCGGTACCAGACCAGCCGGATGCGATAATGAATGAGCGTGTCGCAGGAGAGCACGAAGAACAGGAGCAGGCCCTGGAAGACGCGGGTCACCTTGTCGGACACGCCGAGCGACAGCTGTGCCGCCTCGCCGCCGAGATAGGTCAGCGCCAGCACCAGACCGGCAGCGATGATGCCGAGCGGATTGAGCCGGCCGAGAAACGCCACGATGATCGCCGTGAAGCCATAGCCGGGCGAAATCACCGGCCGCAGCTGCTGGATCGCGCCACTGACCTCCGAAATACCGGCAAGACCGGCAAGCGCGCCCGACAGCAGCATCGAGAACCAGATCATCCGCCGCGACGAGAAGCCGGCAAAGCGCCCTGCCCGCTCGGACTGGCCGAGAACCGAGATCTCGAAGCCCTTCAGCGTGTAGCGCATCATGAACCAGACGAGGATCGCGGCAATGATGGCGAAGGCAAAGCCCCAGTGCGTGCGCCCCGATGCGATCATTTCCGGCAGGATTGCATCGGCGGCAAAGGTGCGCGTCTCCGGAAAATTCATCCCGCCCGGATTTCGCCAGGGGCCGCGCACGAGCCAATCGAGAAACAGCTGGGCGACGTAGACCAGCATGAGGCTCGTCAGGATCTCGTTGGTGTTCATGTGCGCCTTGAGGAAGGCGGGAATGGCAGCAAACAACGCACCGCCGAGCATGCCCATCAGCATCATCAGAGGCAGCACCAGCGGCGACTGCCAATCATAAAATACCACTGGCAGGATCGAGCCGGCGATCGCCCCCATGATGAACTGCCCTTCGGCGCCGATGTTCCAGTTGTTCGACCGGAAACAGACGGAAAGGCCGACGGCGATCAGGATCAGCGGTGCAGCCTTGATCGCCAGCTCATGCAGCGACCAGACCTCGCTCAGGGGCTCGACGAAAAAGCTGTAGAGCGCCGTGACCGGGTTCTTGCCGAGCAGAGCAAACATGATGCCGCCGAAGACGATCATCAGCAGGAAGGCGATGAAGGGAGAGAGAATCGAGAACAGCGTCGATATCTTGGCGCGCTTTTCCAGTTCAATGCGCATGCACTGCCCCCGTACCTTCGGTCTTGCCGTACATGCCGCCCATCAGCAGGCCGATCTTTTCGCGAGAAAGCTCGCGCGCCGGATAGGGATCGGACAGCCGCCCCTCGCTGATCACCGCGATTTCGGTCGCCACTTCGAAGATCTCGTCGAGGTCCTGGCTGATCACCAGCACCGCGGACCCGGCCTTGGCGAGATCGACAAGCGCTTGCCGGATACGGCTTGCAGCACCCGCGTCGACGCCCCAGGTCGGCTGATTGACGACCAGGACGGCCGGCTGACGGTCTAGTTCTCGACCGACGATGAATTTCTGCAGGTTGCCGCCCGAAAGCGATCCCGCCGGCGGGTCTTCCCCGCTCTTGCGCACGTCCATCGCCTCAGAGATGCGTCTGGTCGCCGTGGCGACCGCGTCTCGGCGGATGACGTTGAGGAATCCGCCGCCGAGAAATGCCTTGGCATCTGAGCGGCTTCTGGCCAGCACGAGATTGTCCGAAAGCGGCATGGCCGATACCGCAGCGTGGCCGTGGCGTTCTTCGGGAACAAAGCCGGCGCCCATCAGTCGTCGCGCGTTGATGTTTCTGGTGCCGACCGGCTTTTGCCTGATCTGCACGGCCGCGTCATCGGCAACCGGATATTCACCGGAAAGCGCATCGAAAAGCTCGCCCTGGCCGTTGCCTGCCACCCCGGCAATCGCCAGCACTTCGCCGGCGCGCACCTTGAGACAGATGTTCTTTAGGGAGACGGCGAACGGAGTGCGTGCGGAAACGGACAGATGCCGCGCCTCCAGCTGCACGTCGCCCTTGGTGCTGGTGCCCTCGGCAGTCACCGCCGCGACGTCGCTTCCCACCATCATGCGTGCCAGCGACGCCGGCGTTTCGACCCTGGGGTCGCAGGCGCCTGTGACTTTGCCGTGGCGAAGCACCGTGGCGCGATCGCAGATGCGCTGCACTTCCTCGAGCCGATGGCTGATATAGAGAACCGAACGTCCTTCCGCCTTGAGCTTATTCAACGTCTCGAACAGCCGGTCGGCTTCCTGTGGCGTCAGCACCGATGTGGGCTCGTCGAGGATGATGAGGCGCGGGTTCTGCAAGAGCGCACGGACGATCTCGATACGCTGGCGCTCGCCGACGGAGAGATCGGCCACATGCGCCTTCGGATCAAGCGGCAGGCCATAGGCGTGCGACAGGCGCGACGCTTCTTCGGCGACCTTGGCAAGCGAAACGTTGCCGTCCATCGACAACGCGATGTTTTCGGCGACGGTCAGCGCCTCGAACAGCGAAAAATGCTGGAAAACCATGCCGATGCCGAGCTTGCGCGCCGCAGCCGGGCTGGCGATGCGCACGTTGCGCCCCTGCCACACGATCTCGCCCGCCGTCGGTGCGAGGACGCCGAACAGCATCTTCACCAACGTCGATTTCCCGGCACCGTTTTCGCCGAGAAGGGCGTGGATTTCGCCCTGGTCTATCTGCAGGTTGATGTCATTGCAGGCCGCAAATGAGCCAAACAATTTCGTCAGGTTGCTCACAGTCAACAATGGACTGTTCGCAGTTGCTCCCTCAACAGGCACGCTGCCCTCTTTTCCCCTCTGTCGATTCCCGTCCGCCTTAAGGCTTCGATCAAGGAATCAGCAGTGTTGTTCCGCTCGTTTTTCTTGTCTCAAGATCCGTATGCGCGCGACCGGCGTCGGCAAGCGGATAAGTCTGATTTATATTGATACGCACTTTGTTGCTTTGCACAATATCAAAGAGGGAATTTGCACACGCTTCAAGCGCAGGCCGCGTCGACACATAACCGAAGAGTGTCGGACGCGTCGCAAACAGCGACCCCTTCTGCGCCAAGATGCCGATGCTGAAGGCATCGACCGGACCGGACGAGTTGCCGAAGCTCACCCAGAGGCCGCGCGATTTCAGGCAATCGAGCGAGGCAGGATAGGTATCCTTGCCGACCGAATCATAGACGACATCGACACCCCTGCCGTCGGTCAATTCCTTCACCCGGGCAACGAAATCGTCCGTGCGGTAATTGATGACGTGGTCGTAGCCATGGGCAAGCGCCAGATCGATCTTGTCCTGCGATCCTGCAGTACCAATGACGGTTGCGCCGAGGGCTTTTGCCCACTGGCCGGCAATCAAGCCGACGCCGCCGGCGGCCGCATGGAAAAGCAGCGTCGTTTCCGGGCCGACCTTGAATGTCTGGTTGAGCAGGTACTGCGCGGTCATGCCCTTCAGCATCATCGCCGCTGCCGTCTCGAGCGATATGTCGTCGGGAACCTTGACCAGTTGCGAGGCTTCGACGTTGCGTTCGCTGGCATAGGCACCGTCCGACGAAGCATAGGCCACCCGGTCGCCAATGCCAAAGAGGCTGACGCCATCGCCGACGGCTGTCACGATCCCGGCCCCTTCCTTGCCCGGAACGAAAGGCAGGCCCGAGGCGGATTTGTAGAGACCCGTTCGGAAATAGACGTCGATGAAATTCAAGCCGACAGCAACCTGGCGGATCTGCACTTCGCCCGGCCCCGGCGGCGAGAGCGTAACACCCTCCAGCTTCAGGACCTCGGGTCCGCCGAGTTCGCGTACGACAATTGCCTGTGCCATCGAAGAGCTCCTAGGTCCGGCCGAGCTTGGGGAAAATCTGCAGGACGAAACCAATCACGTAGAGATAGATGCCTGTTGCTAGAACACCGGTCATCACCCAGGCCGGCGTCACGAAATGCAGAAGCAGCGCGTACATGCTGAGCGCCGACCAGACGAAAAAGACGCCGAGGTTGAGCACCCGCAGCCGTTGAACGCGCACCGGGTGCAGGAAGTTGATCGGCAGGAAGGTCAGTACCACCGACACGAAGACGACGATCGATGCGGTCAGTTCGCTGGCCTGGATGACGAACAGCGTAAAGACCACCATGTTCCAGACGACGGGAAAGCCCGAGAAGAAGTACTCGTCGGTCTTCATGCCCATGTCGGCATAGTAGATCGCGCTCGAGACGACGATCGCGCCGGCTGCCACGAAGGACCACGGCTCGCCGATCATGCCGCTCTGATAGAGCGCAAAGGCCGGCAAGAGCACGTAAGTCACATAGTCGATGACGTTGTCGAGCGTGTCACCCGACCAGTTGGGCAGCACTTCCTTGACCCGCACCTTGCGGGCGATCGGGCCGTCGATGCCATCCACCAGCAAGGCAAGGCCAAGCCACCAGAACATATCGACAAAACGGTGCTCAGCCGCGGCAACGACGCCAAGAAAAGCAAGGAACGACCCGGAGGCGGTCAATATGTGCACGGAGAAGGCGCGGATCTCGGCGTAGGGGACTCTTTTGTAGTTGAAAAACTTCATCTGCGGACGCCGCCTATCCCCTTGTGCACTTCGCCAGACGGGGCTGTAACCCCGCCCCAACCGCTTTGGCGGCGCATTGCGCGTAATATGCACCCTTTGCAACGCATCGCCAGCAAAATTCAAGCAAGACTTTGTCCGACTGAGATTGATCTGTGGACATTTTCAAATTGCTTCTGCGCTGATTCAACCCATTTATTTCGCACTTGCCGAAGACTAGAAGTAAGATCGAAATGAAAGCAGCAGGCGCTTGATGGCGCGAGCGAAGGGGTTCTTTCCATCATGGATCATTACGACATTGCCGTCGTCGGCGCCGGTCTGGCGGGCTCCTTGGCAGCGATCGCGCTTGCCGAGGCGGGCTACCGCGTTGCGCTGATCGGGCCGGAACCGGCATCGTCCGACGGACGGACGACCGCACTGATGGACCAGTCGATCGAATATCTGAAAAAACTGAACCTCTGGGACAAGGTTCAGCCGGTGACGGCGCCGCTGTCGACGATGCGCATTCTTGACGGCACCAACCGCCTGCTGCGGGCGCCGACCGTGAACTTCCGCGCCTCGGAAGTTGGACTCGCGGCTTTCGGCTACAACATTCCGAATGCCCCCTTCCTCGATATCCTGCGCCAGCGCGCCTCCGAAACAGCAACGCTCGACCGCCTGACGATGTCGGCGGTCGATTTCGACCTCTCCGACGACAAGGCGCGGATTTCGCTGGATGACGGACGCGATATCACGGCCGATCTGCTCGTCGGCGCCGATGGTCGCCGTTCGCCGGTGCGCGAAGCGGCCAAGATCGCCGTCAGCACCTGGTCCTATCCGCAGACCGCCATCGTCCTCAACTTTGCGCACGAGCTTCCCCACCAGGACACGTCGACCGAATTTCACACCGAGAGCGGCCCCTTCACCCAGGTGCCCCTGCCCGGCAATCACTCAAGCCTCGTGTGGGTGCGCAAACCCGAAGATGCGGCTGCCACGCTGGCGCTCGACCTCGCGACATTGTCGCGTGCCGTCGAAGATCGGATGCAGTCGATCCTCGGCAAGGTCACCGTCGAGGCTGCCCCGCAGTCCTTCCCGCTCTCCGGCATGAGCGCTCATCGCTTCGGCAAGGGCCGGGTCGCGCTCGTCGGCGAAGCTGCGCACGCGTTCCCGCCAATCGGCGCCCAGGGCCTCAACTTGAGTCTTCGCGATGCAATGACGCTCGTCGATCTGATCGGCGCAAAAGCGGACGACAATCTGCAAGGTGATATCGGTGACCGATTCGACAGCCGTCGCCGTCCGGACATCGTCAGCCGCACGGCAAGCGTCGATCTGTTGAACCGATCGCTTCTGTCCGGTTTTCTGCCGGTTCAGGCGCTGCGCGCCGTCGGCCTGCACATTCTCTCTGCCGCGGGACCGCTACGCAGCCTTTTGATGCGTGAAGGCGTGCACCCCGGCAGCGCGTTCCACGCGCTGAAGGACGGATTACGGGAAAAGATCGGCCGGAAGAGCGCCTGAGCGGATCAGGTAGAGCAGCCCGGTCACGGTTGCGACCGAAAGCAGCGTGGTGATCAGGATCGTCGCCGATGCACGCTCCTGCCAGACGCCATATTGGTGTCCGATGACAAAGACGTTCGTCGCCGTCGGCAGCGCGGCCAGCAACACAGCCGTCTGCACCCAGACAGGATCATAGTTGCCTGTCAGGCTGAGCGCCGTAAACACCAGGAGCGGGTGCAGGATCAACTTGGCCGGCACGATGTACCCGATCTCGACCGGGATGCGTTTGATCGGCCGCAGCGCCAGCGTCACACCCATGGCAAACAGGGCACAAGGGGCTGCCGCCTGCGCCAGATAGTCGATCAGGCGTTGCACCGGCAACGGCGGCTGGACTGCAAAAAATGCCGCGACGACACCCGCCAAGGTCGACAGGATGAATGGGTGCAGGATGATCTTGCGGGCGATGCCGAAGGCCAGCACAACAGGCTTTTCCTTTCGCCCGCCCGACAGCGCCATCATCGCTGGCGCCACGGTAAAATGCGCAGCATTCTCGAAGCAGAAGATCAGCGCGACCGGCACCGCCGCGGCGTCGCCCAGTGCCAGCAAGGCAAGCCCGGGCCCCATGTAACCGATGTTACCGTAGGCGGCGGCAAAGCCCTGGATGGTTGCCTCGCCCACGGTGTTGCGCCGCGCGTACAGGCCGACGATGAAGATCAGCGAAAAGACGACGTAGGTCGCCCCGACACTCGTCAGGATGAAATCGGCGCGCGTCAGCTGTTCGATCGGCGTTCGCGACACCAGCTTGAAGAACAGCGCCGGCAAAGCGAGGTAGATGATGAACGTGTTCAACCATCCCATCGCCTCGCCCGGATGCTCGACAAAGCGGGCGGTCAGATAACCGAGAAAAATCAGCCCGAAGAATGGCAGTACCAGGCCAGCAATTTCCGTCATGCCACTCCCCGACCATGCGCATGCGATCCGCTGAGCGGGAACAGAACCCCACCCGATGCCCAGTCGTTGCGACAGTCGTCGTTTAAGCGCAAAGTTCGCGCTGCCGTTCAATTGGGCTTGTTCAACCCAATAGCATCAACCTGATCGATTCCAATAGGTTGAGCCGCAATCGGCGAACGCGCCCCTGTCCTCGGTCGACTTAGCCGATCTTCATCAGAATCGGGAAGGTCTGTTGGAACCAGATGGCGACGGAACTGATGAAGCCGAAGAGGAAGGCCAGGCCCGCCAGCACCAGAAGCGCGCCCATCAGCTTTTCGACGAGGCCGAGATGGCGTCGGAACCGCAGGAGAAAGCGCATGAACGCACCGGAGAAACCGGCTGCAATCCAGAACGGAATCGCAAGTCCGAGCGAATAGACGGCCAGGAGCATGGCGCCGTCCGTGACCGTGTCGCGTGCTGCCGCAACCCCGAGGATCGTTCCAAGCACCGGGCCGATGCAAGGCGTCCAGCCAAAGGCGAAGGCAAGGCCCATGATATAGGCGCCAGACAACGTCGCCGGCTTGCCGCCGCCTTGAAAACGCGCCTCGCGCGCAAGCAGGCCGATCTTGAACACGCCGAGGAAATGCAGACCCATGATGATGATCACCACGCCACCGATGCGCGACAGGAGATCCATGTGCTGGCGCAGGAGCAGGCCGATCGAGGATGCGCCGGCACCGAGCGACACGAACACGGTCGCAAAACCGAGCGTGAACAGAAGGGCCGCCGGCAAAACGGCGCGCCTTGTGCTGCGCGCCGAAACCGCCTCACCGCTTCGAAACTGATCGACCGAAACACCTGCCATATAGCAGAGATAGGGCGGCACAAGCGGCAGAACACAGGGCGAAAGGAAGGACAGGGCACCAGCGAGAATGGCGGTCCAGATCGAAATATCGGCAATCGACAACGGCAAGAACTCCGGCATGCGGTATTTGGGCCATTCCATAGCCGCATGATCCGGATGATACCAATCACCTTTTGGCGATCATTGCGCCATGCACCATTTCTTCACGAAAGCCGAAATTTTTGGGTTGACCGGCGGGAAGCTCAAGTGCATATGTCCGCCCACTTCCGCCGGGCTTCACGGCCGCGGCTAGGGAGCGCGTAGCTCAGCCGGTAGAGCAACTGACTTTTAATCAGTAGGTCCAGGGTTCGAATCCCTGCGCGCTCACCATTTTTCTCTTTCTTTGACGCCACTTCCAGACCTGTGCGCTTTGAGTAATTGCTGCACGTTTCGTATCGATCCGTAGCAAATCCAGCGTCCGCTTGGCGCGGCAGCGCATCCCGCTAGAAATTGAAGTAGATGGTCACACCCGAACGCCGGTGGTAACGGTATCGGTCACGGTAACCATAACCGTCACGGTAGCCGTTGTACCCGTAATAGCGTGGGTAACACCTGTCGTAGTAGCCGCAGGAACGCCAGGCGTGCCGCCTATCCCAGCGGCGATCCCACCGACGGTCAGCCCGCCAATGGCGGTTTCGCCAGTGGTTGACCTGTTCGGCGGTAGTGATGGCCTGCACTTCTACAGGTTTCGGCACGAAAATCGGAGCGGCGCTTAGCGGTAACGCGAAAGACGCAGCCAAGCTGATCGCTGCGAGGGCGGATAAGAGCTTTTTCATAGCAAACTCCTCCTAACTGGTTATCACATTGAGCTAATCACCCTGAACTGCCGATGAACGACAGTGCACTGCTTTCAAACGGCTGCGCGTGTCAAAAAAGCCCCTCGGGCGGACGGAACGATGGGTCTGGCGCCAGCGGAGCCGTCGGGGTGAGCGCGTTGATCCGGTGGTGTCCGGCAGCCGGGCGGCTGCGGTGGTGGCAAGCAACGCTATACGGGGATAATTCAGTAGCGGGCACTAACGTCTGTGAACCTCACCCCCCGCCCGGCTCGGCGGAGCATTGATGTCTCCACTTCGAGCCAATAGCTTCCGGCTGCGACATACCAAGTCGCCCGCAATCCGCCACCAGCGGGGCACTTTCGTCATCGGCATGCGTGCCAGCGGTTGCTGTCGTCGTTCTTTGCGGGCTACCATGAACACCGCTACTCTGGATGCGATCCAAGAAACGGGCACGGCTCTGAACGAAGCAGAGAAACGCTCGGAACGCCGATCGCGAAACGAAGCCTAACGCCGCCGGGTTGCCCGGATGAGAGGCCAATCAGCGCGCCGAATCCCTTCACGAATCGCCACTATCGACAATTACGCGCATTACGTAGATGCTGCGTTACGTAGCGTGAATGCAAAGACTCCCATCGAGATAGTCCAGATTAACATCGAGCAAAGGGATGAAAGCATGAAAAACCTTATCATTGCAGTTGGAATGATTGCGACCCTCGCGTCCTGCACTCAGACAGAGAAAGGGACCGTAATCGGCGCGGGTACCGGCGCCCTTATCGGGGGTGTCGTCAGCGACAGCTGGGGCGGTGCGGCTATCGGCGCTGTGGCCGGGGGGCTCATGGGTAACCTGATTGGGCGTTCCCAGGACCGCCAAGGCTATTGTATCTATCGTGATCGCTATGGCCGCCGGTACGAAGCCCGCTGCCAATGAACGCAGACCAGGCGTCCGATTGCGCGACCTCCAAGCATAGCAATCGCTAGCGAAGGATCAGGCGCACTCACCATCTTCAGATCCCCTCGCCGCGTTGCGGTATCGCAGCCGCGCCGCGGTGCCTGCCGCGCATTTTCAACGGGCTCGTTCCGTATTCGCGGCTGTAGGCGCGAGAAAACGCCGAGAGGCTGTCGAAGCCGCAGCGCAGCGCGATCTCGCGGATCGGGCTTCCCGAATCGCGCACAAGCCGATGGGCGACCTGAAGGCGCAGGCGCAGGTAATAGGCGCCGGGGCTGGTCGAAAGGCCCTTTGAAAACAGAGACTCCAGCTTTCGCTGCGACACGGACAGGCGACGTGCGAGCGCAGAAACTGTGAGAGGCCGTTCGAGCGTGCGCTCCATGAGACGGATCGCCCCCGCCAAACCGGGATCAAGGGTCTCTATCCGCCCGAGGGAGACCACCGGCTGGACGTCCGTCGCGCTGTGGGTCTGGTCGTAGACAAAGATGCTGGCGACATCGAGCGCCAAGGCAGAGCCGAGGCGCTGGCTGATGAGATGCAGCATCATGTCGAAAGTCGGCGATGCGCCGCCGGAGGTCCAGAATTTTCCATCGGTGACGAAGCGATCACCCAGCACCGTCAATGCGGGGAATGCCTGGCTGAAATCCTCCAGCTCTTCCCAGTGGGCTGTCGCCTTGCGGCCGTTGAGCAGACCCGAGCGGCCGAGCAGCCAGCAGCCCGATTCGATACCGGCCACAACGTCAAAATGGCGGGCGCACTCCTGAAGCGTCGCGATGAAGCTGCTTCCGACATGCCTGTCGAGATTGAAGCCACCGATCGCCAGCAAGACATCGCCTTCGAGCGGCAAGGCGAACTTGCCGTCGACGGCGATCGGAATGCCACACGTCAGGATGATTGGTTGGCCGTCCCCCGACAACAACCGCCAGCGAAAGACCTGGCGACCCGAGACCCGATTGGCAGCCCGCATCGGATCGAGCACAGAAGCCAGAGACATGATTGACGATTCTGGCAGAACGACAACCACGACATCGATCACAGATTGCATTTTCTCTGTGGCGTCCATGCGATAAATGTCAAATTTTCAGCGCGAAATGTCAATTGGGCAAGGCGCATTCAGGCATTATCAGGTGGCAATCGATCTCCCTTCGCGCGGCGCTGCAGCCCCGCGCAGAGACGTTCCCCTTTCCGCGAGATTGCCGGAACGGGCCGCTGGATGCATTTCCGCCGGCCCGTTTTTTTATCCACGACCTTGAACGAGGCCGGGATCGAGAGCGGTACAGCCACGCGGCGCAGCAGCCCTGGCGCTCACAGGCTGGCAGATCGACGCCGCCCCGCGATAAATTCAACCTACACGCGCTCCTGATATGTTCCTCGCAAATGACGCCGGTGGCGGGGCATAGGCGACGACGCAGTTACGGCCGGCATCCTTCGCCTGGTAGAGCGCGGCATCGGCCATGCTGAACAGCTCCTCCCAGCTACGTTGCACGCCGCGGCCGGCGACAACGCCGATGCTGACGCTGAGAGCAACGCGACGGTCGTCAAATCGGATATCCAATTGCTCGATGGCAAGGCGGAGCCGTTCGACGACGGCCTGGGCTTGCACTTCGCTCGTTTTCGGGAGGTAGAGCCCGAACTCTTCGCCTCCGAGCCGGGCGAAACAATCACTCGAACGCAGGTTAGCGCGCACCGTTTCGGCAAAGGCGATCAGCGCTTTGTCACCTGCCTGGTGGCCAAATCGGTCATTGATGCGCTTGAAGAAGTCGAGGTCCATGATCGCAAGGGCATCGCCCTCGAAGCCGAAGCGGGGCAGTTGCGACAGGAACCATCGGCGATTCCCAACGCCCGTCAGCATGTCCGTATCGGCCGTCCGCCGCAATGCCGCCTCCGCACGCTCCTTGACGAGCACCAGCGCAAAGAGTGCGATGGCGAAGTGGCTGATGATCAGCAGGAAGAAGGCGTAGGTCGTGGTAACCGGCAGAAATTCCGGCTTGAGCAGGCCAACCACGACAGCAAGGCAAAGAGCGGCCGCGACCGCCAGAGACGCCGCAAAGATTGCCCGTACGGGCAACGGCTCATCCCTCCGGTCCGAGACGACTTTAAAGGCGGAGGCGGCGAGAACGACAAAAGCACCGGTGTTGAAGGCGGTTGCACGCATGTAGTTGACGACATGGAAATGCGTGACCAAGCCGACGATCACCCCGGTCAAGGGAATAGCAAGTGCCAGCCAATCGGCCCGTTGCCGCCTTTGACCACTAAGGCGGCACAGCCCGATCCAGAAGAGAGCGTAGCCGGTAAGGCCGAGCGTAAAACTCGAAAGCGTCCACAAAAATGCCGGCAGCAGCTTCTGCTCGCCATATCCTGCAAGCGTGGATGCCAAGGCGAGAAAATGAAAGCCGATTGCGAGAATCCCAAGCCCTTCATTCCGGGGCGATTGCCACCGGAGATAAAGAAAGCACAGCGCGCCGACCAGAAACGACGATTTGTGGAGCAGCAGCACAGTTGCGAGGTCAAGTTGGGCGGTCATCGATCCGGCTCGGACTGGTTGTTCGTCGCCGCGCCTCTACCGCATGGAGTTTAGGGATTACTAAATGAAAATGAGAAATCGGGCGCGAAAGCCTGAATTTCCGGCATATTGGCCACGCGGGCATCCCATAAGCGCATGACATTTTCCCCGGAAGCTCGCCCGGCATGAAATTACATGTTGCAGGGCGTGGGTGAAGCGTGTATCTCCGGCGCCGTTGGCACGGAGTGTAGCGCAGTCTGGTAGCGCATCTGGTTTGGGACCAGAGGGTCGGGAGTTCGAATCTCTCCACTCCGACCAACGAAATCCCTGAAAATATTGACTTATTGGTCGACTGCAACATTGGCATGCGTCGATCTGTGAGTGCTTTCGGCGTTTGTGGTCCGACGATCGTGTCTGGCGGCGATTGCGTGGCCGCCCCCCTTGGCCAGCGTCCCACCTCATGCCGCTGACAGAATCCGGGCGAAAAGCCAGATTTATCCGTCTGAAAGTCATTCCGTTTTAAATCATTCTGCGCTATGGGATGACGCGTGTTGCGGCGAGAAAACGCTTCAGCAGCGAAATAACGGAGCCGTTCGAAACCATGTCCGCAAAGATCTATCGTCCAGCAAAGACCGCCATGCAGTCTGGCAAAGCCAAGACGAATCTGTGGCTGCTGGAGTTTGATCAGGAAAAGCCGCGCACCATCGACCCGGTCATGGGCTACACCAGCTCGGGTGATACGCTGCAGCAGCTGCGACTGACCTTCGAAAGTGCGGAGCAGGCCATCGCCTATGCCGAGCGCAACGGCATCGAGTACCGCGTGATTGCCCCGAAGGAGGCGACCCGCAAGACTGTGTCCTACCCGGACAATTTCCGTTTCAGCCGGATGCAGCCCTGGACCCATTGAGGTCCTTGAGCCGTTTTCGACGGGCCCTGCCCGCAACGGCCCCTTAGCTCAGTTGGATAGAGCACCTGCCTTCTAAGCAGGTTGTCGCAGGTTCGAATCCTGCAGGGGTCGCCACCTACCTCCATGGCATGACACATTTTTTCTGGACCTGGTTGGTTTGGCGACAAGGGTTATCCCTGTGCGGTGACGAACACGTCGCAAAATTCGGCATTGGCGATTTTTGGGCGTTTCACACCGCACCAACTTCGTAGCTACACCTGCTTGGCACCATGTTGCATCCCCCCCAACCGTCAATCTGAGTGTCGGCCGTCACCTATGGCGATACCCTTCCAGCTCTACGAAACGAGCCGGCATTTATATGGAAGATTTTTTCGGATGGCGGCAACTGTACGCCACAAGCAATCATTGTTGCGGCGAGAAGAGCAGCTATAAATGGCGGCGCGTGATGCCACTGGGAGGCTTCGTCAATGTCGAAAGTGTTCGAGGTTCTGAGGCGGCTGGACGATGCGAAAGTCCATTATTTTATCGGCAGATATCGTCCCGATACGATAGACATCACGGCTACAGTGGTCGGTGAGCGTGTTGAGATTTCGATCTTTGAGGACGGCCATGTTGAAGTGTCCCGGTTCGTGGGCAACGAGGACGTGTTAGGTGAAGAGGTATTGGACGAAATCCTGAAAGAGGAACGGTGACGGCTTTGGAGCCGAAGCCGACAAGAGCCTGACCCGTCGTCGCAAACTGCGCCGACCGCGAGGCACACTTCGGCGGACTCCCGAGAGTCACCTGAACAGTCCCGGAAAAATCCCGTACAGGTTCCCGGTAGATTTGCTGAGGCGCGCTGCGCAATCAGTTCAAGAGCCGTTAGTCGCCTCGGCGCTCCGGCAGAGTGGCCGTCCGAGACTGGTTGGGCGCCGACTACAACGCACAAGACCGTCGATCTTGCATCAGCATTGCCGGCTCTCGGCTGGCGGTAGATCACAACTCTGGTTTCGTTACGCTGAACGATCGGACGCTCAGGGAACTGACGGCGGATGCGCGATCCCCTGGTAGTAGTCACCTTCACCACCACCCATGTACTCGTTCGTGTAGCGTTCCCTTTCGTCACCCAAGGTCAGCGCCGGGGGACGATAGTAACCGTATGCACCGTAGAGCGGCACCGGCTCCACGTACACGCTGCCCATCGGCATGGGATCAACATAGACGCCGCCGGGTACCGGCTCATAATAGTCGTTCTCGGCAAAAGCCGGCACCGTGGTCCCAGCAAGGGTGATGACAAATGCGACCCATGACATCTTCGTGGAAATTTTCATGGCGTTGCTCCCATCTCCGGCGGGTTTTCAGCCCCGCCTTACGAGATACAGGCAGCCTCTGCCCGCGGGCTTACGCTGCCTGGCAAGAGTAACGCCTGATCGCTGAAACCGTTCCACAAATCAGTGCGGTTCAATGTGGCAAATTTGATGCTCTTTTGCCTTGGTCCCAGCGGCTGGCTGGGCGCCCGAGCAGCCCGCGGAAGCCCTGATCGAGTTGGCGCATAACAATTGGCTCGCAGCTGACGCCAACGTCTCAGTTTCAAGGCCAAAGCCGCGCAATGATTCCATGCGCTGCAGCGGTCGTCGGCGCCTGAAGGAACGCGTGGCGATGCCCGGTTTGAGGGGCAACATACCTTCTGAAGCTCAGCGCGTTACCGCCGGCTCAGCGGTTCGGCGAACGCCCAGCGCATAGAGCGCGGCTGGAAGCATCTCAATTCGGTTGCAATTGGTCAGGTACAACTGGGTCCATAGACTGTTTCCCCTTCAGAGAAAGGACCTTTCATGACCTCAAGATTGCGTGTCGGCGTGCTCTTCGGCGGCCAATCCTCAGAGCATGACGTTTCCATTCTTTCGGCGCGTAACGTCGTGAAGGCCATAGACCCGAACACATACGAGGTCGTGCCGATCCTCATCGACCGGACCGGTCAATGGCTGTTGATAGAAACGGTACAAGGCACCCTGCCCGCCGCCATCGCCTATTCAGGCACCAAGGTCTGCCTGGTTCCCGGCGGGCGCGGTCGCCTGCTCGCATTCGACGCGACTGCGCAGGCGGCTCATCCGCCAGCAATCGATATCCTGTTTCCCGTCCTGCACGGATTGCATGGCGAGGATGGGTCGATGCAGGGTCTCGCGCAGGCTTGCAACATTCCATTGGTCGGCTGCGGCATCCTCGGATCAGCGAACGCCATCGACAAGGACATGACCAAGCGACTGCTGCGCGAAGCGGGACTGCCGGTTGCCCGCTCTGTCACCCTCAAGCCCGATCAACGCCCAGATTATGAGGACATAGCAGCCGCGCTCGGACAGACGGTGTTCGTCAAACCTGCGCGGCAGGGGTCGTCTGTCGGGGTCAGCAAAGCGCGCTCGGCCGAAGAATTGCGACACGCGCTCGACGAAGGCTTCAAGTTCGATACCAAGGTTCTGATCGAGGAGTTCGTAAAGGCGCGGGAAATCGAGTGTGCCGTGCTCGAAAGGCCGGACGGAGCCTTGATGGTTTCCGTTCCGGGCGAGATCGCAGCCAATGCCAGCCACGGTTTTTACACCTACGAGGCAAAGTACATCGACGAAGATGGCGCCGCAATCAGCGTGCCGGCAGTTTTGCCAGATGAGGTCACGCAACGCTTGCAGGATATGGCCGGAAAAGCGTTCATCGCGCTTGGCTGCGAAGGGCTCGCTCGCGTCGACTTTTTTGTTCGTGCCGATATGAGCGCGGTGATCAACGAGGTCAACACCATGCCGGGCTTTACCGATATCAGCATGTACCCGAAGGCGATGGCCGCAAGCGGCATCCCCTATCCCGAGCTTGTCGGCCTGTTGATCGAGCACGGATTGGCGAGAGCCAGAGCGGCTCACTAGCCATTTTCAGGCTTCAGCATCGCGTGGCGTAACGCTCCGCGCTCATGGCCAAAATCCGAAAACGCGACCATTTTTCGCGCCCGCTACTTCCCGTAGCAATAATATTCGGCTAGGACGTTTGCGCAGCAAACGCTGTCTTTCCTGGAGTTCTGCTTTGCCTTTGTAAACCCCGGTCTCGCTTGTTTCACCACGCACACCCGATAGCGATCATCGCTGTCGGATCGCATTTCAATGCGTTCGTCGAGGTGACGGTTCGAGACCGGAATGGCATTGCCGACCTGTCGCTGCATGAAACTTCGTGCGGATCGAACCATCACCAAAACGCTGCCAGACCGCGTCCCCCGAACGGGTGCTCAAACCGTCGTCTTGATGGACTTCCAATCGGAAGAACCAGACGACATGTCTCACACATTCCTGGTCCAATGGACCATCACGCCGCAAATCGCGCCACGTCCCTGGCTCGCCTGCAATCGCTGCCGAACGACGCGGCCATTCGAGACGAGCGGCAAGACGCGCCTCAATGCCAATGGCCGGCGGCTGGACGCCTGGCTGATCTATCGCTGCAGCAGTTGCGACAGCACCTGGAACCGTCCCATCTTCGAGCGGCGACATGTCGGCGATATCGACCAGGCGACGCTGCACGCGCTGCAGAACAACGATGGCGGCTGGATCGAGAAAGTCGCCTTCGATATCGACGGATTGCGCCGGAATGCGGGGCGTGTCGAAGAATTCGCCGATGTCCGTTTGCAAAAGACGATTCTGAAGGCGGCAGTCGAACCAGCCCTGCACCTGGAGATCGCTCTCAACCTGGAAATGAAAACAATGCTCAGAACGGAGAGGCTGCTCTCGACGGAACTCGGCCTGTCACGCAAACGGATCGCCATGCTTGAACAGACCGGGCGCATATCCACGACACCATCGGGCAAGAACGCGTTGCGACGGCCAGTGAAGGACGAAATGCGCGTCACCATCGATCTTGCAAGCGAAGCTGATCGCAATGCGATCCTCAGCCGCGCTGGTCCTTAGCCAGGGATTGCGTGAGGCGTCGGCGGCGGTCTGGGCGTGAATGGTGCGGATGCCCCCACCGCGAAGAGGGCTCCGAAGCCATCGGAGCCTTCCTCCCCCCTGCAGCACCGCGCGTCTTCTCGGGCGCGCAAAGGTCGCTGTCGCATTTTGAATTGCTGCATGTTTTTATCCGTAAACCGGCTACGACTTAAGGAAACACGCAGCAGTTCTCCTCAGAACTTCACGCCGATGCCGACCGTGAATTGATGCTGGTCGAGGTCGACATTGACGCCGCCGATGTCCTTGTCGCCATAGTCGTTGTATCGGTACTCGGCCCGGCCAAACAGGCTGTCGGTGAAGGCGTAGTCGACGCCGGCGCCGATCGTCCAACCATTGAAGGTTTCCTTTTCCTTGGAAGCCCCCGGCACGTCGACGAAGCCGCGCGTAATCGCCCAGCCGCCCGTCGCATAGAGCAACGCCTTGTCGTTGACAGTGTAGCCGAGACGGCCGCGGACGGAGCCGGACACATCGGTTCCAACCTCCGGAGCAGCGCCGAAGATATCAAAGGTCTTGTCGTTCCAATTGTAGCTGACATCGCCCTCGATACCGTAGACCCAGTCGCCTTGCTGATAGTTGAAGCCCGCAAATGCGCCGAGAAGACCGCCGTTGAAATCCTGCGAAGCGCTTGCACCTGCAGCGCTGAAATCGCCATTGAGCCAACCGCCGCCACCTTGCAGACCGACATAACCGCCGGTCCACACGAAGGTGGGCGCGGCTTCCACCAGCGGCGCAGGTTCGAGGTTTTCGGTCAGATCAGCAGCCGACGCAGCCGGCGCAAAAGCGGCAGCGGCAAAGATTGCAACAAGCACATGCCTGATCATCACAGATGCTCCTGTTGGTCCGATAGAAAGATTACCAACATATGTAGGGCGCGTCTGCCGAAAAGGCTCGCTACAGGGCGAGAATAATAAGATGCGCTGCCAAATCAAATCATCGGATCAGCCGGGCGGGATGAGATCAGGGCTTTGATGCGATCGATCAATTGCCGCCGATTCGAGCGCTTTCCAGCCGGTCGCCTGGCTTGATGCCCAGCCGCTTGACGGTGCCGGCGTTGAGTTCCAGCACGAACGCCACCGGCTCGCGCGAATCGATGATCGCCTCGGAGAATGGCACCGCATTCTCATGGACCGTGCGAACGACACCTCTCTTGTCGGCAAACAGCATGTCGAGTGCCAGATGAGTGTTTTTCATCCACATCATGACACGGCGCGTTTCACCGAAATCAAACAGCATTCCGTGATCGGGCGCCATCGAGCGGCGAAACATCAGCCCCTGCTCCCGCTGATCCGCGTCGATGGCGAGTTCGACCGTCAGCTCGTGGCTCTTGCTGTCGGCTGTCACCAGCCGCATCCTTTCGGTCGTGAACGTAACGTCCGCAAGGGCGGCAACGGCACACAATACGAGCGACAAAAAAAGCGCCATGGCGGCGCTTCTTGCAGAAAAGGTTCGAACCGTCGTCATTAGTGCGAGCGGCTCGTCGGCGTTGGGCCATCTGGGTGGATCTCGGCCGCCATCAAACCCTTTTCACCGTCGCCGAAGCGCACCAGAACCACCTGTCCGGGGCGCAGCTCCGTCAGGCCGAAACGACGAAGCGTTTCCATGTGAACGAAGATATCCTCCGTACCTTCACCGCGCGTCAGGAAGCCGAAGCCTTTGGTTCGGTTGAACCACTTGACCAGCACGCGCTCAAGACCGCTCGTCGGTGTGACCTGCACGTGAGTCCTGATCGGCGGCAACTGCGAAGGATGAATGGCAGTCGACTGATCCATCGAGAGAATCCGGAAGGCCTGATAGCCACGGTCGCGCTTCTGGATGAGCGCCACGACCCGGGCACCTTCCAGCACCGTCTGATAACCGTCGCGCCTGAGGCAGGTCACGTGCACCAGCACGTCTTGCATGCCGTTGTCAGGCACGATGAAGCCGAAGCCCTTGGCGACATCGAACCATTTGATCACGCCGGTGATTTCGACGAGGTCGAGGGCGTCGCTGCCAAAGTCGTCATCCTGCATGACGTCTTTTGAAGATGTCCTATCCGCCATTCTCTCCCAGCCCCTCGTTTACGCGCGACTACTGACTACGGTTAACTGATTCTTATTGACCAGAATAACATCGTCCCGCCGCTTATGCGCAAGACCCTCGGCGTATTTTGGCCCAGGTCAAATGTAGGGACGCAGCCTTGCCTCTGGCTTGCTGGCAGATAAGTATACGCCATCTTCTTCGAAACAGGGACATTGCAATGCGTTATCTGCACACGATGGTTCGCGTCAAAAATCTGGACGAGGCCTTGAAATTCTACTGCACGCTCTTCGGCCTCAGCGAAATCCGCCGCTATGAGAACGAAAAGGGCCGGTTTACGCTCGTCTTCCTGGCCGCTCCCGGCGATCTGGACCGGGCAAAGGGCGAATTGTCCCCCTGCCTCGAACTCACCTACAATTGGGATAGCGAGGATTATACAGGCGGGCGCAACTTCGGTCACCTGGCTTATGAGGTGGACGACATTTACGGCTTTTGCCAGCATCTGATGGACAACGGCGTGACCATCAACCGCCCACCGCGCGACGGACACATGGCCTTCGTGCGCTCGCCCGATGGCATTTCGATCGAGATCCTGCAGAAGGGTGACAACCTGCCGGCGCAGGAGCCCTGGGCCTCCATGGCCAATACCGGCGCCTGGTAAGCCTCGCACAATTCTAGCCGCCGATGATTGATGTCTGCAGCCGGCATTTCCGGCTTGGCACAGTCGAGTCGCGGATCCCAGGAAATGATGAATGATCCGAGGCCCGGCACCGACACCGGGCCTTCGCATGCTGGGCGCATGTGGGCTCAAGGTTAGCGCCAGTTTACAAATCACGTATCGTTCAGTAACTTTCCGCGCGAAACGTTGATACGGGGTCCTATCCGCGATGTCTCGTGGCGATGCCCCCTTGACTGTATTTGGCCTAATCCTTCCCGCAGCGATCCGTTTGGGCCGCTGCGCGAAATTCGTGTTTGTTTGTTCTGAGCGATGTTTCGGAACTGAGACTTAATGCATGGCCAAGGTGACGATCTCACCGATCATGCACGGAGAGCGGGGATAGGACGTTGCAACATCGGGAAACCAAGAGGGCGCTGCTGTCGTCCATCAGCCGCGCGGCCGCGATATCCGTTTCGCTGTTTGCCCTAAGCGGGTGCGTCTCTGCTGTGGCCGATAGCGAAGCGGCAAATGCACTGGCGGTCGAACAAACGCAGGAACCGGTGCAGGTCGCCGATTCGACCCAGGCTGGCGTTGCGGTTCGCGACGCGCAGGTGTCGGCCGTCGGCAGCAATCCGCAGCCAGCGCAAGGCAATGGCGCCCTCGCGCCAGGGCAAGACCCCGCGCAGCAGGGCGGACCGCTGGCCATGCAGAGCACGGGCTTGCGCGCAGCCTCCTCCAGCATCTACGGCCAGGCTCCGACAGCAGCTGGTGCGCAGGCGGCAACGGTGGGTGTACAGCCGCAAGCAACTGGCTCGATTCCGGCGACAGGCACCGCCCAGCCGACCGTCAACGCGACGACGAACAGTCTTTTCGGCACCAGCCCGAAGCAGCTACAGCCACAAACACAGCCCCAACCCCAACCAATCATCCAGCCACAGCAGGGCGCCCTGAACGAAACCGACGCTACGCCTTCCGATACGGCCGTGATGGCTTATGCCGTCCCGGAAGGAGCCACCCTTCCCGCGTCGGTACCGCTACCTTTGAGCGCGCAGGCCGCCATCGGCGGCAAGACGTCGCGCGTGCTGCAGCCGGTGCAAGCCGCAGAGCAGGTACAGCCGGCAACCGACCTGGCTCAGGCCGCGACGATAGCGTCAGACAACGAGGCCAGCGAAAGCGGTAAGAAGGAGGTTCCCAAGGCCTGGACGCTTGCGAGCCTCTTCGCCGGGAAGCGCAAAGAAAAGCAGCAGCAGGAGACGGCGCGCGCAGCCCAGCCGGCCGAAAAAAAGACCATCACCACGAGCAATGCCAGCCAACCGCAGATGGCCTCGCTTGCCTACACCAGCCTGCCTGGCGTCAAGATGAGCCCGCTGTTCAGCGTCGCGCATGAAGACCATGCCGCTGATGAAGAGGACGCTCCGGTTCAGGTCGCATCGCTTTCCGGCCTTGCTCGGCTGGCGCCAAGTGGCCTTATTCTGCAGACCGAAAAGGTTGATGCGGGCTGTTTCAAGCCCGAGCTGATGCAGATGTTGAAAAACGTCGAAACGCATTACGGCAAGAAAGTCATGGTGACGTCGGGCCTGCGCCCGATCAAGGTCAACCGCGCCAAGCAATCGCTGCATACGCGCTGCGAAGCGGCAGACATTCAAGTCCAGGGCGTCAGCAAATGGGAATTGGCCGATTTCCTGCGCAGCATTCCTGGACGCGGCGGTGTCGGCACCTACTGTCACACGGAATCGGTCCATATCGACATTGGCGCCCAGCGCGACTGGAACTGGCGCTGCCGCCGCGGCAAGGGCTGAACGCAAGCCTTTGTTTCCATGAGCTAATCCACAGGCGCTCTGTATTTTCCCCAACCTGTGCATTTTTTACAGAAAAATGAAAATTGCCGCTTGCGGTAATCAAAACGCCTGACTATAAGACGCCCACACAGCAAGTGCGCCCTTCGTCTATCGGTTAGGACACCAGATTTTCATTCTGGGAAGAGGGGTTCGACTCCCCTAGGGCGTGCCACTGTGACCCTATCCCCTACATGATTTCCTTGTTCGAGACCGGCGGTTTTGCGTCGAGAGCTCGACGCTCGCTCGTTGAAGCGCCCCCCTCTTTGGCACGGCAAGCTCACCGCAGGTTTTCCGATTTTTTTCACAGGAAAAGCACGCGAATTTTCAGATTAGCGCTTGCAGTCTACAATGGCGCTGACTATAAGGCGCCCACACAGCAAGTGCGCCCTTCGTCTATCGGTTAGGACACCAGATTTTCATTCTGGGAAGAGGGGTTCGACTCCCCTAGGGCGTGCCACTGTGACCCTCTTCACCACCATTCTCATTTCCGATTTGGCCCGATTGCGGCCACCATACACCTCTTCGCTTCGACGATGAGCGTCGCATTCTTAGCCTTTGATTCTCCCAGCATTTTTCACAGAAAACCTTGAAAAAATCGATATTAGCGCTTGCAGCCGGAAAGAGTGCTGACTATAAGACGGCCACACAGCAAGTGCGCCCTTCGTCTATCGGTTAGGACACCAGATTTTCATTCTGGGAAGAGGGGTTCGACTCCCCTAGGGCGTGCCACTGTGATCTTTCCCTGACATCGCTACGATTTGATCTGACGGCCATTGCAGGGCACCAAACGTCCATACTCCATCCCGGCAGACAAAGTGCACCCTCGCCCGGCCATCCCGGACCCTCACGGCCACCAGGCAGTATCATGCCGGCGGAAAACAGTGCCGTTCAAGCAGCATCGCAGATCGTGAGACATCGAGGTTCGCGCGCAGGCTTGCCGGCTAGAATGCCTTGGCAGCGTCACTGACGCGCAGCTGGACGCGACGCTGGCCCTGCCAGAGATCGGCCGAAACCGAGCCGGCAACGTGGATTGATGCACCGCGGCTGGCAAACAGGAAGTCGCCGAGCGGCGTCTCCACGGCCCTAAACGCAATGCCGTCGAGGCGGCTACCATCCTGCCCCTCAAGCGTCACCTTGATATGGTTGGCCCCGACCTGCCGGCAGTCTCGCAGCCGATGCGACGGGAAGGCAAAGACCGGCTGTGGATGGGCGGAGCCATAGGGACCTGCCTGCTCCAAGAGATCGATCAGTTCCAACGTTGCGCCCGACGCACCAAGCGCACCATCGACCTTGAGTGTCTGCACCGCAACGAGGTCACGTACCGCCGCCTCGGCTTTCTCCTCGAAGAATTGCCGCAACCGGCCGAGGTTCGGCCGCTCGACCGTCAGGCCTGCCGCCATAGCGTGGCCGCCGCCCTTCACCAACAATCCGCCATCGACGGCGGCACGAACCATCTTGCCCATATCGAAGCCGGCGATCGACCGGCCGGATCCCGTGCCGCGACCATTCGGATCGAAGGCAATGGCAAAGGTGGGACGGCGGAACTTTTCTTTGATCCTTGCTGCAATCAGCCCGACGATGCCCGGGTGCCAGTTCTCCCGCGCCGTCACGATCACCGAGGCGCCCTCGCCCGTGCCGTATTCGGCCAGAACTTCCGCTTCTGCCTCGGCCAACATTGCGGCTTCCATCGCCTGCCGTTCGCGGTTGAGCTCGTCGAGCCGGGCCGCGATTGTCTCTGCGGCTGAACTGTCTTCCATGGTCAGCAGCCGGCTACCGAGAGCCGCATCGCCGATGCGTCCGCCGGCATTGATGCGCGGCCCGACCAGAAAGCCGAGATGATAGGGCGTTACCGGGCCGCCGATGGCCGCCTTGCGCAACAGCGCTGCCAGCCCGACATTGCCCATGTGTCGCGCTGCAATCAGTCCCTTGACGACATAGGCACGGTTGAGCCCCTTGAGCGGCACCACGTCACACACCGTCGCAAGCGCCACGAGATCAAGCTGCGCCAGCAGATCGAAGGATGCGACGCGAGCGTCACCGGTGGCACGCAGCACGCGCACCGTGTTGACGAGCACGAGATAGACGACGCCGGCGGCGCAAAGGTGTCCCTGGCCGGAGAGATCGTCCTCACGGTTGGGGTTGACGAGCGCATGGCACGGCGGCAGCGTCGCGCCGACCTGGTGATGGTCGATGACGACAACGTCGATGCCGCGCTTTGCGGCAACAGCAAGCGATTCATGGCTGGTCGAGCCACAGTCGACCGTCACGATGAGCTTCGCCCCATTGTCGATCAGCTGCTCGATCGCCTGTGGGTTGGGGCCGTAGCCTTCGAATATCCGGTCGGGAATGTAGATTTCGGCCTCGAGCCCGAAATGCATGAGAAAGCGCGCCATCAACGCCGACGAGGCGGCGCCGTCGACGTCATAATCTCCGAAAACGACGACCTTCTCGCGTCTGGAGATCGCCAGTGCCAAACGTTCAGCCGCCTTGCGGCAATCGGTCAAGGTATCGGGATCCGGCATCAGCGCGCGAAGCGTCGGGTCGAGAAAGGTTGCGGCATCGTCGAGCGAAACGCCGCGCCCGGCCAGCACACGGCCAAGCAGATCGGAATAGCCGTGCACCTGACTGATCGCCAGCGCCCGGTTCTGGCCGGCCTGATCGAGGCGCGACACCCAGCGCTGACCGCTGACCGATCGCTCCACGCCAAGGAATGCTCGCTGTATCGGATCTACCGGTTCTTCCATGCTGCCTACCTGCCCATACTCTCTTCGTTCTTAGCGAACGTCGCGCACCAGCAAAACCCGCTATGAAAAAGGCCCCACCGACGCCTGTGGTCGATGGGGCCCTTTCTCAACAGTTTTGCGCCAGGACTTAGGCCGCCTTCGGCCGCTCGATGCGGATAACCTGTGGTTCTCCGACCAGATAGCCCTCGCTCTTGATCGCAACGATCGCATCGCGCACCGAATGCTCGGCGGTCGCGTGCGTCACGAGAATGATCGTTTGCGGCTCGTCCGATTCCTTCGGGTGCTTGGAATGCTGCATGATCGATTCCAGCGAGATGCCGTTTTCGGCCATGCGCGATGCGATGCTTGCAAACACGCCGGTGCGATCGACGACCTTCAGGCGGATGAAATAACCGCCTTCGTGGCTCTGGATCTGGGCGCGCTTGTAGGGAAGCAGCGCATTGGTCGGACGGCCGAATGCCGGCACGTGCTGTGCGCCGGGGCGGCTCTTGGCGATATCGGCGATATCACCGAGAACGGCAGATGCCGTGGCGTTGCCGCCGGCGCCGGGGCCGACCATCAGCAGTTCGCCGAGAATATCGGATTCGATCGCGACCGCATTGGTGACGCCATCGACCTGGGCAATCACCGAATCATAGGGAACCATCGTCGGGTGCACGCGCTGCTCGATTCCGCTTTCGGTGCGTTGGGCGACACCGAGAAGCTTGATGCGGTAGCCGAGATCGGCCGCGGCATTGATATCGTCGATGGAGATATTGGTGATGCCCTCGAGATAGATGTCGTCGGCAGCAATTGCCGTGCCGAAAGCAAGGCTCGTCAGGATCGACAGCTTGTGCGCCGTATCATTGCCTTCGATGTCGAAAGCCGGGTCCGCCTCCGCATAGCCGAGCCGCTGGGCTTCCTTCAGGCAGGCCTCGAAGGACAGCCCTTCCTTTTCCATCTTCGTCAGGATGTAGTTGCAGGTGCCGTTCATGATCCCGTAAACGCGTGAGATCGTATTTCCGGTCATGGACTCGCGCAGCGCCTTGATGACGGGGATGCCGCCGGCCACCGCCGCTTCGTAGTTGAGCAGCGCGCCCTTGTTCTCCGCAATAGCTGCAAGCTCGATGCCGTGGGCTGCCAGCAGCGCCTTGTTGGCGGTGACGACATGGATGCCACGGCCAAGCGCCGTCTTCACGGCGGCATAAGCAGGGTCGCCGGAGCCGCCCATCAGCTCGATGAAGACATCGATGTCTGCATTGGCCGCGAGCGAAACCGCGTCGTCGAACCACGCCGCGTTTGAAATGTCGACGCCACGATCCTTGGAGCGGTCACGCGCCGTGACGGCTGTAATCTCGATTGCCCTGCCACATGTCGTTGCCAGCATCTCGCGACGATCCTGGAGGATCCGCACGAGCGAGGCACCGACGGTACCCAAGCCCGCAATGCCAATTTTGAGGGCATCTGCCATAGCCATTTCCTAACATGTGAAGGCGCCCCGCCAGAACGGCGGGGCCGTGGTGGAAGGGGCGTGCTTGCCGCACGCCCCCATCTTTTACCGGTGCGCGTTGAGCGAGATGACGTTGTGCATCGTCTCGTCAGCCGTGGACAGGAATTTCTTGATATTGCGGGCCGCCTGCCTGATCCGGTGTTCGTTTTCGACGAGCGCCAGACGCACGTAGTCGTCGCCCTGCTCGCCAAAGCCGATACCAGGTGCCACGGCCACATCGGCCTTTTCGACCAGCAGCTTGGAGAACTCAAGCGATCCGAGATGACGGAACTTCTCAGGAATCTTCGCCCAGGCAAACATCGTGGCTGCCGGCGGGGGCACCTCGAAACCGGCCTTGCCGAAACTTTCGACCATCACGTCGCGGCGACGCTTGTAGATGTTGCGGACTTCGGCGATGTCGCTGCCGTCACCGTTGAGCGCTTGGGTGGCGGCAACCTGAATTGGCGTGAACGCACCGTAGTCGAGATAGGACTTCACCCGCGTCAGCGCTGCGATCAGCCGTTCGTTGCCAACGGCAAAACCCATGCGCCAGCCGGGCATGGAGAATGTCTTCGACATCGAGGTGAACTCGACCGTCACGTCGATCGCGCCTGGCACTTCGAGCACGGACGGCGGCGGTGCGTCGTTGAAGTAGATTTCCGAATAGGCCAGATCCGAGAGCACGATGATGTCGTGCTTCTTCGCGAACGCCACGACTTCCTTGTAGAAATCGAGCGTGGCGACCTGCGCCGTCGGGTTCGACGGATAGTTGAGGATCAGCGCCAGCGGCTTCGGGATCGAATGGCGAACGGCGCGTTCCAGTGGTCCGAAGAAGGTGTCGTCGGGCTCGACCGAGATCGAGCGGATGACGCCGCCTGCCATCAGGAAGCCGAAGGCATGGATCGGATAAGTCGGATTGGGGCACAGGATGACGTCGCCGGGTGCGGTGATCGCCTGCGCCATATTGGCGAAGCCTTCCTTCGAGCCAAGGGTGGCGACGACTTGCGTGTCCGGGTTCAGTTTGACGCCGAAACGGCGGGCGTAATAGGCGGCCTGGGCACGACGCAGCCCGGGAATGCCCTTCGACGACGAATAACGATGCGTGCGCGGGTCCTGAACGGCCTCGCAGAGCTTGTCGACAATCGACTGTGGAGTGGGAAGATCCGGATTGCCCATGCCGAGGTCGATGATGTCAGCACCGGCCGCTCGCGCGCTTGCTTTCAAACGGTTGACCTGTTCGAAAACATAAGGCGGCAAACGCCGGACTTTGTGAAACTCTTCCATCTCCAAACCTCGTTTGGCGCACGTCTCCGCCAGCGGTTGGCCGTCGCGAAAACATGCGCTTTGGTGAACGGCCGTCACTGCGGCCATTGAACGCTTTGCGTCCAAATCACCCGAAACGCAAGTGCTAATTCGTGATCTGTTTCAGCGTGTCGGAGCCGTGGTCTTCGGCAAGCGTACGCATTTCCTTCATGCGACGCTGATACTCAGCTTCCGAGATGGAACCGGATTTGCGCGCGGCACCGAGCGAGCTCAACCGCGCCTGCATATCGGCGGCTTCCTCGTTGGTCATCTGCTGTGTCGCGGCCGGCTTCTGACCGTAGACGGAGGGATAGTTTTCGAACGGGGTCTTCTGGGTGTTGCAGCCCGCAAGCGTGCCCAGGAGAATGATCCCGGCAACCCAGGTGATGGAGCGCTGTTTTCCGACGGCGAACATACTGACAAAGACCTCTGTTATCGTGGCGCGACGATGCGCTAGCCCTTGTAATCATTTTCGGGCAGAATGTAAAAATACAAAACAAACAAGATGCTGTGGAGGAAACCGGGTGACAGCAGACAGGAATGCCGAAGGCCACGCCGGCAAGGACGGCTTTGCTGGCTTCGACCCAAAGTCCGTTGAACCCTACATCGTCAAGGATCCGGAAGGCCTCGCGGTCAACCTTGCCCGCGCGATGGAACAGCTCGGCAAGGCGGCTTCCGCCTGGCTTGCGCCGCGCGAGACCGGTGAGAAATCCGACGTCTTCGCCGAACCCGTCACCGACATGGTCAAGACTCTGTCGCGGGTTTCCGAGTATTGGCTTTCCGATCCGCGCCGCACACTCGAAGCGCAGACCCATCTCATGGGCAGCTTCTTCGAGATGTGGTCGCGCAGCATCAACCGCATGTCCGGTACCGATGGTGATCCGGCGCCCCCGCTGCGCGCCGACAAGCGCTTTACCGATGAGGACTGGGTCAAGAACCCCTTCTTCGATTTTGTCCGGCAGGCCTATTTCATCACGTCCGACTGGGCCGACAAGATGGTGCGCGACGCCGAGGGCCTCGACGATCACACCAAGCACAAGGCCGCCTTCTACGTCCGGCAGATTTCGAGCGCGCTGTCGCCGACCAATTTCATCACCACCAATCCTCAACTCTATCGGGAGACGGTCGCCACCAGCGGCGCCAATCTCGTCAAGGGCATGCAGATGTTTGCCGAGGATGTGGTGGCCGGCCGCGGCGATCTGAAGATGCGCCAGACCGATACCAGCAAGTTCGCCATCGGCGAAAACATCGCCATCACCCCCGGCAAGGTTGTCGCGCAGAGCGACGTCTGTCAGGTCATCCAGTACGAAGCGTCGACGGAAACGGTGCTCAAGCGCCCACTGTTGATCTGCCCCCCCTGGATCAACAAGTTCTACGTGCTCGATCTCAACCCGCAAAAATCCTTCATCAAATGGGCAGTAGACCAGGGACACACGGTCTTCGTCATTTCCTGGGTCAACCCGGACGAGCGGCACGCGGCCAAGGATTGGGAAGCCTATGCGCGCGAAGGCATCGGCTTTGCGCTCGACACCGTCGAACAGGCGACCGGCGAGCGGGACGTCAATGCCATCGGCTATTGCGTCGGCGGCACCCTGCTGGCCGCTACACTTGCGCTTCATGCCGCAGAGGGTGACGAGCGCATTCGCTCGGCGACGCTCTTTACCACCCAGGTCGATTTCACCCACGCAGGCGATCTCAAGGTCTTCGTCGATGAAGATCAGATCAGCCAGATGGAAGCCAACATGCAGGTCACCGGCTATCTCGACGGTTCGAAGATGGCAACCGCCTTCAACATGCTGCGCGCTTCCGAACTGATCTGGCCCTACTTCGTCAACAACTATCTCAAGGGTCAGGAGCCCCTGCCCTTCGACCTGCTTTACTGGAACTCCGATTCGACCCGAATGCCGGCGGCCAACCACTCGTTCTACCTGCGCAACTGCTATCTGGAGAACCGGCTGTCGAAGGGCGAGATGATGCTGGCCGGCAAGCAAGTGTCGCTCGGCGACGTCAAGATCCCGATCTACAACCTCGCCACGAAGGAAGACCATATCGCCCCGCCGCGCTCGGTCTTCCTCGGCTCCTCGTCGTTCGGCGGCAAGGTTACGTACGTGCTCTCCGGCTCCGGCCACATCGCCGGCGTCGTCAACCCGCCTGATAAGGGCAAGTACCAGTTCTGGACCGGCGGTCCGCCCAAGGGCGAGTACGACGATTGGGTCAAGACGGCCAAGGAAACGCCAGGGTCCTGGTGGCCGCACTGGCACCAGTGGATCGAAAAACTCGACAAGAAGCGCGTGCCGGCGCGCAAGCCCGGCGGCCAGCTCAACACGCTGGAAGAGGCACCCGGCTCCTACGTGCGCGCTCGCGCCTGACAAAAGTGTGGAATAGACTTTGATTTTCGATCGGCCACTCGTGCCCGCCACGCTCGTGCAGCGCTACAAACGCTTTCTGTTCGACGCCACTCTTATGGACGGCACGGCTTTGACGGGTTCCTGCCCCAACACCGGGTCGATGCGCGGGCTGACGACGCCGGGTTCGCGGATCTGGATGTCGGAACATGACAGCCCGACACGAAAGTACCGGCGGATGCTGGAGATCGTCGAGGCCGATGACACGCTCGTCGGCATCAACACCGGCCTGCCCAATCGCCTGGCGGAAGAAGCCATTCGCCTCGGCTTGATTTCCGATCTCCATGGTTATCCGTCGCTTTCCCGCGAGCAGAAGTACGGGCGCAACTCGCGCATCGATATCCTGCTCAGCGATCCGGTCCGCGGCTCCGCTTATGTCGAGGTCAAGAATGTGCATTTCAGTCGGATCCGCGGCGTGGCCGAGTTTCCCGACAGTCCCACCACGCGCGGCGCAAAACACCTGGAAGAACTGGGCGACATGGTTGAGGCCGGCCATCGGGCGATCATGGTCTATCTCGTGCAACGCAGCGATTGTGACAGCCTGAGGATCTGCCGCGACTATGATCCCGCATATGCCGCGGCCTTCGACCGTGCCATGGCACGCGGTGTCGAGGCCTATGCGGTGAAATGCCTGATATCGCCGACCGAGATCGCGCCTATTGGTATGATCGCCGTCGACGACACGAATGTCGGCACACTACGCAACTCAGCCTGAGCGGTGCTGCCGGGCCAATCCTTTGTCGCCAATCCCGCGCCAACCTGCAACAATCTGCGGATAGGCGCAGGCATTGTTCCGCGGTAGGCTTGATGACGAGCCAGGCGAAGGCACGACGCGCCAAAATCTGAGCTCCGGGCCGTGTATCAGTTCCTCTTGGTGCGCGGCAGTGGACGAGACGGCCCCTGCTGCATTATGAAATCAAGCAGGAAACAACTGAAAGTTCTGGAATGGTGACTTACATCGAGGCGGGGTCTTCGCCCCACAAAAACACCGGCGTCATCCGCCTCTACGGACCGGAGGGGTTTGAGGGCATGCGCAAAGCCTGTCAGGTGACGGCGCGTTGCCTCGACGAGCTGGTATCGCGTGTGCGACCGGGTGTGACGACCGAAGAGATCGATCGCTTCGTCTTCGAATTCGGCATGGACAATGGCGCGCTTCCCGCGACGCTGAATTACCGCGGCTACACCAAATCGTCCTGCACCTCGATCAACCATGTGGTCTGCCACGGCATTCCCAACGACAAGCCGCTTCGCGACGGCGATATCGTCAACATCGACGTCACCTATGTAATCGATGGCTGGCACGGCGATTCCAGCCGCATGTATCCGGTCGGCGAGATCAAACGCGCTGCCGAACGCCTTCTTGATGTCACGCACGAGTGTCTGATGCGCGGCATTGCGGCCGTGCGCCCCGGCTCGCGCACCGGCGCGATCGGCGAAGCGATCCAGACCTATGCGGAAGCCGAACGGTGCTCGGTCGTGCGCGACTTCTGCGGACACGGCGTCGGCCGGCTGTTTCACGATGCCCCGAACATCCTGCATTACGGCCGCGCCAACGAAGGGCCGGAACTGCGCGAAGGCATGATCTTCACCATTGAGCCGATGATCAATCTCGGCCGGCCACACGTGAAGGTGCTGGCCGATGGCTGGACGGCGGTCACCCGTGACCGCTCTCTCTCGGCACAATACGAACATACGGTCGGCGTGACGGCTGACGGCTGTGAGATCTTTACCCTCTCCCCGGCCGGCCTCTTCAAGCCTGATATGGCCGCCATGGGCGCTGCATGACGAAAAACACCCGTTCATCCGTAGGCGACGCGACGCAGCCGGCGGATGAACGATCGTTTTTTGCAGATCTCCTGCCGCAGGCTCCTGCTGCACCCGAAACGAATGCCGCGACCACCGAGGCGCACTACCTCGGTCATCGCGACCGGCTTCGCACCCGGTATCGCGAGCACGGCGATGGCGCGCTTGCCGACTACGAAATCCTGGAAATGCTCTTGTTTCGGCTGATCCCGCGCAAGGACACCAAGCCGATCGCCAAGGCGCTGCTGACGCGCTTCGGTACGCTTGCCGGCGTGTTCGGCGCGCCGCTCGCCTTGCTGCAGGAAGTCAAGGGTGTCGGCGAAGCGGTGGCGCTCGACCTGAAGCTTGTCTCAACGATCGGCCACCGGACGCTGAAGAGCGATCTGCGCAAGAAGCACATTCTCTCCTCCTGGTCGGCTGTGATCGAGTATTGCCATGCGGCCATGGCCTACGAGACTAAGGAACAGTTCCGCATCCTGTTTCTCGACAAGCGCAATACCTTGATCGCCGATGAGGTCCAGCAGACCGGTACCATCGACCATACCCCGGTCTATCCGCGCGAAGTGGTCAAGCGCGCGCTCGAACTATCGGCGACAGCGCTTATCCTTGCGCATAACCATCCTTCCGGTGACCCGACACCGTCCCGCGCGGACATCGACATGACCAAGCTGATCGTCGAGACGGCCAAGCCGCTGGGCATCGCCGTGCACGATCACATCATCATCGGCAAGGATGGCCATGTCAGCCTGAAAGGGCTGCGCCTGTTCTAGCCGCGCAACCGACTTTCACAGCCATCTGGCGCGGCGGAAGAAGCGAAAAAGCGTCAGGCACAGCCCGATGATCACCGCCAGCACGACGAAGTAGCCGTAGCGGAATTTCAGCTCGGGCATGTCGTCGAAGTTCATCCCATAGATCCCGGCAATTGCCGTCGGCACCGCCAGAATGGCCGCCCAGGACGCCAGCTTGCGGGAGATCTCCGTTTGCTCCGACTGCCCCATCATCAGGCTCGCTTCGAACGTGAAGGCCAGAACCTCGCGCAGGGCATCGATATCTTCCTGCACGCGGCGGACATGATCGGTCACGTCGCGAAAGAGCGGCTGCAACGCCGCGTCCATGCCGGGCAAATCGACATGCTCGTGCCGCCGGCAGACGTCGACCAATGGTACGGCCGCATTTCGAAGCCGGAGCAGATTGCGCCTGAGCAGATAGAGCCGTTCGATATCGTCCTTCTCCAGACGTTGGCGAAGCAGGCGATCCTCGAGCCGTTCAACCTCCTCGTGAATGGCCTCGATCACCGGCATGTAGTTGTCGACGATGAAATCGAGGATCGAATAGAGGATGTAGTTTTCGCCATGGGCCAGAGCTGCCGGCGAAGCCTCGCACCGCTGCCGGACGGCCATGTAAGAGGTCGAGGCGCCGTGGCGAACCGACACGACATAGCCGCGCCCGACAAACAGATGGGTTTCCCCGAAAGCGATTTCGTCTCCGACCATGTGGGCGGTCCGGGCGACGACAAAGATCGAATCGCCGTAAATCTCCAGTTTCGGCCGTTGGTGCGCCTTGCAGGCGTCTTCGATCGCGAGATCATGCAGATCGAATTCACGTTGCACCTGCCGGAGCAGTGCCGCATCCGGTTCGTGGAGGCCGATCCAGATGACGGTGCCGGGGCGGCTTCGCCATTTGCCGGCATCTTCCACGTGAATGTCCTGAATACGCACGCCGTTTTCGTAGACCGCGGCGGCGACCACGCCCTGCCGCTCTTCAGCATGGGGCCCTTCAGTCGTCTGCGAATTCCCAGATCTTTCGTTCGTCAGGTCCAGCGCCATAGAAAACCTCCCATGCCCGCATGAATTTCATGGACCGGTATGCCATTGGACCGTCGAGCATACGCGTATTTGCTGATATTCGCACCCAACAGGTTTCAAACTCGAAAACCACTTCATCAAACTGTGCGATTGACGGTATAGACGCATGCAAGCGACACTTTTCGCAGCGCACAACGATTCTCCCTTTTTGACGGAATTCTTATGAACCAGTTCGATCTCATCGTCGTCGGAAGCGGACCCGCAGGCCGCCGCGGCGCCATCCAGGCCGCCAAGCTCGGCAAGAAGGTTCTCGTCATCGAACAGGGAAAACGCGTCGGCGGCGTTTCCGTGCACACCGGCACGATCCCTTCGAAGACATTGCGCGAAACGGCGCTCAATCTGTCGGGCTGGCGCGAGCGCGGCTTTTACGGCCGGTCCTACCGCGTCAAGGAAGAAATCAGCGCCGATGACCTGCGCCAGCGGCTGATCATCACGCTCAACCACGAAGTCGAGGTTCTCGAACATCAGTTTGCCCGCAACCGGGTGCAGCAGATGCGCGGCAAGGCGAGGTTCGTCGATCCAACGACACTCGAAGTCGTCAAGGACGACGGCGAGACCATGCTTGTATCCGGCACCAGCATCATGCTCGCCGTCGGCACCAAGCCCTTCCGCCCGGATTACATGCCGTTCGACGGCAAGACGGTGCTCGACAGCGACGAACTGCTCGATATTTCGGAACTGCCGCGCTCGCTCGTGGTTATCGGCGCCGGCGTCGTCGGCATCGAGTATGCGACGATCTTCAGCGCGCTCGACACGCAGGTGACGGTGATCGACCCGAAGACGACGATGCTCGACTTCATCGACAAGGAGATCGTCGAGGATTTCATCTACCAACTGCGCGACCGCAACATGAAGCTGCATCTCGGGCACAAGGCAGACACGGTTGAACGGCTCGACAATGGCAAGGTGTTGCTGACGCTCGACAACGGCCGCCGGATCACCAGCGATATGGTGCTCTTTGCCGCCGGCCGCATGGGCGCTACCGACACGCTCAATCTTGCTGCAGCCGGGCTGGAAGCAGACAGCCGCGGGCGGCTGAAGGTCAATCCCGAAACCTTCCAGACCTCGGTGCCGAACATCTATGCCGCCGGCGACGTGGTCGGCTTTCCAAGCCTTGCCTCGACGTCCATGGAACAGGGCCGCATCGCGGCTCGCGTTGCCGTTGGCGCGATCGCCATGGAACCACAGAAGTATTTCCCTTACGGCATCTACGCCGTGCCGGAAATCTCCACCTGCGGCCTTTCCGAAGAAGAGGTCAAGGATCGCGGCATTCCCTACGAATGCGGCATGGCGCGCTTCCGCGAGACGTCGCGCGGTCACATCATGGGCCTCGATTCCGGGCTGTTGAAGATGATCTTCTCGTTGAAGACGCGTCGCCTGCTCGGCGTGCACATCATCGGCGAAGGCGCGACAGAACTGGTTCACATCGGCCAAGCCGTGCTCAATCTCAAGGGAACGGTCGAGTACTTCGTTGAAAACACCTTCAACTATCCGACGCTTGCCGAGGCCTACAAGATCGCCGGTCTCGACGCCTGGAACCGCATGGGCGAGATCAAGCCGACGGCGTGATATTCTGCAAGGCTCGGCAAGCCGGCCTCTGCCACTGCCACGCGAATCAGATAGCGTCGCGGTCCTGACCGTCTCAGGGCCGCATGCTTGGCCACACCATCAAGCCATCGGCCCTAGGCTTCTGTTTTGGTTCACCGCCTGGGCATCGCGCATCTCCCGGCGGCCCTTCCGGTGAGCATTTGGCCATGTCATTACGCATCCTTTCCCTGAATGTCTGGGGCGGCAAGCTACATGCGTCGCTGATCCCGTATCTCGTCGAGGCGAATGCCGACGTTCTGTGCCTCCAGGAAGTCGTGCGATCACCCGAGACGACGTCCGGCTGGCTCCTTTACCGCGATCGCGATATTGAATTGCCACAGCGTGCCAACCTCTTTGACGAGATTCGGGCAGCCCTGGCTGATCACGACGGCTATTTCTGCCCGACGTCGAGAGGCGAGCTTCACGATGGCATCCGCATGGTCCATGCCGAATTCGGCTTGGCCACGTTCGTGCGCAAATCCCTTCCGGTCATCAGCCAGGCGCTCGACTTCGTCCACGGCGCGTTTTCCCCTGATGGCTGGGGCAAGCATCCGCGTCCGCGAAACGCCCATTGCCTCCGGATCTTCGACTATGAGGCCGGCTTTTCCATCACCATCGCGCAAATGCACGGCCTGCGGGCGGAGAACGGCAAGGGCGACACACCGGAACGGCAGGCCCAGGCGGATGCCCTGGTGCAATTGATAGGTCGTGTGTGGCCCGGCAACGAAAGGCTGATCGTCTGCGGCGATCTCAATCTCCTCCCCGATAGCGACACCTTCACGGTCCTTGGCAATCTCGGCCTCGCCGATCTCGTCACCGGCCGCGGCCATGCCGATACGCGCACATCGTACTATGGAAAGCCTGGGCGCTTCGCCGACTACATGCTGGCGACGCCGGATGTCGAGGTCGTTGGTTTCGATGTGGTGGCACATCCTGAAGTCTCGGATCACCGCGCACTGCTGCTGGATCTTCGGTAGAGAAAATCGCGTCGCCACCGCGCGCACCCAAACATCTGCACCCAAACGTCTGCACAACGGAAAAGGCCCTGCCGTAGAACGGCAGGGCCCCAGATTTTCAGGCAATCGAAGAAACGATTACTCGGCGCTGTCGTCAGCAGCCTTCTTCTTGGCCGGAGCCTTCTTCTTCGGAGCTGCGGCTTCTTCGCCTTCAGCGGCATCAGCCTTGGCAGCGGCCTTCTTCTTGGCCGGAGCCTTCTTGTCAGCCTTGCCTTCGGTTTCTTCGTCGTCAGCCGTCAGCTCTTCCTTGGAAACCGTCTTGTCGGTTACCGAGATCTCGGACAGCAGGTGATCGACGACCTTTTCTTCGAACAGCGGAGCGCGCAGCGAAGCAGCGGCGCCGGGGGTGTTCTTGAAGTAGTCGAGGATCTGCTTTTCCTGGCCCGGGAACTGGCGGAGCTGTTCGAACAGCGAACGCTGCAGTTCGTCGTCGCTGACCTGAACGCCGGCCTTTTCGCCGATTTCCGAGAGAACGAGGCCGAGGCGAACGCGACGCTCAGCGAGCTTGCGGTATTCGGCGCGGGCTTCTTCTTCGGTGGTTTCTTCGTCAGCGAAGGTCTTGCCGGCCTGCTGCAGGTCGGTGTTGATCTGGCGCCAGATGTTTTCGAATTCGGCTTCGACGAGGCGCTCCGGCGTGTCGAACTGGTAGAGTTCGTCGAGCTGGTCGAGGATCTGACGCTTCACCTTCTGGCGGGTCAGCGAGCCGTACTGGCTCTCGATCTGGCCGCGAACGATTTCCTTCAGCTTTTCAGCCGATTCGAGACCGAGCTTGGTGGCCAGTTCGTCGTTGATTTCGATGTCTTGGGCAGAAGCAACGTCCTTGACGGTGATGTCGAAGGTGGCTTCCTTGCCGGCAAGGTTCGCTGCCGGGTAATCGGCCGGGAACGTCACGGTGATGGTCTTTTCGTCGCCAGCCTTGACGCCGACGAGCTGCTCTTCGAAGCCCGGGATGAAGCGGTTGGAGCCGAGAACCAGTTCAGCATCTTCGTCCTTGCCGCCGTCGAAGGCTTCGCCGTCAACCTTGCCGAGGTAGTCGATGGTGACGCGGTCGCCGTTGGCAGCCTTGCCCTTCTTCGATTCGTAGGTGCGGGCGCTTTCAGCGATGCGCAGGATCTGCTCGTTGACTTCGTCTTCGGCGATCTCGACGACTTCGCGCGTCACCTTGATGCCGCTGACGTCCTTGAGTTCGATCGCCGGGATGATTTCGTAGGCGACGGTGAACTCGAGGTCAGCCTCGGCGTTGAGGATCTTGTCGGCTTCGGACTCGTCCTCTGTCATCGCGATTTCCGGCTGGGTCGCCGACTTCTCGCCGCGGCCCGAAAGGATCTCGGTCGGCTTTTCACGGACGATCTCGTTGACGAGGTCTGCCATGATCGACTTGCCATAGACCTTCTTGAGATGCGCGAACGGCACCTTGCCCGGGCGGAAGCCGTTGATCTTCACACGGTCCTTAACTTCGGCCAGGCGCTCGTTCATCCGAGCTTCCATGTCCTTGGCCGGGATAACGACCTTGAGTTCGCGCTTCAGCCCTTGAGCGAGCGTTTCGATAACCTGCATGTTCAAACCTTCATTTCACGTTGACTGTGCTCTTCCCCTTAGAAAGGTCTGGCGAGCACGTGAGCCGATCCATTTGCCGGGAGTGGCTTTACGCAGTTCCGTAACCGTTTTGCAAGCAAAATGGCACTCCAGCCCCCTTCATCTACGCAGAATCCGGTCTTTTGGTGCGATCACTGTCCTGGTGCGGGTAGAGAGACTTGAACTCCCACGCCTTACGGCACCAGAACCTAAATCTGGCGTGTCTACCAATTTCACCATACCCGCGTTCAGACAATCGCACCGACTGAGCGTATTCCCGCAAGACCAACCAACGGAAACACCGCGGATACAAAGGGCATGCTGAGGTTCAGGGCTTTCCCGAGCGCGGCGTCTCTATATCACTCGTTTTGACGGGATCAAAGGGAAAATACGATTACCCACATAGAACGATTTGGTCCCGCCAAGAGCCGCTAGTAGAGCGGCTCCTCGTAGACAGGCGTACCTTCAACTGCGATCTGCCTGATCTGCGCTCGCCCGGCATCATTGACGCGTACGTTCACCGAAAGCGCTTCGGCATTGCGCGCCTGCTCCAGCACCCGTCCCTCACCTTCAGGAACATAGAATCGCTCGATACCGTAGGCGACATTGATCGGTGACGGGATTTCGCTCGACGAAGGGTAGTAAGTGAAGGGCTGCGATTGAAGCACGACGCTTTCATCCGCAGGCGCAAGCTCCGTGAAGGATGCTTCGGATGCACTCCAGAAGCCGTCCGGCTGCTTGGCAAGGCGCACGAAAACCGTCACCTCCTGCGGCGCCTTCGGCAAACCGCCCTTGAAGAGTTCAGGCGGCAGTGAAGAAATGTCATAGCTGAGGATGACATAGTCACCGCGCAGCAGATCTCTCGGATCGACCGGCACTGTCTTGAGCAGGACTTCCTTGCCGTTCCTCAGGATCGATGCCCGGCTTTCGACCATGTAGCCCAGCGCTGCCGTCTGCAGAACGGCCGCGATCAGCGCGGCGACGAGCGGCGGCAGCCAGCGGCGCTTTGCGGAGAGATCATTCATGGCGAAACCTCCTCGCGTCCCGATCGCATCAATCGGCCCTCGATCCGGATCACCAGCCAGGCGATTACCGCCACCAGCAGGCCGGAAATCAGGAAGAAGCCGGAGGTTCCAAGCATCGAGCCGAGCGTCTCGAAAGCGAGATAGAGAAGCTCACCGGCAAAGGCCGCATAACCGAGATAGCGAACAGCTCCGTTCTGCGCGCCGGCGAGCGCTATCCCAAGCAGAGCGACGATCAGCACGGCCGCACCGGCGGCAACTTCCGTGAACAACCCGACCGCTTCAAACTGCAACACAGAGAAACCGATGAGCGCGAGGGCAAAGGAATAGAATGCCGGCGCCGAACCGGCCTCGAGCGCCATGGGACGAAGCGGTGAACCGGGCATGGCTGCCGCGAGGAAGGCCACAATGCCGCCGACAGCCAATGTGCCGGCAAAACCGAGGGACGAATTCTCGATATAGAGCCAGATGAGCCACGCCACCACCAGCAGGTAAGCCAGGTGACGGGCGCGACCGGCGTCCGTCAGGCGCACCAGGATGACCACGAGGATGGCAAGTGCCGGGACAATCCAGGTTTGCCACTCGACGATTTCACCAAGTCCGTTTTCGGACAGCACCGTCAGGAAATAGGCCCAGGCCAGCCCGCCGCACACGGTCGTGACAGCGGCCGAGCGAAAGGCGAGCGCGGTTACGCATGCCCCTGCGATCCAGAGCAGGAGCGCGTCGGCGGCATCCCCGGAGAGATGATACATCTGCCCGACAAGCGCGATGCCGGCGCCGAACGACATTGTGGCCAGCACGAGCGTCGCTGCCGCAAGACCACCATTGCCCCGCCGGACAAACAAGGCACCGGCAAAATGAAAGCCCCAGATCAAGGCGACGATACCAAACAGCCGCGCGAGACGCGGCAGCGCCTCCCAGTTGGCCGCCACCAGCAAAAGGATCGAGGCGGAGAGCAGCAGAGCTGCCAGCACCAAGAGCACACGCCCGGCCCGGAACGCGGATTCGCGACCGTCGTACTCCGCAAGCATCTGTCGTGCGGACGCTTCCGGCAGAAGCCCCATACCGACCCAATGCTTGAAATCCTTTTCGAGACGCCCGCGATACATATTGCCCCACCTCCCGCGACGACTTGCCCCTTGAAGGCCCAAGCCGAGATCAACACCTAATCATGCAATGTCGGAAAAACACAACCATTCGATCACGCGCACCCCAGGTGTCTTCGCCCGAATTTGACGACTTGCGCAATGCGCATATCTTCCATGCGGATATTGCACTGCACAAATCGATTTAAAGACCCTATATTCAAATCATCAGAGGCGAACGAAGGCAAACAGCCAAGCGGACGCCAGCGGCGATGGTCAGCCGCCCCGGGAGCCGGGAAAGACCCGGACGAAAGTTCGATGGAATTCGGAGCGGCGCACTCCTCCTCCCAGCGCCCCTCCGATACGATTGGCAACACTCCTCCTCCCAGTTGCCAATCACCTTCAATGACGCTCGCTGGACCTCCTCCCCCAGCGGGCGTTATTCGTTTCAGCCCTCCCTTCGCGTTTATCATGGCCGCTCGAAGCATCTGCACAATGTTTGCGCATCCTTTCACCGACTCCGCGTCGAGCCATGCATTAAGCGCATACGTGCCATGAGACATCTGAACTACACAAATTCAGCAGACTAAACTATCTTCAACTCATCGATCGGGGCGGCGCACTCCTCCTCCCAGCGCCCCTCGATTTGGATCGGCAGCACTCCTCCTCCCAGTTGCCGATCAGAACAAAACGACGCTCGCTGGATCTCCTCCCCCAGCGGGCGTTGTTTGATTCAACCACCTTTCCCCCCTCCATTCTCCGGCCAAGTCCATGACCTCCTCGCGGCGGCATCGGAGTGCGACGCCGGTGCATCGATCAAAACGAGACCTGCATGAGCTGCATGGGTGCGATGCAGCATTATCTCTGTAACTTCTGCTCAAAACGATTATATTCCGGGTCATCAGATGACGGCCAGCCGAGAGACAAGCGCTGGCAAACGACCCTAGAAAGGATAGGATCATGAACCTCGCACGTTCTTTCAACAATTGGCGCAAGTACCGTCAGACCTGCAACGAACTCGGCCGCATGAGCGACCGCGAACTGAGCGACCTCGGCATCGGCCGTGGCGACATCGCCTACGTTGCACGTCAGGCAATCAAGTAATCTCCAGGAGCGCTGCTTCGCGCAGCGCGCCGGACATTACCAACGCCCTCCGGTTCATTCCGGGGGGCGTTTTTCGTTGGCAAATTGCCTAACAAATTCTCTTCGCAACTGCGAAGGCCAACCACAAGCCAGGAACGGCTCCGGACCGGCAATCCTGCCTTGGTTTGCAGCAAGACACGCCGGCGACATGCCCCCGATAGCCGCCCAAAAAATGATACGATTCCAAATCGTTAATGGACCTCTCCCGCTTTTTAATCAATCTTTAAGCGATGGCGCGTTTTCGAGCGGGCGCAATTCTTGCCCAGCAATGTGGCGATGCACTGCACAAATGCATAGCAGATGCATTTTCTTTGCACTCCACCTTCTAATTAGACAAGCGTATAAGAACCTCAACGACGCAGACAGATGGCTGTCGCGACAAACAGATCTTGAGGAAAAAGTCATGAACCCGATTCGTATCGCAAAAAGCTGGATCAACTACCGCCGCACCGTCAGCGAGCTCGGCAACCTGTCGAACCACGCTCTCAATGATATCGGCATCACCCGCTACGATATCCGCAACATTGCATCGCGCTCCTTCCGTTAATCGGATCGAACGACCAGACTTCCAAGACGGCGCCTTCGGGCGCCGTTTTCGTTTGTGGCGATAGCAACGACGGTTGGAACGACGAAGCGAGCATGGTAGGAAGCCGGCCATGAGCAAAGACACCTCTTCCCACTCTCCCATCCATGTCATCGGCGGCGGCCTTGCCGGGTCTGAAGCTGCCTGGCAGATCGCCGAGGCCGGCGTTCCGGTCGTGCTGCACGAGATGCGCGGCGTGCGCGGCACCGATGCGCACAAGACGGACGGCCTTGCCGAGCTCGTCTGTTCGAACTCGTTCCGGTCCGACGACGCGACCAGCAACGCTGTCGGCGTGCTGCATGCCGAAATGCGCCTTGCCGGCTCGCTGATCATGAAGGCGGCCGATGCGAACCAGGTGCCGGCGGGCGGCGCGCTCGCCGTCGACCGCGACGGCTTCTCCGATGCCGTCACCGCGGCGATCGCCGGCCACCCGCTCATCACCGTGGTGCGCGAAGAAATCCGCGGCTTGCCGCCGAAAGAATGGGACCTGGCGGTGATCGCCACCGGCCCGCTGACTGCCCCTGACCTTGCCGAATCGATCCGCCAGGAAACGGGCGCCGATGCGCTCGCCTTCTTCGATGCCATCGCGCCGATCGTCTATACCGAGACGATCGACATGGACATTTGCTGGTATCAGTCGCGCTACGACAAGGTGGGCCCCGGCGGAACCGGCAAGGACTATATCAACTGCCCCATGAACGAGGAGCAGTACAACGCCTTCATCGACGCGCTCGTGGCCGGCGACAAGACCGGCTTCAAGGAATGGGAAGGTACGCCCTATTTCGACGGCTGCCTGCCGATCGAGGTAATGGCCGAGCGCGGGCGCGAGACGCTGCGCTACGGGCCGATGAAGCCGATGGGCCTCACCAATGCCCACAACCCGACAGTCAAGGCCTACGCTGTCGTCCAGCTGCGCCAGGACAACGCGCTTGGCACGCTCTACAACATGGTCGGCTTCCAGACGAAACTGAAGTATGGCGCGCAGGCGGAAGTCTTCCGCATGATCCCGGGCCTCGAGAATGCCGAATTCGCCCGCCTCGGCGGCCTGCACCGCAACACCTATATCAACTCACCCACGTTGCTCGACGGAACGCTGACGCTCAAGTCACGGCCGGGCTTGCGCTTCGCCGGTCAGATCACCGGCTGCGAGGGCTACGTGGAAAGTGCCAGCATCGGCTTGCTGGCCGGTCGGTTCGCCGCAGCGCAACGCAAGGGCGAAGAATTGATCACGCCGCCAGCAACGACCGCCTTTGGCGCACTGCTCAATCATATTACTGGCGGCCACATCGTTTCCGACGACGAACCGGGCAAACGCTCGTTCCAGCCGATGAATGTCAATTTCGGGCTGTTCCCACCGCTCGATCCCGGCGCCATCACCAAGCCCGAGGGCGTGAAGCGTTTCCGCGGCAAGGAAAAGGCTGCGGCAAAGAAGCAGGCGACTGCTGCGCGCGCACTCAGCGACTGTGCCGCCTGGTTGAACGGGTAATCGGCCACCAGGCAATTGGCCTGCAATCCGGATCAACGCCGGTTTGCGGGCCTCTTACTTTCGCAGGCTTACACTGATCAGGACCGCCGGCAGCGATGGCTGCCGCCAGGTGTTCGTTATTCGCCCGCTTTCGCTGGCGATGGCACGTCCGCCTCATCGGCGGTGAATTCCGATTTCGGGCTGAAGCTGCCAAGCAGCCACAGCGAGACTTCAGCCGCCTCACTGGGGTTGTGAAACTCGAACGCATTGTCGAGATAGGCGAAATCGGGGAAATGAACGATCAACCCATGGCCGCTTTCGGAACTGTTGACCCGGACCTTGCCCGGCTGAATGACGTGGCAAACATAATGCGTTCCATGTGATTGTATGAAACCGGCCTTGCCGTCATGCAGTCGCAGGAAGATCGCCTTGCGGTCCGCGGTCGAATGAAGGGCACGAATTGCCTCGTCCGGAAAGGCCCGCCCGAACTCGACCATCGCCGAGCCGGCATCCGGGTCGTTCCAGTCCCGTTCAGCCCGCGCGTTCATCCACATGTAGAACGAGCCGGCAAGAATGACGACGATGATCAAAAGCAGCCAGAGCATCAGACGGGCACCCCTTCAGTGGGCAAGAAGCCGATAAACTGCCTCTATACGGTGTGAGCCTTGCGCCAGTTTGACCATATGCTGCGCCCTCTGATGCCCGCTCCCGCCACTTAGAACCGCCTGCACCTGCTCGCCCACCACATCCACCATTGCCGCCGCCACTGCGCCGGCCTGATCGGATCGCGCAACACCCCCGCGCCGACGGTCTCGGCACGGTCGAAGATCGGCTCGGCGAGTGCTAGGGGAACAAAGCCGGGGAAATTGCCGGGCGCGATCGTATCGAGCCGGGCACGCGCCTTGGTCAGGTGGTCCCGGCCGTAGCCCGCAAACGCCCTGACCGCTCTTCCGATCGCGTCTTGATCCTCCCCGGCGAGCAGCGTTTCCCTGTCGAGGCCGGTTGCCCGCAGGAGCTCGGCCGGTAGGTAGACCTGCCCTCGGCGGCAATGCTGCGGCAGCAGCAGCAGCACCCCCGCCACCGCCTGCGCGACGCCAGCGTGGCCGGCTGCCTCGGCGGACTTCGCTGCATTTTGCGGATCAAGAACAAGGCAGGACAGCTGGATCAGCGCCGACGCAGTCTCACCGGCGTAACCTTCGAATGCCGCCCGGTCTTCCATCGGATCATCGTAGAGATCGAAGATCCTGGCGTCGATCATGTTCTGAAACACCGAGATGGGAAGTCTATGCTTACGAATGCAGTCGAGCAGCGCACGTGCGAGCGGGTGCCCCTCACCCGTCGCATCTTCGTTTTCCAGCAACTCTCGCCACCATTGCATGCGGATCTCACCCGGGATCGGCTCATGGACCAGCTCGCGAATGCGGGCGAGCTCGGCGTTGAAGGCGTAGAGCGCAGCGAGTGACGACTGACTCGCTGCAGGCGCCAGCAGGCAGGCGAGGTAGCGGTCACGGTCATTGTCCCTGAGGTCGCTCAGGATCTGGGTATCGATTTCTTGCACGCAAGTCTTCCCTGGCCGAGATCAGACGGCAATCAGCGCGACGGCAACCGCCCGCGCTTCGGCCAGCATCACATTGTAGGTTCTGACGGCGGCCCCTGTGCTCATCGGATCGGAGGAGATGTTCAGCGCACGCAGGGCGGTCTTCAGCTCGGCCGGCAGCGGGCGGATGTCACGGCCGGTGCCGACGAGCAGCACTTCGATATCGCGCGCCTCGTCCAACACGCGCTGGAACTTTTCAACCGCCAGCGGATCGCCCTCTGCAACATCCCATGCATAGACGCCCGAAGGCAACATCAGCACGGAGCCGCGATGCGACATGTCGGCAAAGCGAAAGCCGCCATTGCCATAGGCATCGATCGGGGCACGCCCCGGAAAATGCGCTTCGCGGATTTCGATACCCCTTGGCATTTCAGACTGAACCCTTTGCCGTTTGCGCCGCCCCGGCGCCCGGGCCGGAGACGTTCTCCCCACCCTGGAAATGGTCCGTCCGCTTGCGGAAGAGGATGAGGATCGGACCAGCGATATAGATCGAAGAGATCGTGCCGACGATGACGCCAAACAAGAGGGTAACGCTGAAAGAGCGGATAAGACCACCACCGAAGAGGTAGAGCGCCGTCAGCGCCAGCACCGTCGTCAGCGCCGTCAGGATCGTGCGTGACAGTGTCTGGTTGATCGAAGCGTCGATCAGCACCGAGAGCGGCATCTTCCTGTAGCGGCCGAGGTTCTCGCGGATGCGGTCATAGATCACGACGGTATCGTTGAGCGAATAGCCGATGATGGTCAGGACAGCGGCGATGCTGCCGAGATTGAACTCGATGCCGGTCACCACAAGGAAACCGATCGTCAGCAGTACGTCGTGCAGGGTCGCGACGATCGCACCCAGCGCGAATCGCCACTCGAAACGCAACCAGACATAGAGCAGGATCGCGACGAAGGAGACGGCAAGACCAGTCGTTCCCGCACGGGTCAATTCGCCCGATACCACCGGACCGACAACCTCGACGCGCTTGAAGGCATATTCGTCACTGAGTTCCGCCCGGATGACGCCGATCGCCGTCTGCTCGGCGTTGTCGCCGGCCTCCTGCGACGGCACGCGCACCAGGACGCCGTTGCCCGAGCCGAGATGCTGCACCTGCACTTCGCCCAGGTTCAACTCGTCAAGCCGCACGCGCAGGTCGGCAATATCGACGTTGCCGGCCTTGCTTTCGAGCTCGATGATTGAGCCGCCCTTGAAGTCGACACCCAGGTTGAGACCGAGAGTGCCAAGAAGCAGGACGGAAGCAACCGACAGCGCCGCCATGACGATGAAGACCGGGTTGCGGATCGCCATGAAGCGGATGTCGAGATCGCTGAAGCGTCCCGTGCGAATACCCTTCGGCAGATGCTGCGCCTTCCAGCCGCGCAGCCACGCCTTGGCGATCCTGCGTGTGACGGTATAGGCGGTAAACAGCGTGGTGAAACTACCGATTGCCAGCGTAACCGCAAAGCCTCGAACCGGACCGGACCCGAGGTAGAAGAGGATCGCCCCTGCGATCAGCATCGTCAAATTGGCATCGAAAAGGCTGCTGAAGGCACGCGCAAAGCCTTTGTTGACCGATTGAACCAGAGGCTGCCCACCCCGCGCCTCTTCGCGAATACGCTCGTAGATCAACACGTTGGAGTCGACGGCAACGCCAATGGTCAAAATGATTGCGGCAATGCCCGGCAATGTCAGCGTCGCACCGGTTAGTGAAAGGACTGCGATGATCAGGATCAGGTTCACCGCCAGGGCAGCAACGGCGAAGATGCCGAAGACGCCGTAGAAGAAGACCATCGATGCAGCAACGGCAACGGCGGCGACGAAGCCGGCCTTCAGACCGTCGCCGATCGCATCATCGCCAACGCCTGGCCCGACGGTCCTCTCTTCAACGACCGTCAAAGTCGCCGGCAGAGGTCCGGTCCTGACCAGCGCTGCGAGATCGCCGGCGCCTTCCTCCGGCAGATCGGCGGCAATGATTGCCGTATCGCCCTTCACGGCGTTGCCAATCATTGGTGTCGCGACGACCTGATCGTCGAGAATGATCGCAACCTTCTGGTCGGCGCCCTTTGCCTGAAGGGCGGCGACACGACCGGTCGCCGCGGGCGTCAGCTTGATGGCAACCGACGCCTCGGCGCTTGTCGCGTCGATCTGCGGTTCGGCGCTGGTGAAATCTTCCCCCGACAGCAGCGGTGTCTTTTCGATGAGATAGGGGATCGGTGGATCGTCGAAGGAATACAGAACTTCGTTGCCGACCGGCGGCTGCGCATCGACGGCCTGCTGCACGGGCACGGTCACGTTCAACATCTGAAAGGAAATGCGGGCGCGCTGGCTGAGCAGGTCCTTCAGGCGTTGTGGATCCGCCAGACCCGGAACCTGAACGATCAACCGGTCATCGCCTCGGCGCTGAAGCAAAGGTTCTGCTACCGCGACTTCGGCGATCCGGCGCCGAACGACATCCATGGCCTGGCCCAACGCCTGCGACATGCGGTAGTCGATGCCTTCGTCGCTCAGGCGAAGGCGGATCAGATCGTCTTCTTCGGCGCTGTCGAAAGCAAGTTCGGTGATTTCGTCGTTGACCAGTCCACCGGTTTCCACCGGAACCATGAGCGGAGCAAGTGCGGCACGCGCTGCCGGCAATTTAGCCCGGTCACGGACCCGCAGCGATATCAACTGCCCTTCGCCCGACAGGCCGATATAGGCGATGTCGGCATCGCGCAGCGCTTTGCCGACATCATTTGTCACCGCTTCAAGCCGTTCGGCGAGGATGTCCTCGCGCGAGGCCTGCAACATGAAGTGAGAGCCACCCTGGAGATCGAGCCCCAACGCCACTTGGCGATGCGGGAGCCACGAAGGCAGCGCATCAGCCTGTTCCTTCGTCAGGAAATTCGGCATCGCAAACGCGATGCCCAAAAGCACTGCCAGCCAAACAAGAGCGCTCTTCAACGGCTTCAGATTGGACATGCCTCAAACGCTCCGCTTCCCGGATGCTCCCGGATATGGCTGGACTGGAATTATTCCTTTACGGGTTCGCCCTTGACGCGAACTTCCGATACGCCGCCGCGAATGACGCGGATCTTGACGCCTTCGGCGATTTCGACTTCCAGTTCGCTGTCGTCGACAACCTTCGTCACCTTGCCGACGATGCCGCCGCCAGTCACGACCTGATCACCGCGACGGATGTTCTTCAGCAGTTCTTCGCGGCGCTTCATCTGAGCGCGCTGCGGACGAATGATGAGGAAATACATGACGACAAAGATCAGCAGGAAAGGCAGAATCGACATAAGAATGTCCGCACCGCCGGTCGACGGGGCGGCGGCTGTCTGCGCAAAAGCTTCGGTAATGAACATCGATCACTCCTTGAGTTCAAAATATGCGGCGGTTCCTCCGCGCCAAATCGGCCGGAATATAAGGGCGCGCAGCCGCAATGCAAAGCGACGGCACCCGTATCCGATCCAGTGCCTCTGACATAAATTCCGCAAGAGGAGAACCCCCCCTCCCACCCGGTGCGGCCTTTTCCAGCGCAAACCTGCGTGCTACTCGGTTAAACCGAAGCCAAGTGACTGATTCAGCAAGCGGAGATGGACCGATGGGTGAAACAAAGATCGACGTTCTCATCAAGGAAATGCAGAAGCTTTCCGCGGCGATTGAGCGCATCGCCGGCCCCGCTGCCGCCGCCAACGATTGGGACGCCGCCGAGTGTTTCGTCTGGGCGCCGGCAACGCACCATCTGCAGCCGGTCAAGAGGCCGAACCGCATCGAGCTGTCGCTCATTACCGGCGTCGACCATGTGCGCGACATCCTGGTCGACAACACGCTGCGTTTTGCCGAAGGTTATCCGGCAAACAACGTGCTTCTCTGGGGCGCGCGCGGCATGGGAAAATCGTCGCTCGTCAAATCCGTCCATGCCCAAGTCGCCCGCGATACGGGCGTTGCCGTCAAGCTGGTGGAAGTTCACCGCGAGGACATCGCCACGCTGCCGGCACTGATGGACATCCTGAAGTCGGCTCCCGTTCCGGTGATCGTCTTCTGCGACGATCTTTCCTTCGACCACGACGACACGTCCTACAAGTCGCTGAAAGCCGTGCTCGATGGCGGCGTCGAAGGGCGGCCGACCAACGTGCTGCTCTACGCAACATCGAACCGACGTCACCTCCTGCCGCGGCACATGATGGAAAACGAACAGTCGACCGCCATCAATCCGTCAGAGGCAGTCGAGGAAAAGGTATCGCTTTCGGATCGTTTCGGCCTGTGGCTCGGCTTCCACAAATGCAGCCAGGACGACTACCTGGCGATGATCGACGGCTACGCGGGCCATTACGGCATTGCGGTCGACAAAGACGCCTTGCACGCCGATGCGCTGGAGTGGTCAACGACGCGGGGAGCAAGGTCCGGCCGCGTCGCCTGGCAGTTCATTCAAGATTTGGCCGGCCGTCTGCGCCACCGGCTGGACGGCTGATAGCAACTCGCGTGCTATCGGCCTACTCGAGGAAGGTCGCCGGGTTCACCGCGCTGGCGTTCTTGCGCACTTCGAAGTGGACCTGCGGCTGGCTTGCCCGACCGGTCATGCCGGAAGCGGCAAGGGTCTGGCCACGCTGAACCTTCTGGCCGCGCTGGACCTTCAGCTCGGACGCATTGCCGTAGACGGTGACAGTGCCATCGTCGTGACGAATGAGGACAGCGTTACCCAGTTCCTTCAGGCTGCTGCCGGAGTAGATGACCACACCGTTTTCGGCAGCCTTGATCGGCGTGCCCTCGGGCACGGAAATGTTGATGCCGTCGTTGCGATTGCCATCAACATTGGCGCCATAGCCGGCAACAACTGCACCGCGAACCGGCCAGCGATACTTGCTGATGCCCGTCGACTTCGGCGATTCCTCGTCAACGTCGGGATTCTTGCTGGCGACTTCGGATACGCTTTGCTTGGCCACCGGCGGCTGGTACTCAGCGGGCTTGTTCTTGTCGAGCGAGGCGACCTGGCCTTCGGCCTTCTTCGGAACGGAAGCCGTCTTGACCTGGTCCGTGGCAGCGCCTGCGGCACCCGGCACTTTCAAAGTCTGGCCGACGCGGATCGATTCTGCCGTCAAGCCGTTGGCCTGCTTGAGCGCCCCGACTGAAACACCCGTTGCCTTGGCAATGCGGTTGAGCGAGTCGCCCGGCTTGACGGTGTAGGAACCCTCACCACCACCCTCGCCCGTCGAGGAGACCTTGCCTGCTGCCACATCGGTCTTGCCCTCGCTCTTGTCGCGGGACTGCGACTGGCCGGGCAGGATCGCGACGTCGCGCTGGTCAGTCGGCAAGGGCGACGGCTGCCGCTTGCTGCCATCAACGTCGGTGAGCGTGTTGGAGGCGGCAGCCTTCGCGGCACTGCTTGCAACACCGAAGGTCGGGATGACGAGGCGCTGACCAGGCTCGACCTGACCTGCAGTCTTCAAACCGTTGGCCTTCAGGATTTCCTTTTCAGGAACGCCGAACCGCTTGGAGAGAATGGCAACGCTGTCGCCCTGGCGGACCATGACGGAAGGCGCGTTCTGCGTTGTCCAACCGCTCTTGCTCGCCGTTTCGTTGGCGGCGGCCGGCAATGCCTGCCGCGTCGCCGCGGACGCCTGCTCGACCTGGCGGGCGGCCGGGAATGGTTGCGGATCGGCAACGCGGCTCGCGCTTGACGTCGGATCAGCGAGCGTCGAGCGCTGCACATTGATCGGTGTCGAGGCAGCGCGCGCGGTGGACATCGGCGTCGATGACGTATTGACCGGATCGTAGGCGCCGTTTGCCGATGGGTAGGGCTGCCCGAGCGCCGAGTTGCGCGTGTCGGCCGGTGAAACGACCGCCATCTGGCCGTTCGCGACATCGCCGCGCGGCACGGGGGTCGTATTTCTCTGGATTGAGTTGGTGGTCAAGGCGTCCGACCGCGAGAACAAACCGTCGAAACGGCTGGCGTCGGAGCTGCAGCCGGTGGCAACACCTGCCAACAGGACCGCTGCACACAGGCGGATCGTGGACTTTCCAACCTTGGGAGATACAAACTGACGCATGACGCTTACCCACTCCGAACGCAACTCGATGTGGGTTTATTAAAGCGTATTAGAGTTACCGCGCGGTTAAGGTCAGCACCACCAAAGCCCTAGTTTGACAGAATGCTAACCATAGAACGATGCGCAGCGCGCCAACGAGCGCACAGTGAACCTAGATCAGTTCGGAATAAAGGCGCTCGATCTCCGAGACGGCACGCCGCTCGGTTGGCTCGTCCTCATAGCTGATGCTTGTCAGGTCCCAGGCAAAGATCTGTCGTCCCGCCGGTACCGCCGGCACTTCCGACAGCGCGGTCTTGTCTTCCTCGAGAAGCACGCTCACCAGCGTCTGGAAAGTCGTCTCCGCCTCGAGGCCACTTGCCTGCTCGTATTCGAGCGAGCGCAACCCGGCGACAGCCGCCTCACGTGTCCCGAAATAGCGCAGGCTGTTCTGGTCTTCCGAACGCAGGCCATCGTAATACTCGATGAAGCCCTTGTAGTAGTCGCGATGGTCGCCGGTCTCGAGAAACTTTCCAAAGGCCTGGTACTCTCGCAAGGCCAGCTGCGGCGACAAGCGGTTGTTCCATTCGTCGCGCGTCAGCGCGGGCTGCCCATCGGAGGACTTCCTGTTCTGGCTGAGGTAGAGCAGCGCATCGGCGGAAAGCGAAATGCGCGGCGTCGGATCGAAAAAGGTGGCCTGCATGGCCTGCGCAGCACTCTCGTCCTTGCCACCGGCAGCGGATTGTCCAGCCGCACGACCGGCAAGATTGCCCAATCCGTCGCCTGATGTGGCAGCCGTCAGCCTGTTCGCAATCTGCATGTGCCGTCTCCGTCAACCGCACGACCAGATCACCTTTCCGAACCGCATAGAAATTCAGCGACTCGCAAGGCCAGACCTTTCGTGCAGCCGAAGGCGTATGGCGCGAAGCTTGCGCGAAACTGGAGGAATTAGGATTTTGTTAACCAGCGACCGATTGAGCAGGCAAATGTCTGCACCGTGTCGCGCGGCCACGGCGATCGCCACCGGACTGCGCTCTAACGCGCCTGTCTCGTCGAGACATCACAATCCATGAACTTGGCATTGCCGCGCTACGTAGCAGGCCAATCCCTCGGCAGAATTGTGATCGGGGTCGGGTTCAGACTGTCGTTGAGACGGGCAGCCCTTGGCCGCAAAGATCAACTGGCCGCATCGATCCGCTCAAGCGGCCTGCGGGCCTAGAGGTAAGACGCCAGTTGCGTCACGATCGGAATGTAAGGCGCGTCGAACAGATCCTCGCGGTCGAAACGGCTGCCGGTGCGGCTGACACGAACCACCCGACAATGCGTTTCGCTCATCATGATCGGAACCACCAGTGTTCCTCCGGAAACGAGGTGGTCGGAGAACATGCGCGGCAGACTGTTGAAAGCAGCGGTAATCAGGATGCGGTCGAACGTACCCTCGCCCGGCACCCCCGCGCTGCCATCGGCCTGGCGGACGATGACGTTGCGAACGCCCGATTTTTCCAGGTTCTTCTGGGCGGTGGCGACAAGCGTCTGATAGCGATCGATCGTCAGCACGCGCTCAGCAATGCGCCCCATCACCGCAGCGGTAAAGCCGCTGCCGGTGCCGACTTCCAGAATACGCTGGCCGGACTTGAGATTGAGGCAATGCAGCAGCCGGACGGCGAAGTCATATCCTTCCATGAACGAGCCACAATCGAGCGGGATCGTTCGCTGGGAGTAAGCGTCCGCCTGGAATTGCGGAGGTGTGAAATGGCCGCGTTGCGTCTGCTCGACCGCGTTCAGTAGGCTCTGGTTGCTGATACCCTCACCGCGAAGCCGCAGGACCATCGCAGCAAAGCCTTCCTGTTCCGAAACACGTCCGCTCAATCGACGGCCCCTTCGCTCAAGGCTCGCGCTAAGCGATCCTGCACAGTGTAGTCGGTCAGATCAAGCTTCAGCGGCGTCACCGAGATCCGGTTTTCCCGAAGGGCGTGGATGTCGGTACCGGCGCGGAAATCGCCGAAACGCTCGCCAAAGCGCAGCCAGAAGTAAGGAAACCCACGGCCGTCAGAACGCTCGTCAATCGTCAAGCCGAAATCGAGCTTGCCTTGCGAGGTTACCTCCGTGCCGGCGACAGCGTCGGCAGAGCATTTCGGGAAGTTGAGGTTAAGCAGCGTTCCATCAGGCAGGTCAACCGCCAGTAGAGTTCGGATCAACGCAGGCGCATGGCGCTCGACAACATCCCAGGCAACCGCCTCGCCGACGACGTGGCTGTAGGCCTGGCTGAGCGCCATCGAGCGAATTCCCTGCAGCGTTCCCTCGATCGCACCGGCGACGGTTCCGGAATAGGTCACGTCATCCGCCATGTTCGCGCCGATGTTGACACCCGAGAGCACGAGATCCGGCTTGCGGTCCAAAACCTTGCGCACTGCCATGATGACACAATCCGTCGGCGTGCCCCTCAGCGCAAAACGCTTCTCGGAGATCTGGCGCAGGCGCAAAGGTTCAGACAGCGTCAGCGAATGGGCAAGACCGCTCTGATCCGCTTCGGGCGCCACCACCCAGACATCATCGGAAATTGTCCTCGCAATCCGCTCGAGGACCGCAAGGCCCTCGGCGTGGATGCCGTCGTCGTTTGTCAGCAGGATCCGCATTGCGACTTCTTTCCCGTCAGGCAGCTTTTTCGATACGCGTCTGGCCGCCCATATAGGGAAGCAGGACATCGGGCACCGAAACCGAACCGTCGGCGTTGAGGTAGTTTTCGATAACGGCAATCAGCGCCCGGCCGACCGCGACACCGGACCCGTTCAGCGAATGAACGAACTTCGTGCCCTTGTCTTCCTTGTTGCGGTAACGCGCATTCATGCGCCGCGCCTGGAAATCGCCGCAGACCGAGCAGGACGAAATCTCCCGGTATGTATCCTGGCCCGGAAGCCAGACCTCAAGATCGTAGGTCTTGCGGGCGCCAAAGCCCATGTCGCCGGTGCAAAGCGTCATCACGCGGTAGTGCAGCCCGAGGCGCTTCAACACCTCTTCGGCACAGGCGGTCATGCGCTCATGCTCGGCAACGGATGTCTCCGCATCGGTGATCGACACGAGTTCGACCTTGTTGAACTGGTGCTGGCGCAGCATGCCACGCGTGTCACGGCCCGAAGAACCGGCCTCCGAACGGAAGGACGGCGTCAGCGCCGTGAAGCGCAGCGGCAGTTTTTCGCCGTCGAGAATCTGCTCGCGAACGATATTGGTCAGCGGCACCTCGGCAGTCGGAATCAGCCAGCGGTCATCGGTGGTGCGGAACAGGTCTTCGGCAAATTTCGGCAATTGCCCGGTGCCGTACATCGCATCGTCGCGCACCAGCAACGGAGGCTGAACCTCGGTATAGCCGTGCTCCTGCGTGTGCAGGTCCAGCATGAACTGGCCGAGCGCGCGCTCGAGCCGGGCGAGCTGCCCCTTCAGGATGGTGAAGCGCGATCCGGCAATGCGCGCGGCGCCCTCGAAATCCATCAGGCCGAGCGCCTCGCCGACTTCGAAATGTTCGCGCGGCTGGTGATTCCAGGTGGGCTTGGCGCCGACGACGCGCGTCACGATATTGTCCGCCTCGTCCGAACCGACAGGGACATCGTCGAGCGGAATGTTGGGCAGGCGTGACAGGGCGTCGTTCAGTTCGGCTTCGACCTGGCGGCTCTCTTCCTCGAGGGCCGGCATGGAATTTTTCAGCTCGGCCACTTCGGCCTTCAGCTTTTCCGCAAGCTCACTGTTCTTCTGCGCCATCGCCGCGCCGATATCCTTCGATGCGGCATTGCGGCGCGATTGCATGTCCTGCAGCGACTGAAGGATCGTGCGGCGACGTTCGTCTACGGCGATCAGAGACGCGGACGATGGTTCCGCGCCCCGCTTGGCCAGGGCGGCGTCCAGCACATCGGCATTCTCACGGATCCATTTGATATCAAGCATTGTCGTTCCACGCGTTTTTCAGGTCACGGCGCGGAACCGTCGAATGCTCAGCCCTGGGCGGGGCCAACCTCTTCGGAAGTTTCTTCCTGCGACTGGGCGGCCTCGCGCTGGAGCGCATCCGCTGCCCGTCGTCTTTCGACGAGTCGCGCCATATGGATCGAAATTTCGTAGAGAAGGATGGCCGGCAGTGCAAGGCCGATCTGGGAAACCGGGTCCGGCGGCGTCAGGACGGCCGCGACGACGAAGGCGATCACGATTGCGTATTTACGCTTCTCGGCAAGCCCTTGGGCAGTGACGAAGCCCACACGCGCGAGAAGCGTGGTGATCACCGGCAGCTGGAACACGAGACCGAAGGCAAAGACCAGCGACATGATCAGGCTCAGATATTCCGAAACCTTGGGCAGAAGCTGGATCGCCACATGGCCTTCGTCAGCGCCCTGCTCCATCGCCAGGAAGAACCACATGACCATCGGCGTGAAGAAGAAATAGACCAGCGCGCCGCCAAGCAGGAACAGAAGCGGCGAAGCGATCAGGAACGGCAGAAATGCCGCGCGTTCGTTCTTGTAGAGGCCCGGAGCAACGAACTTGTAGATCTGCGACGCGATAACCGGAAAGGCGATCACCAAGGCACCGAACATCGCCACCTTGATCTGGGTGAAGAAGAATTCCTGAGGCGCCGTATAGATCAGCTCGACATTGCGTTGATCCATCCCTGCCCAGGCAACCGCCCATTTGAACGGCAGAACCAGCAGGTTGAACAGACCCTTGGCAAAATAGAAGCAGACGAGAAAGGCGACGAAGAACGCGCCGACGGCCCACATCAGCCGCTTTCTGAGCTCGATCAGATGCTCGATCAGCGGCTGCGGCCGGTCCTCGATATCGCCGCTCATGCGTCACCTTTCTTGCGCGTTGCCGCGCGTGTCTTTTGTGTTTTTTCTTTAGCCGGTTCGGCCTCGACCTTCGCAGGTTTCTTGGCGGCAGGTTTCTTGGCCGCAGGCTTCGCGGGTGCAGCCTCGACCGCTGCGACCTTCACGGCAGAAGCCTTCTTGGGCGATGTTGTCTCAGCTTTCGCCTTCGTTGCCCGCTTTGGCTTTGCTGCCGGCTCAGCCGCATCGGCGCGCTGCATCTGCCGGCTGGCGGAACCGATTGCCGCTGCCGCAACGCTATCTGCCGGCTTTGCCTCAGGCGCAGCGACGACAGGAGCATTCACCGGCTCTGCGGAAGTGGCTGCTGGCTCTGGAGAAGGAACCGACGGCTTGTCCGGCGAAGCGGCCTTCTGGAGATCGGATTTGATCTCGTTGCCAATCTGGCGCAGCGGGTTCATGGCATCGCGTAGCGCATTCGCCGGATTGAGGCTTTGCGCATCGCTGATCGTCTTGCGGACATCTTCAAGATCCGCCTCGCGCAGCGCCTCATCGAATTGCTGACGGAAATCAGAGGCCATGCCGCGCAACTTCGACGTCATGCGGCCAAAGGCCCGCAACATCGGCGGCAAATCCTTCGGTCCGACAACAACGATCAGTACGATGGCAATGACGACTAGCTCGGTCCAGCCGATATCAAGCATTCGATATGTCCTGCAAACCCGTGATGCGGCCGGCCGGGACGAAATCCCAGCCCGGCCCTATCGATGCTCGATCTCTAGCGAACTTCGTCAGACTTGTGATCGACAGTCTTGCCGTCGAGCGGCTTGTCAGCAGACGCGACGTCATCGTCGTTCATGCCCTTCTTGAAGCTCTTGATGCCCTTGGCAACGTCGCCCATCAGTTCCGGAATCTTGCCGCGGCCGAACAACAACAGCACCACGACAAGAACGATCAGCCAGTGCCAGATACTAAAGGAACCCATGCGTATTCTCCCTCTGAGCCTTCCCCGAATTCAGGCCCTATTCGCGTGTCAATTTTCAGGCGCGCCACCAGCACAGCCCGTTTTCGCCACAGACCCTAAGATGTCGGAACATCTTTTTCAAACAGCAATATATCCCGCTCGTTAACTGAAAGCATTACATCGCGCAATCCTTGCGGCAATTGGTCCGCCCGGATGCGCGCGCGCACCGTCCCGTCGCAGCCCGGCACAGCCAGCTCGAGCAATTCGACGACTCCGATGAAACGACGCGACACGATCCGTGCCTGTATATCGCCCTCGTCCTCACCGACATGCAGGCCCGAAAGTCGCACCGCTACGGAAAGAAGCTGCCCGTCGCGATATCTGCCGGCATCCACGCCCCCCAGCGGCGTGTCGACGCGGCCGTTTCGAACCTGCGCGTCGAACACATTGATTTCAGAGAAGAAACCGGCGGCGAAGAGGTCCCTTGGCTTGCGATAAAGCTCGTCGGCCGTACCGACCTGGACCAGGCGTCCATCCTTGAGCAAAGCGATCCGGTCGGCCATGCGCATCGCTTCCTCGGCATCATGTGTGACGACGATCGCTGTGGCTCGGGTCTCACGCAGGATGGCGAGCGTATCGGCACGGATCGAATCCTTGAGCCTTGAGTCGAGCCCCGAAAAAGGTTCATCCATCAGCAACACGGCAGGCCGTGGCGCGAGCGCACGGGCAAGGGCGACGCGCTGCTGCTCGCCACCTGAAAGCACATGGGGATAACGGTCGGCATAATGCGACAAGCCAACCCGCTCCAGGGCCGCATCGGCCTGTATCAGCCCCTCCCTCTTGGGAAGGGCGGTCAGCCCAAAGCGAACGTTGTCGCGGATGGTCATGTGCGGAAACAGCGCAAAGTCCTGAAACATCAGCCCGACGCCGCGCTTTTCCGGCGGCAGGAAGATCGATGGGCCGGAAATCTCTTGCCCGTTGAGCAGAAGGCGACCGGCGCTTTGCATCTCGATGCCGGCGGCAATCCGCAACAGCGTGGTCTTGCCGGAACCGGAGGGGCCGAGCAGGCACAGGACCTCGCCGGCCTTTGCCGCCAGACTGACGCCCTTGATCGTCTCCTTGGAATGATAGCTGTGGTGGATATCCTCGAATGTCAGGCTCGCCGCGAAAGATACGCCCGCCGTCCGTCGCGTTGCCATGACGGGCACGTGCTGCGTATCTGAAACCATGCTGCGTATTCCTTGACACCGGTGGCACCGCAGCGATCGTGCCGGGTGCAGGCTCGACGGAGAAAGCCGATATCTCCAATCAGGTTTTTAATCGGCCTCTTCGCCCTTCGGAGTCAAGAGCCCCAGTTCTTCCAGATCGAGCTGGGTGATCGGATCTTCGTTTTCCGCCAGGTCATCATCGCCCACCGGCACGGGTATATGCAGATTGGACGGAATGCGTCCGGACAGAAGCCCCGCCCCCTTCAACTCCTCAATCCCGGGCAGATCGCGCAGTTCCTCCAGGCCGAAGTGGTCGAGAAAATCGCGCGTCGTTCCGAAGGTGACGGGACGCCCAGGCGTTCGCCGGCGGCCGCGGAAGCGGACCCACCCCGCCTCCATCAACACATCGAGCGTACCCTTGGACGTCTGCACACCACGAATGTCTTCAATCTCGGCACGGGTGACCGGCTGGTGGTAGGCGATAATCGCCAGGACTTCGAGCGCGGCGCGCGACAGCTTGCGCACCTCCTGCTCGTCGGTCTGCACGACGAAAGACAGATCGGCGGCAGTCCGAAACGCCCAGTGATCGGCCACCTGCACCAGATTGACGCCGCGGCTGGCATAAAACGCCTTCAGCCGCGCCATGATGCGTGGGACATTGGTGCCGCCCGGCAGGCGGCTGGCAATGTAGGTCTCCGAGACCGGCTGAGCCGAGGCAAAGACCAGCGCTTCGGCAATCCGTTCGGCTTCCCGCTCCGTTCGCGGATCAAGCAGCGGTCCGTCGCTCTCGCTCTCGTCTTCGTCCAGGCGGGGCAAATATTTCTGCGGCTCAGCCACGGGCTGCCTCCATGTCGGCAAGCGTTGCGGCATCGATCGGGTTTGGCCCGCGCCGCAGATAAATCGGCGCGAATGCTTCCTCCTGGCGGATTTCCAGGCGTCCCTCGCGCACCATTTCCAGCGAGGCCGCAAACGAACTGGCGATAGCCGTCGCGCGCTCTTTCGGCGTCGTCATGTAACGCAGAAGGAAGTGATCGAGTGCGGTCCAGTCATCGAGATGACCGATCATGCGCGCCAGGATCAGTCGCGCATCGGCAAGCGACCAGACATGGCGTTTTTCGATCGTTACCTGCGTAATCGCCGTGCGTTGCCGCAAGCCTGCATAAGCCGTCAGCAGATCATAGAGCGAAGCGTCGTAGTCCGACTTCCGCTCGGTGACGATATGCTCCGGCGCACCCCGGACAAAGACGTCGCGGCCGAGGCGGTTTCGATTGATCAGCCGGGTGGCGGCCTCGCGCATCGCTTCGAGGCGTTTCAGCCGGAACGCCAGCGCCGAGGCCATCTCCTCGCCCGAAGGGCCGTCGTCTTTCGCTTGTTGCGGGATCAGCAGCCGCGATTTGAGATAGGCAAGCCAAGCCGCCATCACGAGATAGTCGGCGGCCAGTTCGATGCGAATGCTGCGCGCGCGCTCGACAAAGGCGATGTATTGCTCCGCCAGTGCTAGCACCGAGATGCGGGCAAGATCGACCCGTTGGCTGCGGGCGAGATGGAGAAGCAGATCGAGCGGGCCTTCAAAGCCGGCGATGTCTATGACAAGCGCCTCTTCGTGCAGCCCCCGCTCCGCGGTCTCGTCCTGCCACAGGGGATCCATCGGCGCTTTCGGCCCGGACCTTCCCTGTTTTTCGCCCGCACTACTCACGACAGCCCGATCCTTTCCCGCCGGCCGTACCCGTCCTCAAACAGTTGCGAACAGACCGTTGAACTCGGCCCGCAGTTCCTGTTCGTTCGCATCGTCGGGCTTGCGGAAGGCGGCCTCTGCGGCCCTTGCCCTGCTCAATGTCTCTCCGGCCAGAACCGGGACGATATCCGCCACAGCCTTCATCTCGTCCATTATGCCATGACAATGCAAGACAAGATCAAGCCCGGCGTCGATGATGTTGCGCGCGCGGGTCGACATGTCGCCCGCCAGCGCGTTCATCGACACGTCGTCGGACATCAACAACCCGTCGAAACCGATGTGGCCGCGGATAATTTCACGCACCACCTTGGCGGACGTCGTTGCCGGATTGTCCGGATCGATCGCCGTAAAGACCATGTGCGCCGACATGGCCATGACCTCGTCCTTCATGGCGATGAAGGGCAGGAAATCGCTTTTGGCGAGTTCCTCGAATGTTTCGCTGACGACAGGCAGGCTGTGGTGGGAATCGACGAAGGTGCGGCCATGGCCAGGCATATGCTTCATCACCGGCAGCATGCCACCGGACTTCAGGCCCTCCGCCATCGCCCGGCCGATCGCCGTCACGCTCTGCGGGTCGTGTCCATAGGCGCGATTGCCGATGACATCGTGACTGCCGGGAACCGGAACGTCGAGTACCGGCAGGCAATCGACGGTGATGCCGAACCGCATCAGATCAAAGGCGTGAAGCCGCCCCATCAGCCAGGCAGCCCGCAGGCCGCCTTCCGTATCGCGGCGGTAGATTTCACCGATCGCGGCACCGTTCGGGTACTGCTGGACAAGCGGCGGCCGGATGCGCTGGACGCGCCCGCCTTCCTGGTCGATCAGCACGGGTGCCGCCGGATTGCCGATACTATCTCGCAAGGCTGCGACCAGATCGGAAATCTGCTGTTCTTCACCGATGTTGCGACCAAAGAGGATAAAGCCCCAGGGACGCTCGCCATCAAAGAAGCTGCGCTCTTCGCCCGAAAGCGAAAGACCTTTGCAGCCGGAGATAAATGCTTTTGATTCGCTCATCCCAAAAGCATAGTGCGCCACTTGCCGGCCGCGAAGCGAGAATAATCATCAGTGTACGTCATGCACAGACTACTGACACTGAAACAGGAAGGGCGCGGCATCTCTGCCGCGCCCTTCCTGTAGCACGAGTTCCGCGCTGACTACTTGGTAACGAGGCAGCTGCCGCCTGCCCCCTTGTAGCGCGAGCAAAGGGCATTGGCCTCTTCGCGCGAGCCGGCCGGGATGCGGACACGGTAGTAGGTGCCTTTGCCCGCGATCTCCGCCTTGCGGATATCCACGCCGCGACCGCCGATAACGCTTCCAAACTTGTTGGAAAGGCTATTGTAGGACTTCTGCGCTTCAGCCTCGGAAGGCAGCGACGCCACCTGGATGAAGTAGGTGCCAGCCGGAACGGATGCGGTGGAAACCTGCTGGGTATCCACTGCGGCGCTGGCGGCGCCTTGCGTTTCCGCCGGGCGCGCAGCCGTTGCGGCTGCGGCCACGTTTGCCGCTTGTTCGGCCGGGCGGGTCTGCGGCAAGGGTGCCTGGTCGCCGGCGTTGACAGTGGCGTTGCTTGCGGCGGCAAGTGCGACCTGGTCGGCGCTGACTGGTGCCTGCCCGGCTGCACGAAGTTCGGAACCGGCGCCCGCGGCAGTTGCCTGGCCCTCTGCGCCCGACGCAGCAACCTGACCCGAAGCCGTTGCCGGAACCGGTTGAGCATTGCCGGCGACTTCCGCTGCAGGTGCAGCAACTGGCTCTTCGCGGGCGACGAGCGTGCCGTCCGGCTTAACGATCATCGTACGTACTTTTCGCGGCGCGACAGCGGGAGCCTTGTCCTCTTCCTGGTCTGCCGGCGCAGCAGTGCCGTCGTCAGGCAGAAGACGGGCAGACTCTTCGTCTGCATTCGGCGACGTCGCGCCGAGTACATCCGCTTCATCGCTGCTATCATTCGGCAGGTTTTCCGGCGTCAGCGTCCGCTGCACGACATCCATCGGCTCCTCGGTGGAAGAGACGAGCGCCTCCTGGCGAGGACCTGTGCCCTGTGCGCCGGCAACGCGGTCATAGACGGCCTTGTCCTGGTTCGGCACGGTCTTCCCGCCCTTTTCCTCCGGCACGACCTTCACCGGCGATTTATCGGCGAGAATGATCTTGGGTCCTTCGCCGGACGAAGCGGCATCGCTGCCCCCCATCCATGCATAAACGCCCGCACCGCCAAGAATGATGACGCCGGCGACGCTTGCGGCCAGCAGCATTGCGCGCTGCGAGCGGCGACCGGAACCGTACTCCTTGTAAGCACCCTCTTCGGCCTGGCCGGACATCGGATGCACGCGCTCGGATTCGCGCGGCGTGGTCTGGCGTTCGACCATCGAGCGACGGAAGTCTTCTTCCATTGCCTTCTCGAACTCGTCGAAATCATCCATCGGGGCCGCGCCGAACGATGCGGCCGGCTTGGCTGCTGGCGCAGCGCGCGCAGGTTCACGAACCTCGGCAGGGCGAGCCTGTGTCTCCCTTGCAGACGGTGCCGGCGTGCCGAAAAGCTGTGCCATTTCCGCGTCGATATCGAGATCATAGTCGGCGGGATAGGCGGCCGGCTTTTCCGTCTCGATGACCGGCAGCTGCGGCACCTCCATGTCGGCGATCGGAGCGACACCGGTGTCGGCTTCGGCGATCATCGAGGGATCGAATGGCAACGCGCTTTCAACCGGAACCTCTTCGATTTCGATAGGCGCTGCTGCGATCGGCGGCGCGACGAAAGGCTCTTCGCGCTGCAGAGGCGTCGGCTCGACGGCAGCGAAAGCAGGCTGCTGAAGGGCGGTCGCCACGTCTTCAGACGCATCGAACACCGGAAGCTCCATTTCCAGCGCCACATCCGAGAGCTCCATTTCGAAGTTCTCAATGTCGAAGCTCGGCTCGTTCTCCGGCTCAAAAGCCGGGCGAGCAGGCTCAACGATGGCCTCAGGAACCACCGGTGCGACCGCTGGGACAGCGACTGCAGCGGCAGCAGCTGCGGGGATCGACGAGACGATCGGACCGGCGAAGGCACGTTGCTGACCGACGCCGGAGGCCGAGGCGACCGGAGTGGCACGGCTGAAAGTCGGCGTGAAGGGGTACGGGCTCTTCTTGACGGGAGCTGCTCCGGTTGCGACCGGCTCAGCCCGTGCATGGACGGCGGGATGGGTGTGAACCGCGGCGGCGACCAATCCGGTTGCAGCCGGCACAGGGAACCGCTCGATATCGGCAAGAAGCTCGTCGACAGCACTGTCGGTTGTCGGCTCTGCGGCAACTGGAGCGGCCTGTTCGATCACGGCCGGTTCATACGCATACGCATTGTCCAGCGCATAGGCATTGCTGCCCTCGGCAACCGGAGCCACTCCGAAGGTTGGCTCAACCGCCAAAGTGGCCTGCTCGGTCGCCATCTCGCTGGCGAAATCCGAAACGTCGAACGAAATATCCTCGACCGGCGCATGCCATTCTTCAGGTGCCGCCACGTGCTGTTCGACCGAGGCAAACTCGGCTGCAGGAGAAAGATCGACGTCGCCAAGCGAGAGCTCGAGCTCATGCTCCAGATCGAAGGTCGGCTCGGCCTCTTCCGAAACGAAGTCGTGGACAACCGGATCAGCGATCGGAGCGGAAGGCGCCTCAGGAAAAGCGACGACTTCGGCATGGGCGTGATCGACCTCGCCGGAAGGACCGACGGCCTCTGCCCATGGCTCTACGAATTCAGCTGGCTGATACGCCGGCTCGAGCGCCTGCACCTCTTCGACAGGGGCCGATTCGGGCGCAGCAAACTCGAACGGCTCAAATTCGAGCGCCGGCTCGGCCTGCTGAACCTCTTGCGCTACCGAGGCATCATGCTCAACCGGAGCATTGTCCGGCTGAACACTTGCCGCGCGCGGCGCGTCATAGGTATCGAACTCTCGAAGAAGCTCTTCCTCAAGGTCGAACGCCGGATCCTGCCGGACGGCTTCCTGGTGGCGTTGCAACTCCTGCAACTGCTGGACAGCCGGCCGGGCATCGTAGCCGACGATCCGGGCGAGTTCGGCCAACGGATCATCGTCTGCCAATACATCGAATTCAGCCGGCCCGCTTCGTGCGAATTGTTTGTCTGCCATGCTCTCCACTCACAATTGCCTGCATTCACTTGCCAGTGCATTGTGGGAAAATGGTGACAATACTTATCGCATTTCTTCCGGTGCGGAGGTGCCTGTAATGGACAGGCCCGACTTCAGTACGGAAGCGACAGCATGCACCAGCCCGAGTCTGGCAGTACTTAATTCTCTATTTTTATCGTTAACAAAACGTAATTCCGGATTCTCTTTACCTTTGTTCCAGTGTCCATGGAAGGCAGCGGCAAGATCGTACAGGTAAAACGCGATGCGATGCGGCTCCTGCGCCAGTGCTGCAGCCTCGATGACACGCGGATATTCTGCGAGCTTGGCGACCAGCTGCAGCTCCGCCGGATCGACGATCGCGCCGTTGATTGCGCCGGCAAGATCGACGGAAGACAGGTCGAGATCGGGGAATGCGTCCGCCGCCTGACGGAAAACCGACCGGCAACGGGCATGGGCATACTGCACGTAGAAGACGGGGTTATCCTTGGACTGTTCTGTCACCTTGGCAAAATCGAAATCCAGCGGCTCGGAATTCTTCCGGTAGATCATCATGAACCGCACCGGATCGCGACCGACTTCGTCAACAACGTCGCGCAGCGTCACGAAGTCGCCCGAGCGCTTGGACATCTTGACTGGCTCACCCTCGCGGTAAAGCTTGACCAACTGGCAAAGCAGCACGGTGAGCTTCGACGCGCCGCCGGACACCGCCCGGGCCAGCGCCTCCAGGCGCTTGACGTAACCGCCGTGGTCGGCGCCAAGCACATAGATCATCTCGTCGAAACCGCGGTCGAACTTGTCCTTGAAGTAAGCAACGTCAGCGGCGAAGTAGGTATAAGTCCCATCCGACTTGATCAAGGGCCGGTCGATGTCGTCACCGACCTCCGTGGAGCGGAACAGCGTCTGCTCCCTGTCTTCCCAGTCTTCCGGCAACTGTCCCTTCGGTGGCGGCAACGTGCCCTTGTAGACGTGGCCCTTGAAGGTCAGGTCGTTGATCGCGGTGCGGATCTTCGCAGCGCCATTGGCATGCAAGGTGCGCTCCGAGAAGAAGACGTCATGGGTGACGTTGAGCGCGGCAAGATCCTCCCGGATCATCGCCATCATGGCGTCAATGGTGCGCTCCTTGACGAGCGGCATCCACTTGTCCTCGGGCATCAGCCGCAGGCTCGTGCCGAATTCGTCGGCCAGCGCCTCGCCGACGGGGACGAGATAGTCACCGGGGTAGAGGCCCGATGGAATTTCGCCGATCTCTTCGCCGAGCGCCTGCCGGTAACGAAGGAAAGCGGAGCGCGCCAACACGTCAATCTGCGAACCGGCGTCGTTGATGTAGTATTCCTTGGTCACGTCGTAGCCGGCGAAGGTCAAAAGGTTCGCCAGCGCGTCACCGATAACGGCACCGCGGCAATGGCCGACATGCATGGGGCCGGTCGGGTTGGCCGAGACGTATTCGACGTTGACCTTGCGACCCGCACCGGTCGTGCTGCGGCCATAGTCGGCGCCGGAGCGAACCATTTGGGTCAACAGCTTTTGCCAATAGGAGACGGACAGCCGGACGTTGATGAAGCCAGGCCCCGCAACGGAAACCTCCGTGACCTCGGGGTCCAGCCGGAGCTTCTCGACGATCAGATCGGCAAGCGCACGCGGATTCATCCCGAGCGGCTTGGCAAGCACCATCGCAGCATTGGTCGCGACATCGCCATGGCTGGGGTCTCGCGGCGGCTCGACATTGATACGGCTGAAATCAAGCTCGGATCGCTTTTCTCGAACGGCATCAAGCGTTTCGAGAATATCCTTAATTCTTGATTCGAAGTCCGTGAAGAGATTCATCTGATCCGTCCGCTATTCCCGACCGAATATGGTCGGTGCAAAACTCAAAAGGAGGCTCGGTTCGCTTGAACCAAAAGCCTCCGGGCGGGGCGTCCCTACCGCAAATCGGGCGTATGGTCAAACAAACGCCTGTGAACGCTGATGGCAAAGGTATCCGTCATGCCCGCCAGATAATCGCCGACATGCCGCGCCCGCGCAGGCTCGGCCATCCCGGGGATCTGGTCGATCCAATAGTGTTCTCTCATCAGCAAGGGGTCGGCCATGAAGGCGCGGTAGAGATCGCAGACGATCGACGCAGCCCCTTCGCGCACCCGCATCACCTCGGGATGTCGATAGATCCGCGTCATCAACAGTCTCTTGATCTGCTTGTCGGTCTCGCCCATCTCGTCCGAAAATGTCGCGATGACCTTACCGGCATGCCTGACATCCATGGCACTTTCGGGCCTGATATCCCCGAGGCGCGCTTGCGCGACCGTTATCACGTCCTCGACCATCGCCGTGATCTGGCGCCGCATGATCTCATGGGTGAAGCGGCTCGCTTCCAGACCCGGGTAGCGGTCGCTGACCTCGCGCATCAGACGGGCGAGGAACGGCACGTCTTCCAACATCTCGAACGTCAGATAGCCGGATCTCAGTCCGTCATCGATGTCGTGGGTATTATAGGCAATGTCATCGGCGATAGCTGCCACCTGCGCCTCAAGACTCGCGAAGCTCGCGAGCTCAAGATCGTGAATTGCGCAGTAGTCGAGGATAGGCTGTGGCACCGGCCCATGCGTGCCCTGCCCGTCCAGGGTCAGAAGCGGCCCGTTGTGCTTCACGAGCCCCTCCAGGCTTTCCCAGGTGAGGTTCAGCCCGTCGAACTCGGCATAGCGCCGCTCGAGCTTGGTGACGATGCGCAGCGACTGCGCGTTATGATCAAAGCCGCCATAGGGCTTGAGCATGTCATGCAGCGCATCCTCGCCCGTATGCCCGAACGGGGTGTGGCCAAAATCATGGACGAGCGCCACGCCTTCGGCGAGATCCTCGTCAAGCTTCAGCGCCCGCGCCAGGGCGCGCGCGATCTGCGCCACTTCGATCGTGTGGGTCAGGCGGGTGCGATAGTGGTCGCCGTCGGCGGCGATGAAGACCTGCGTCTTGTGTTTCAGCCGGCGAAAAGCCGTCGTATGCACGATGCGGTCACGGTCGCGTTGAAAATCGGAACGCGTCGGGCTTGTCGCCTCCGGGTAGAGCCTGCCGCGCGTCGCCCAGGGATTCGACGCGAATGGCGCATGTTCACCGTAACCGAAGCCGAGCGCATTTTTGTCGAATGTCATTTCACACCTGCGTGGTCGTCCCATTGACGGGACATTCAAGCCTTCATACCTATAGTGAAAGCTACGGGAAAGCGGTCAGCAAGCATCGACCGATTCCTCTAGTCAAAGCAACGGTTTGGCGCTCGGCGTGAAAAGACATGCCGGTACCGGCCACTGCAAATCGCGCAATGAAGACGAATCTCTCCGGTTCTTGACCCCGGCAGGAGGCAAATATGACACAGGAAACAGTGACCCTTTCCGACGCAGCGGCCAAGCGGATCGCCACCATTCTGCGCTCGGACGGGCATAAGAATGCCATGCGTGTTTCCGTCGAAGGCGGCGGATGCTCGGGCTTCTCCTATAAGTTCGATCTCGTCGACGACGCGAACGACGACGACTTCGTGCTTGAAAAGGACAGCGCCAAAGTTCTGATCGACAGCCTGTCTCTCGTCTATATGGGGGGCTCGGAGATCGACTTCATCGACAACCTGCTCGGCCAGTCGTTTCAGATAAAGAATCCGAATGCTGTCGCAAGCTGCGGATGCGGAACGAGTTTTTCGATCTGAGTAAGCGGCACGCCTTCTTGCGCGTCGCAGTCACAGATACGGCGATCCCAGCCACAGCAGCCTGTTGGCAAGGCGCGCCGTCAAGGGCTGGGCTTTCAGGTCCTTCAGCGTCACTTCCTCCGCCGCCTCGACGATCGCCGCGATACGGCTGCTGACCGTCCGAGCAAAAACGTCGTCGAGCACCTCAAGATCGAACTCGAAATTGAGGCGCAGCGATCGAGGATCGAGGTTCGTCGATCCGACATAGGCCCAGCGTTCATCCACCGCGAGCAGCTTCGAGTGATTGAAGGCGCCCCTTGCGCGCCACACGCGACAATGCCCCTTCAGCACCTGATCGAATTGCGCCGTCATGGCGCGGTCGACCAGCAACAGATTGTTGACTGCGGGCACGACGATATCCACCTCGACGCCGCGCCGCGCGGCTGTCACCAGCGCGCTGATCAGTTCCCGATCCGGCAAGAAATAGGGCGACATCAGCCGGATGTTCTTCCGCGCCACGGAGAAGGCGCCCATCAGCATCTTGTGATTGGTTTCGTTCGTGCTGTCGGGGCCGGAGGGGACGGCCCGCATCAGCATGCCCGGCGTCTTTGCCGGCGGCGGCACAGCCTCGGTCTTCCAGGTATCGCTTGCCAGAGGCTCGCCTGTCGAAAACTGCCAATCTTCGGCTGAAACCTGGAAGATGTCGGCGACGACCGGGCCGGTGATACGGAAATGCGTGTCATAGGCCGCCTCCGGACCGGCGATTTCGGTCGTGAAGCCGGCGCGGATGTTCATGCCCCCGGCAAAGGCGACTTTGCCATCGACGACCAGGATCTTCCTGTGGGTGCGCAGATTGGCATAGGGCAATCTCAGCCCCATGATGATGTTGCCGTTGAAGACGGCTGTCGGCACACTCGCCGCCTTGAGATAGCCGACAATGCTCGGCACCGAGTAGCGGGCGCCGACCGCATCGATCAACACCCGCACATCGACCCCTCGCCCACGCGCGGCAATCAGCGCGTCCGCGAAACGCAAACCCAGTGCGTCTCGGTCGAAGATGTAGCTTTCCAGCAGGATACTGCGGCGCGCATTGGCAATCTCGTGCAACATGGCAGTATAGGCCGCGTCCCCGCCTTCCAGCATGATTATGCGGTTTCCGGTGGACATTGCATGTCGCGACACCCGGTCGCCGAGGATTTTCATCGCCGCGAATCGCTGGCCGAATCGCGTTCCGATTTCCGCATCGGATACATCGAAGCGCCCGAACTGATCCGGCCCGCGACCCCGCACCAGCGAACGCTGCATGCCTATCGACGAGCGGCGGATCCGGTTGATACCGGCAACACCATAGACGAGCGCCCCAACGATCGGCGACAGCAGCACGACGCCGACCCAGCCGGCAGCCGCCCTGACATCGTCCTTGGTCATGGCAGCATGGATTGCCGCCGGCACGCCCAGAACGAAAGACAGGAAGACGAGAAAATGCGGCCAATAGTTCTGGATGAAGTCGATCATGAGCGGGACTATAGCCTGCAACCGATCGGAATCAATTCGTTGCCGATGCGCGCGAGGCGCAAGTGGCTGGAATTCGCTGCGCGTTAAGGGTGTATTGCGACATTCTTGACGAAAAGACCGCAGGTATCGGATTTGTCAAAAGAATCCGGAGCCGTTACAAGAAACGGTCCGAGCGGATTCACTGACATGGAAGGGCGTTTCGAGCCATGAAGATTGCCACCTGGAACATCAATGGCGTCAAGGCGCGGATCGACAGCCTGCTGGCATGGTTGAAGGAATCGAATCCGGACATCGTCTGCCTGCAGGAAATCAAATCGGTCGACGAAAACTTCCCGCGCCTGGAGATCGAAGCGCTCGGCTATCACGTCGAAACGCACGGCCAGAAAGGCTTCAATGGCGTTGCGCTGCTTTCCAAGCTGAAACCGGACGAAGTCAATCGCGGCCTCCCAGGCGATGACGCGGACGAGCAGGCCCGCTTTATCGAAGGCGTGTTTTCCGTCTCCGGCGGCGTCATCCGCGTCTGCTCGCTCTATCTACCCAACGGCAACCCGGTCGACAGCGAGAAGTATCCGTACAAACTGCGCTGGATGCAGCGCCTGGCGGCCTATGCCGAGCAGCGCCTGCAGCTTGAAGAACCGTTCATTCTTGCCGGCGACTACAATGTCATCCCCGAGGAGCACGACTGCTGGGACGTCAAGGTCTGGCAGAACGATGCACTGTTCCTGCCCGAGACCCGCCAGGCTTTCCGCCAACTGCGCAATCTCGGCCTGACGGATGCTGTTCGCTCGACCACGGATGACGTTCCGCTTTATTCATTCTGGGACTATCAGGCCGGATGCTGGCCGAAGAATTTCGGCATACGCATCGATCACCTGATGCTGTCACCGGAAGCGGCGGACAGGCTGGTTTCGACGTCGATCGAAAAACATGTGCGGGCGTGGGAGAAGCCATCCGACCACGTACCGGTCGCGGGTTATTTCACGTTCGAACGTCCGCTTTGACGCTAAGGTTTGCGCGGGGGCGGCGCTTTGGCATTTCCAGGAAAAGTGCGTAGCGATTTGCGTCAGGAAAGGCGAAACAGCGGGAAGATAGAGGGCTTCTGCGACTTCGTTTAAACCAGAACGACCTGGTCGTATTCAGCCGGACGCGTTTAGTCGTCGTCGCCCTGCGTGTGCATGTTCTGCGACAGCATGATCGCCTGGCGGCGATCGCCTTCGGTAGCCAGAGAAAAGGCCTGCTCCTGCATCGACTGCAGCCACGGCCGGTCCTTTGGCGAACATTGATCGAGCGCCGCGGTCATATAAGCAAGACCACGGATGGTCTGACCTTCCTGGAAGATGACATTACCGAAAACGCCCATGGCGCCGGCATGACCACTCTTTCGCGCGCGGTTCAGCCACTTCTTGGCCTGCTGAACGTTGACGTTGCCGCCCTCGCCCGAAAGCAGCATGCGCGCCAACTGGAACTGGGCCTCCGATACACCAAAGGTAGACGCCGCCTGGAAATAGAGCTGGCGGGCCTGAGACATGTCGGATTTGATCGGGCTGTCGGGAATGCCGCGGCGATAGTAGCCGGCAAGCGAGATCAGCGCGTTGACGAAGTACCCCGTATCTTCGGAACCGGGCTCCACACCCTGCTGGGCAATCTCGCTGTAGATCTTGAAGGCTTCGAGGTCGTTTTCAGCGACGCCGTCGCCATAAGCATACATATTGGCAAGGGCCCAGCGGGAGCCGGTATGCCCCTTCTCGGCAGCATAGCGGTAGGCCTCGACGGCTTCGTCCTTGCGGCCGCTCTTGTAGGCGGAGAAGCCGAACTTGAACAAGGCAAACGGGCCGGATTCCTTGCTGACACCGGTGCCCGGATCAAAGGCACGCGCTGGACCGGCCGTCGCACCGCCGACCACAAGCGACACGCCGAGCATCGCAACCTTCAGAGACTTCAGTTCACCCGCAAGCATCACAGTCTAATTCTTCCGTTCCAGCCGGCCACGCCGAACTCATCACCGCTGCAAACACAAACGCCTGAACAGCCCTTTGCCATTCAATTGTTCACCGAAACCGCCGAAAACATCGACGCACCCAGTCCAGGATGAAACTCCATTTTGTGTAGCCTTAGCCGACCATTTCCGCAGAAGTGCGGCAGCTCACTCAAGACAACACATGACTTCATTTCGTTACAAACATTGCTGGCTCGATCGTCGAGTTGCACGTTTGTCCCCAACATCGCTGCTCCCTGTTTGTGGCGGGAAATGGACATACTCACCTTGAGTCCGACCCTAGCAAACTCTAGCATTAAATGTGTTGCTGAATCGTCACATTGGCGGGTCGCGGAACAGTCACCAACAGATGTCGCGCAACTCAAAGAAAAGGCCCGGGGATGAGCCGGGCCTTGAACGTTCTGGTCGATAGTGGATCAGAATTTTACCTTGAGTGCCGTCGAAATCCCTCCGACGAAATCATTGCCAAAGTCATACGACACATCGTCGCCGATGACGTCGCCCTGATAGGTAACCGCGCCGGAACTGCCGCTTGTCATGATACCGGCGAAACCAGCCATACGAAACTCGACATTTTTCGTCGGCGTATACGAGACACCCGAGCCCAAGAGCCAGGTATCAGTCTGACTGCCATAACCGTGGCTCGTGCCACGATCCCAGGTCAGGCTGACCGCACCGCTCCACTGTTCGTTGAACTTGTGTCCGACGCCGCCTGAAATGGTCCAGCCATCACGATAAAGAAGGTCCAGGCTGGTGCAAGGGGTGGTAGGAGATACGGTGGCCGGGCAGAATTTCAAGACCTGCAACTGGCTCCAGTCGGTCCACTTGACGGAGCCGAACGCCGCCCAATCCGGCGCGAACCCGCTCTGCAGTTTGAGTTCGAGCGAATCCGGCATCGAAGCCGAACCGTTTACATCGTACTTCGTACCGGTGACCAGGCCAACACCGGGGACAACGAAGCCAAGTTGACGCAGATCGATGAAGCCCGACAGATTATCCAACTCTACCGAACTGTTGTAGACGAGGCTCGCCCGCAGGGCGTACTCAGGGATTTCATAGCCCACGCCCGTGCGCCAGCCCCAGCCGTCGCCTTCGAGCTCAAGCCTGCCAACGCCCGAAAAGAGGCCTGCCAGCGCGGTGCCCGTATAATCCTGGACCAACCGTTCTTTGAAGCCGTTCACTTCCTGGTAGAAGACGCCGCCGATGATGCGGAATTGACCGGGACCCATATCCCACTTGTAGGAACAGGTCGCCGCATAGTTATCGCTCTCGACCTTCGTCTCGATATTGTTATTGGCGCCAGCCCAGTTCTTGCCGGGATTGGTGTGCGCACCCCAAGGCTGGGAGTAGTCAGCCATGCAATCGATACCGTCAGTCAAGGCTGCCTTGATACCAACACGGGGGACCCAATAGTTCTCGGTGTCATCGACGGAATTCGGACGGTAATTCAGATTTCCCCCACCGAACGTCCCGCCGAGGATGTCCGTGTTGCCGGTATCAGTGTCCCGAACATTCTTCAGCCTGCGCTGCGGCACCACGTAAGTCGTTGCTGCTTCCGCCGCATAGTCCGACGGGTCGAACAGCAGGTCGATGTTGTAACCGCCGCGTTCAAGACCGCCAGCGTGCGCCGACGACGCAACCAGAATTCCGGCTGCCAACGCCAGGACGCCCCGCTTCAAATTCTCATGAGCCATTAAGCTCCTCCCCCTGCATTTCAATCTGCGACAATCCACCTCACGTCGCCTGTGGCAAAAGTATTCTCACGATCACGTGAAATCGCAAATGCCGCATTCTAGGGGGATACCGGCCATCGCCGCCGCCAAATTTACGTAAGATTCTCATCATTTGAACACAATCCCCGCAAATCGAACGGATTTTCCTCCTAACGGCGATTATGTCGCTAATGTTAGTATTATTTTCCAATATAATCCGAAAGTGTTACTCAACGACAACAACATTGGTTTTTGCACCAAAAAAGAAATATCCGGGTTTGAAAGCCAGCCTCGAACGCCCAAGGCGGCGCGACAGAAAGCCGCCGCGCCGGCGCGCCGAATCGGCTCGGCAGACGCTCCGGATGCACCGTCAGAAAATGAAAAATCCGCGGTGTTGCCACCGCGGATCGTATAAAATCAAGATCTTGCGATCCGCTTAGCCAGCTTCCGCCACCCGCGCCAGGGCAATGCCGAGCGATTCCTTCTGCAGATCCAGCTCGACGAGACGCTCACGCTCGGCTTCAACCAGTTCTGGCTTTGCGTTGGCGACGAACTTCTCGTTCGCCAGCTTGCCGAGAATACGGTCTCGCTCGACATCGACCTTGGAAATCGCCTTTTCAAGACGTGCCTTTTCAACCGAGAGGTCGATCAGGTTGCCCAGCGGCAGGCAGGCCGTCGCTTCGCCGATCACGATCTGGGCGCTGCCGCGCGGGGCAACGGTCGCATGATCGATATGCTCCACACGCGCCAGCCGACCGATGGCCGAAGCGTGACGTTCCAGCCGTTCGCGCGTCAGCGCATTGGCGGCGACGACGATGAGCGGCGCGGTTGCCGCCGGCGGCACGTTCATTTCGGAGCGGACCGAACGGATGCCCGACACCAGATCGATCAACCAATTGATCTCGTCGGCGGCAGCATCGTCGGCATAGGACGCAGACGGCCATTCCGCGTGGCAGAGCAGGCCGGCGCGCTCACGTCCCTCGCCCGCCGTCTGATCCCAGAGTTCTTCGGTCATGAAGGGCATGAACGGGTGCAGCAGCTTGTAGATCTCATCGAGAACATAGGCGACGCAGGCCTGGGATTCGCGCTTTGCCGCTTCGTCGTCACCGCTGAAGACGGGCTTCAGCAGCTCGAGATACCAGTCGCAGAACTGGTTCCAGACGAAGCGATAGAGGCTGCCGGCAGCCTCGTTGAAGCGGAAACCTTCAAGCGCTTCGGTCACGTCGCGGATCGTGCGCGAAAGCTCGGTCAGGATCCAGCGGTTGATCGTCAGCGACGACGCCTCCGGAATGAAGCCGTCGCTGTTGGTGACGCCGTTCATCTGCGCGAAACGCGTTGCGTTCCAGAGCTTGGTGCCGAAGTTGCGGTAGCCGGCGATGCGGGCCGTGTCGAGCTTCACGTCGCGCCCCTGGGCGGCCATGATCGCCAGCGTAAAGCGCAGCGCGTCGGCGCCGTATTCGTCCATCAGCTCCAGGGGATCGATAACGTTGCCCTTGGACTTCGACATCTTCTGGCCGTTCTTGTCGCGAACGAGCGCGTGGACATAAACGGTGTGGAACGGCTCGACCGGCGTGCCGTCGGCATCCTTCATGAAGTGAAGTCCCATCATCATCATCCGGGCGACCCAGAAGAAGATGATGTCGAAGCCGGTGACCAGAACGTCGGTCTGGTAGTATTTTTCGAGTTCCGGTGTCTCGTTCGGCCAGCCGAGCGTCGAGAACGGCCAGAGTGCCGAGGAGAACCAGGTGTCGAGCACGTCCTCGTCGCGGGTCAGGATCTCGCCCGGCTTGAAGTTCTCAAGCAGGTCTTCGACATAGGCCTTCATCGGGCCCTCGTGGGCCAGATAATGCTGGATCGCAGCGTGCAGCGCCTCTTCCTCGGTCTTCTCAACGAAGACCTGACCATCAGGGCCGTACCAGGCCGGAATCTGGTGACCCCACCAGAGCTGGCGCGAGACGCACCACGGCTGGATGTTCTCCATCCATTCGTAATAGGTCTTTTCCCAGTTCTTCGGGACGAAGTTGGTGCGGCCTTCCTTGACCGACGCGATCGCGGGCTTGGCCAGCGTCTTGGCATCGACATACCATTGCTCGGTCAGGCGCGGCTCGATCGGGACGCCGCCACGGTCGCCATGCGGGACCATGTGCTTGTGCGGCTCGATCTTGTCGAGCAGCCCCGCCTCCTCGAAAATCCGCACGATGATCTTGCGCGCCTCGAAGCGGTCCTTGCCCTCAAGCTCGTCCCACGCGCCGTGCAAGGCGGCGGGATCGGCGAGCCCTTCGAGGAACTCCTCGTTGTCCTTGATGGTGATGCGACCTTCGATGGTCAGGATGTTGATGGCAGCAAGGCCCGCACGCTTGCCGACGTCGAAGTCGTTGAAGTCGTGCGCCGGCGTGATCTTGACGGCACCGGTTCCGGCAGTCGGATCGGCATAATCGTCACCGACCACAGGGATGCGACGGCCGACGATCGGCAGGATGACGTGCTTGCCGATGAGCGGCTTGTAGCGCTCGTCTTCCGGATTGACGGCAATGCCGCTGTCGCCAAGCATCGTCTCCGGCCGCGTGGTGGCAACGACCAGATAGTTGCGGGTTTCCCATTCCGTCGCCTTGCCGTCTTCGTCAAAGGCGACAGGGTGCTGATAGGTTACGCCCGGTTCCAGCGGGTAGCGCAGGTACCAGAGGTTTCCGTTGATCTCATGCTGTTCGACTTCAAGATCCGAAATCGCCGTCAGCAGCTTCGGATCCCAGTTGACCAGACGCTTGTCCTTGTAGATCAAGCCCTCTTTGTAGAGCGAAACGAACACTTCGAGGACAGCCTCCGACAGGCCGTCGTCCATGGTGAAGCGCTCGCGCGACCAGTCGCAGGAGGCACCGAGGCGCTTCAGCTGATTGAAGATCAACCCGCCGGATTCGGCCTTCCACTCCCAGACCTTCTCGATGAAGGCTTCACGGCCCATCTGGCGGCGATGCTGTTGCTGCTCCATCAGCTTGCGCTCGACGACCATCTGCGTGGCGATACCGGCATGGTCCATGCCCGGCTGCCACAGCACGTCCTTGCCGCGCATGCGTTCGAACCGCACCAGGACGTCCTGCAGCGTGTTGTTCAGCGCATGGCCCATGTGCAGCGAGCCCGTCACGTTCGGTGGCGGGATCACGATACAGAAGCTGTCGGCGCCGGGCTTTGCTCCCGCACCTGCACGAAACGCGTTTTCTTCGTCCCACTTCTTGGCGATACGCGGGTCGACGGATGCGGAATCGTAGGTCTTATCAAGCATTTTGAAGCCAATTTTGGAGATTGATATCTATGTCTTGTAAACCGGAACGACCGGTGCAAGTCAACACGAACGCAAAAAGGCCGCGACTGTTCCGCGGCCCCTGTGTCGGAAAGGCTCAGGTATCAGCGTCGGGGGCCGCGCGCGACGCGTTCGATCTCTTCCCGCACGAGCCGTTCCACCAAGGTCGGCAGGTTGTCGTCCAGCCACTCCTGCAGCATCGGACGCAACATTTCTTCGGCAATTTCATCAAACGACCGACGCGTGCTAAGGTCGACCGCCTGGGCAAGATTGTCAAAGGACTGCGCAACCTGACGACCGACCTCGGCCGAAATGATCGCAGGTGCGGCTTTTTCGACCACAGGTTCTTCAGCGACAAGCGCCACCGGACCGGCCGAAACGGCGACGGCCACAGGCTCTACCAGCTTCGGCGCCGCTACCGGCGTTTCAACCGCGACACTCTCGTTGCCGGGCTGCTGGGCCTCGCTCAGCGGGAGACGACCAGCCGGCGCTTGCGGCGACGAGACGGCAGCCATTCGCGACGTGATCACCGGGCTATCCTGAACACTACGCGGCGGTTCGTCGCCGGCGTTCGCTTTCGTCGTATAGCTCACGGTATGACGCTCGGAGGCCGCCCGCACCCGGGCAGCGACATCGGCCAGGGAAAGCGGCGGCTGCGCGATGTTTGCGTGCGGCTCCAAAGGGATGACGGCCACCTCGATCGCCGGCGCAGGCGTTGCTGGCTTTGGCGCTTCGAGGCTCTCGTCGCGCCCGCCGAAAGCCGCTGCTTCGATTTCGCTGTCGATCGTCAGCTCGATTTCGTCGGACGCATCGTCCTCGTAGTGATCCTGCGAGGAGAAATCGATCTGCCCCGGCTCGTTGCTCTCGATGATCTTACGAATGGATGCAAGAATCTCATCCATCGAAGGTTCACGCGCGACATTGAGCTGTGCCATTTCTATCCCCGTTTGACGCGGCCGAGCATGTGTCCCGAAACGACGCATGTGCCGATTGCAAACAAACCTTAAGTGAGTTCGCGGGCGAAACATACGCCGCGAATCAGACACTTGGATTGTTGCACAGATTTGTTTTTGCCGGCAGAAGCAGAAACGCCCCGGTTTCCCGAGGCGTTTTCTTTGATCAGCGGCCGTCGACGGTTCGAAGTCCGAACCACTTGTCCTTGACCGCCTCGTAGTGCTCTTCGGCACGGTATTCGGCAACCTGCAGGCCCTGGCTCTTGACGCTCAAGATCGCGGTGGCGGCGAGCAGACCGTAGCTCGCTACGACAGCATCGCGCTGGGCAATCGCCAGCTGTTCCTGCGCATTCAGCACAGTCTGTTGCGAGTCGAGGACGTCGAGCGTGGTGCGCTGGCCGACCTTGCGCTCTTCGATGACGCCGGCGAGCGCCATGTTGGCCGCCGAGATCTGGGTCTTGTTGGCGCCGATGCGGGCGATCGCCGCCTCAAGCTGGGCATGAGCCGTCACAACGTTCTGCTGAACGGCTGCACGCTGCGAATCGACCAGAATACGCTGCTGCCCCAGGGTCTCTTTGGCCCGACGAATCTGACCATATTCTGCACCGCCCTGGTAGATCGGCACCGTCAAGCGAGCCGTGACGCTCGACGTGTCGCTGACGACACCGTCACCGGAATTACCCGTCGTGCGCCCAACCTGGCCCTGGATAGTTACGCCGGGGAGCATCGTGCCTTCAGCTGACTTCACCTGGAAGCCGGCCGTATCGACATTGTATTGCGCGGCGAGAATGGTCGGATGCTGGCGCAGCCCAAGGGCAACAGCCTGATCGAGCGACCGGGGAAGCCCCTTTGAGGCAGGTGCCGGCTGCTTGATGCCGGTCGGCGCGACGCCGACGATCTGAACATAAACCGCCTCGCTCTGCTTCAGCTGCGCGATGGCGCTGATCAGAAGCGACTGAGCGTTGGCGAGCGATGCTTCAGCAAGGCTCACGTCAGTCCGCGTGCCTTCACCGACGTCGAGGCGGGCCTGAGACGCGTTCAGCTGCTCCTTGAGGAAGGCGATGTTCTGTCGACGGATGGAAACGATCTGCTGGTCGCGTGCGATGTTGGCGTAGGATGTCGCTGCTGCCAGCAGAATCTGGATTTCGTTCGCCCGAAGCCCTTCGCGGTTGGCGAAGACATTCGATTCGGCGGCGCGAACGTTGTTCAACGTCTGAAAGCCGTCAAAAATCATCTGGGTTACGGTGACACCGATCTGCCCCTGGTGAAAGTTCCGGCTTCCGATAACGTCGTTCTGGACATTGGAAAGCGTTCCGTTTGCAAACGCCGAAACCTGTGGGCGAAACCCGGACTTCGCGATCGGAACCCCTTCGTCGGTCGCCCGAAGACCGGCGCGCGCGGCGTTCAGATCCGGGTTATTCTCATAGGCTTTGGCCATTGCGCCGAAGATCGTCTCCGCCAGCACGGCCTGCGGCGCAAGCAGTACACTCGTCGAGACGGCAGCCCAAAAGGCTGCTTTGCGGACAATCGACACCATACTTCCCTCTCCGATCGGGGCGGCAAAGCCAGCCCACTATTTCCTGCGGCACCATTCCGAAGTCGAAACCGAGCCGCCATAAATACGGCGATGAAGCGCTCACACCGCCCACCGGTGAGCAAATCACTACCTCAGCACTCTTTGAAACCCGGAATCGGCACGATCACAACTGTACACCGATACTGCGCACGATCATTTCAAAAAGAAACAGGTGGTTCGTTGCCAATTGGCAACATTGCTATTTTAGCAGCACAATCAAATGTTGAGATACCTCAATAAGTGGCACCTCAAAAAACAAAAGTCTGCTCGCGGCGAAAACCGGGAAGCGGCTTTACCGCAGTGTTGAAGTCCGCCCTTTCGGACGTCTTCCCATGCTCATGGACATAGAGCTTAGCACGCGAAGCATTACCGAAGCCTTCGACCGCAATTAGCCGGCCGCCGTTGCGCAGCTGCTCGAACAATGCCGCAGGAAGCACCTCCACGGACCCGTTAACGAAGATCACGTCATAGGGTGCTTCGGCGGCATAGCCCTTGCCAAGATCGCCTGTGACGACGGCAACATTGTCATAACCGAGCCGGGCCAGCGTTTCCGTCGCCGTGGCGGCAAGCGCCTCATCGCTTTCAAGTGCGACGACCGAGCCGGCGATCAGCGAAAGCAGCGCGGAGGCGTAGCCGGTGCCACAACCGATCTCCAGCACAACGTCCGACTTCGAAATTTCGGCAAGTTGCAACAGCTTGGCGAGCGGCGACGGCTCCATAAGGTACCGTGGGCCAACGCCCTTGGTTCCGTCGAGCTCGATGTCGGCGTCGATGTAGGCAAGCTCCCTCATGCGCGCGGGCACGAACTCTTCGCGCGGTACGGAAAGGAAAGCGGACAAGATCGCGTGGGACGTGACATCCGTCGTCCGGATCTGATTGTCCACCATCTTGGTGCGCGCCGCTTCGAAATTCATCATACTGCCCTCGTGTCCGGATGGGCGCGGTACCGGCATCCCGGAAAACCGCGCAGTCGTCATACGGCTGCCGATGCGCAGCCTTTCCATAAGCTCATAAATCGCCGCCCCGCCGGTTTCAAGCGACAGCGACATCTTGCAGCGGAAAAAGGAAACCGGAAAAGCGGGTTCGGCGATCGCGCGACCCGATAAATGCGCCAGACATGCGGCCGGCCGACACCCGAACGGCTAACGCCCGACTCAGCGGCCAGGCGCACCCTCCAGCCCAACAAGGGCAATCTTGGTATAACCGGCGTTCTGGATGAGGTTCATGACCGTCATCAGCTCGCCGTAGTCGACGGCTTTGTCCGCACGCAGCAGGACGCGTGTCTCGGTGTTGCCTTCGGTCAGGCGCTGAAGCTCCGCCGCAAACTCTTCGCGGGCCGTTTCCTCATTGCCGATCGCCAAGCCAAGATCGGCGTTGAGCGTCACGAACACCGGCTTGTCGTCACGCGGCGTCGGTTTGGAGACTGACTGCGGCAGATCAACCTTCATGTCCACGGTCGCAAGCGGTGCTGCCACCATGAAGATGATGAGCAAGACGAGCATGACGTCGATGAAAGGAGTGACGTTGATCTCGCTGTTTTCGTCGAGATCGCCGCCGCTATCGCTAACCTTTCCGGCCATGTCTCACCCGATCCTTGCAATGGATGCTTCTGCCGGATGGGCGAAGCCGTCTTGGCGACGCGGTTGTGCCTTGCGCACCAGGCGATGATCGAGATCACGGCTGACAAGCCGTTCGACGGCAGCTGCCGCGTCGGCGAGGACCACCTTGTAGCCGCCCACCGAGCGGGCAAAGTAGTTGTAGATGATAACTGCTGGGATTGCGGCGACGAGGCCTATTGCGGTCGCCAGCAGCGCTTCGGCAATGCCGGGGGCAACGATCGCCAGATTGGTCGTCTGTGCTTTGCTGATGCCGATGAAGGAGTTCATGATGCCCCAGACGGTTCCGAACAGGCCGACGAACGGACCGACGGATCCGATCGAGGCAAGAATCCCCGTACCGCTGGTCATGCGCTTGCCGGCGCGAACTTCGATGCGCGTCAGCAGCGATGCGACGCGTTCCTTGAGACCTGCCGCCGGCGCGTGATCGAGCACAGCCTCGGAACGCACCATCTCGTCGATCGCAGCGGCAACCATTTCCGCGGCAGGCCCCGACCTGCCGTCGAATGTGGACTTAAGCTCAGCCAATCCGTTTGCAGCCGAGAGTTGACGGACAGCACGGCCAAGGCGTGCCTTTGCGGCAAAGAGTTCGAACGTCTTGACCACGAAAATCGCCCAGGTGATCACCGAGGCAAGCGCAAGTCCGATCATCACGGTCTTCACCACCATGTCGGCAGCAAGGAACATACCCATCGGCGAGAGATCATGCGGCAGAATGGGGTTGGCGGCGACTTCCGGCGGCGCTTCGACTGCGGGGGTATCAACCGATACGGGCGGGGTTTGTCCGCCGGTATCTGCTCCGGTCACAGCAATTCCGTTCTCCGTCGGCTGCGTACCGGCAGCCGGTTGAGCGCCCACGGGCTGCGACGTTACCGCCCCAGAAGCCACGGGCTGCTCGCCTTGGGCCGCAGTGCCTGCGTTGCTCGGTGCCGTTGCCGCCGGTTCGGCGCTCTGAACCTGACCGATGGTCGGGGTTGTTGTGTCGATTGAGGTGGCCTGAGCCAAGACGACCGTTGAGGAAACACTGCAAGCCAGCACCAATGTCGCTGCCGCCAAAATACTCAGCTTCGATCGGGTTCGGTTGGGCATCTTGTTCCTCGCGTACTGGTCCGTTTCGCCATCACAAAATCACTGGCGGCCGGAGTTCGAGCCACCTCAACGTGCATTGGCCGCTCTTTACGACAAACTATGACCGAAACACAAGGATTTGTGGAGTATATAAATCAAGAATAATTTCGCGCCTGCATTTCAACCCACCCGGCCTCAAGATTTAGAGCAGTGGCGGATCATCGCCAAAGTCGTCCCGCCGCCAGTCATAAGCACGGTGACGCTCCCAGGGGCGTTGCAGGGACGTAAACGACGTCTTGAAACGCATGTCCGAACGCTGATTGCCTAGGGTCGGCTCCGCGAAAATCTCGACCGCACCTGTCAACCGCAGCAGGCGTCCATTCAGTATCCGCGCTTGACCGGATGAACAGGTCCGCTCGCTAAAGCTTCCGGGCACGATCAACAGATCGGCTTGATCGCACAGCACCTCGAACAGGTTGGGATTTTCGATGAGGGCGACCATCCATCCGGCATTGCTTCGGGCGACGCACCATTGTTTCTCGCGGCATGAAAAGACATTGGGCGACGCGTTACTGAGCGCGGCGTTGAAATCCTTGCGGATGGTGGCGGCGGCCGCTGGATCGAACACCCGCGGCGTTGCCTTGCCGGATTGGCGTTTGGCTTCGGGATAGAGGCCTTCGGCTACCGCCCCAAGCGCAGGCATTGGAGCGACGTGGCTCTCGGCCGCCAATGCGCGCTGCCATTGTGAAAAAAGGAAATCCGAGGGCCGATCCCGGTTCGTCGCAATGGCGGCGTCAGTGACCAATCCAACGAGACGCCCGTCCTCCGACACCACAACCGCCGGCAGCTGTCTGTCCTCGACGACGAGACACATCAAACCGACGAGCAACACGACGCCACCCAGAGCCGCAAGCCAGGTCCGCAACACGCACAGGATGATGCCGCCAAAGGCAATGAGCAGGAAAGCCAAAGGCCCGACTCGGCCCGTCAGGAATTCGCCGTCGAGCGACGTCACGAAGCGGGCGATCACCAGCATGCCATCGAGCCCCCACGCCATCACGGCAAGCGGATACTGTTCGAGACCAAAGGGCATCAGCAACATGGCGAAGAGACCGAACGGCATGATGACAATGCTGATCAGAGGTGCTGCGAGGATGTTGGCGAGCAGGCCGTAGGCCGGCAGGCGCTGGAAATAGGCGGCGGAGTATACGGACGTCGCAAGGCCGCCGATCAGCGAGGTCGCAAGTACGCCGATGACAAAGCCCACGACGAGCCGCCTGCCCCACCAGCGTCCGGCGGCTGCCAGCTCATCAGCTTGCGCACGCTCACGCCAGCGTGCGTAACCGGCAACCAACGCCAACGTGGCGGCGAAAGACATCTGGAAGCCCGGCCCCGCAACGGCAGATGGCGTAATCACGATGATGACAATTGCAGCCAGCGCGATGTTTCGCAGGCTGATTGACATACGATCGAAGAGCACCGCCACCAGCATGATCGAGATCATGATCCACGCTCGCACCGCGGAAACAGCGCCGCCGGAAATCAGGATGTAAAGAAAGACCATGGCCAGCGCACCGGCAGCGGCAATCTTCTTGATCGCGACCCGCTGCGCCAACCCGGGAACCGCGCTCAGGATCGTTCGAGCCCCGATCAAGAAGGTTCCCGCGGCGAGCACCATGTTGAGACCGGAAATCGCCAACACGTGGGCGAGGCCCGCCTGCCGCAGCATCTCGACCGTCTCGCGACCGATCGCTCTCTCCTCGGCTGTCACCAGCGCCGCGGCGAGCGCACCGGTGTCGCCCCCGATCACCCCGCGGATCCGCTCGCCGACCGCTGCGCGCATCGCGGCCAGACCTTCTGCCATTTGCGCCCAAAGCGAAGGGTCCTCCTTCGCGGCGCCAGCATCGACCGCAGGGCTATGCGGCGCACCGTAGAAATAGCCGACGGCGCCAATCTGCCGGAAGTATGCGTCAAATGCGAAATCGTTGAGGCCCGGTAGCGCGGGGCCTGAAGGTGGAGAAAGGCGTGCCCTGCCTTCGATCGTGGCTCCGATCGCCAACGGTGTGTGCGGGCTGCGTGACAGTACCATGACCTTGAGCGGTGGCCGCCGCAGCGTCGGCTCGGTGGTTTGCTCGATAAGAACGCCGTAGCGCCAATGCTCACGATCATTCTTCTCGCGTGAAAACACTTTCCCGCGCAGATTGGTCGTTACCGGGCCGTCGAGCACGACCGTGTCGATGCGCGCCGTTTCGGCCGCGACAAGCACCATGCCCGCACTGAACAATCCGGCGGCGATCATCAGCGGGCGAATGGCGCGCACGGCCCCGTTGCACGACAAGGCGGCTATACCGAAAACGCAAGGCAGCAGTGCAAGTTTGACGAGTCCGAGGTCATAAGGCAGCGAAAGCCACGTCAGCACACCGGCGGCAAGTAGCACCGGGACGAGGACCAATCCGTGGCCGAACGCCGCCTCTTCCTCGATGGCGCTGCGCCAGGATGAAGCAATGGCAGCCGGTCGCAGGCGCATGCGCGCAGCCATTGCCATAGACTTCAAAAAGCGAAAGACGAGCTTGGCGCGCCTGTTCGCAGGCGTTGCAGGCGCACCGTCGGCCAAAACCGACGCGGGTAGCGCCGGAGCGGCGCGAACTCCATCCTGCATCGAAGACCGGGCCTCGATCTCGCTCATCGTACGGCACTTCCCCCCGAAGACAGTCGACATCGATGATGCAACCAACACGCCAGATCCGCAACCAGGACGCTATCTGCCGAAAAAAGCGGCAATCCTATATGGAATGGTCCCCCACCATTGCTTTGACCGCCATTGATCCCGTTGGACATATTGCCCTAACGTGCGATTATTGCGTCGCCATATGCACATTTTCGCATCGCACAATTTGCCTTTCGTACAGCTTGGCAGCCGAAAATAAATCATATAGCAACTTCGCAACGTTCATTTTCGTGGCATATCTCTGTGCCACGTTGCCATAAGACGGAGGGTCCCCATGACAGAAAAAAGCGCGGTCGTAACACTCGATGGAAAGTCGGCGGAACTACCAGTGCGATCGGGGTCCATCGGTCCTGATGTGGTCGATATCGGTTCGCTCTACAAGCAGACCAAGATGTTCACCTACGACCCGGGCTTTACCTCGACGGCGTCGTGCGAATCCAAAATCACCTATATCGACGGTGATGAAGGCGTGCTCCTGCATCGCGGCTACCCGATCGAGCAGCTTGCCGAACATGGCGATTTCCTCGAAGTCTGCTACCTGCTGCTTTACGGCGAACTGCCGACGAAGGCACAGAAGGCTGACTTTGACTATCGCGTCACGCACCACACCATGGTGCACGAGCAGATGTCGCGCTTCTTCACTGGCTTCCGCCGCGACGCACACCCGATGGCCGTCATGTGCGGCTGCGTCGGCGCCCTCTCGGCGTTCTATCACGACTCGACCGACATCACCGATCCGCACCAGCGCATGGTCGCCTCGCTGCGCATGATCGCAAAGATGCCGACGATTGCCGCCATGGCCTACAAGTACCATATCGGCCAGCCCTTCGTTTATCCGAAGAACGACCTCGACTACGCCTCCAACTTCCTGCGCATGTGCTTTGCCGTGCCTTGCGAGGAGTATGTGGTCAACCCGGTGCTGTCGCGCGCAATGGATCGCATCTTCATCCTGCATGCCGACCACGAGCAGAACGCCTCGACCTCGACCGTGCGCCTTGCCGGTTCGTCCGGAGCCAATCCGTTTGCCTGCATCGCCGCCGGCATCGCCTGCCTCTGGGGGCCCGCTCACGGCGGCGCCAACGAGGCTGCGCTCAACATGCTGGCCGAAATCGGCTCGGTTGACCGTATTCCGGAATTCATCGCCAAGGCCAAGGACAAGAACGACCCGTTCCGCCTGATGGGCTTCGGCCACCGCGTCTACAAGAACTACGATCCGCGCGCCAAGATCATGCAGAAGACCACGCATGAAGTCCTCGCGGAACTTGGCCACAAGGACGATCCGCTGCTCGAAGTGGCGATGGAGCTCGAGCGTATTGCGCTGACCGACGAATACTTCATCGAGAAAAAGCTCTACCCGAACATCGACTTCTACTCCGGCATCACGCTGAAGGCGCTGGGCTTCCCCACCACCATGTTCACCGTGCTGTTCGCGCTCGCGCGCACGGTCGGCTGGATCGCCCAGTGGAACGAGATGATCGAAGATCCGGAACAGCGCATCGGCCGCCCGCGCCAGCTCTATGTCGGCGCTCCGCAGCGCGACTACGTGCCGGTCTCCAAGCGTTAAGATTTTGATATAAAATGAAAAAGCCCGGCCAGAAATGACCGGGCTTTTTTTCATTTGGAGACCGGACCATCGCGACGATGCTCCGATCTACTCTATTGCCGTGGCGATCGCTGCACCGAAAGATCGAATGCCCAAGGAGATCGGTCGCCAAAGCATTTCCAGGAAAAGTGCGGAGCGGTTTTCCGTCGGGAAATGCGTAACTAGCGGACGTTTTTGTCCTGCATATGCGCAAGGACGATCTCAGCGCCCAGTTGGCCGGGCGGTCTGCTTGTCGCCATGCGCTCTTGCACGAGCGCGTAGCCATCGAGCATTGATGCGCGCTGGGCGGTCGGGGCAGACAGCCGCTCGACCCAACGGGTCAGGGCGCCCGGCCGAATGCTCTGGTTGAAATATTCCGGCACGATCGGGAAATCGGCGATCAGATTGGGAAGTGCCCCGCTCCAGATTCGGATGCGGTTATGCAGCAACCGCACGAGCCAATCGGCATCATAGGTCGAGACGACCGGAACGCCGGCAAGCGCGAGTTCAAGAATGACTGTGCCCGACGCGGCGATTGCAGCATCCGCCTTGTCGAAGGCCGCCCATTTTTCGGCAGCGCCGACGGATATCTCCGGCTGAACCTTCCAACTGGAGGTGATCTCGCGTACCAGTTTTTCCTGGCGAGAAACCGTTGGCAACAGGAACCGGATGCCCGGATGCCGGGCCGCAAGTTCTTCCACCATCTGCCCAAAAATCGGCAGCAGTCGCCCGATCTCGCTCGACCGAGAGCCCGGCAGAAGCAGACAGGTCGAAACGGAACTGCCATTCGCCTCGCGCAATTTCTCACGCCTGCTGGCGCGAACGGCAAGCACATTGGCGTCCGAGGCCAGGCGATGGCCTATATAGGTCGTCGGCGGGCCCTCGAGCTTGCGCATGATCTCGGGTTCGAACGGCAGAACCGCCAACACGTGGTCGACATAGCTGCGCATGCGTGGCGCACGTTCCGGCTTCCACGCCCATACACTCGGGCAGACATAGTTGATGACGGGCAGATCCGGCAGTGCGGCACGCACGCGACGCGCCACACGATGGGTGAAATCCGGACTATCGATGATCAGCAGGGCATCGGGGCGCGCCGCAATGATAGCATTGGCGGTCTGCCGGATGCGCAGAATCAGCTTCGGCAGACGCGCCAGCACCTGCGAAAAGCCCATGATCGACAGTTCGGAATAGTCGAACAGCGATTTCAGACCTTCGCCCTCCAGGCCGTCCCCGCCGACGCCGACCAATTCGACATCACGGCCGCTCTGGATGCGCAGTGCCCGTACCAGATCTGTCCCAAGCAGATCACCCGATACCTCGCCGGCGATCACCGCCAGCCTATAGCCTTGTCCGCTCATGCCCTTCCCCGGTAATCGCTGCGCTCGACGCCGATGACAAACAGCCCTGCCCGGTTGGCGGCCTCGATCACCTCGGCACGCTCGAGCACCAGGGCGCGGCCGGCTTCGACGGCAATTCCGGCAAGCCCCGCAGCGACAGCGCCGGCAACTGTCGATGGTCCGATCGACGGCAGATCTGCACGCAAATCCTGTTCCGGCTTGCACAGCTTGACCAGCACCCCGCGGCGGCGCGCCGAGACCCGTCCTTCCGCCTTGAGTGTCGCTACGCGCTCGAGCATCGCATCGGTGCCTTCAGCACCCTCCAGCGCAACCACTCGGCCACCGACGGCAACGGCGCCCTGCCCCACATCAAGAGCACCGAGCGCGTTGGCGGCAGCGATACCCGCCTCAACATCGCGTCGATCATCGTTTGATGGAGCAAGGGCGCCTATGGGCCCCGGATCTGCCAGAAGGTTCGGAACAACCTCGTGCACGCCGATCACATGCGCGCCGCTCGCCTCGATGAGTTGCATCGCCATGCGCAAGACGGCATCGTCTCCGCCGGACACCAGCGTCCTCAACACGCTCGGGACCTTGGCAAGCGTTTTCAGCGTTGGTCGAATATCGCGCCATTCCGGCCGCCGGCGAACCCAACCCGAAAGCACGACCCGGTCGATACCTTCATCCCTAAAGGTGCGGCTGATCGCGGAGAAATCACCGATAGGGAGAACAGAGTGATCGAACTCAAGCCAATCGCTCTCTTCTGCTTCGCGCGAGAGCGCAATGATAAAGGGATCTTCTCCCCGGGCGCGAACCGCCTCGGCCACGTGGTGGGGTAAAGCGCCACCTCCGGCTATGATCGCGAGCCGGCCGCCTTTTGCCGCACGGCTCGCCCCGGCCGACGTCACGCTCAGGCCTTGCCGCGGCTTGGCGACGACAGTGCCCTGTCGCTCTCGGCTGCAATGAAATCGAGGATTTCGACGACCGGTGCACAGTCCGCATAATCAGCGCGAATCGCAGCTGCATTGGCGCGAACCGATTCCGGCCCTTCGAAGATCTGCTTGTAGGCCCGACGCACCACGTGGATGGTTGCACGCTCGATGCCCGCGCGAGTCATGCCCACCACGTTGAGCCCGCTCAGGACGCCCGGATTGCCGTTGAGCATACCATAGGGAATGACGTCGTAGCTGACGGCCGAAAGACCGCCGATGAACGCCTGTCGGCCGATGCGCGTGAACTGATGCACGGCACAGCCGCCACCGAGGATTGCACGGTCCCCGATCGTTACGTGGCCTGCCAACATCACGTTGTTCGACATGATGATATTGTCGCCGAGGCGGCAATCATGCGCCACATGCGAATAGGCGAGGAACAGATTGTTATTGCCGACGATCGTCGCGCCGCCATACTCGACGGTGCCTGCATTCATCGTCACGCCTTCGCGGATCGTGCAGTTGTCGCCGATCTGCAGGATGGTGTCGACCGTGCTGTGATGCACGCTTTGCGAATCTCCACCGATGACGGCATTCGGGAAAATCTTGGAGCCCTTGCCGATCGTCGTACGGCCGTCCACGACGACGTGGCTCTTGAGTTCCATATCGTCGCCGAGAACGACTTTCGGCCCGATGTAACAAAACGGGCCGATCTTGACGTTCTCGCCGATCGTCGCCCCATCTTCGATGATCGAGGACGGGTGGATCTTCGCTGTTGCTGCAATCATGTTCAAGCGTCTTCCGTGCTGACAATCATCGCGCCGATATCAGCTTCCGCGACAAGTTGCCCGTCAACTTTTGCGTCACAATGAAACTTCCAGATATTGCCGCGCTGCTTCTGCTTCACGACATGAAACTCGACACGATCGCCCGGAACAACCGGCTTGCGGAACCGCGCATTGTCGATGGTCATGAAGTAGACGAGGTTGGTGCCCGAAGCAGTCTTGCGCGCACAGATCGCGCCTGCGGTCTGCGCCATGCCTTCAATCAGCAATACGCCCGGCATGATCGGCTTTTCCGGGAAGTGGCCGGTGAAGTGCGGCTCATTCGCCGAGACATTCTTGATGCCAATCGCCGAATTGTCACCGTCGATCTCGATGATCCGGTCGACGAGCAGGAAGGGGTAGCGATGCGGGAGAAGCTTCAGGATCTCCTGAATATCCGCCGTACCCAGAACCGTTGCCGCCTCACTCATTCGTGCCACCCTTCTTTTTCTGTCTGTCACTTGCGCGCAACGCCATCTCGGCGACATCGCGCAGGAAATCGCGCATCGGACGCGCTGGAATACCGCCATAACGCTCGCCCGCAGGCACGTCGCTTGCAACGCCGCTCATCGCGGCAATCTGCACGCCGTCGCCCACGGTGATGTGGCCGTTGACGCCGCTGCCACCGCCGATCATCACGCCGTCACCAATTCTGGTGCTGCCGGCGATACCGACCTGGCTGACAATACCGCAATAGCGGCCGATGCGGACGTTGTGGCCCACCTGCACGAGGTTGTCGATCTTCGTGCCCTCGCCGATGACAGTGTCGTCCATGGTGCCACGATCAATCGTCGTGTTTGCACCGATCTCGACATGGTCCTGAATGATCACACGCCCGACCTGGACGATCTTGATCATTCCACCCTTGGGACCCGGCGCGTAGCCGAACCCGTCCTGGCCGATCCGTGCACCGGGATGGATGATGACGTTGTTGCCAACAAGAGCGCAAAGAACGCTGACGCCTGCTGCGATCGTGCAGTCTCGCCCGATACGAACGCCGGGGCCGATCACCGCACCGGCAGCAATCCGGGTGCCGCTACCAATCTCCGCATCGGCTCCGACCACAGCCATCGGCTCGACCTCAACGCCCTCTTCCAGACGCGCGGACGGATCGACGAAAGCAGCCGGTGAGACGCCAGCAAGGCTGGTATTGCGCGACGGGCGCATCGCCACCTCGTGCAACAGCGTGCCAGCCAAGGCAAAGGCCGTATGCGGCCGTCCAGTCAGGAGAATGGGAATGTGAGGCGGCACGAGCGGAGCGATCGTCTTGTCGCAGATAATCGCAGAGGCCTGACAGCTCTCCAGTTCGGCGCGGTACTTGCGTGAGAGCATATAGCAAATGTCGCCGGGCTTTGCCCGATAGACAGGTGCTACGGAATGGATAGCGCGATCTGCAACCGCGCCATCCGACAACTCCGCCCCAATCTGATCCGCGAGGTCACCCAAACGAATCCCTTTATGGGGCGGAAAAAACCAGTTCTGTTCCATGGACACTCCAGAACAATCAACTTTCGGCAGTTCTGGACTGCTTCTTTATCAGAACGACGAGGAAATACCGAACTTCAGGTTCTGAACCTTGTCGAAATCTTCCTTCGCGATCGGCCAGGCGTAGTCGACACGCAGCGGACCGAACGGCGAAGCCCAGATCAAGCCGAGACCGACCGACGCACGCAGCGAGGAACCGTTGCCCTGGACCGTTTCCGAAGGCAACATTGCGACCTTGTTGCTATAGAGCGTACCCGCATCGGCAAAGACCGCGCCGCGGAAACCGCTGTCACGCGGGATACCCGGAAGCGGGAACGTCGCTTCAGCCGAAGCCGTGAAGTACGTTGTGCCGCCAAGCGCGTCGCCCGTTCTTTGGTCGCGCGGGCCGATACCGTTACGCTCAAAGCCACGAATATCGTTGCTGCCGAGCTGGAACTGGTCGAAGACCTGCAGGTCGCTGCCGGTTTCGAAGATATGACCAGCACCACCGCTAAGCGAGGCAATGATGTCCGCTTCGTCGTTCACGGTGTAGTACCACTTGGCCTTACCGGTCATCTTGTAGAAGTCGGAATCACCGCCGAGGCCCGCGAACTCGTGGGTAAACGTTGCCAGGATACCGTCATGCGGCAGCTGCGCGTCATCCAGCGTGTTGTAGGTGACCGACTGCGATACCGACGAGCGGAGCCAATTTCCACCCTCAACTGCGCGAACGTAAGGCGACGACAGATCTGCGAGATTGCCGCTGCTATAGTCGAACTGCGTATAGTTATACCGCAGCGTGGTCGAAAGGTTTTCGGTGATCGGCGCCGCTATGCGCAGGCTGAAACCCTGGTCTTCATAGCTGTAGTTGTCGTCATCAAAGTCGTTTTCGTTCTTGAAGACGTCGAAGCCGGCGGCCAGACGGTAACCAAGGAAATACGGCTCGGTGAACGAAACGTTGTAAGTCCGGCTCTCATCGCCGCGACCTGCAGCGACGCGAATGTACTGACCGCGACCGAGGAAGTTCTTTTCTTCGATCGAGGCTTCGACGAGGAAGCCGCCACCGCTGCCAGCGGAGTAACCGGCACCAATACCGAACGAACCGGTCGACTGATCCTGAACGTCAACGATAACCACGACACGGTCGGCAGCACTGCCGGGAGCCGTCGAGACGTTGACGGTTGAGAAGTAGCCAAGAGCCTCAAGCCGACGCTTGGCACGCGCTACCATTTCCTGGTTGAAGGCATCGCCTTCGCCCATATCGAACTCGCGACGGATAACGTAGTCACGTGTGCGGGTATTGCCGCGGATTTCAATGCGCTCGACATAGGCGCGCTCGCCCTGATCGACGAGATAATCGACTGCGATCGTATGATTGCCGAGGTCGCGGTTACCGCGCGGGGTGACGCGCGCAAACGGGTAGCCAGCCGAAGCGACGCGCTTCGAAATCTCGCTCATCGTTTCCTGGATATCCTTGGCCTTGTAGACCGATCCTTCGCGGCTGAGGACAACACCCTTCAGTGATTCAGCATCCACACCTTCGACCGTCGATTCAACCGTCACCGCACCAAAGTCGTAACGCGGACCTTCTTCGACGGTGACCGTCACCGTGTACTCGTTGGTCGCCTCGTTCAGCGTAGCCTCGGACGAAATGACCTGGAAGTCAGCGTAGCCACGGTTGAAATAGAACTGGCGCAGCAGCTCTTCGTCGGCGCGCAGCTTGTCCGGGTTGTAAACGTCCTTGCGGGTCAGGAACGAGAAGATGCCCGATTCCTTCGTCGCGATCACCGACTGCAGACGACCATCGCTGTAGGCTTCGTTGCCGACGAAATTGATCTGCGAAATCTTGGTACGCTCACCTTCGTTGATCACGAAGGCAAGGTTCACACGACCTTCGGCGATCGGAACAACCTGGGTCGTCACCGTGATATCGCTGCGACCGATCGCTGCGTAGGCGTCCTTGATCGACTGAATATCGGTTTCGACGGTCGCTTCGCTGTAGGGACCGAGCGGCTGGGTGCGGACGATGCCTTGCAGCTTGTCGTCCTTGATCTTCCGATTGCCGTTGAAGACAACCTGGTTGATCAGCTGATTCTCGCTGACGGTGACGACGAGCGTCCCACCGGCAATATTGATGCTGACATCAGAGAAATAGCCGGTCGAGTACAGACGCTTCACGGAAGCATCGATATCGGCATTGCTGAAGCTCTTACCGGGAACAATCGTGATGTTCGCGCGCACCGTCTCGGCGCTGACGCGCGTGGCTCCGCGAACTTCAACACGACTGATGGTGGCGGCCTCTGCGACGGAAGCGCCTGCGAGCAATCCAACACCAGCGCCAGAAACCACAATACTCGTGGATAGCGCAAACGCAGACACCGCGTTCAAAAACCTTGAACCAGCTTTCATGTTCAAATCTTACCTTTTCCCAACGTCGCGCGGCAATTTCGTGCCGACTCCGGTCACGGTTGCCGTTTTACCCGCTTTTCCCATACAAGCAAGCCAGCTCGTTAATTTCTGTTTACTTCAATTCGAACCGTGGCTTAACGGCCACTACAGATTCGAGTTATCGTAAACAAATCCTTGCTGCACAAGCCATTGAAATCCTATCGTTCACAGTACCGGTCGTCGTATCCGCCCAAACACTCCCCGGCCGAACGCTAGCCGAAGAACATCGAAATGTCGTTCCAGGTGGCGAAAACCATGAGCATCAGCACCATGGCAAAGCCGATCCGATAAGCGACATCCTGCGCGGCGGCTCCAACCGGCTTTCCGCGCAAGGCCTCAACCGCATAGAACATCAGATGGCCGCCATCAAGCACCGGAACGGGCATGAGGTTAAGCAATCCTATGGAAACTGACAGGACAGCCGCAAGCTGCAGCACGGCTGCAACACCCAGGGTCGCCATTTGACCCGACGCCTGGGCCACACGGATGGGGCCGCCAAGCTGATCCGCCTTCATCCGCCCGGTAACGAGATTCGCCAGATAGTCGAACGTACCGGTAACAATGTGCCAGCTCTGCAGCGCACCCTGCCCGATCGCCTCGATCGGGCCATAGGTGACCAGACGGAAATTACCGGCATCCTGATCGGTTACGATACCGATGATGCCAATCTCCATCTTGTTTCCGAACTGGTCGGAAATCTCGGTCCGTTGCGGCACCATGGGAAGATCCAGGAATGCACCGTCCCGCTCGATCCGGATCTTGATCTCGAGTTCCGGCCGCACGCTGACATAGCGACGAACATCGTCAAACGTCGCCACCGGGGTCCCGTCAATAGCGATCAACCGGTCGCGCGGCAGAATGCCGGCTTTGGCCGCAGCACTGTTCTCCTTGACCTGAGCGACGACGGGGTCTGCCACCGAACGCCCGTAGACGGCGAAGAGAACGGCAAAAATGGCGATGGCAAGGATGAAATTTGCGATGGGGCCGGCGGCCACCGTCGCTGCCCGCTTCCACAGCTTGGCCCCGAGAAAGGTTTGCGCCCGCTCTTGCGGCGAGATCGTCTCGAGCCGCTTGTAGTCCGGCGTGCTGGCCGCATCCTCGTCGCCATAGAACTTGACGTAGCCGCCAAGCGGTATCACGCAGAATTTCCACCGGGTGCCATGCTTATCGGTCCAGCCCAACAGTTCCGGTCCGAAGCCAACCGAGAATGCGAGGATACGAATGCCCGACCACCGGCCGACGAGGTAGTGTCCCATTTCGTGCACGAAGACGAGGAGGGTCAGAACCAGCAGGAATGGAACGATATAGCCGGTCACGAATTGCAGGGCATCAAGCAGATATGTCATGGACTTTCCTTAAGTGCCTGCCACCAGCATCACAGGCCGAGCAGGACCGAACCGAAGGCGATCTGACGCCCGTCGCTGACGACATACTGTATCAGGACAAGGACCAGCGTGGCGATACTGGCGAAGACCAGACCGTCGACCCGATCCATGACCCCGCCATGCCCAGGAATGAGATGGCTCGAATCCTTGACGCCGAAACGGCGCTTTATGAAGGATTCGAAGAGGTCCCCGATCTGGCTCGCGACGGAGAGAACCAGCGCCAACATTGGGATACGCAGGTCTTGCAGCGGGAAGTATGCCATAAAAGCGGCCGTTCCGGCTAGAACACCGCAGATGGTGCCACCAATCGCACCGGACCAGGTCTTGCCGGGCGAAATGCGCGGCGCCAGCTTGGGTCCGCCGAGGGCGCGGCCGACGAAATAGGCAAGAATATCGGTTCCCCAGACGACGGCGAAGACGAACAACGTCGCCACCAGGCCAGGGTTGTCGGCGCCTCGCAGCGCAGCCAACGAGATACCTGTCAATCCGGCGTAGACAATCCCACCCGGCAGCCACCAGCTCCCCTTTTTGAGCGACACCCAGAGCACCGCTATTACGACGGCAAGGAGCAGGGCCGGCAGACTGTAGCCGATGTTTCCGAGAAGAATGAGCGCCGCGATTGTCGCCAGAGACAGCCAACCGAAGGCGTTGCCCTGGAAATCACGTTCCGCAAGGCCTGTTATCGTCGACCATTCGTAGTAGACGAGCAAGGCGATCGCCACCGAAAGCAGCTGGAAGGCCAGGCCACCGAACCAGGTCGCGCCAAGGGCGACCGCCGCGAGCACCACTCCGGAAGCGATGCGAAGCTTGAGTTCTGTTTGCATTACGAACCAACCGCTAACGTCGGCTGCGCCAGACCGCCGAAGCGACGCTCGCGGCAGGCGAATTTCTCGAGCGCGGACAGGAACGTCTCGCGTGTGAAGTCTGGCCAAAGCTCGGGAACAAACAGCAGTTCCGAATAGGCGCCCTGCCACAACAGAAAGTTTGAAAGCCGCTCTTCGCCGCTGGTGCGAAGAATGAGATCCGGATCGGGTATCCCGGCCGTATCGAGCGAAGCGGCAATACGTTCCTGCGTGATGTCCTCCGGCCGCAGGCGCCCCTCGGCAACTTCCGTCGCCAGGCGTCGCATGGCGCGCGTCAACTCGTCACGCGCACCGTAATTGAAGGCGATCACCAGCGTAATGCCGGTATTTCCGCTCGTCGTCTCCTCGGCCTCGATCAGCAGGGGCAGGATGTCGCCTCGCAGGTTCGACCGCTCTCCGATAATCCGGATGCGGACGTTTTCGCGATGCAGATCGGCAAGGTCACGGCGAATGAAGGCCTTGAGCAAGCCCATCAGATCCGTCACTTCGGCCTGCGGCCTGTTCCAGTTTTCCGATGAGAACGCAAAGAGCGTGAGGTAGCGAACCCCGGCTTCCGCTGCCGTCTTCACGGCGTCGCGAACCGCCTCAACACCCTTGCGGTGCCCCATCGTGCGCGGAAGTCCGCGCGCGTTCGCCCAGCGCCCGTTGCCATCCATGATGATGGCAACGTGTTCCGGAACGGTGATCGGGAGGAGAGTTTGCATAAGGCGTCCGCGAAAGGAGACTCAAAGGATCAGGGGCAGATCAGACCTGCATGATTTCCTTTTCCTTATCGACGAGCAAGCGGTCGATATCGGAAATCGTTTCATCGGTCATCTTTTGCACCCGCTCGGACTGAGCACGGCTGATATCCTGCCCGATGTCGCCATCCTTTTCGGCTTTTTTCAGGTCGTCCATGCCATCGCGACGAACGTGCCGCACCGCGACCTTGGCCTTTTCGGCATAGTCGTGCGCAACCTTGACCAGCGACTTGCGACGCTCTTCGTTGAGTTCCGGCAGCGGGATGCGCAGGTTCTGGCCGTCGATGATCGGGTTCAGGCCGAGGTTCGATTCGCGGATGCCGCGATCGACGGCGCCGACCATCTGCTTGTCCCAGACCGAAACGGACAGCATACGCGGTTCCGGCACAGTGATGTTTGCCACCTGATTGAGCGGAACACGCGAGCCATAGGCTTCCACGGTCACCGGATCGAGAACATTCGCCGACGCGCGGCCGGTGCGTAGCGATGCGATATCGCTCTTGAATGCGGAGATAGCGCCATCCATGCGACGCTTCAGTTCCTTCAGGTCTACACCTTCACTCATGGTTGAAAACTCCCGTTCTGTCTTTCATCGGCAGATAGCTGTCTGGCAGCTTCTAGTTGTCCGTGACGATGGTGGCGCGGCCGCCACCGGTCAATATTTCGGCAAAGCCGCCCTTCTCGTGGATTGAGAAGACGACGATCGGAATGGCGTTCTCGCGCGCCAGCGCCACCGCTGCCACATCCATCACCGCCAGGCCCTTTTCCAGGACGGCGCTGTGGGTCAGGTGGTCGAAGCGCGTCGCGGTCGGGTCCTTCTTCGGGTCGGCGGAATAGATGCCGTCCACCTGCGTGCCCTTGAAGATCGCCTCGGCACCCATTTCGGCGGCGCGCAGCGCGGCTGCAGAATCGGTCGTGAAGAACGGATTGCCGGTACCGCCCGCAAAGATCACCACGCGCCCGAGCGACAGATGGTAGAGCGTTGCGCGCTGCGAGAAGCTTTCGCAGATCTCAGGCATTGCGATTGCCGAGAGCACCACCGTGTCGATGTCGAGCTTGCGCAGCGACGTCGCCAGCGCGAGCGCATTGATGACGGTTGCCAGCATTCCCATATGGTCGCCGGTCACCCGGTCGCCACCCTTGGAGGCGACGGCGACGCCGCGGAAGATGTTGCCGCCGCCGACGACGACGCCAACTTCGACGCCCATGGCGCGCGCCTCGGCGATGTCGGCCGCAATGCGGTCAGCGACAGCCACATCGATGCCGAAGCCCTGGCTTCCCATCAGGGCTTCACCGGAGGCTTTGAGTAGAACACGCTTGTAGATTGGCTCGGCCGGCATCATCGCTCCTGATCAGATCGGTACGCGTGCACGCAAAAAGGCGCGCTGCGTATAAGGACATAGTGCGCTACCCGGTTTCAACCGCTGCGGAGCATTTTCCGGCGGGTCCGGCGCATTGACGAAGCCGGATACACGAAGGGCACCGCGTTGTCACGCGATGCCCTGAGGTTTTCCAAACAAGGGTGAAGAAATCAGCCCTTGGCGACAGCCGCAACTTCGGCTGCGAAGTCCGATTCTTCCTTCTCGACGCCTTCGCCGAGCAGAAGACGGGCCATGCCGGTCACTTCGATCGGTGCGCCAGCAAGCTTTTCAGCATCCTTGATGGCCTGACCGACGGTGATTTCCGGGTTCATGACGAAGGCCTGCGACAGCAGGGCGACTTCTTCGAAGAACTTGCGCATGCGGCCTTCGACCATCTTTTCGATGATGTTGTCCGGCTTGCCCGAAGCACGCGACTGTTCGATGAACACGTTGCGTTCGCGCTCGGCAACAGCAGCGTCGACTTCGTCGGCGCGGATGGCCAGCGGGTTGGTGGCAGCAATGTGCATGGCGACCTGGCGGCCGACCGAGAACAGAACTTCCTTGTCGCCAATCGACTTCAGCGCAACGAGAACGCCGAGCTTGCCGATGCCGTCGCCGGCAGCGTTGTGGATGTAGGTGGCAACGACGCCATCTTCGACCTGCAGCAGGGCTGCGCGGCGGAGCGTCATGTTCTCGCCGATGGTGGCGATCGCATCCTTGATCGTGTCGTCGACCGACTTGCCGGTTGCCGGGTAGTTGGCGTTGGCAATGGCTTCGACAGAACCGTCGGTGCCGAGAGCAACGTTGGCAACACCGCGAACCAGTTCCTGGAAGGCTTCGTTGCGGGCAACGAAGTCGGTCTCGGAGTTGACTTCAACGACAACAGCCTTGACGCCGCCGCTGACGATACCGATGAGGCCTTCAGCAGCCGTGCGGCCCGACTTCTTGTCGGCCTTGGCGATGCCCTTGGCACGCAGCCAGTCGATCGCAGCTTCCATGTCGCCATTGGTTTCGGCGAGCGCCTTCTTGCAATCCATCATGCCTGCGCCGGTCTTTTCGCGCAGTTCCTTCACCATTGCTGCAGTTACACTCATCTTTTGCCTCTTTGTCTGTTTGGCTGGCGCGCTGCCCGCAAGTGGCGCGGCACCAGGAGGTTTGGCAGGGGAATGGCTTGCGAATGTGACACCGTGATGAACGCGCCCACCGCTGTCGTGTCCGGGGCGCGGATCGCCGGCCCAAGCCGCTTCATCCCTCGCTGAAAAGAACAAGGCCGTTCAGATCTTTCATCCCAAACGGCCTCGTCCCGACATTAGATTGGTGCGGCGATCCTATGTCCGCCGCGCCGTCCGATCAGGCTTCGGAGGCTTCGTCGAGCGCCGGCTCGATCATAGCTTCAGCCGATGCGCCGAGATCGCGGCCCGATGCGCCCTGCTGACGGGCAATGCCGTCGATGGCTGCACGAGCAATGAGATCGCAGTAAAGAGCGATTGCACGCGATGCGTCGTCGTTGCCCGGGATCGGGTAGTCGATCTGGTCCGGATCGCAGTTGGAGTCGATAACGGCGACAACCGGGATGCCAAGACGCTTGGCTTCGTCGATTGCGATCGATTCCTTGTTGGTGTCGATGATGAACATCAGGTCCGGCGTGCCGCCCATGTCGCGGATACCGCCGAGAGCGCGGTTGAGCTTTTCGCGTTCGCGCTCGAGGTTCAGACGCTCCTTCTTCGTGAAGCCCGAAGCTTCCGAAGCGAGGATTTCGTCGAGCTTGCGCAGACGCTGGATCGAGTTCGAAATCGTCTTCCAGTTGGTCATCATGCCGCCGAGCCAGCGAGCATTGACGTAGTACTGGGCCGAACGCTTTGCAGCGTCAGCGATGATTTCAGAAGCCTGGCGCTTGGTGCCGACGAACAGGACGCGGCCGCCGTTGGCGACGGTGTCGCTAACGACCTGGAGTGCGCGCGACAGCATCGGAACGGTCTGTGCGAGGTCGATGATGTGAACGTTGTTACGATCGCCGAAGATGTAGGGCTTCATCTTCGGGTTCCAGCGATGTGTCTGGTGGCCGAAGTGAATACCAGCCTCAAGCAGCTGGCGCATGCTAAAATCAGGCAATGCCATGCCTTTTCTCCTTTTCCGGTTGAACCTCCGCGAGACGTCGAGCTCTTCTTTTGAAAAGCCCACCGGCGGAACGATCCGGATTTCTCCCGGAACATCCCATGCCTCACGTGTGGAATGGGCAGCCCCTTACCGGCAACTGCCCGACAAATCAAGACTTGGAGTCCGTTTTTGTCATATCGACTACTTGCATTCTTCCGATTTGAAGACTTCGAGGTCGGCGAGCTTGCCGCTCAGCACGAAGTCGCCGTAGTCCATCGTCAGATCGCGGGTAATGCCGTTTTCGTACAGTTTGAACGACATGCGGTAGATCGGCAGCGCATCGCCGCTCTTGTCGTCGTTGAAATAGGAGATGGTGACAGGCCAGTAATTCTCGGTCCCGAGCTTGCCAGCCTTGCCTGCATCCGGCTCGTCGGCCGACGGTTTGCGCGACTTGCCGACGAAGGTCGAGGTGATCAGCGTCTTGTCACCCGAATCGGATCCGTCGAAAATCCGTGCCTCGAAGAAGCTTTCGCCCTTCTTGGCGCGGTCGATGACCTCGACCATATGTTCGGTCGGAAACCGGCTTGCCGCCAGCTCGACCTCGCGCTTGTCCGGCGCGGTCAGTTCGACCTTGACGCCGGTCTTGTCGTCATGGGCCGTGCCGCGCACTTCCTTGTCGAGCTTCTCGTCGGTGAACGAGCGCGTCAAAAAGCGGAAGTTGCCGGACTTCATATCTTCATAGGTGGTCGTCTGCTGGTCGGTCATGCGCGTTTCTTCGCCGGTATTGACCTGCGTCACGAAGCGGAAACTGACCGTGTACCCCTCGCAGGCCGATCCATTGAACTCGTAGACCATTCGGCCGTACATGCCGGAAATGCCCGATCGGTCGGAAGCGTCCTTGAGCTCGAGGTCGTAGACGGCCCGATGCGGCACAAGGACATTTGCGCTCGCCGCGCCGGGGCCCGAAACCATCATCGCTGCAAAGCAAGCGCTGCCGAAACCGGCGAGACCGAAGCCTTTACGAAACATCCGTTTCCTCCTGTTGGACTCGCGGGCAATGCTATAAACAAGCTTTCGGCAGAAGCGAGGCGTCACCACATTTAAATGCCTTCGCCCACCGCGATCCGGCCTGAATGCCGGATTTTAACACAAAAGACAACAACGGAGCTTTCCATGTCCGCAGAGATCGAAACGCGCCTCAAGGACCTCGGCGTCACCCTTCCCCAGGCGGCAGCGCCGGCGGCGAACTACGTACCCTACGTCATCAGCGGCTCGATGCTCTACATCTCCGGACAGCTGCCGATGGAAGGCGGGAAGATCGCAGTGACCGGCCATGTTGGCAAGGACGTCGACGTCGCGGGCGCCCAGCGCGCCGCCGAACTCTGCGCGATCAATATTCTCGCCCAGGCCAAATCCGCGCTCGGCGGCGACCTCGGCCGCATCCGCCGGCTGGTCAAGATCAACGGATTCGTTGCCTCCACGCCGGAATTCATCGAACAGCATCTGGTGATCAACGGCGCCTCCAACCTGCTTGCCAACGTGCTCGGCGAAGCCGGCAAGCACGCGCGCGCGGCCGTCGGCATGGCTGCCCTGCCCTTCAACGCCGCCGTCGAGATCGACGCGGTGATCGAGATCGCGTGATCAGGTGCCGGGCATGACGGACATTTCCTGGCTGAAGGCTCAGCCGATCGCCCACCGCGGCTATCACGACATGAACAAAGAGGTCTGGGAAAACACGCTTTCGGCGTTTTCCCGCGCCGCCGATGCCGCCTTCGCCATCGAATGCGACCTGCAATACACCGCCGACAGCGTGCCTGTCGTCTTTCATGATGACGACACCGAGCGGCTGTGCGGCATCAAGGGCGACGTGCGGGCAAGGACGGCCGGCGAACTCGGCCTGATGGCGATCGGCGGGACGAAGGACAAGGTCCCGACGCTGTCGCAGATGCTGCGGCTGGTCAAAGGGCGCGTGCCGCTCGTCATCGAGCTCAAGGGGCGCAAGGGCGACGATGAGGGCTTTGCCGCAGCCGTCCTCGAAACGCTCGAAGGCTACAAGGGCCACGTCGCCCTGATGAGCTTCGACCATTGGCTGCTCAAGGACCTGAAAGCACTGGATGCGCCCTACCCACTCGGCCTGACCGCCGAAGGTGCCAGACCGGAAACCTTCTTCGTGCACGAAGAGGCGATGCAACTCGGCCTCGACTTCATCTCCTACCATTACGGCCATCTGCCGAATTCGTTCATCACCAAGGAACGCACCCTCGGCCGGACGATCATCACCTGGACCGTTCGCGACAGGCAGGCTGAAGAATATACCTACGCCCACGCCGACCAGATGACCTTCGAGGGCTTCGACCCGCGGGAGGCGTTGATTTCCTGAGCTCATGTCCGACGCCGTCACCATCCGCATAGAGCAATCCTTCGCCGAGATACCGGCGGCGCGCTGGAACACGCTTTCCGGCGCGGCGAAGGGGCGAGACGGCGCAATCTACAATCCGTTCGTCTCGCATGCCTATCTTTCGGCGCTGGAGGAATCGGGCTCGGCCACCGCCAAAACCGGCTGGCTCGGGCAACATCTGCTGATGGAGGGCTCCGATGGACAACTTCTCGGGGCGCTCGTCTGCTATCTGAAGAACCACAGCCAGGGTGAGTATGTCTTCGACCATGGCTGGGCGGACGCATTCGAGCGCGCCGGCGGCCGCTATTATCCGAAGCTTCAAGGCTCCATTCCATTCACGCCGGCAACCGGGCCGAGGCTGCTGACGGTTTCGGGGGACGATGGCTCGCCCGTGCAAGATGGGCTTGCGGCAGGCTTGAAGGAACTGGCGCGACGGCACGATGCCTCGTCGGCGCATGTGACCTTCGTGCGTGAAGCGGAGATGCCAATCTTCGAAAACGCCGGTTTCCTTCACCGCACCGACCAGCAGTTCCATTTCCTCAACGAAGGTTATGGCACCCATGACGACTTCCTGGAAACGCTGGCATCCAGAAAACGCAAGGCCCTGAAGAAGGAGCGCCGTGCGGCACTTGAAAATGGCATCACGATCGACTGGCTAACCGGCAGCGATCTGACGGAAGCGATCTGGGACCAGTTCTTCACGTTCTACATGGATACCGGCAGCCGCAAGTGGGGGCGCCCGTATCTCACGCGCGCCTTCTATTCGCTGATCGGCGAGCGCATGCCAGACGACATCGTTCTGATGATGGCGCGTCGCAATGGCCGCTATGTTGCAGGTGCTATCAACTTCATCGGCGGCGATGCGCTTTATGGCCGCCACTGGGGTTGCACCGAGGACCACCCTTTCCTGCATTTCGAAGTCTGCTATCACCAGGCAATCGACTTCGCGATCGCAAAGGGCCTCAAGCGCGTGGAAGCCGGTGCGCAGGGCGAGCACAAGCTCGCCCGCGGCTACATGCCGGTCACAACCCATTCGGCACACTACATCAGCCATCCCGGCCTCGCCCGCGCAGTCGAGGACTATCTCGTTCGCGAACGCAGGGATGTGGAGGAAACGGCTGAGTTTCTTGCAGAGCACGGCCCTTTCCGAAAAGGTGAGCGCCAGGACGATTGAACCGCTCTCCGGTTCTGGCCGGATCCAATCTACGAGGAAAGACAATGAGCGCTTACGACACCAACAACATCTTCGCGAAGATCCTGCGGGGCGAGATCCCGTCGCATCGTGTCTACGAGGACGATGCGACGATCGCCTTCATGGACGTGATGCCGCAGGCAGAGGGCCACATGCTGGTCGTTCCCAAAGCACCTTCCCGCAACCTGCTGGATGCGGACGCCGCGAGCCTGCCGGCGCTGATCGCCGCGGTTCAGAAAATCGCCGTCGCCGCCAAGGAGGCTTTCGATGCCGACGGCGTGACGATCATGCAGTTCAATGAGGCGCCCGCCGGCCAGTCCGTCTTCCACCTGCACTTCCACGTCATTCCGCGACGCGACGGCGTTCCGCTGAAGCCCCATTCCGGTACGATGGAAGATGGCGCGGTGCTGGCCGCCAATGCCGAGAAAGTGCGCCAGGCACTTTGAATGCAAGTCTGACGGTCGCGCCAGCGGCCGTCACCTGCCACGCTTCGCATTTCCCGAGCATCTGGCTTTCAAGTGCAATCGCTGCAGGCGGATAAGATGCTTTAGAATCAGAGTGCTAGAACGTCCTTGGTGCGTCCCACTGAACGGCGCTCTAGAAACCTAGCCACCATAAGCCTGCTGCCAATGCTGCTATCGTTGTGGCGATGCCGATTGCCGGTTTGCGGCCGAGCAGGAAGAATGCCGTTGCGCCAATCGCCACCGACCCCAGGCGCAGCCATAGCGGCGATTGTTCAAGCACGCCCGTCGGATAGAGGATCAACTTGGCGATGACGGCCGCGACGAGCGCAGTCGCAACCGCCCTCACCCAGTTCAAAGCCTCGGAATCGTCGCGCAGCCGGTTTCCGGCAATGACACCCAGCCAGCGCCAGATGTCGGTTGCAAGCCAGCCGGCGATCGCGATGAAGGCGTAGGCCCACCAACCATCCTGCCACGTCATGCGCCGGCTTCCTTGCGCCGACGCCACAGTCGCTCCGTGGCCCAGGCCAGCGTCCCGCCGCCGACGCCCGCAAGCAGGATGTCGAATTCGGGCACGAGCCAATAGAACAACGGACCGGCGACCAGGCCGATGAGCAGCGCGATATGGACGACCGGATGGCGCGCCGAATGCCAGATCGAAGCCAGGAAATAGATCGGTGTCAGGAAGAACAGGCAACCCGCGACAATCGGCGGAAAATCAGCGACGAAGTGATAGACGACGCCGACCAGCACCATATTGGCGACAACCAGCGTGATGCCGAAACCGGCGAAGAAGGCGACACGTTTGTCGCGCGGCACCGCCTGCACCCTCTCCATCGCGAACACCCAGGCGGTGATCGCGACGAAATGCGACAGGAACAGCAAAAGCCATGTCGGTGTCTTCGACGTGCGCAATTCGGGAATGAGCGCCGCAACCATCGGCATCAGACGGACGGAAGAGAGCGAGACGGCAAGGAAGGCGGCCGCCAGGCTTGCGCCACTCATCATCGAACTGACGAGAATGACCTTGGCTGGCAATGCCCAGACCATGCCGGTCATGAACACGACTTGTTCCGGCGGAATTCCAGCCTGCGCCGTCAGCGAACAGAAGCCGACGAAGGACAGCATCAGGATAAAGGCGGGTAGGCTGAACAGGCCACGCATGCCGCTCAGAAACCAGACGACCGACGACTGGTCGTTTTCATCACTTTTCATCAGCCGTTCCGGAATGTTCTATTCAGAAAAACGCTGCCGGATGAGATCATCCGGCAGCGCCAAACATCATGTCCAGTAGGACTACTTCTTCCGCGGAACCTTCGGCACCGTCTTACCCTTTCGTGGGCTTGCCGCGCCCGTATCCTTGGCTTCGGCGACAGACGGCGCCTTGGCGGCAGCCTTCTTCGGCTTGGCCTTCGGTGCGGGCTCAGCGCCGACGGCTTCCTTTTCCTCGGCCTTCTTCGGCTTGGCGCTCTTCATCGCCGGGCGTGTCACTTCCGCCTTCGGCTTGATCGGCGCCGTTTCCGGTACGGCATCAAGCAACAGCCCTCTGGTTCCATCGGGCTTTGTGCCGATCGTCACCCTGAGGACGCCACCCTTCTTCAGCTTGCCGAACAGAATTTCGTCGGCGAGCGGCTTCTTGATGTGCTCCTGGATGACGCGGGCCAGTGGCCGCGCACCCATCTTCTCGTCGTAGCCCTTCTCCGCAAGCCAGGCGATGGCATCGGGTGCCAAATCGAACGTGACGTTGCGCTCCGCAAGCTGGGTTTCCAGCTGCATGACGAACTTCTGCACCACCTGATGGATAACCGGTGTCGGCAGCGATGCGAACGGGATGACCGCATCGAGACGGTTGCGGAACTCGGGCGTGAACAGGCGGTTCAGCGCTTCCTCGTCCTCACCGGTGCGCTTGGACGAACCGAAGCCGATTGCGGCCCGTGCCATTTCCGAAGCGCCCGCATTGGTCGTCATGATCAGAATGACGTTACGGAAGTCGATCTTCTTGCCGTTGTGATCCGTGAGCGAGCCATGGTCCATAACCTGCAACAGGATGTTGAACAGGTCCGGATGGGCCTTTTCGATTTCGTCGAGCAGCAGCACGCAATGCGGATGCTGGTCGACGCCATCGGTCAGAAGACCGCCCTGGTCGAAACCGACATAGCCGGGAGGTGCACCGAGCAGTCGCGATACCGTGTGCCGTTCCATGTATTCCGACATGTCGAAGCGCAGAAGTTCGACGCCGAGCGACGTTGCCAGCTGCTTGGCGACTTCGGTCTTGCCGACGCCTGTCGGCCCGGAGAAGACGTAGCAGCCGATCGGCTTGTTCGGTTCGCGCAGACCCGCGCGGGCGAGCTTGATCGACGACGCCAGTGCTTCGATCGCCAGATCCTGACCGTAGACGACGGAGCGCAGTTCCTTCTCGAGGTTGGCCAGCACTGCTTCGTCGTCCTTCGAGACGGTTTTCGGCGGAATGCGGGCCATCGTCGCGATGGTGGCTTCGATCTCACGTTCGGTGATCAGCTTGCGGCGCTTGCTGATCGGCAGCAGCATCTGCGCTGCACCGGATTCGTCGATCACGTCGATCGCCTTGTCCGGCAGCTTGCGGTCGTTGATGTAGCGGGCCGAAAGCTCGACCGCCGCCTTGATCGCCTCGTTCGAATATTTCAGGTGGTGATAGTCCTCGAAGTAAGGCTTCAGACCCTTCATGATCTCGATCGTATCGGCGATCGTCGGCTCGTTGACATCGATCTTCTGGAAGCGGCGCACGAGCGCGCGGTCCTTTTCGAAGAACTGCCGGTACTCCTTGTAGGTGGTCGATCCGATGCAGCGGATCGCACCCGACGAAAGCGCAGGCTTCAACAGGTTCGACGCATCCATCGCGCCGCCCGATGTTGCGCCGGCGCCGATGACAGTGTGGATTTCATCGATGAACAGCACCGCACCCGGATAATCCTCGAGTTCCTTGACGACCTGCTTCAGTCGCTCTTCGAAATCGCCGCGATAGCGCGTACCGGCCAACAGCGTCCCCATGTCGAGCGAGAAGATCGTCGCGTCCTGGAGCGCCTCCGGCACCTTCTTCTCGATGATGCGCTTGGCAAGGCCTTCGGCGATGGCCGTCTTGCCGACACCGGGGTCACCGACATAGAGCGGATTGTTCTTCGAACGGCGGCAGAGAATCTGGATCGTGCGATTGACTTCGGCGTGCCGGCCGATCAGCGGATCGATCTTGCCCGATTTCGCCTTCTCATTGAGGTTGACGCAATAGGCCGTCAGCGCGTCCTGCTGCTTCTTGGCGCTCGCCTCTTCGTTTTCGCGTGCAGGCTTCTGCTCGGATTCGTGTTCCTCTGCCCCGCGCACCGGACGTGCCTCGGAGCTTCCCGGCCGTTTGCCGATGCCATGCGAAATGAAGTTGACCGCGTCGTAGCGCGTCATTTCCTGCTCCTGCAGGAAATAGGCGGCATGGCTTTCGCGCTCGGCGAAGATCGCAACGAGCACGTTTGCGCCCGTCACTTCCTCGCGCCCGGACGATTGAACGTGGATCACGGCCCGCTGGATGACGCGCTGGAAACCGGCGGTCGGCTTTGAATCCTCGTCATAGCCGGTGATCAGGTTTGACAGTTCGTTGTCGACATAGTCTGTCACGGTCTTGCGCAGCGTCTCTAGATTGACGTTGCACGCGCCCATCACGGCCGCTGCATCGGCATCGTCGATCAATGCCAGAAGCAGATGCTCAAGCGTCGCATATTCGTGGTGGCGCTCGTTGGCAAAAGTCAGTGCCTGGTGCAGCGCCTTTTCGAGGCTGGGCGAAAATGTTGGCACGTTAGTTCCTCATTTCTTTTCCATGACGCATTGCAACGGATGCTGATGCTGGCGGGCGAAATCCATCACCTGCGTCACCTTCGTTTCGGCGACTTCGTACGTAAAGACGCCGCACTCCCCCACACCGTGATTGTGGACGTGGAGCATAATGCGAGTCGCCTCTTCCGGATTCTTCTGAAAAAAACGTTCCAGAATATGGATGACAAACTCCATCGGCGTGTAATCGTCATTCAAAAGCAGAACGCGATACAAACTAGGCTTCTTGGTCTTCGGCTTGGTGCGCGTGATGACGGAGGTGCTGCGGTTGCTTCCCCCTCCTTCGTCGTCGCTTCCTTGCTGCATCCGGACCGGCATGGCGATCATTCGTGTCTTTTCCTTAGTACAAGCCGCGGATCCATCTGATGTGCCGCGGCGTGCTTGCCCTTTATCTAATGGTTCGTTTCTAGATTTTAAGACCGAACCAACGCACTGCAATCATAATCGCACGGAGAGGCATAAGATTGATCAACTTTCTTCGATCCACCGCGAAGTGTGCGAAACAGCAAAAAGGCCGGTCGCTGTATCGGCGACCGGCCTTCCAATGACGGCAATGATCCGTTGCGTTACGCGGCAGCGGCGGCCTTGACGGCTGCGGTCGCCTTGGCAACCGGCGCTTCGTACGGCTTGTAGGCGTCCTTGGCGAGGTCGGCATACATTTCGCCGATCTTGGTCGCCTCGGCAAAGAAGCCTTCGTAGCTCGATTTCAGGAAGTTGGTCTGCAGTTCGAAAGCCGTCTCGACGCTCTTGACGCTGGAGAGCTTCTCCACGTGCGCAACGCTGTCTTCGAAGGACTTCTTGGAAAAATCAGCAGCCTCGGTCGCAATGGCCTGAAGGCCCTTGGTCCAGGCGGAATAGCTTTTCACAGCCACGTCAATGGCTTCTTTGCTTTTCTTGTTTGCATCATCGAAGTTGAACATCGGGTGTCTCCTTAGTGACGGCCTGATCTGGAGGCTTCAGTTTATGTGCACTGCACAAAAAGTCAAGTCGAGCGTGCAGTGCAATAAAACACAATACTTGCAACAGCTTGATGAAAAAGAGCCACGGATGCGCAAATTTCTTCGGCCTTGCGCCCCAAAAAACGTCAAAGCATAGAAAAACCCGGCACGATCGCTCGCCACCGGGTCACTTCCTGAAACGGTCGATCGGCGACTTAAAGGTCGATGTCGAGGATCGCCATGGAGAAGTTGTAGGACAGTTCGCCATCTTCCTCATCGCGGAAGACGACGCCGAGGAATTCGTCACCGAGATAGACTTCAGCCGACTCGTCCTTCTTCGGGCGAGCCTTGACGACCATCGACTGGTTGAACGTGCGCTTGAGGTAGGCTTCAAGCTTGCGGATTTCTTCGGGCTTCAAATGTCTTCTCCGTAGCCGTTTTTGATGTGCGGCGCTTCTCGCACGCTGCATTGGCGGGTGTAAACCCCTCGAAAGCGGCTACGCACCGGTTCCCGATGGTTCAAATTTCGAAGCTTGTCAGGATCTGGTCCATCTGGCGTGACGGTTCGGAACATCCGGCTTCGCCGACGACCTTGGCCGGAACGCCGGCAACCGTCGTTTTCGGCGGCACCGGTTTCAGGACCACGGAGCCGGCGGCAATGCGCGAGCAGTGGCCGATATGGATATTGCCGAGAATCTTGGCGCCTGCCCCGATCAGAACGCCGTCGGCGATCTTGGGATGACGGTCGCTGCCTTCCTTGCCGGTACCGCCGAGCGTGACGCCGTGAAGGATCGAAACGTTGTCGCCGATGACAGCGGTCTCGCCGACGACCAGGCCGGTGGCGTGATCGAGGAAGATGCCGCGTCCGATGCGGGCGGCCGGGTTGATGTCGGTCTGGTAGACGCTGGATGCCCTGCTCTGCAGATAGAACGCGAAATCCCGGCGCCCGCGCTTCAGGAGCCAATGGGCGAGCCGGTGCGTCTGGATCGCATGAAAGCCCTTGAAGTAAAGTACGGGCTCAAGAAACCGGGTGCAGGCCGGATCGCGGTCATAGACCGCCTGAATGTCGACGCGCAGGATCGTGCCCCATTCCGGCCAATCCTCCAGCATTTCAGCAAAGGTCTGTCGCAAGAGGTTCGCCTGCAGATCGGGATGATCGAGGCGCTCGCAGATGCGGTAGACGACACTTTCTTCCAGCGAATGCTGGTTGACGACCGTGGAATAGAGGAACGCTGCCAGCATCGGATCCTGCTCGGCGGCGAGGCGTGCTTCCTCTCGCAGGCTGCTCCAGATCGGATCCATCAGCTTGAGGGATTCCGTCTGACGAAGTTCGGTCGTCGCGACCATCGTCGCACTCCTTCTCAATCGGTCTATGCCGTCAATATAGGGGAAATCCGGCTGGACATAAATGGGCTGGAACCAGTTCGACCAAAGGTCGTAGACGCACTTAAGCTCGCCCCACCTCTTCGAGGAACTCAAGGACCGCCTTCTTGAATACCCGGTCACCGACCGCAAGCATATGGTCCCTGCCCGGAATATCAAGCGCACGCGCATTCGGCATCAGGTCGGCAAGCTCCTGCGGCGAGCCGGCAATATCGTCCTTGGTGCCGACGCCAATCAGGGTCGGAACATCGATGCGCCCCATGTCCTCGGCGGTCAAAAGGTCGCGCGAGGTCGAGATACAGGCGGCCAGCGCCTGACGATCGCTTTTGGTCTGGTCGGCAAAGGCGCGGAACATGCGGCCACGCGCATGTGTCACGACGTCGAGCGACGACGCCACGAGCGCATCGGCGATCGGGTCCCAATCGCCGACCCCCGTCACCATTCCGATACCGAGCCCACCGAACACCAGCGAGCGCACACGATCGGGATGAGCCAGCGCCAAGAACGCCGAGATGCGCGCACCCATGGAATAACCCATGACATGCGCCTCGGCGATGCCGAGATGCCCAAGCAGAGCGATCGCATCGCCGGCCATCTGCTGGGGATGGTAGACGGCTGGATCATAGGGCTTGCTGCTCTTGCCGTGACCGCGGTTGTCAAACGCGATCACCCGGTAGCCGGCATCGCCAAGCGTCTTCAGCCAACCGGGGAAAACCCAGTTGACGTTGGCGCTCGAGGCAAAGCCGTGAATGAGCAGGATCGGCGGACCGGACGAATCACCTTCGTCGAAGAAGGCAATATCCAGCCCCTCATGCGTGAAGTGCGAAAATGGGGGCGGATTGAGATCCATCATTCTAGTCCTTGAGGCGGCATCGGTTTGGCGCAACCTAATTTGTCGCTCCCAAGAGGGAAACCCCGAGCCCGCAAAAACCACAGGTGCGGCGTGTTTGCCGCTACACTTTTGCAACAAAGCTCACTATGGTGCCGGCAAATTCGACCCTCAAAGACTTGCATACATCGGAGCATGACATGGCCGGCCACAGCATCCCCCATTTCCAGAATGACGGCGGACACCAGGCAATCGAGATCGGCGTCAAGGAATTCATGTGCACCGGCGCGTCCGTTCCCTACGACCATCCGCACATTTTTATCGACATGGGCGACGACAATGAAAAGGTCTGCTCCTACTGCTCGACGCTCTATCGCTACAATCCGAAGCTGAAGGCGACCGAAACCAACCCGCCTGGCTGTCTCTTTACGTTCCAGGCAGCCTGATCAACGCGGATGTCAGCGGCGGTCGCGATCGTCGGTGCCGGCGTCGGCGGGCTCACGGCAGCACTCAGCCTTGCCCGTCGCGGTTTTGAAGTCGACATAGTCGAGCAGGCAGCCGCTCTGACCGAGGTCGGAGCCGGACTTCAGCTCTCCCCCAATGCGTCGCGCGTCCTGCGTGAACTCGGTCTCATCGAGGCGCTTGAGGCTGTCTGGACCGAGCCTGATGCAATCGCGCTTGTCGATGGAAAATCCCTGCGTTCGCTTGCAAGCGTTGCGTCAGGCCGTTTTGCCCGTGAGCGATGGCGTGCGCCCTATGGCGTGCTGCACCGGGCAAGCCTTCAAAGGATACTGATCGCTGCCGTAATCGCCGAACCGCGCTGCCGCCTCCATCTCGGCCACCGCATCGATGGAGATGCCGAGCAGGCGATTGCCATCATCACCGGTCGGCCACCAGCGCTGATCATCGGCGCCGATGGCATCTGGTCGCGCCTGCGCAGTGCAATTCCCGGTGCCGGTACGGTCCAGTTTTCGGGCAATGTCGCATGGCGCATGACAGTCACGCGCGATGCCGCCGCTGGCCTTCTGCAGCCGGATCGCGTCACCGCCTTTCTTGGCGCACGGGCGCATCTCGTCGCCTACCCCTTGCGCGAAATCGATGGCTTCAACCTGGTTGCGATCATCGAGGGCAAGGAAACCGACAGCGTCTGGGTCGGCAGGGATTCTGAAGATCGACGTCGCGACTACCTTGAAGCCTTTTCCGGCTGGAACATTGGCTTGCAAACGTTGCTGAAAAACGCCGACGCGCCAACCTATTGGCCGCTTTGCACGGTAACAGATGGCGCCTGGCAGAGTGGGCGAAAGACGGTTCTCATCGGCGATGCCGCCCATGCGATGACGCCGTTTGCTGCACAAGGCGCTGCCATGGCGATCGAGGATGCGCATGAGCTTGCGGCTTGCCTCGCCGGCTCAGGCGATATTGGCCAAGCCCTCGGCGCCTTCGAGGCCAAGCGCCGTCCGCGCATCGCCCAGGTGCGCCGTCGCGCTGCCTTCAACCGTTTCGCCTATCACGCTCGAGGTCCGTTCCGGCTCGGGCGGAATATCGTTCTGTCGATGAAGGGTCCGGAAGCGCTCGCAGCCGACTTCGATTGGCTCTACGGCTACGGCGCTCCCGAACGCTGAAAACGGTCAGACGGCGTTCGCCGCTGCCAGCCCCGCCTCGATATCCCGGCGAATATCCGCAACATCCTCAAGACCAATCTGCAGGCGAAGGACCGGGCCCTCGGTTGGCGCCAACGCCACCTTGCGATCCGACAGACCGACGTGAAGCGCCAGGCTTTCGAAACCACCCCAGGAATAACCAAGCCCGAACAGCGACAGCGCGTCGAGGAAGGCATGCGCCTTGGCCTTGAAGCGATCTGGACTTTCCGCGCGCAGCACGAAGGAAAAGATGCCGCTCGCGCCGGTAAAGTCGCGCTTCCAGAGGTCGTGGCCTGGGAAACTCGGCAGCGCCGGATGCAGGACGCGGGCAACTTCGTCACGCCCCTCGAGCCAAGTGGCGAGCGACAGCGCGCTTTCCTGGTGCCGCTCGAGACGGACGCCCATGGTGCGAAGCCCGCGCAGGATCTGGTAGCTGTCGTCAGGCGAAACGCAGATGCCGAGCGTGACCATGGCTTCCGTCAACGCCGGCCAGTGGGTGGCATTGGCCGAAACCGTGCCGAACAGCACGTCGGAATGGCCCGAGGGGTATTTCGTTGCTGCATGGATCGATACGTCGACGCCATGGTCAAGCGGCTTGAAATAGACCGGCGTCGCCCACGTGTTGTCCATGGTGACAATGCAGCCATGACGATGCGCGACATCGGCGATCGCCCGGATATCCTGCATCTCGAACGTGTTGGAGCCCGGAGCTTCCGTGTGAACCAGGCGCGTGTTCGGGCGAATCAGGCTCTCGATCGCCGCACCGATCATCGGGTCGTAATATTCGACGGTGACACCGAGACGCTTCAACATCGTGTCACAGAAATGGCGGGTCGGGAAATAGACCGAATCGACGATGAGCGCGTGGTCACCGGACGAAAGATAGGCCAGGAACGGCACGGTGACGGCAGCAAGGCCCGAGGGAACGAGGATCGTGCCGGCGGCCCCCTCAAGCTCATTGATCGCGTCGCAGAGGGCGTCCGTCGTCGGCGTGCCACGGGTGCCGTAGGTGTATTTTTGCGCGCGCGTCTCCATCGTCTGAGCGTTTGGAAACAGTACCGTGGACGCGTGAACGACCGGCGGATTGACGAAACCGAAATAGTCGAAGGGTTTGTTGCCGGTATGGGCCAGACGGGTGTTGATGCCCATCTTGCCGTTCACATTGCCGCTGTCTGCCATTGAAGTGTCCGATGCTGAAAAACCGATCCCAAACTCTTCGAACGCCCTACAACCGGGGTCAAGTGGCAAAATCCGACAAACACACTTTGCGGCCGAATGAAGCGAGGATTGGCGATTTTTCGCTCAGCAATTGCCCGTTTCCTGCAAAACCTGCCTAAACTTCTGGCTTATTTCAGGTTTTTCACACGCAAGTTCAGAAAATCGGCAAGCTCTCTTGACCCCCATGGATTTTGAGCATGAGATAGATTGCACTCGCGCCATGAGGGTGGCGGAGGCTGTACGCGCAGGGAGACGCGCTGGTGCAGACGGGAACTAACGACAACAGAAAAAGGTTCTAAAAAATGGCAAGAAGTATTCTGACAGCTCTTGTTGGCGCTGCTGTCATGGGGATTGGCGCGCATGCGGCTTCGGCTGCGACACTCGATGACGTGAAGGCCAAGGGCTTCGTCCAATGCGGCGTGAACACCGGTCTCGCCGGCTTCGCGGCACCGGATGCTTCGGGCAACTGGAGCGGCTTCGACGTCGACTATTGCAAGGCGATCGCCGCCGCGATCTTCGCGGATGGCACCAAGGTAAAATATACACCCACTTCGGCCAAGGAACGTTTCCCGGCCCTTCAGTCCGGTGAGGTCGACGTCCTCGCCCGCAATACCACCTGGACGATCAACCGCGACACCGCTCTCGGCTTCAACTTCCGCCCGGTCAACTACTATGACGGCCAGGGCTTCATGGTCCGCAAGGGCCTGAACGTAAAGTCGGCCCTCGAACTCTCCGGCGCTGCCGTCTGCGTACAGACCGGCACCACGACCGAGCTCAACCTCGCCGACTACTTCAAGGCCAACAACCTGCAGTACAACCCGGTCGTCTTCGAAAAGCTCGAAGAAGTGAACGCGGCCTATGACGCCGGTCGTTGCGACGTCTACACCACCGACCAGTCCGGCCTCTACTCGCTGCGCCTGACGCTGTCCAAGCCCGACGATCATATGATCCTGCCGGAAATCATCTCGAAGGAGCCGCTTGGTCCGGCCGTTCGCCAGGGTGACGACCAGTGGTTCGATATCGTCAGCTGGGTCCATTACGCGCTGATCCAGGCAGAAGAATTCGGCGTCACGCAGGCAAACATCGAAGAAATGAAGAAGTCCACCAACCCGGACGTTCAGCGCTTCCTCGGCGTCGAAGCTGACAGCAAGATCGGCACCGACCTTGGCCTGACCAACGAATGGGCCGTCAACATCATCAAGGCAGTCGGCAACTACGGCGAAGTCTTCGACCGTAACATTGGCGCCGGCAGCCCGCTGAAGATCGAACGCGGCCTCAACGCGCTGTGGAGCAAGGGCGGCATTCAGTACGCTCCTCCGGTCCGCTAATACGGCCCGACACGAAAGGGGGAGCGGCACGCCGCTTCCCCATCCCAACGATAAAAACACCCAAAAGGGTGACAAGGGGAAAGAGGCATTGCATGGCGATTGGCGTCACAACTACGCCTGAGAAAAGCAAACCTTCCGGTTCGATCATCAACGACCCGCAGGTGCGCGGAATATTTTACCAGGTCATAACCGTCATTATTCTCGTTGCCGTCGTCTATTGGATAGCGGACAACACGATCGAGAACCTCAAGCGTGCCAACATCGCGTCCGGCTACGGCTTCCTCAACGGGCGCGCCGGCTTCGATGTCGGGCAGTCCTTGATCGCCTATACGAGTGACTCCACTTACGGGCGCGCGCTGGTCGTCGGCTTCTTCAATACGCTGCTCGTGGCGATAACCGGCATCATCACCGCAACCATCATCGGCTTCATCGTCGGCATCGGGCGGCTCTCGCACAATTGGCTGATCGCGAAACTGTCGCTCGCCTATGTCGAAGTGTTCCGCAACATCCCGCCGCTGCTGGTCATCTTCTTCTGGTACAGCGGCGTTCTGGCCGTGCTTCCGCAACCGCGCGAATCGGCCGCGCTGCCCCTCAACATCTTCCTCAACAACCGCGGCATCGCCTTTCCGAAGCCGGTCTTCGGCGACGGCTCGCAATATGTCTTATATGCCTTCGTGATCGCCGTGATCGCGAGCTTCCTCGTCGCCCACCATGCCCGCATCAAGCAGGAAGCAACCGGACAGCGCTTCCCGTTGCTCTGGACCGTGCTTGGCCTCGTCATCGGGTTGCCACTCCTCGCCTTCCTGGCAACCGGCTCGCCGATTACCTTCGATGTCCCGGTAGCCGGCAAGTTCAACCTCACCGGCGGCTCGGTCATCGGACCGGAGTTCCTGTCGCTGTTCCTGGCGCTTTCCTTCTACACCGCCGCCTTTATCGCCGAAATCGTTCGGGCCGGTATCCGTGGCGTCTCGAAGGGACAGACCGAGGCTGCCCATGCACTGGGCGTCCGGCCCGGCCTCACCACCCGCCTTGTCGTCGTACCCCAGGCGATGCGGATCATCATTCCGCCGCTCACCAGCCAGTATCTCAACCTGACCAAGAACTCGTCACTGGCGATTGCCATCGGCTACGCCGACCTGGTTGCCGTCGGCGGGACGATCCTCAATCAGACCGGTCAGGCGATCGAAGTCGTATCGATCTGGATCATCGTCTACCTGTCGCTGAGCCTGACGACGTCGTTGCTGATGAACTGGTTCAATGCCCGAATGGCCCTGGTGGAGAGATAAGATCATGAACTCACACCAGGGAAATTTTGTCCGCGCCTCGATGATCGAGGCTGCACCGGCGCCCATACAGACGGGCGGCCTTGCCTACTGGCTTCGCAAGAACCTCTTTGCGACGCCGAAAGATACGGCTCTGACGATCATAAGCCTGCTTGTGCTCGCCTGGCTCGTCCCGCCGGCCGTGCAATGGCTGTTCATCGATGCCGCCTGGACCGGCGGCGGACGTGGTGTGTGTGCGACCGTCGCGCAGGGTGGCTCGCAGCCGGATGGCTGGAGCGGCGCCTGCTGGGCTTTCGTCAACGCCAAGTTCGACCAGTTCCTCTTCGGGCGTTACCCGATCGAGGAGCGCTGGCGCCCCGCACTTGTCGGCATCCTGTTCGTCCTGTTCCTGACCCCGATGCTGATCCCGAAGGTTCCCTACAAGAACATCAACGCGATCCTGCTTCTCGCCGTTCTGCCTATCCTGGCGCTCATCCTTCTGCCAGGCGGGTGGTTCGGACTGCCGTTCGTCGAGACGCCGCTGTGGGGCGGCCTGATGGTGACGCTGGTGCTGTCCTTCGTCGGCATCGCTGTCTCGTTGCCGCTCGGCATCCTGCTTGCGCTCGGCCGGCGATCGACAATGCCGGTGATCAAGATGCTCTGCACATTCTTCATCGAAGTCGTGCGTGGCATCCCGCTTATCACCGTTCTGTTCATGGCGAGCGTGATGTTGCCGCTGTTCCTGCCGCAGGGGGTGACTTTCGACAAGTTCCTGCGGGCGCTGATCGGCGTGTCGTTCTTCGCCTCCGCCTACATGGCCGAGGTGGTGCGCGGCGGTCTGCAGGCGATCGGCAAGGGGCAGTATGAGGGCGCCGATTCGCTCGGCCTCAGCTACTGGCAGAAGATGAACCTCATCGTGCTGCCGCAGGCGCTGAAACTCGTTATCCCCGGCATCGTCAACACCTTCATCGGGCTGTTCAAGGACACCTCGCTGGTCTCGATCATCGGGATGTTCGATCTTCTTGGTATCGTCCGGTTGAACTTCTCGGATGCCAACTGGGCCTCGGCGGTGACGCCGATCTCAGGGCTAATTTTCGCTGGCTTCATATTCTGGCTTTTCTGCTTCGGTATGTCGCGCTATTCAGGCTTCATGGAACGCGTGCTCGACACGAGCCATAAACGATAAGAGGGGGAGATCGCATGGCCAATGCAGCCACTGTTTCCAAGATGACCGTATCCGCGACTGACGTTGCGGTCGAAATCAGCGGAATGAACAAATGGTACGGAGACTTCCATGTTCTCCGTGACATCAACCTGAAGGTGATGAAGGGCGAGCGTATCGTCATTGCCGGCCCATCGGGCTCCGGTAAATCGACGATGATCCGCTGCATCAACCGGCTGGAAGAACACCAGAAGGGCAAGATCGTAGTAGACGGCATCGAGCTCACCAACGATCTGAAGAAGATCGATGAAGTGCGCCGCGAAGTCGGCATGGTGTTCCAGCACTTCAATCTGTTTCCGCACCTGACGATTCTGGAAAACTGCACGCTTGCACCGATCTGGGTCCGCAAGATGCCGAAGAAGCAGGCAGAAGAAATCGCGATGCACTTCCTGAAGCGCGTCAAGATCCCTGAGCAGGCCCACAAGTATCCTGGTCAGCTTTCGGGCGGCCAGCAGCAGCGCGTGGCGATTGCGCGTTCGCTGTGCATGAAGCCGAAGATCCTGCTGTTCGATGAACCGACCTCGGCGCTCGACCCAGAAATGGTCAAGGAAGTGCTCGACACGATGGTGGGCCTCGCCGAAGAAGGCATGACCATGCTGTGCGTGACCCACGAAATGGGTTTTGCGCGCCAGGTCGCCAACCGCGTGATCTTCATGGACCAGGGCCAGATCGTCGAACAGAACTCGCCCGCCGAGTTCTTCGACAATCCGCAGCACGAGCGGACCAAGCTCTTCCTCAGCCAGATCCTGCACTAGGGATTGCGAAAGATTTCAAACAGAAAGCCCGCCTTTTCGGCGGGCTTTTTCTTGCGATCCGATCCGTCGTGACGGCGATCACTCCACGTGATAGCGCAAAATGCCGATCGACCAGCGGATACCACGTTTCTCCAGGTCATCAGTCCAGGCCTGCTGCAGCCGCGAGACAATTTCGCTAAGCGTTTCTCGCGCACTGAGCTCGACCTTCAGTCCGCTGGTTTTCGGCGCAACGTCTGCCAGATCGACGGCATCGCTGATCACGAGGGCAACAAAGGCGCTGCCGCCTTCTCCCGAGGCTTCGAAGTCGAAGCCGTAATACTCGTCCGGTAATGTCAACGGAACGTCGGCGGCGAGCGGCGTAATCTTCTGCGCGAACTCGTTGGGAAAGATCTGGGTTGCAGTGCCGTTCGCATTGACGTCGATGAGGATGAGGCTTCCGGCAGCTTTGCTTGCGACCGTCAACTTGAACACGTCACCGGCTTTCATCGTCGTTGGCCGGTTGATGCTGATACGCACGTCGCCAGCATCGGCCTTGCCGACGATATCGCCGACCGCATCGACTGCATCTGCATCCTGATAACTTGCCGGGGCGGCACCGTCGCCGGCAACGGGCTGATACCGTGCCGTCACTTCAGTCCCTGCCTGAACAGGAACGACTGCACTGGCGCCGAGGTTCAGCGCCTTCGTCTCAAGTTGCGGGTCGAGGGTCTCGCATTTCTCCTGCGATGCGCAGTAAGCAGCAGATTGCGCGGTGACATATTCGAAAAGTTCGGCGTTGCTGGTCAGCCCGTTGGCGTTGGCGTCCGCCGCCGCCCCCGTCTGTCCAGCGACATAGGCCTCCGTGAAAACGCCGTGGCGGCCTTCGATCGGCAGCCTCACATCGTCCCATGCCACCTGATAGGGTGCGCTTGCACTCCAGGCGACGATACCGCTCTCTTTGACGCGGCTGGGCTTGTCGACGACACCAAGGTCGATGCGAAGCCCACGTGTCAGCGCCTGCTCCACCGGCTTCGCCTCCGACCGCGCCAGGAAACGGGCGCCGTCGATGCCAGCGGATACCTCGCCCGACAGCGACCGCGAAATCGTGCTTGAGTAACCGGCGTCGATCACCAGGGTCACCGCCCTGCCCTTCAAACGGTCGAGGATGGCATCGAGCTCGTCATCGGTGACGGCACCGTCCCAATCCTTGATCCCGGCGACCACATCGAACGGCGCCAGCGCCTCATCCAAACCATCCTCCTCGTCGCCATCGATATCGGCGACCTGGAGACCATGACCTGAATAATAGAGATAGGCTCGGTCGCCGGGCTGCGTGCCCGCGACCAACCACTCCTCGATCGACGACAGGATGGTCGCGCGCGTCGCCTGCTCGTCCTTCAGGACGTGAATGGCAGAACGATCGAAGCCGAGAGTGCCGGTCAGTAACCCCTCCATGGCAACAAGGTCATTTTTCGGCCCGTGTAGAAACAGCTTTGGCTGCAGGTTCTGGTAGCTTCCGATCCCGATCAGCAAGGCCCGGTCCGCAGCCAATGAAGGCGAACACATCCCCAAGCTTACAAACGGCAACAGCAATGACCAGGCTCTGATGTCGACGCTCATTGCCCGCGCTCCCGCGTATAGAGCGGCTGGATCGCGACGGCACTGTCGGTTCCATCAAGCCGTTCTTCCAGGAGACGCAAAAACCTCGATGCATCGACGCCGGGGCCCGCGAGGGCAGCAGCGACCGCGTCGATCGAAGCATTCGTCGAGATGACCACCAGATGATCGGCGCCGAAGGGTTTCACCACTTCCAGGTCCGTCAGCTTGAATACATGGCTGCCGGAGCCTGCTATCTGGGCGTCGAGAAGCTGGACTTCCCCGGTATTGGCGAGATTGACGACCAACATGTTCGCGTATCCGGATTGCGGCGCATCGAAGTTCAGGCGATCCCCTGATGAATAGATGTCCTTGGCCGGCGTCAGCGAGACTTTGCCGGGGTTCTGCGCGGCGAGAGCCTTCAGGAAATCGAGGACGATGAATTTGTCCACCACCCCCTGCACCATATCGGGGGCAACGTGTTCGCCGGCAACATCGCCGTTTGGCGTGTAGAATGTGCCGCTGGTAGCATCCCATCGATAGGGGACGCCGCTGCCACCGATATTCTCAAGCGTCGGCGCCACGCCGTCGACGCTGAGCGCCAGCTTGCCCGTCCACCCCATGTCCCGGGCCGGTTTCAGCTTTGCCGACCGGCCGGTCGCGGCAGCACTGTTGCCTATTGCCAGCGTCGCGCTTCTGGGCAGGGACAGGACGATTTCCCTATCTGATCGCGGAACCTGCGGCGTAAAGTTCGGCACCTGCAGCGCCTCGGACTGGAGCTTGACGTTAGAAAAGACGTAGTCCTCAAGCTCGACCCTTGAGATCAGGCCATCGCCATCACGATCGGCTGCCCCCTCAAGCGCACGGGCGAAACTCCAGCTGAGCGCGCCCCTTGGCTCACCTTCGATCACAACCTCCGGCGTTGGCTGGCTCTCAAGCGATGCGGCAAGGATCGTCACCTGCGCCAGATCCTCGTCCTTGACCGCCGCGCCGGAAACCGCCTCTTGCGACGGCGGCGGCAACTGCGCCCGCACCGTCGGCGCAAGCCGCGTCTTGCCGGAGATCGACCGGTTCATGCCGCCCGAGTAGCAACTGTCGGAAACGAACAACACCTGAACGCCCTTGGCCTCTGCTTCGGCGAACCAGGCATTGAGCTCGTTATCGACGATGACCTCCCTTGCCGTCTCCGCAGCCCGGCTGCGATCGAAGCCCGGAAGCTCCAAAAACTCGTCCAGCCCATCCGGCTCGCTGCCGGCAACAAGCTCCGGCATCTGAGCGCCATGCCCGGCATAGGTGAAGACGATCGTGTCGCCGGTTGTTGCGGCCTCGACAAGCTCCAGCCAGGCGGTGCGGATCGCGTCCTTGGTCGCCTGCTCGTTGATGAATTCGAGGATAGGGCCGACATCTGCCGCCTTCAACGCCTGCGCCACGTCACGTGCGTCCTTGACGGCGCCGTCGAGGCTCACTTCATGTGGATAGGTATCGACGCCGACAACAAGCGCTGACGTGGCGGCCATGGCGGGCAGCGCCGATAGCCCAAAGATCACGCTCGAAATCAGAGCTTCGCGCAGCACCGTCTATTTCTCCACATCAACTTCAACGCGGCGATCCAATTGATGCAACATCGCTTCGTCATAGGCGCTCGGGTCATCCGGCTTGAACGGCTCTTCCTCACCCTTGCCGACCGTGGTCCAGGTGCCCTTGTACCCAGCGTCCACGAGATAGCGCGCGAGAGCTTCGGCACGCGCCAACGACAACGTCTTGTTCGCCTCTGTGCTGCCCACCGGATCCGTGTGGCCAATCAGGGTGATCGACGCGGGTTTTGCCGATTTGAGGCACTCGAACAGATCCTTTGCTGACTGCAGCCCTTCAGGTGTGAACTCGGCAGTCCCGAAGACATAGCGAACCGGCGTCGCCTTCTTCCGGATCGATACGCCGCGATAGGAAAATTTGCAGGCGCCGCGCATCGCGAGCTTCACCGGCCTGGCTGCCGCAAGCCGCATCTCGGAGGCAAGCCGATCGAGGCGCAGAATGTAGGCGTTGTCCGGCGCCATCCACTCCGGGGTCAGTTGCTCATTGGCCGCATCCTCCAACGCCTGCTGGTAATAGGTCGCTGCACTCTCGTATTTCTTTCGCGACCGGTCGATATCGCCAAGCGCATCGAGGATCTGCCATGGTCCACCGACATCGTTGCGCACCGCTTCAAGCTCGCCTTGGAACGTCTCAAGGGAGGCGCCACCGCCGACCGCGTTTGCGATGCGGTTGAAAGTCGCAAGCGCCGCCACGCGCCGGGTAAGCGCTGCCTCCGTATCAGAACAAGCTTTCGTGCTTTCCAGCGCGGCAGCCGATCGCGCCCCCGCCTCGTCGCCCCTGTTGAGGGCTTCAGAGGCTTCGACCAACGCGTCACAGGCGCTGGCCGGGTTGGCGAGCGGCAACAACACTGCGGAAGCGACGATCAACCTTTTCATCAGCTTTCCCATTGCTTTAGCGCTATTCCTTTATCTCGAAAGTTACCATCTGCACGCTGCTCGCACCGTTGTCCGCCCGCGCCTTCTTGGCGAGGTTGACCGCCAGCCCGCGGGTCGGCGGCAACTTCGATTGGGCAACGTATTGGCGTGCTTTCTCCAATGTGAGCTTCTGCTCCGCCAGGCCACCAACCCGACAGAAGGCAAGCATGGTTTCGGCGGGCGCTGCCGTGTCGAAGGTCAGCGTACCGGTCCCAGGCTGCGGGATCAGTCTGCGTTCGCCGGGCTGCAGCGTCGTGTTGCCTATCATCTCGTCCGGGATGACTTCGACATTGCCGTTTTCCTCGACATAGAGGATCTGCAATTCGCAGGCCTGATTGGCGCTGAGCTCGAACGACAGTTGGTCGCCGACCTTGGCCGTCGTCGTCGGCACCTTCAACGCGAGTTCCAGCTTGCTGCCGTCTGTCGTCTCCTGTTTGCGGTAGTCCGGAACCGCCGCGGCCACGGACTGCGGCATTGCCTCCGGCTGCAGTCCATCGCCGGCGACCACGATCAAGCCGGTATCGAGGGCGCGACGCTGGGTGAGCGGCTCCAGCAACAGGGCATATTGCTGCTCGACCTCGTTGCGCGGAACGGTTCCGCCGGCCTCCAGCGTCGTGACCCAATCCAGCCCGAGGCGCAGCACATTCACATCCGTCACGCGCTTGACCGCTTCGGAAAACTGCTGCGGCGTCATGTCGAATTCAGCCGCCAGACCGTCGAAGTCGAGTTCGTCTTCATACTTGTCGGCGAAATAGGTGACGATCTCCGCGTCGCCGGGCGCGTGCTTGCTCTGCAGTCCGCCGTCCGGTGTCGGTTCGGTTACTTCCAATTTCTGCAGAGCCCCGACGAAGCGCTCGCGATCCTTGCGATAGGCCTCGTCCAGCTCCTCCTGCTTCACATACATCGCCAGCAGCACATCCTGCTGGTCCTTGCTGAACAGCGTCGACGTGGCGATGTGGTCGCGCAACTGATCACGCTTCGACAGAATGCCATCGGCATGACAATCGAAGCAGGAGCGGGCATTGACGATCTCGACCCCCTTGCCTATCGGCCGCTCGCGGAACGAAACGATGGTGGTGGGCCCGACATCGAGCTGTTTTCCTGCCGCGGTCGACAGGTAATAGCCCTGCAAGCCGTTGGGCAGCGAAAAGATCATTTCCCCGCCATCGTGCTCAAACGGCACCAGACCGGCATCGAGCGTGCCCAGTTCCTTGGGCCCATGCGGGAAGCGCTTCAGCACCTGTTTGCCGAGATCACCAGCGAAATCGTAGGATTTCCAATAGTATCCGCCAAACGGCATATCGTGCCGCTCAAGCATGCGGTTGTGGTCCGAAACACCAGAGGAGCCATCCGCAAATCCGGCCCGCATAACATTGCGCCGCCTGATGTTGTCGTCCACATCGATCTTGAAGCGCGTTTCCAGTTCTCGGATATGCGTCGGCAACTTCATCAGCCTGTTGTAAATCTCCGGCCGGGCGCCATTGCTCATGAACCAGTCGATGCGCATGATCGGCAGTTGCGTCTGCGTCTCGGTGGACAGCGCCTGAAGCGAGGCATCGCTCTTCGGATCGACGCCATAGAAGTAGCGCTTGACCAGGAAATCATAGTCGGCGGCATCCCACTGCAAGTCTCGCAGATCGACCCGCACGAGCAGGCCATTGGTGCCGTCCACCTCCGCCGGCACCACCAGCTTCGGACCATAGGACAAGGAGTTCAGCAACTTCTTGAAGCCACCCGCCAGCACATCCATGCGCTTCATGAACGTGGCGTCGTCTTCGCAACCCATCATGCCGTTATATTGGTCGCGGTAAGAGAAGTAGCGCACGTTCTGACGATCGAGTGCGCTGACCTTGGAGATATCCTTGAGTGCCGCTTCGACGAACTGGTCGTAGGACAGCATCGGGCGCGATCGATCCGGCTTGGCGGCCGCCGTCTGCGGCAGGTTCTTTTCACTGAGCGAATTGATCCAGTCTTCGAGCACCTTGACCTCTCCATCCGTTGGTCGCTTGCCAAGCGGCATGCGGCCGCTCGTGACCGAGGTGAAGAGGCGTGATTTCGCGGCATTGCCCGGCGTGACGAAATTGGCATCGGCGGCGATCGACGTCAGTTCGCCTGCGGGGTAGCTGCCCTGCGAACTCTCGCCCGGTCCATGGCAGTTGCGGCAATACTTGCCAATGAATGCATCCGCCTGTTGGGCGAGTGCCGCATTGTCGCCAGAGAATGCTGTCGAGGCGGTGGTCTCCTTGCAAACTGCCGTGACAGATTGCGCCACCGGCGACGGCGCCTTGACCTCGCGATCGGACAGGAACGCGTAGATCGCGCGACGATCATCGTCGCTGAGCGCCGAAAGTCCCTTGGCGATGCGCCGCATGACGGGATCGCTGATCGGTGCGCCGGACAGCTTCTTGCCTTCGCCGATCAGGCCCGTGGTAAAGACTTCGGGCGCGGCCAGACCCGCCATCTTCGCCTTGCCGATATCGGGCGCGACCGCACCCGTCAGCCCCTTCTCGCCCTGATAGGCGCGTTCCAGATCGAGCCCGTAGGTAGTCGTGCGCGGCGTATGACAGTCGCCGCAGCCGCCGACATTTTCAACGAGATAGCGCCCGCGCTCCATCTGCGTCTCTTCGCGCGACTGATAAGCCGTAACGTTGAAGTTGCTGCGTTTCCATAGGGTTATGGTCGTTTGTCGACTAAAGGGAAAAGCGATCTCATGTTCCTTGGAGGCCGCATCCGACGGCGGCAAGGTCTCCACATAGGCTTTGATATCAAGCACGTCCTCCGGCTTCATCCCGCCATAGGACGTATAGGGCATGACCGGATAGAGATTGTTGCCGTCGCGGTCGAGCCCGACCATCACCGCGTTGAGAAACTGAGCATTGCTCCAGCCGCCGATACCGTTGGAATGTTGCGAGATGTTCGGCGCATAGAAGGTTCCGATCGCCGTGTTCATCTCCATGCCGCCGGACAAAAGCAAGGTTTCATCGCCCGATCCGTGGCAGGCGCCGCAGCCGGCTGCGTTGAACATGTATTTGCCGTTCTCGACATTCGACTTGTAGGTCGAGAAGGCGTCCTCGGCAAAAGCGTCGCGCGCCGATGCGGCGCCGGGACAGAGCGTGGCGGCGAGCAGACCGGCAATCACTAGCAATCCGTTCCTCTTGCGGATGCCGGCACTTGACGAGACGCTTGCTCGCATTTCACGCAGATCGCGCATGGCCGTACTCCCTCAATCGAAAAATCTTCAATGAAACTGCTATCGAAACTGGAACTGTTCGAACTCCACGCGGAGCGGCTTCTTTCCAAGCTCTTTCAAGCCCTTGACGATCGCCTCCCGCAGCGGTGCCGGACCGCAGAACCAAAGGTCGGCCTCGCCCGGATCGATGAGACTGCCCGCCGCCAGTTTGGCCGCATCGAGCCGCCCGTCCGCGGCCGAATCGTGCAGCACGAAACTGAAGTTGCCGAGCTTTTCCGCCTGCGCCTCGAAGGTTTCAAGGCCGATCGCTTCCTTTCGGTCGCGCACGCAATAGACCATATGGATGTCCTGCTCCTCGGCGCCGGTCAGATGGCGGGCCATGGCGAGAAACGGCGTGACCCCGATGCCTCCGGCAAGCCAGATCTGCTTCCTGGCGCCGCGTCGATGATTGAAATGACCGTATCCGCCTTCGAGCTTTAGCCGGTCGCCAACGGCAACGCTATCCCGCAGGGCCTGCGTATAATCACCGAGCGGCTTGATGGCGAAGCACACCGTGCCGTCGCCATCGATGCCGGCAATGGTGAAGGGATGCGGCTCGCGCAGGCCAGTCTTCAACACACGCAGGAAACCGAACTGCCCGGGTTTGGCCCGCAGCGCCCGACCTTTTGGCCGCGCCGAAATGATCGTCGCTCCATCGTGCCTCACCACCTCGGAAACGTCGTATCGACGGGTCCTCAGCCAAGGCAGAAGCTGCGTATAGGCATAACTCAGGATCCCGAGTGCTGCGAACACATTGAGATACACCGCAAGCAGAGCGGTGCTGTCATAGGGACGCTTGATGAACATCTGGTGGAACGCGACAAGGACGAACAGCAGGCCGATGAAGCGATGGGTATAGCGCCAGAGGTGGTAGGGAATCTTGATCTTCGTCTTTGGGATGATTTTGACGAGGCTGAGAACAAGCAGAATGACAAGCCCATAGAACGCATACTTCCCGGCGGAGGCGGCAAGCTGGTTCAGTCCACTGGTGAATGACAGCCCCTTGAAATCTGGCGTCAGGAAATAGTGGACAAGGATAAGCACCAGCACACTGATGCCGATCTTGCGGTGAAGGTGATAAATGCGGTCAAGCCCGCCGAACAACGGCTCGATGACCGGCGGGCGTGCCGCCATGAACTGCGCGATGCCCATACCGACGAAAGCCATCGAGGAGGCCATCAGCGAGAACGTCGTCTGCGCGTTCGTATGGCTGACTGCCGGGACGGCAAGCAGCCCCGCAAAAACAATCAGCGACCAGACCAGAAACGCACCCACCTTTAGCCAAGCCCCTCAACGCCGATGTCTGACGCTCTTTTTAGAGAAGACTGACAAGCAGCTTCCTCTTCGTCAACACCATTCAACCCTCGAACGCGCGGCAAGCCAAATTTATTCAGGCCGTTGAAATCTGAGGCTTTTACCGTTCCATGGCTACCACTTCGATCAGTGTAATCCTTCCTGATTAGCAGCCATGAGTTTGTTTGCCATTAAACTGAAATCATGACACGCTCTGATATATCAGAAACTGTGGGATGCACATGTCAGTTCACTCCCAGGCCCACCTCGCCTATCTCGCTCTTGAGCGGCTGATCGTTACGCTCAAGCTTGAGCCCGGCATGTTGCTGACGGAAAGACAACTGATCGAACTTGCCGGCCATGGCCGCACGCCGGTGCGCGAGGCCATCCAGAAGCTTGCCTGGCAGGAACTGATGGAAGTCCGTCCGCGCATCGGACTGCAGATAACGACGATCGGGCCGGACGATCGCGCGCATGTGGTGCAAACTCGCCAGAAGCTGGAGCCGCTTGCAGCCGCCTTGGTCGCGGAACACGCCACCGCGGATGCACGGCGCGCAATGAAGGAATGCGCCGCGGAAATGAGCCGATGCGCAGACGCTGCCGACATGGAAGGCTTCCTGGTGGCCGACAAGGTCTTCGACGAACTGATGGAGGAAGTCTGCCCCAACAGGTTCCTGACGGCAGCTCTTGCGCCACTGCAGACGCATGCCCGGCGCATCTGGTTTGCCGCAGCGTCCGTCGAGCGGATGCGCGGATCGGTCGAGCGCCACATCAAAGTGATCGACGCAATCGCGTCTGCCGACGCCGAGAGTGCGGCGACGGCGATGTCAGCCCTGATGACCTACCTGGCGCAGGAGTAGGCGGTCAGGCACCGGGCAGCATGCTGCCCGTCTTCAGCCGGCGCACATGCCAGTCGAAGGCTTCCTCCAGGATATGCGGCGTCTGCCCTGCCCGTGTTGCCACTGCGCGCTTGAAATAATCCGCCAGCAACTCGCGATAGGCCGGGTGGCAACAATTGCGGATGATCAACGGCGCGCGCGCGCGCGGCGCAAGGCCGCGCAGATCGGCGAGCCCATGCTCGGTGACCAGAATATCGACATCGTGTTCGGTGTGATCCACATGGGAAACCATCGGCACCACGGACGAGATCGCGCCGCCCTTGGCAACCGATTTGGCGACGAAGATGGACAGGAAGGCGTTGCGGGCAAAGTCACCGGAGCCGCCGATGCCGTTCATCATGTCGGTACCGCCGACATGGGTCGAGTTGACGTTGCCATAGATGTCGAACTCAAGCGCGGTGTTGATGCCTATGACACCGAGGCGGCGGATGATCTCCGGATGGTTGCTCACCTCCTGTGGCCGCAGGATCACCTTGTCCTTGTAGGCGCGGATATTGCGGAAGACCCGATCGGCCCAGGTGCTGCTGAGCGTCATCGACGCCGCCGAGGCGAAGCTCAGCTTGCCGGCCTCGAAAAGCTCGAAGGTGCTGTCCTGCAGCACTTCGCTGTACATGCGCAGATCGTGGAATGGGCTGTCGACGAGGCCACTCAAGACCGAATTCGCTATAACGCCGATACCGGCCTGCAATGGGTTCAACGTCATGTCGAGCCGACCCTTGCGCACTTCGTCCTGAAGAAAGCCGATGAGGTGCCCGGCGATCGAGATGGTCTCGGCATCCGGTGGCGAGATGCGCGCGGCGCTGTCCTGCTTTTCGGTAATGACGATCGCTGCAATCTTGTCCGGATCAATCGGGATATAGGGTGAGCCGACGCGGCTGTCGCAGGCGACGACCGGGATCGGCGTGCGCGACGGTCGCTTGGCCGGAATGTAGATGTCATGCAGCCCCTCGAGCTCCGGGCTGTGGCTGAGATTGAGCTCGACGATCACTTTCCTAGCGAGGATCGCAAAGCTTGCGGAGTTGCCGACCGACGTCGAAGGCACGATGCCACCGTCCTCGGTAATCGCCACCGCCTCGACGACGGCATAGTCGATCGGGCTGATCTGGCCGGAGCGGAGCTGCTCGACCGTTTCAGAGAGGTGCTGGTCGATGAACATGACTTCACCGCGATTGATGGCAGCGCGCAGCACGGGATCGGATTGGAACGGCAGGCGGCGCGCAAGAACGCCCGCCTCCGTCAGCATCTTGTCGATGTCGTGCCCGAGCGACGCTCCGGTCATCAGGGTGATGCGGAACTTCTCCTTAGCCGCCCGCTGCGCCATGGCCAGCGGCACGGCTTTCGCATCGCCAGCCTTGGTAAAGCCGCTCATGCCGATCGTCATGCCGTCCTTGATCAGGGCCGCCGCCGCCTCAGGCGTGACGATCCGGTCATGCAACGACTTGCGGCGAATTCTGGATTCAAGGCTCATCAGCCACTCCCTGCAAGGTCCGCCATCGCCGGAACATCTCCGGCACGGACGCTTTTATTGGTGCGCTCGTTCCGACTGGTTACGGTCGCGCACCATGTCAAAATGCTAGGGGAACGATAGTGCCTGATGCCAGCCGCCGGTACGCTGATTGATCAGAGCGGAGCTTCCGGAAACGCATAGCTCGTCCTCCGGTCGCGACTGTGGCACAGATGCGAAAAAGGCGCATCCGGTGATGCGCCCTTCAAGATGTTGCGATGATGTTTCGTCTCTTGTCGCCCGTTAGCCGACGAAAGCCCGTTCGATGACGAACTCGGCCGGCTTGTTGTTGGCGCCCTCGGTCAGGCCTGCCGCCTCGAGAATCTCCTTGGTGTCCTTCAACATCGCCGTCGAGCCGCAGATCATGCCGCGGTCGATCGCCGGATCGAGCGGCGGAAGACCGAGATCGGCGAAGAACTTGCCGTTGACCATCAGGTCGGTCACCCGGCCCTTGAACGGGTAGTCCTCGCGCGTCACCGTCGCATAGTGGCGAAGCTTGTCACCGACAATCTCGTTCAGGAATTCGTGGTTGCGAATCTCGTCCACGAGATCGAAGCCGTATTTCAGCTCGGCCACGTCGCGGCAGGTGTGCGTGAGGATGACCTCCTCGAACTTCTCATAGGTCTCGGGGTCGCGGATCAGGCTGGCAAAAGGCGCAATGCCGGTGCCGGTCGAGAACATGTAGAGCCGGCGGCCGGGAACAAGCGCATCCAGAACCAGCGTACCGGTCGGTTTCTTGCGCATCAGCACCTTGTCGCCCGGCTTGATCGCCTGCAGATGCGACGTCAGCGGGCCATCGGGAACCTTGATCGAGAAGAATTCGAGTTCCTCGTCCCAGGCCGGACTTGCGATCGAGTAGGCGCGATAGACGGGTTTGTCCCCGACCATCAAACCAATCATCGCGAATTCGCCGGAGCGGAAGCGGAACTCCGCAGGACGGGTCATTCGGAAGCGGAAGAGCCGATCCGTATAGTGAGTGACGCTCGTCACCGTCTCGACGAAGACACCTGCTGGTGCCTGGATCGCGAAATCTTCCGTTTTTGCCGGAGCATTCATCGTGGCTACAGTCCTGTAAATGATGACCCTGTCTATCAACAATAAGCGGATATTCCAAGCCGCGCTCAACGGGAAGGAAATCCCTTCCAAATATAGTCGCTTTCGCGCAATTCGGCGTGCTTCACACTGTCGCGGTCAGCACAACATTCAAGAAACACGCCGCCAGCTATAGGATCTGGCGTCTGCAGAGGGTCGCGCCGTCGGCTGATAATGATTGGCGATACCCGGCAACCGGCCCTCCGTCAGACGCTTCAGGGCCGTTCCATTGGTTACCGCGAAACTATCGATACCGCAACGCAGCATCAACGGGATCTGATCGATCAGGACGTCTCCGACTGCCCTTACCTCACCGGCAAAACCAAGCCGCGCGCGCAACAGCGACGCATGGCTGAATGCCCGCCCGTCATTGAAAGCCGGGAATGCGACGGCGACCAGCGCGATGCGATCGAGATGAGGCTGCAGTTTGGTCACGTCATCCGCCGGAGCAACGACAACCCCCAAGCCAACCTCGTCCGTCTCGGCCACCTTGGCGAGAAACGCGTCGAGAGCGAGGATCGCCTTTTCGTTCGAACCGGCCTTGGTTTCCTCGTTTTCGATGATCCAGGGATCATCACTCACAAAGCCGGTTTCTTTCCAGATTTTTGTCATGTCCGTTCCTTAGCCCCTCAAGCGGCTTCCTGTGCGCTGCCGCCGTAGAGCGCGTCTTTGAAGGGTTGCGGACCGACGCGACGGTACGCCGCAAGGAACGTCTCCGACTTGTCGTTGCGCAGCCCGAGATAGGTATCGACGATCGTCTCGATCGCGTCAGTCACCTTTTCCGGCTCGAAACCGCGACCGATGATTTCGCCGATCGAAGTGTTCTCATCGCCGGAGCCGCCAAGCGTGATCTGATAGAGTTCCGAACCCTTCTTCTCAACGCCGAGCAGGCCGATATGGCCAACATGGTGGTGGCCGCAGGCGTTGATGCAGCCGGAGATCTTGATCTTCAACTCACCGATTTCGGCCTGCCGCTCTGGCGCGCCGAAGCGGGTCGAGATTTCCTGCGCGACCGGAATGGAGCGAGCGTTTGCAAGCGCGCAGTAGTCTAGCCCGGGACAGGCAATGATATCGGTGATCAGGCCGGCATTGGCTGTCGCCAGACCGGCAACGACGAGCGCCCGGTAAATCGGCTCCAGATCCGGCAGCGCCACATGCGGCAGTATCAGGTTCTGCTCGTGGCTGACGCGGATTTCGTCGAAGGCATATTCCTCGGCAATATCGGCAACGGCTTCCATCTGTGCGTCAGTCGCGTCGCCCGGAATGCCGCCTATCGGCTTCAGCGAGATCGTGACCATTCCGTAGTCAGGATGCTTGTGCGGCTGAACGTTCTGGTGGACCCAGCGCGAGAACTCCGCATCGGTCTTCTTCCAGCGTGCAAGGCTTTCCCAGCCTTCCGCGCGCGGCTCCAGCGCCGGAGGTGCGAAATAGGTGGAGATGGCCTGGATATCGGCTTCCGGAAGCTTCAGCTCCGTATCCTTCAGCGCTGCGAATTCCACCTCGACCTGACGGGAGAGTTCTTCCGCACCGGTCTCGTGGACGAGGATCTTGATACGCGCCTTGTACTTGTTGTCGCGACGGCCATGCAGATTGTAAACGCGCATGATCGCCGTCGTGTAGGACAGAAGATCTTCTTCCGGCAGGAAATCGCGGATCTTCTTGGCAATCATTGGCGTGCGGCCCTGACCGCCACCGACATAGACGGCAAAGCCGATGCGGCCGTTCTCATCCTTCTTCAGGTGCAGGCCGATGTCATGCACCTGGATTGCGGCGCGGTCGCGCTCGGCACCGGTAACGGCGATCTTGAACTTGCGCGGCAGGAACGAGAATTCCGGGTGAACGCTCGACCACTGTCTGAGGATTTCGGCATAAGGCCTTGGATCTGCAACTTCATCAGCCGCCGCACCAGCGAAATGGTCTGCCGTCACGTTGCGAATGCAATTGCCCGACGTCTGAAGCGCGTGCATTTCGACGCTCGCCAGTTCGTCGAGGATATCCGGCGTGTCGGAAAGACGCGGCCAGTTATACTGGATGTTCTGACGCGTGGTGAAATGGCCGTATCCGCGATCATATTTGCGGGCAATGTGCGCCAGCATGCGCATCTGGCGGCTCGACAACGTGCCATAGGGGATTGCGACGCGCAACATGTAGGCATGAAGCTGCAGGTACACGCCGTTCATCAGACGCAGCGGCTTGAATGCATCCTCGGCCAGTTCGCCGCTCAGGCGGCGTTCGACCTGATCGCGGAATTGATCGACTCGCGAGGAAACGAAGGCATGGTCGAATTCATCGTAACGGTACATGTTCTGTCGGTTCCTCAGGCAGCAAAGTTCGGGCCGGCGAGGCCATTATATCCGGCGGCATAGGGGATCGAAGGACCCTCGGCGCGGATGCGTTCACGCATGCGCAGCGGCCGCAGCGTGCCGTTGACTTCCTCGACGTCGACGACGTTGGCGTCGACAACCTTGTTGTCGTCAAAGGCGAGTTTGCCGGTCGCTTCGAGCGCAGTGACCGCCTCGGCATGGCGGGCAATGAAGGCCTGCTGGAGCTGCTCGACCCAGTTGCCCGAGGCATCCAGCCAGACGGATATGCCATCCGAGAGCCGATTTGCCGTCAATACCTTGTTCACCATGACGTTTCCCTTAATTCACAAACTGTTCGCTGCGCTCAGCGGCAGCTTCGATCTTCTTATGCTTTGCCGTGCGCTTGCGGGCCACCAGCGGCTCGGAACGCTCGAAATTCGCGCCGGCCACGGCGTCGCCGATGATGACCATGACCGGCCCGGAAAGTTCGGTGCGGCTCTCGAGATCCGGCAGGTCCTTGAGCGTGCCGTGCAACAGTCGGCGGTCGGAGCGGCTGGCGTTTTCGATCACCGCCACGGTCGTTTCCGCGGGCAAGCCCGCCTGCATCAGGCGGCCCGCAACCGAGGCCGCGACGGTGCGCCCCATATAGACCGCGATGGTCGCGCCGGACACGGCCAGGCGCGCCCAGTCCGGCAGCACTTCTCCAGTCAGGTCATGGCCGGTCGTAAAGACCAGCGACGATGCAACGCCGCGCAATGTAAGCGGCAACTCGAAATCGGCAGCGGCGGCAAAGGCAGAGGTGATCCCCGGTACGATCTCATAGGTGATATCAGCCTCGCGCAGCGCAGCCATTTCTTCGCCAGCGCGACCGTAGACAAGCGGATCGCCAGATTTCAGGCGAACGACGCGCTTGCCTTCACTTGCAAGCTTCACCAGCAGCTGGTTGATCTCGTCCTGTGATTTCGTGTGGCACCCCTTGCGCTTGCCGACAGAGAGGCGCTCGGCATCGCGGCGCCCCATGTCGACGATCGCCTGTGGCACCAGCGCGTCGTAGACGATCGCATCGGCTTCCATCATCACCCGCTGCGCCCTCAGCGTCAGCAGATCCTCGGCGCCCGGGCCAGCGCCGACGAGCCAGACGTGACCGGAGGCTGCCTGTGCCGTGTCGAGCAGGCGCGAAGCTTCGCGGCGCGCGGCGGCAACATCGCCAAGCGCGACCTTGTCTGCCACCGGCCCCTGAAAGAACCGACGCCAGAAAAGGCGACGCGCGACACCGCGCGGCACGAGCCGATCGACAGCTTCGCGGTAGCTGGCGGCGAGCGTTGCCACGAGCCCGAGCGACGGTGACAGCATCTGATCAATCTGGGCGCGGATCATCTGCGCAAGCACCGGGCCGGCGCCTTCGGTGCCGATCGCAACGGCGACCGGGGCGCGATTGACGAGCGCCGGTGTAAAGAAATCGCAGTAATCGGGCTGATCGACGGCGTTGGCCGGAATTCTCTGTTCGCGCGCGGCAACGACGATCCTGCGATCTTGCGCTGCATCGCCGGTCGCGGCAAACGCCAGGATCGCGCCTTCAAGTTGTTTTGGAGCGAAGGCGGCGCGTACGGTTTCAATCGCGCGCTCGCTCAGAAATGCAGCGAAGTCGGCCTCCGGTGCATCGGCATAAACGACGATCGCGGCCTCGGTGTTGAGCAGCAGACGCACCTTGGCAAAGGCCTCGTCGCCATTGCCGAAAACCGCCACGCGCTTTTGCGCGACGCGAAAGAATGCGGGGAAGACGGAGAGTTGCTGCGGCATGGTCTTGCAATCTGTTCCTTCTACAGGCTCCGCTCAATATCCCGCATAGCCCACAGCAATTGAAGAAACAGAAATTTCAATGGCTTTGAGGTCCCGTATTGTTTTGCTCGACCACGCGGCATTTTGAGCAAATATCTCCGGGACTGTTGCGCAATACCTGCTGTCGGCAGCCATTGCGCCCAAGGGGCAACCTCCGTTAAATGCCGCAACGCATTTGCCGGAGACTGAAGACATGACGCAATCCGAACTGGCCGAACGGCTGCTCGATGTGATCGAACAGGATATCCTGCCCCTGACGGAAAAGGGTGTGGCCGCCGGCAACAAGGTGTTTGGCGCGGCGATCCTGCGCAAGTCCGATCTTTCTCTCGTTCTCGCCGAGACGAACAACGAGACGGAAAATCCGCTCTGGCACGGCGAAGTACACGCACTCAAGCGTTTCTACGAGCTGGCGGAAAAACCTGATACACACGACTTGATCTTCCTTTCGACGCACGAGCCCTGCTCAATGTGTCTGTCGGCAATCACCTGGGCGGGCTTTGACAATTTCTACTACTTCTTCAGCCACGAAGATTCGCGCGACAGCTTTTCCATCCCGCACGACCTGAAGATTCTCAAGGAGGTGTTTCGTCTTGAGCCAGGCGGCTACGCACAGAACAATGCGTTCTGGACGTCATCGTCGATCGCAGCGCTCGCCAGGGACGCCGACCAGGCAACGCAGGAGAAGCTTGCAGCCCAGGATGCTCGCATCCGTGACTGTTATCAGCGCCTGTCCGACAGTTACCAGTCGGGCAAAAGCGACAACGCCATTCCGTTGAATTGATCTCATGAAACCATCACGCGACATCAAGGGCCTTCTCGATATCATGGAAGCACTGCGGCAGCCGGAAACCGGCTGCCCGTGGGACGTCGTCCAGACGTTCGAGACGATCAAGCCCTATACCATCGAAGAAGCCTACGAAGTTGCCGACGCGATCGAGCGCGGCGACATGCATGACCTTTGCGACGAGCTGGGAGACCTGCTGTTGCAGGTGGTGTTTCATGCCCGCATGGCCGAAGAGGCCGGCGAGTTCGCCTTCGGCGATGTCGTCGAGGCCGTCACGGCCAAGATGATCCGCCGCCACCCGCACGTCTTTGCCCGTTCGGACGCGGACACTCCGGAAGCAGTCAAGGCCCAGTGGGACGAGATCAAGCAGGCCGAAAAGGCCGAACGTCAGGCGCGGCGCGCCAACCGGGGTTTGCCGCACGATGGTGCTGCCAGTCATCTGGGTTCGATCCAGCGCAGCTTCCCTGCCCTCGTGGAAGCGCTGAAACTGCAGGAACGCGCCGCCAAGGTCGGCTTTGACTGGTCGGAGCCGGAGCCGATCCTCGACAAGATCGAGGAAGAGATCGGAGAGTTGCGTCAGGCGTTGAAGGAGAGGGACCGTGCGAAGGTGGCCGATGAACTCGGCGATCTGATCTTTGCGGTCGTGAACATCGGCCGCCATGTCGGCACCGATCCGGAAATGGCGCTGCGCGGCACCAATACCAAGTTCCGCCGACGCTTTGCCCATATCGAGCACGAGCTTGAAGCGCACGGAGAAACGCTCGAGGAAGCCACGCTGGAACGGATGGAAGAGCTGTGGCAGGCGGCCAAGGCCATCGAACGGCAACTGACCTGAGGCGACGATCCGCGCCTCAGTTGCAATGTCTTACCAGTCTTCCGCGGCGGGCTTCGGCCCGTTGCCGAGACGCCGCTCCAGATCCACAGCCTCGTTTTCCGTCAGACGCAGATCGAGACTGACGCTGCCGTCCTCCTGATCTTCGCGACCGTCGACGATGGCATGTTCGTAGACCCAGGGCAGAAGCTGCAACTGATCGACACCGAGAACGACGGTGCATTCTGTCAGGACACCGGAAAGCCTACGGCCGATCTCGGCCAGCAGCCCATCAACGCCCTCACCGGTAATCGCCGAGACGGCCACGGTGTTCTCAGAGCTTGCGGCTTTGTTCGTCAAGGCCTCACGCGCTTCCGGCTCAAGCCGGTCGATCTTGTTCCAGACCTCGACAAGCCGGGCCGCAGCCTCCTTCTCGTCAATCCCGAGATCGGCAAGGATGCGCAGAACGTCGCTTGCCTGCGCCTGATTGTCGGGATCGGAGAGATCGCGGACATGCAGGATCAAATCGGCTTCAAGCACCTCTTCGAGCGTCGCACGGAAGGCCGCGACAAGATGCGTCGGCAGATCCGAGATGAAGCCAACCGTGTCGGACATGATCACCATGCGGCCTTGCGGCAGCTTCAGCCGTCGCAACGTCGGATCGAGCGTTGCAAACAGCATGTCCTCAGCCAGCACGCCGGCTCCGGTCATTCGGTTAAAAAGCGTCGACTTGCCGGCATTGGTGTAGCCGACGAGTGCCACAATCGGATGCGGCACCTTCTTGCGCTTGGAGCGGTGCAATTGCCGTGTGCGGCGAACCTGTTCCAGTTCGCGCTCAAGCTTGACGATACGGTCCTGCAGCAAGCGCCGGTCCGCTTCGATCTGGGTTTCGCCCGGGCCGCCCATGAAGCCGCCACCGCCGCGCTGACGCTCGAGGTGAGTCCAGCTCCTGACGAGCCGGCCCTTCTGATAGTTGAGATGTGCGAGATCAACCTGCAACGTGCCTTCCTTGGTGGAGGCGCGGCGTCCGAAGATCTCAAGGATGAGGCCCGTCCGGTCGATGACCTTGGCGTTCCATTCCTTTTCCAGATTGCGCTGCTGCACCGGGGTCAGCGGGTGGTCGACGATGACCAGGCCAGCATCCTGTTCAACGAGGATGTGACCGATCTCCTCGATCTTGCCGGTGCCGAGAAGCGTGCCTGGCTTTGGCTGTGCCACCGATACGATGGCCCCATGAACGACGTTAAGGTCGATCGCCCGTGCAAGGCCGGCTGCTTCCTCGAGCCGACTTTCGTCGGTGCGGGTGCTGGTCGCAGAAAGAGTTTCAGCCGTCTGCCGGCCGGTCTTTTTCAGAACCGGCACGATGACGACTGCGCGCATGTCGTCGCGGAGCGTTTCAAGCTCCGGAATGATCGACGACGACTTTGAATCCCGTTTGGTAATGTGCCTTACGTCCCGTCAGGATGCGGCTTCTTCGTTCTCGAACATCTGCAGCGGCTGGCCCGGCATGATGGTCGAGATCGCGTGCTTGTAGACGAGCTGCGAATGACCATCGCGGCGCAACAACACACAGAAATTGTCAAATGACGTGACAACGCCCGTCAATTTGACGCCGTTGATAAGAAAAATTGTCAGAGAAATCTTTTGTTTGCGGACCGTATTAAGGAAAAGATCCTGCAAGTTCTGAGAACGTTCCGCCATCGCGCCGATTCTTTCTTATTTGCCGGCGTCGCGCGCCGGTGCATTTTGTCTATTTTTTCAATCAGAGGCGTCACAAGTACCCTTCCCCCGACGCCTCTGTCAGTTTGGTATCAAATCAATGTCTTTTCCGCAACGTCGAAAAAGGCTTCACGAATATTCTGTGCTATGCTTCCTGGATGACCGTTGCCGATCGGTTTGCCGTCGATGGAAACGACCGGAAAACAGATGCTCGTTGCGGCCGTGATGAAGACCTCGCGCGCTGCGAGCATCTCGTCCACTGAGAAGGCCCGTTCCTCGATCTTGATGCCAAGGGGCCTGGCCACGTCCATCAGCGTCGTGCGGGTAATACCCCTGAGAATGCCGTGATCGGCCGGGCGCGTACGCAGGACGCCGTCGCGATCGACGATCCAGACATTGGTCGCAGCACCTTCTTTCACCGTGCCATCAGGATCGACGAAGATCGCCTCCTGGGCGCCCTCCTCCTTGGCCTTCTGGCGGGCCAGCACGTTCGGCAGAAGACCGACGGACTTGATGTCGACCCGATCCCAGCGGTTCTCCGGAACCGTTATCGCCGAGATGCCTTCGGCGCCCTTCCGGGCGATTGCCGCCGTATCGGTACGCTTTGCCGTCACCACGATCGTCGGCGCGGTGTCTTTTGCCGGGAAGACATGATCGCGGCGAGCGACACCGCGCGTGACCTGCATGTAGAACAGGCCGTTTCGCACCCGGTTGCGGCGCACGACTTCACGAATGACATGGGTCAGCGCCGCACGGCTCATCGGCCAGTCGATGCGAAGTTCACTCAGCGATCGACCAAGGCGGTCGAGATGGCGGGTCAGATCGACGATGAAGCCATGACGGATCTCGCAGACCTCGTAGACCCCGTCCGCGAACTGGTAGCCACGATCTTCGATATGGATGGCAGCATCGGCGTGCGGCACGTAGGCGCCGTTGACATAGGCAATTCTCGGCATGGCGTTTGTTTGACCTCAGAAGAACTGGATGCTGACGCGGAAGAGCTGTTCGACGTGGCGGACGGCCTCGGCGGCGGCAAAGAGCACGACGCGATCCCTAGCCTTGATCTTGGTGTCGCCGTGCGGGCGGATGAATGTCTTGTCCCGGTAGAGCGCGCCGATGCGAATGCCATCGGGCAGATCCAGCTCCCGCAGTGCTTTTCCGACCAGTGGCGAGGTTTCCAGCGCTTCGGCTTCGATCACTTCAGCCGTGCCCTTCTGGACGGCATAGACCGAGCGGATACGACCCTTGCGCACGTGCTGAAGCACGCGCGAGATCGTCACCGCACGCGGGTTGATATAGGCATCGACACCGGCCGTTCCCGCGAAATCCTGGTAGGACGGTTCGTTGATCAAAACCAGCGTCGATTTGGCGCCGAGCCGTTTTGCCATCATGCTGCCGAGGATATTGATCTGGTCGTTGTTGGTCAGCGCCACCACCAGGTCTGCATCCTGCACGTCGGCCTGCATCAGGATGCGCTGATCCATCGCCGAACCGTTGAGAACGACAGTGTTGCTGAGCTTGTCGGCCATCATCACCGCACGGTCTCGATCGTTCTCGATCAGCTTGACGCGGGTCCTCGGCTGGTTTTCCTCGATCGCCTTGGCGACGAAATAGCCGATATTGCCGCCGCCGAGAATGACGATGCGGCGCGCTTCCTGCTCTTCGTGGCCGAACAGAGCCAGCGTGCGGCGCGCATGGTCGCGGTCGCAGACGACATAGGCAAGGTCGCCGGTCTGCAACTGATCCGACGAATGCGGCACGATCAGCTTGCCGTTGCGGAAGATGCCGGTGACCGTTGCCTGCAGATCGGGAAACAGTTCGCTCAACTGCTGCAGCGGCGTGTCGACCACCGGGCAGTCTTCCATGCACTCGATCGCGACCATCGCGATCCGGTCGTCGGCAAAGCGTACGACATCCGTCGCGCCCGGGAACGAGATGCGCCGCAGCACCAAGCGCCCGACTTCGACTTCCGGCGAAATGGTCACATCGATCGGCACGTTCTCGCGGGAGAAAAGGTTGGCGTATTCCGGCGCCAGATAGTTCTGAGCGCGGATACGGGCGACCTTGGTCGGCACATTGAAGATCGCATGCGCCACCTCACAGGCGACGATGTTGACCTCGTCGAACAGCGTGACCGCGATCAACATGTCGGCCTGATCGGCACCGGCTTTCGCCAGCACATCCGGGTGGGCGCCGTGGCCGACATAGCCACGCACATCGAGGCTTTCGGTAATGTTGGCAATGAGCGCCGCCGATGTGTCGATCACCGAGACGTCATTGTCTTCCTGGGCCAACCGTTCGGCGATGCCGTAGCCGACCTGTCCCGCACCACAAATGATCACCTTCATGTCGTTCTTTCACCAAGGTACAGGCGGCCGTCAGCCAGAAGAAATCTATCGCTCAAACGCCCAGCGACTTCAGCTTGCGGTGAAGCGCCGACCGCTCCATGCCAACGAATTCGGCCGTGCGGGAAATGTTGCCGCCGAATCGGTTGATCTGAGCGATCAGATAATCCCGCTCGAACATTTCGCGAGCCTCGCGCAGCGGCAGCGTCATGATGTGCTGGTCGCCCTGCGCGGAGATCTTCGGCAAGGTATCGCCAACTTCGGTCGGCAGCATGTCGGCCGAGATCGGCGTATCCGGGCCGTCACTGCGAGCCAGGATCATCAGCCGTTCGATATTGTTGCGGAGCTGGCGAATGTTGCCGGGCCAATCGTGGGCCTGCAACACCGCAAGCGCATCGTCGCCGATCTTGCGCGGGCGGATACCTGCCTGCTCGCTGACCTGGCGCATGAACATGTCGACAAGAAACGGAATATCCTCGCGGCGCTCGGCCAGAGCCGGCACCCGCACCGGGATGACCGCGAGCCGGTGGAAGAGATCCTCGCGGAAGAGGCCTTCGGAGATCATGTTTTCGAGGTTGTAGGCCGTCGAGGAGATAATGCGGACGTCGACCTTGACGCGCTTCGTGCCGCCGACCCGCTCGAATTGCTGATCGACGAGAACCCGCAGGATCTTGTTCTGCGTTTCGCGCGGCATTTCGCCGACTTCGTCAAGATAGAGGATGCCGCTATGTGCCTCTTCGAGAGCACCGGTACGGCGCGGTTGCCCCGGCGTTCCCTCGGTTCCGAAAAGCGCGATCTCCATGCGGTCGGGCGTGATCGCCGCGGCGTTCAGGGCCACGAACGGACCGGTCGAGCGGGTCGACTTGCGGTGGATCATGCGCGCCACCAGCTCCTTGCCGGAGCCGGACGGCCCCTGGATCATGATGCGGCTGTTGGTCGGCGCGACCTTTTCGACGGTCTGGCGGAGCTGCGAGACGGCAACGGAGGTTCCGATCAGTTCGACCGGATCGCCCGACTTCTTCTTCAACTCCGAGACTTCGCGCTTCAGCTTGGAGTTCTCGAGCGCGCGCTCGGCAATCAAGATCAGGCGGTCAGCCTTAAACGGCTTCTCGATGAAATCATAGGCGCCGCGCTTGATGGCGTTGACCGCCGTTTCGATATTGCCGTGCCCCGAAATCATCACCACCGGCAAATCGGGATGGCGCGCCTTGATCTCGTCGAGCAGGGCGAGGCCGTCGAGGCGGCTGCCCTGCATCCAGATGTCGAGAAAGACGAGCCGCGGCACGCGGTCGCTGATCGCCGCCAGCGCACTGTCGCTATCAAAAGCCGTTCGGGTCTCGTGCCCCTCGTCGGACAGGATGCCGGAGACGATCTCGCGGATGTCTTCCTCATCGTCTACAACCAGAATGTCAGCGGCCATCGCTCGTACCCTTACCCTTCAAAGTGTCTTCGCCCGCGGCTTCTCCGGCAGGCGGCAGGATCACGCGGATCATTGCTCCAACGCCGCCATCGAAATCGGCCGGTGCGTCGTGCAATTCCAATTGTCCGCCATGGTCCTCAATGATCTTCTTGACGATCGCGAGCCCGAGGCCCGTGCCCTTCTCGCGCATCGTCATATACGGTTCCAATATTCTATGCCGGTTCTCGGTCGGCAGGCCCTTGCCGTTGTCTATGACATCGACGACTAGCCGGCCGGCGGCTCCATCCTGCTGCGCACGCACGAGCACTGTCGGCTCGCCACGAACAGCGTCAGTCGACACCGCCTCGATCGACTCCACGGCATTCTTGACGATATTGCCAAAGGCCTGTCCGAGCATGCGGCCATCGAACATGCCTTGGAGCGGCTCGTCGCCGAACTCGCGGATGAAGCGGATGTGGTTGTTGCCCATCTCGCGCAGAAACACGGCGTCCTTCAAAATTGCGCGCAGATCCACCTTCTCCTTCGTCGGCTTCGGCATGCGGGCAAAGGCGGAGAACTCATCGACCATGCGACCGATATCTTCGACCTGCCTTACGATCGTATCGGTGCACTGATCGAAGACGGCCTTGTCTTCCTGATCGATCTGCTTGCCATAGCGACGTTTCAGGCGCTCTGCCGAGAGCTGGATCGGCGTCAGCGGGTTCTTGATTTCGTGTGCGATACGGCGCGCCACATCGGCCCAGGCGGTGGAGCGCTGCGCAATGACAAGATCCGTGATGTCGTCGATGGTGATGACGTAGGACTCGTTTGCCTCGCCGCCTTCTTCGCGCGTCACCTGGATGTTCAGCGTGCGCTCGGTTCCTCCGCGCATAATGTTGATCTGCTTGCGGAAATTGTTGCGGTAGCGGCTTTCCGCTTCGACCAGCACTTCTTCGATCTCAGGCGCAACCACGCGCAGATCCGCACCGAGCAGATCCGGAGCGGTCTTCTTCAGAAACTCCTCCGAAGAGGAATTGGCGATGGTGATCTGCCGGTCGCGGCCGACGCCGATGACCGCTGCCGTGACGCCCGAAAGAACTGCCTCGATGAAACGCCGTCGGTGGTCGACCTCATCCTTGGCCTCAAGGATCTGCTCCTGTTGGGTGCGGATTTCCGAAACCATCTTGTTGAACGTACGCGAAAGATTGCCGACGTCGCCATCGACGGCACGCACCGGCACTACGACATCGAGATTACCAGCCGCAACGCTGTCGGCGGCCCCGATCAGCTGGCGGATCGGTCGAACGATGCGGTCGGCGACGGCGATCGCCGTCCAGATGGCCGCCAGAAGCACGATCAGGGCAAAGCCGATATAGAGCACACCGAAGGCAATCTGCGTAAAGGCGCGCCCGGCTTCGAGCGTCTTATACTCCGCCGTGTTTTCTTCCATCAGCCGCAGCGAACGCATCACTTCCGGATCGACGTTGCGAACGGTGTAGAGATAGGTGCCGGGAATATCGTCAAGCGGGATCACCGCACCCACCAGATTGGTAATCCCGGGCGGTATCAATGTCGGCTGTCCGGAAACCGAGCTTTTGAGCGCATCCGGCGGGATGGCCGGCAGGGGTTTTTCCGTCGAGATGTTGGCCTGCAGAATGGCGCTGCCGTCTGCCCGCACGAGGAACGCGCCGAGCATGCCGCGCCCTCTGGCCTGGCGCGTCACCAGTTCAGTAAAGCCGGTGCGGTCGAGGCTGTAGAGTTGCCGGTTGCGCTCAAGATCATTGGCCATCGAAACGGTCTGACCCTGGAGATAGCTGGCATTCTCCAGCACATAGGCCTGGGCGACGCTGATCGACGACCGGACGATCGCCTGCGTGCGCAGCGAAAACCAGCGGTCAAGTCCGACATCGAGCGTTATGCTGGCGAAGATCGCGACCAGAATGGCGGGCGTGATGGCGACGATCGAAAACAGCGCGACGATGCGGACATGAAGCCGCGCGGCGGCCCGCCCCTTGCGACGCGCCCGCAGCAGCCTGAGAATTTCGCGAACGATGAGATAGATCAGGCCGACGACAAATAGTCCGTTGATCGCGGCACAGGCGATGAAAATGTTGCGTTCCAGCCGAATCGGCGTCAGCCCAAGCAGAACGAGCAGAGACAGAGTGGCGCAGACGAGTGCGCCGATCGCCAGCATGAGGCCCGGTAAGGCAAAGGACGCGCGACGGTCGTGCGCCGCCAATCCGTCATCTGTGCCCAGCGGCAAGGCCATTGCATCCACCATGTAAAAAACGTTCCCTCGACCGGCGCCTATCGACACCAGCAATTCTCACGCACATCCCGGGTCAAGGTATTGACCGGACCGTCAACCGGAGCTGTTGCGCATCAGCCACAGCCCCCAAGGCCAGGCAAAGCAGCGCAACACCGCTCGATTCGGCGGTCATAACACGTTCAAGCAACGCATTGTGGCGAAAATGCAACGGTGGTTGCGGCCAAGTCAAGCCGTACGTGAGCTGCGATACACAGAGACGCCGAGTTCGCGGATCTTCTTGCGCAGCGTGTTGCGGTTGAGGCCGAGCAAATCTGCGGCCTTGATCTGATTTCCTCGCGTCGCCGTCAAAGCGGCAAGGATGAGAGGATACTCCATCTCGGCGAGCACCCGCTCGTAAAGACCGCTTGGGGGAAGCGCGTCCCCGAAGCTGGCAAAGTATTGCCGCATGTTCTCCTCAACCGCCTGCGAGATCGAAAGAGAGCCGTTGCGCGCCTGCGTCTTTTCGATGGGGCTGTCGGGGATTTCCGACCGCAGTTCGTTTTCGATAATCTCCCGCGTGATGACATCCTGCGGGTAAAGGGCGGTCAGTCGTCGCACGAGGTTTTCGAGCTCGCGCACGTTGCCCGGCCACGGATGCGCCTTCATCAGCTCCAGCGCTTCCTGATCGAAACGCTTGACGTCCAGGCCTTCTTTTTCGGCCTGCTGGACAAAATGGCGTACGAGATCGGGAATGTCTTCCGCACGATCGCGCAGCGGCGGCAGGCGCAGCGGCACCACATTCAGCCGGTAATACAGGTCCTCGCGGAAGAGACCCTGGTTGATCGACTGTTTCAGATCCTTGTTGGTTGCAGCGACGATGCGCACATCGGAGCGGATCGGCGTGCGTCCGCCCACCGTCGTATACTCGCCCTGCTGCAGCACGCGCAGCAACCGCGTCTGTGCGTCCATCGGCATGTCGCCGATCTCGTCGAGGAAGAGCGTTCCACCTTCGGCCTGCTCAAAACGACCCGTCGAACGTGTCTGCGCGCCGGTGAAGGCCCCCTTTTCGTGACCGAACAGTTCCGATTCGATCAGGTCGCGCGGGATCGCCGCCATGTTGATGGCAACGAAAGGGCCGTTGCGGCGCTTGCCGTAGTCATGCAGCGCCCGCGCCACCAGCTCCTTGCCGGTGCCGGATTCGCCGGTGATCATCAGCGTGAGATCGGTCTGCATCAGGCGGGCGAGAACGCGGTAGATTTCCTGCATCGCTGCGGAGCGACCAACCAGCGGCATGCCATCCTGCGAATCGTCGTCGATCTTCGCCGGGCGTCGCTTCGGCTCGGCCAGCGCCCGGCCGATGATGCCAATCAGCTCGGTCAGATCGAAGGGCTTCGGCAGGTAGTCATAAGCGCCTTTCTCGGAAGCCTTGATCGCCGTCATGAAGGTGTTCTGCGCACTCATGACAAGGACCGGCAGGTCCGGTCGCGCCTTCTTGATGCGCGGAAGAAGATCGAAGGCATTCTCGTCGGGCATGACCACGTCGGTGACAACAAGGTCACCGTCGCCCGCGGAAATCCAACGCCAGAGCGTCGCTGCGTTCGACGTAATCCGGACATCGTAGCCGGCGCGGCTCAGCGCCTGATTGAGCACGGTGCGAATGGCTGCGTCGTCATCCGCGACGAGGATCGTGGCGCCCGTCATGCAATGTTTCCTTTTGTCATAGGCATGTCGTCTTCATCCGCCGCCTGCCCCTTTGAGGCCGGCATCAGGACGCGGAAAGTCGTGCGGTTCTGCTGGCTGTCGCATTCGACGATGCCGCCATGCCCGCCGATGATCTTGGCGACAAGCGCCAGCCCAAGGCCTGAACCGTTGGTCTTGGTGGTAATGAACGGGTCGAACAGGTGCGGCAGCAGGTCGGAGGGAACGCCCGGGCCGTTGTCGTGTACGCAGAACTCCAGCGGCAGCGAGATCTTCTCGCGGGTGCCGGCGACCGAAAGGCGAATGCCGGGCCTGTAGGCGGTCGTCAGCATGATCTCGCCTTCCGGCCGATCGCCGATCGCTTCCGCCGCATTCTTGATGAGATTGAGAAACACCTGCACGAGCTGGTCGCGGTTGGCAAAGACGGACGGAAGGGACGGGTCGTAGTTTTCCGTCACCTTGATCCGGCGCGCAAAACCGGCCCGTGCGATCGCCTTCACGTGATCGAGCACCGAGTGAATGTTGAGCGGCACGCGATCGACCGGCCTCTCGTCGGAAAACACTTCCATGCGATCGACCAGCGATACGATCCGGTCGGTCTCGTCACAGATCAGCCGGGTCAACGCCCGATCCTCGTCGTTGACGGAGGTCTCCAGCAATTGCGCCGCACCCCGAATGCCGGAAAGCGGGTTCTTGATCTCATGCGCCAGCATCGAGGCAAGGCCAGTGACCGAGCGCGCCGCCGCGCGATGCGTCAACTGGCGATCGATCTTGTCGGCCATCGACCGCTCCTGGAACACGACCACGACGGAGCCGGGCTCCGAAATCACCGGTGCCACGTAGAGATCAACCAACTTGTCGGCACCCAGCCGCGGCGAACTCAGGTCGACGCGATACTCGTTGACCGGTGCCTTGCGCTCGCGCACCTGCTCGATCAGCGTCAGAAGCGGACTGCCGAACGGGATGAAGGCGCTGATATCGTGGCGGGCGAGATGATTGGCGCTGGCGCCGAAGAAGGATTCGGCTTCCCAATTGGCAAAGGCGACCAGGCCATTCTGATCGACGAGAATTACCGGGTTCTGAATGGCATTCAGAACGGCCATCGACAGCCCGTTGGCAGCAGCCATGGCTTCCGGCGTGTTGGGCTTGTCCGTCATGCCGCGATCCCTTCGCTTGCGAGGGGCGCATGCGAACTGCGAATGGCCTCCGAGGCGCGCGCGGCGACGGATTTGGGATCGGTCGACGTCAGGATCGCTCCCTTCTCCGACCCGGCAAGATCGGATGCGAAACGGTCCAAGTACCAGCCGACATGCTTGCGTGCATGCCTCAAGCCCGTGTCGGCACCGTAGAATTCGAGCATCATTTCATAGTGCTCCACGAAAATGTCGGCGATCTCCGCCTGGTCAGGATGGCCTGCAGCACCGGCGAGAACGCCGACATGCCAGGGACGGCCCTGCGAGGACCGCCCAGCCATGACGGCGTCGGCGCCGGACCGCCGGAGGATCTCCTGCGCATCCGCGACGGTATCGACGTCGCCGTTGGCGACCAGCGGCACAGTCACGACGTCGCGCACGGCGCGGATCGCGTCCCAATCGGCCTTGCCGGTGTAGAACTGCATGCGGGTGCGGCCATGCACGGTGATCGCCTGGACACCGGCCTCCTGCGCCCTCCTGGCAATCAGCGGCGCGTTGATCGAGTTCTCGTCCCAGCCGAGCCGCATCTTCAAAGTGACCGGCACATCGACCGCGTTGACGGTCGCCTCGACCAAAGACAGAGCGTGATCGGGATCGCGCATCAGCGCCGAGCCGGAATAGCCGCCCGTCACTTTCTTTGCCGGGCAACCCATATTGATATCGATGATATCGGCGCCGTTGGCGGCGGCAATCTTGGCCGCCTCGGCCATCCAATGCGCCTCGCGTCCGGCCAGCTGGACGATATGCGGCTTGATGCCGGAGTTCTTCAGCCTCGCCCAGGATTCCGAGGCGTTACCGACCAGTTCGCGGCTCGCTACCATTTCCGTCACAACGAACCCCGCACCGAAGCGCCAGGCCAAAGTGCGGAATGGCAGGTCCGTGACACCTGACATCGGGGCGAGCGCCACCCGGTTGCGGATTTCGATATTCCCGATCCGAAGCGGTGATGACAAAGCCGGAGCTGGCAAATGCATATCTTTCAGGCACATGTTGTTCTTGCACTATTTTTAGACATTGTTCTCTGGCTTGCCAAGCGATTTCGAAGCGTCGGGCAAATTTCCCTGTTCGGCTGGCAAAGCGCGGACCTTCGCGGTACATCACGGCGAAGATTGGCGAAATCCGGGACCACATACAGAAGATGCAGCCTGAAGAACAGCTTTCCTGCGGCATTGTGATCGTTGCAGCAGGGCGCGGCGAACGCGCGGGACAGTCGACCGAGGGGCCGAAACAGTACCGCACCATCGGCGACAAGCCGGTTATCGCCCATACGCTTGACACTTTCGCGACATGGCCGGGGACTGGACCGATCGTCGTTGTGATCCATCCTGACGATGAAGATCTGTTGGCAGCGGCGCGCAGGCGATCGCCGACACGCGCCCTGATCGTCGTTCACGGCGGCGCAACCCGACAGCAATCGGTGCTGGCAGGCCTGGAAGCCGTAGCAGCAACCGGCTCACGCTACGTCATGATTCACGATGCCGTGCGCCCGTTTGCCGATCATGCCCTGCTCTCGCGCTGCGCGGAAGCGGTGGCGAAGGGAGCGCGCGCCGTGCTGCCGGCAATTGCCGTGTCGGATACGCTGAAGCGCGCCGATGCCGCCGGCATGGTGACCGAAACCGTTTCGCGCAATCACCTTCATGCGGCACAGACGCCGCAAACCTTCGACCTCACGACCATCCTCGACGCCCACCGGGGCGCAGCCAGCAGCGGGCGGACGGATTTTACCGACGACGCCTCGATCGCCGAATGGGCAGGCATCCCGGTGGTCCTCGTCGAAGGCACGGTCGACAACGTCAAGCTCACACTGAAAAGGGACATCGCCATGGCCGACGAAAAACTCAAGCGACATCTCATTCCGGATGTCCGCACCGGCAATGGCTATGACGTGCACCAGCTGGTCGAAGGCGATGGCGTCACGCTTTGCGGCGTGCTCATCCCGCACACCAAGAAGCTCTCCGGCCATTCCGATGCCGACGTCGCGCTGCATGCGCTCACCGATGCGCTCTTGGCCACCTGTGGCGCCGGCGATATCGGCGATCACTTCCCGCCATCCGACCCGCAGTGGAAAGGGGCGCCATCGCGCATCTTCCTCGAACATGCAGCAAAGATCGTGCGTCAGCGCGGCGGCACCATTACCAATGCCGATATTTCGTTGATTGCCGAAGCACCGAAGGTCGGCCCGCATCGCCAGGCGATGCGAGAGAACCTTGCCGATATGCTCGGCATCGATCTCGACCGCTGCTCGGTCAAGGCGACGACAAACGAGCGGCTCGGCTTCGTCGGCCGCGACGAGGGCATCGCTGCAATCGCGACGGCAACTGTTGTCTACACGGCAGGAGACACCCAAGATGTGGCCGAATGACATTCAGGCGGCGGCGGCCAGGATCATCGTCGATTTCACCACGCGTGGCCTCAAGGTGGCAACGGCCGAGTCCTGCACCGGCGGGCTGATAGCAGGTGCTCTGACGGAAATTTCCGGATCGTCGGCGGTCGTCGACCGCGGCTTCGTCACCTACTCCAACGACGCCAAGATCCAGATGCTCGGCGTCGATCCGGCAACGCTTGCCGCGCATGGTGCCGTCTCACGACAGACGGCCATTGAGATGGTGCGTGGCGCGGTTTTGCACTCCGAGGCTGACTTTGCCGTCGCCGTCACCGGTATTGCCGGCCCAGGCGGCGGGTCGGTGGAAAAACCTGTTGGACTGGTGCATCTGTCGGCGACGGGCCGCAACGGCACCGCGCTCCACCGTGAAATGCGCTACGGCGATATCGGTCGCGACGCCGTGCGGCTGGCGACCATCCGAACTGCGCTGGAGATGCTGAGCGAAATCGCTCAGACGGCGTAGATCTTGTCGGCGCGCTTTTCGAAAGCGTCGGAGAACATGCGGAAGGCGCGATCGAACATCGAACCCATCAGCGCCCCGAGGATGCGGCTCTTGAACTCGTAGTCGATGTAGAAATGCACCGACGACTGGCCCTCGCCCGCCGGCTCGAAACGCCAGCGATTGTCGAGATACTTGAACGGGCCGTCGATGTATTTGACCTCGATGACGCGCTCGGCCTTGTTCAGCAGCACCTGCGTCGTGAAGGTCTCGCGGATCGCCTTGTAACCGACGGTCATGTCGGCGAGCAGTAGCACCTTACCATCCCTCTCCTTGCGCGAGCGTATGCTCAGCGCCTCACAGAGCGGCAGGAACTCAGGATACCGTTCGACATCGGCGACGAGATCGAACATCTGATCGGCCGTGTGCTTGACGACGTGGTTGGTTTCGAATTGCGGCATAGAGGGGAGTTAAGCGGGCAGACCGAGAAGATCAAGAAGCCTCTGCATCTGGCGACGCGATTTCAACTGCAGAACCGGCACTCCAGGGCCATGTTCGGCGAGGCCTGCGACGATACGCGGCGAAAACCTTTCCTCGAAGGTCCAGATGAATTCGAGGAACTGCCAGTCGACCTTCTCGAGACAGCCCGGCGCCATTTCCGGGCGGGTGCGTCCGAAATATTTCATCCACCGCGTGACGACACCCCAGACACAGAGAATCCGCGGCATGCGCACCCAGATCACCACATCGCTTCTCGGCACACGGAGATCGAACGTGGACGGGCCGGTGCCATCCATGACCCAGCGATCGCCGGCAATCCTCTCGGCGATACGTAGGCGTTGCTCGGCCCGATCGCGTTGCTCCCAGCCGGGAAGCCACAGAATATCGCGATCGATCGAGATGTAGGTCAGGTCGTAATGTCGAGCGAGCTTCTGGGATAGCGTCGACTTGCCGCCGCCGGAGCACCCGACCACGAGGATACGTCGAGCGTTGCGGATGCAGTCAGCACCCACGACATCTTCGACATAATTCACCGCAATCGGTCCTGACGGCTGATCCATGGGAATTCCCGGACGTTTCGGGAAGGACGACAAATAGCGAAACTCCGGCGCCAAGGCCGGAGTTCCTGTTGTCTCGATATGCCCCGGCCTTACCCGGCCGCAGCCGCCAGCTTCTTTTCGCGGGCTTCGCGCAGGCGGGCGAAATCGTCGCCGGCGTGGTGCGAGGAGCGGGTCAGCGGGCTGGAGGCGACCATCAGGAAGCCCTTGGTGTAGGCGACCGTCTCGTAGGATTTGAACTCCTCAGGGGTCACGAACTTCTCGACCTTGTGGTGCTTGCGGGTTGGCTGCAGATACTGGCCGATGGTGATGAAGTCGACGTCGGCGGTACGCAGGTCGTCCATCAGCTGAAGCACTTCGTTGCGCTCCTCACCGAGGCCGACCATGATGCCGGACTTGGTGAACATCGTCGGGTCGAGTTCCTTCACGCGCTGCAACAGGCGGATGGAGTGGAAATAGCGCGCGCCCGGACGGACGGTCAGATAGTTGCCCGGCACCGTTTCCATGTTGTGGTTGAAGACGTCTGGCTTGGCGGCGACGACGCGTTCCAGCGCGCCAGGCTTCTTCAGGAAGTCCGGCGTCAGGATTTCGATCGTGGTTTCCGGCGAAGCCGCACGGATCGCCCAGATCACTTTCTCGAAATGTTCGGCGCCACCATCCGGCAGATCATCGCGGTCGACGGAAGTGATAACGACATGGGAAAGGCCCATCTGCTTGACGGCCTTGGCGACATTTTCGGGTTCCGCCATGTCGAGCGCATTCGGCTTGCCGGTCGAGACATTGCAGAAGGCGCAGGCGCGGGTACAGATCTCGCCCATGATCATGAAGGTGGCGTGCTTCTTGTCCCAGCACTCGCCGATGTTCGGGCAGCCGGCTTCTTCACAGACCGTGACCAGCTTGTGCGAGCGCACCAGCTCACGGGTTTCCTGGTAGCCCTTTGAAGTCGGCGCCTTGACGCGGATCCACTCCGGCTTGCGCAGCATTTCGGTATCGGGCTTGTGGGCCTTTTCCGGATGGCGGACGCGTTGCGCCCGGTCAGAGACGGCATCGAACACCGTTACCATACTGTCTTCCTCGTCGCGGCGGGCCCGGCGTCGTGCCGGCAGCCCCTTTTTCGATCTATATAGATGGCCAGACGCGAAATGTCAGGCCACCTTTTGCTCGACGGCCCGACCGCTCGTAAAGAAAGCGTCGCAGGCTATCGCTTGACAGCGCGGCCGACGGCAATCAGCAGGCAGGCGCCGATAAAGCCGATGACCAGGTAGGCGAGCCAGCCGGCAAAGGCCATGCCGAAGGCCGCCAGAATGAAATTCAGCACCACCGCACCGATGATGCCGAGCGCAATGTTCATGAACAGCCCCATATCGCTGTTCATGAACCGCTCCGCGAGCCATCCGGCCAACCCGCCGATGATGATCGCAGCCAGAATGCCGACGCCGTTCAAGCTCATGGTAATCTCCGTTCATTGAGGACAAGTCCTCAATGCCGGATGGCGCCAAAAAGTTCCGGCGTCAGCCTTTTGGATTAGGCGTTCAGCGCGCGCCCATAGGCATCGAGCACGCTTTCCTTCATCGTCTCCGAGATCGTCGGATGCGGGAAGATCGTGTGCATCAGGTCTTCTTCCGTCGTCTCCAGGTTCATGGCGACCACGAAGCCCTGGATCAGTTCGGTCACCTCGGCGCCGACCATGTGCGCGCCCAAGAGTTCGCCGGTCTTCTTGTCGAAGATCGTCTTGACCATGCCCTGGTCTTCGCCAAGCGCGATCGCCTTGCCGTTGGCGACGAAGGGGAAGCGACCGACGCGGATCTCGCGGCCTTCGGCCTTCGCCTTGGCTTCGGTGAGACCGACCGAGGCGACCTGCGGGTGGCAATAGGTGCAGCCCGGGATCTTCAGCTTGTCCATCGGGTGGACGTTCGGCAGGCCGGCGATCTTCTCGACGCAGATGACGGCCTCATGTTCGGCCTTGTGTGCAAGCATCGGCGGGCCGGCAACGTCACCGATGGCGTAGACGCCCGCAACATTGGTCTTGCCGTAGCCATCGATGACGATGCAGCCGCGGTCGGTCTTGATCCCCAGCGCCTCGAGGCCGAGGTTCTCAATATTGCCTTGAACGCCAACGGCGGAAATCATGCGGTCGGCGGTGATCTTCTCGACCTTGCCGTCCTTCATCTCGACATGGGCGGTGACCGAATTCGCACCCTTCTCGACCTTCGTCACCTTGGCTTCGAGGTGGATCTTCATGCCCTGTTTTTCGAACTGCTTCTTGGCAATGTTCGAGATCTCGGCATCTTCGACCGGCATCACGTTCGGCATGACTTCGACGACCGTCACGTCAACACCCATGGTGCGGTAGAACGAGGCAAACTCGATACCGATGGCGCCAGAGCCCATGACCAGCAGCGACTTCGGCATTTCCTCCGGCTTCATCGCCTCGAAATAGGTCCAGATCAGCTTGCCGTCCGGCTCGATGCCGGGAAGCGCGCGCGGACGAGCGCCAGTGGCGATGATGATGTGCTTGGCGGTGTAGGTGCCCTCGCCCTTGGTGTTCTTCGGCAACGGCGCCTGCGGCTGGACGGCCGGCTTCGTCGACTTGCCGACGACGATTTCGCCGGGCTTCGTCAGCTTGGCTTCGCCCCAGATCACGTCGACCTTGTTCTTCTTCATCAGGAAGCCGACGCCGCCATTCATGCGTTCGGCAATGCCGCGCGAGCGGGCGACGATCGCCTTCAGGTCCGGCGTCACGGCACCTTCGATCTTGATGCCATAGCTGCCCGGATGCTGGGCGTAGTGCAGCACTTCGGCCGAGCGCAGCAGCGCCTTGGTCGGAATGCAGCCCCAGTTGGAGCAGATGCCGGCCAGGTGCTCGCGCTCGACGACCGCGGTCTTGAGACCCAACTGTGCCGCACGAATGGCGGCGATATAGCCCCCTGGACCCGAACCGATGACGATGACGTCGTAATTCTCAGCCATGTGTTTCCTGCCTTTGTCTCAAGCGACCTTGCGGGTGAAGAGCACCCAGTCGTGTTTTCTGCTGCCTTCGAAGAGCGGTACGGCCTCAGCCCGGGCCCTCTCTTCAAAGCCGTTTTTCCTGTAAAGCGCCTGCGCCGTTTCATTGTGGCTTTCGGTGATCAGGCTCACCGGCGCCGAGCCGGCGCGTGCAATTTCATGTGCAAGCAATCTGCGTCCGATGCCGCGACCACGCCGGTGACGGTAGACGCCCAAACTGTCGACGAACCAGTGGCCAACCACCTGCCGCTGCAGAACCAGCAGCGGTTCGATCACGGCATGCTTTGCTTCGGGCTCCACCGCTGACGCGTCGATACCGTAGCCGATCGAAACGCCTGCAATTTCATCCTCGACATCGGCAACGACGGCGTCGCGCCAGTTTCCCGGTCCGACATCCTCACGCAGCTTGTTGCGACCGCGCTCGAAGGCCGTGTCGCTCGCCCCGCCGAGAACCGCACCATACCAGAGCCAGGCGGCAAAGCCGTGCGAGGCGATATCGACGAGAACAGCGATCTCCGCCGCCTCTTTTCGTTCCGCCGGTCTGATGGTGACGTTGTCCGCCATCTCAGACACCGAGCATCATCCGAACGACCGGCTCGAGGCCACGGCCGATCGCGCGGGTGTTTTCCGCATCCAGGTGCACGCCGTCGAGCGGTGTCGTCCTTGCAACCGATCCCGCGTCGAAGAACCCGCAATCGAGTTCATCGGCCAGATCGCGATAAAGCGGCGCCAGCATGCCCGACTGATCGACGCCACCGGCGAACATTGCACCGAAGGCCGCATTGGCGGTTTCACAAAGCTGCGGTGGCGAGACGATCAGGATATCCGGCCCGCCCTCACCCTCGACCGGCCAGTCGTGCCGACGAATGAGGTTGACCAGGCGCTCGACACCCTTCACGGCGCCGAAGGCTGTCCCATGAATGATCGGCTTCATGTCGTTTGCGCCGAGAAGCAGGATGATCAAATCAAGAGGCGCATGGCTGTGGAGAATAGTCGGCAGCACCTTGGCGCCGTTGCGATCGCAATCGGCGAGGTGATCGTCATAGGCGGTCGTGCGGCCATTCAGACCTTCGGCAATGATCTGGACGTCCGAACCCAGTGCCATCTGCAGGACGCTGGGCCAGCGATCGGCAAGCGCATGACGGCCGCCGTCCGTGGCATCGTAGCCCCAGGTTAGGCTGTCACCGTAGCAGAGAACTGTTTTCATCGTCCGGGCCCGCCTTCGGCTGCGCGAAAAGGAACGGACCGGCCCGAAGGCCGGTCCTTATCCAACTCAGACCAGCATGCCCATCGGGTTTTCGATGTAGCGCTTGAAGGCTCCGAGCAATTCGGCACCGAGCGCGCCATCGACGCAACGATGGTCGGTCGAAAGCGTGACGGTCATGACAGTGGCGATGACCATCTGCTTGTTCTTGACGACGACGCGTTCCTCGCCGGCGCCGACCGCAAGGATCGTGGCATGCGGAGGGTTGACGACGGCAGCAAAGTCCTTGACGCCCATCATGCCCATGTTGGAGACCGCCGTGGTGCCGCCCTGGTATTCTTCGGGCTTCAGCTTGCGATCCTTGGCGCGCTTGCCGAGGTCCTTCATCTCGTTGGAGATGGCAGACAGGCTCTTCAGCTCCGCCTGGCGGACGATCGGCGTGATCAGGCCACCCGGGATCGACACGGCAACACCGACGTCGGCATGCTTGTGCTTGACCATGTTGCTGTCGGTCCAGGAGACGTTGGCATCCGGAACGTCGCGCAGGGCAAGCGCCAGAGCCTTGATCACCATGTCGTTGACCGAGAGCTTGTACACCGGCTTGCCGTCCTTTTCAGGGGATGCAGCGTTGAGCTGGGCACGCAGCGCCAGAAGCGCGTCGAGTTCGCAGTCGACCGAGACGTAGAAGTGCGGGATGGTCTGCTTGGATTCGACCAGCCGCTTGGCGATCGTCTTGCGCATGCCGTCATGCGGCACGAGCTCGTAGGAGCCAGCCTCGAACAGCTTGAGGACGGCGTCTTCCGACATGCCCTTGGCAAGCGGCGCGGCAGCGGGAGCTGCAGCACCGGCCGTTGCGGGTGCTGCCGCCGGCTTGGCACCGCCACCGGCAACTGCCGTTTCGACGTCCTTCTTGACCACACGACCATGCGGGCCAGAGCCTGTGATGGCCGAGAGATCGATGCCGGCATCCTTGGCAAGGCGACGGGCGAGCGGCGACGAGAAGACACGGGCGCCGGTCTCGGCCTTTGCCGCCTGCGGCGCTGCCGCCACGGCTTGCGCTGCGGCGGGTGCCGGAGCGGCCGCGGCTGCAGGTGCTGCGACTGCCTCTTCCTTCTTTTCGGCTGGTGCTGGTGCTGCGGCTGCACCATTGCCGCCCTTGGCGGCCGCGGCGACATCTTCGCCATCGGCGGCCAGAACTGCGATCAGCGCATTGACCTTGACGCCTTCGGTGCCGGCGGGAACGACGAGCTTGGCAACTGTGCCTTCGTCGACAGCCTCGACTTCCATCGTCGCCTTGTCGGTCTCGATCTCGGCGATCACGTCGCCGGACTTGACCTTATCGCCTTCCTTGACCAGCCACTTGGCCAGATTGCCTTCTTCCATCGTCGGGGAGAGGGCAGGCATTGTGATGTTGATAGGCATCGAAGGGCCCTCCCCTTATTTGTAGCAAACGGCTTTCACCGCATCGACGACTTCTGCGACGTTCGGAAGCGCGAGCTTCTCGAGGTTCGCGGCGTAAGGCATCGGCACATCCTTGCCGGCGATCGTCAGGATCGGGGCGTCAAGGTAGTCAAATGCCTGCTGCATGACGCGGGTCGCGATCTCGGTGCCCACGGAAGACTGCGGGTAGCCTTCCTCGACGGTGACGAGGCGGCCGGTCTTCTTGACCGATTCGATGACCGTCGGCAGATCCATCGGGCGGATGGTGCGAAGGTCGATCAATTCGACGTCGATACCCTGCGCTTCAAGCTCGGCAACCGCCTTGACCGCGTAGGTCATGCCGATGCCGAAGGAAACGATGGTGGCATCCTTGCCGACCTTGTGGATCCGCGCCTTGCCGATCGGCAGAACGAAATCGTCGAGCTTCGGAACTTCGAAGGACTGACCGTAGAGGATCTCGTTTTCGAGGAAGATGACCGGGTTCGGATCGCGGATCGCCGCCTTCAGCAGGCCCTTTGCGTCGGCTGCCGTGTAAGGCATGACCACCTTGAGGCCCGGGATGTGGCTGTACCAGGCGGCATAGCACTGCGAGTGCTGCGCTGCGACGCGGGCAGCAGCACCGCTCGGGCCGCGGAACACGATCGGGGCGCCCATCTGGCCGCCGGACATGTAGAGCGTCTTGGCGGCGGAGTTGATGATCTGGTCGATCGCCTGCATGGCGAAGTTGAAGGTCATGAACTCGACGATCGGGCGCAGCCCGGTCATGGCAGCGCCGACGCCGACGCCGGCAAAGCCGTGCTCGGTGATCGGCGTGTCGATGACGCGACGGGCGCCGAATTCCTGAAGCAGCCCTTGCGTGATCTTGTAGGCGCCCTGGTACTCGGCGACTTCCTCACCCATGATGAAGACGTCGTCGCTGGCACGCATTTCTTCTGCCATGGCGTCGCGCAGCGCTTCGCGCACGGTCATCGTTACCATCTCGGTGCCGGCCGGAATGGCAGGATCGGCGGCAACTTCGACCTTCGGCTGAGCAGCGACCGGTGCCGGCGCGGATGCGGCGGCGGCCGGTGCTTCGCTTGCAGCGGCAGCAGCCTTCGGCGCTTCCGCCTTCGGTGCGGCGATATCGCCAGCGCCTTCGCCATCCTGCAGCAGGACCGCGATCGGCGTGTTGACCTTGACGCCTTCGGTGCCGGCAGCAATCAACAGCTTGCCGATCGTGCCTTCGTCGACGGCTTCCACTTCCATGGTGGCCTTGTCAGTCTCGATCTCGGCAATGACGTCGCCGGAGGAGACCTTGTCTCCTTCGTTCTTCAGCCATTTCGAGAGCGTGCCTTCCTCCATCGTCGGGGAAAGGGCGGGCATGAGAATTTCTACTGGCATGTTTGAGCCTCCCCGGATCAAAGCAGGATATCGGTGTAGAGCTCGGATACATCCGGCTCCGGATCAGCCTGGGCAAAATCGGCGCTGTCGGCGACGATATCGCGGACGTCCTTGTCGATCTGCTTCAGCTCGTCCTCGCTCGCCCAGCCCTTTTCAGCCAGACGCGCCTTCACCTGCTCGATCGGATCGTGCTCCGACCGCATCTTCTGCACTTCGTCCTTGGAGCGATACTTCGCCGGGTCGGACATGGAGTGACCACGGTAACGGTAGGTCTGCATTTCCAGGATGATCGGGCCCTTGCCGGAACGGCAATACTCGACTGCCTCGTCGCCAGCCGCCTTGACGGCGCGAACGTCCATGGCGTCGACCTGGAATCCGGGGATGCCGAAGGAAACGCCGCGCTTGGAGAAATCGGTCTGCGCCGAGGCGCGCGTCACCGAGGTGCCCATCGCGTAGCGGTTGTTCTCGATCACGTAGATCACCGGAAGCTTCCACAGCTGCGCCATGTTGAAGCTTTCGTAGACCTGGCCCTGGTTGGCCGCACCGTCACCGAAGTAAGCGACGCTGACATTGTCGTTGCCGCGGTAACGGTTGGCAAAGGCCAGACCGGTACCGAGCGACACCTGGGCGCCGACGATGCCGTGACCGCCGTAAAAATGCTTTTCCTTGGAGAACATGTGCATCGAGCCGCCCTTCCCCTTGGAAAGACCGCTGCGACGACCCGTGAGTTCGGCCATGACGCCGCGGGCGCTCATGCCGCAAGCCAGCATGTGGCCGTGGTCACGATAGGCGGTGATGACCTGGTCACCCTCTTTCAAAGCCATCTGCATGCCGACGACGACAGCTTCCTGACCGATGTAGAGGTGACAGAAGCCGCCGATGAAGCCCATGCCGTAGAGCTGGCCGGCCTTCTCCTCGAAACGCCGGATGAGCAGCATTTCGCGATAGGCCTTCAGTTCGTCTTCCTTGGTGAAGTCGGCGATATTGCCGCCGCTCAAGTCCTTCTTGGCCGGCTTTGCTGCGGTCTTACGGCTGGAGACGGACGCGTTTTTTCGCGGAGCCATTCATTCCTCCCAATGGTTAGCCTTTGAGGGTTACCATAGGGAAAGAAAAGCGCCACAGCAATGCCATATTTGCATGGCTCACATTCCGCGTAACTTATTGAATTTAAACACGGAATATCAATTAACCGAATTTCGGTTAATTCGTCATGCGGTGGAAAATAACGATTTCGTCGCTCCGCGACATGTTGAGCGCGAGGCGAGCTTTCTCATCCAGCATGTCGCGCTCCAGCGAACCGTCGCTCATCAGCTGGACCTCTTTTTCGAGAGTCGTACGCTGCTTTGTGAGCTCGTCCAGCCGTGCCTGCCGCTCAACGATCTGGCGATCGAATTGTTCCGTCGCCTTCAAGCCGTAGCCGCCATGAATGGAATGATAGCCGAAATAGGAGAGAAAGGCGACCGCGATCAGCGGCAGCACCAGCCGGCCCAGTTTCCGTTTCTTATGATGCCGTGTCCACATCCCGTCACACCCTGATACGCATTACGGAATAGAGACTAGCGGGCATTGATTAACCGACCGTTGACCATGAATGGCCGGATAAAGCAAAACCCGCCCACGGAGGCCGTGAGCGGGTCAAGATTTCAACGATCGATCGAGGCTATCAGCCGCGCAGGATCGAGCGGCCTGCGTACTTGGCCTGCAGGCCGAGCTGCTCTTCGATGCGGATCAGCTGGTTGTACTTTGCGAGCCGGTCGGAACGGGCAAGCGAACCGGTCTTGATCTGGCCGCAGTTGGTGGCAACCGCGAGGTCGGCGATCGTCGCGTCTTCGGTCTCGCCCGACCGGTGCGACATGACGGCGGTGTAGCGCGCCTTGTGCGCCGTCTCGACCGCGTCGAGCGTTTCCGACAGCGAACCGATCTGGTTGACCTTGACGAGGATCGAGTTGGCGACTCCCATCTTGATGCCGTCGCGCAGGCGCGCGGAATTGGTGACGAACAGGTCGTCGCCGACGAGCTGGCACTTGTTGCCGATGAGATCGGTCACGGCCTTCCAGCCATCCCAGTCGTCTTCCGCCATGCCGTCTTCAATCGAGAAGATCGGGTATTTGGCAGCGAGTTCGGCCAGGTACTCGGCCATGGCGCCCGGCTCCAGCGTACGGCCTTCGCCTTCGAGAACGTACTTGCCGTCCTTGAAGAATTCGGTCGCAGCGCAATCGAGCGCGATGAACATGTCTTCGCCCGGCTTGTAGCCGGCCTTTTCGATCGACTTCATGATGAAGTCGAGTGCCGCCGGAGCGGAAGCGAGGCCCGGCGCGAAACCACCTTCGTCACCGACATTGGTGTTGTGGCCTTCGGCAGAGAGTTGCTTCTTCAGCGTGTGGAAGACTTCCGAACCCATGCGGACCGCATCGCGCATCGTATCGGCACCGACAGGAACGATCATGAATTCCTGGAAGTCGATCGGGTTATCGGCATGGGCGCCACCGTTGATGATGTTCATCATCGGTACCGGAAGCACGTGCGCGTTCGGGCCGCCGACGTAACGGTAGAGCGGCAGACCGGAGGCTTCCGCAGCGGCCTTGGCGACAGCCATCGAAACGCCGAGGATGGCGTTGGCGCCGAGGCGCGACTTGTTGGCCGTGCCGTCAAGCTCGATCATGGTCTTGTCGATCTGGATCTGGTTTTCGGCATCGAGGCCGCCGATCGCTTCGAAGATCTCGCCGTTGACGGCGTCGACAGCGCGCTCGACGCCCTTGCCGAGGTAACGCGTTCCACCGTCACGCAGCTCGACAGCCTCATGCGCACCGGTCGAAGCGCCCGACGGGACTGCCGCCCGGCCGAAGCTTCCGTCTTCCAGGTAGACGTCGACCTCGACGGTCGGGTTGCCGCGGCTGTCCAGAATTTCTCGGCCGATGATGTCGATGATTGCAGTCATGATCTCTTCCCTACTTGAGGACGGTGGTGGGGTCGGGCCTGTCATAAGCGAAGGCCCGGGAATTTCAATGGCGCGCAAGATGTAAAAACAACCGCGCCACCGGGGTTCACGAAAATTTCACGAGCCTGTCTCAGCCCTTGGCAACGGCATCGAAGGCCAACAGCTTTTCGAGCAGCCGCGGCATGTCCTTCAAGTGCACCATATTGGGGCCATCGGACGGAGCGTTGTCAGGATCCTCGTGGGTTTCGACAAACAGGCCAGCAATGCCGACGGCAACGGCCGCCCGCGAAAGCGTCTCGACAAACTCGCGCTGGCCACCGGTCGAACCACCCTGCCCACCGGGCTGCTGCACCGAGTGCGTGGCGTCAAAAACGACGGGTGCGCCGAGCGAAGCCATGATCGGAAGCGAGCGCATGTCGGACACCAGCGTGTTGTAACCGAAGGACGCGCCGCGTTCGCACAGGAGAATGTTGGGGTTGCCACTTTCCGTGAACTTGGCAAGCACGTTCTTCATGTCCCAAGGCGCCAGGAACTGGCCCTTCTTGACGTTGATGGTGCGGCCGGTCTTGGCGGCTGCCACCAGAAGATCGGTCTGGCGCGACAGGAAGGCCGGGATCTGCAGGATGTCGACGGTCTTGGCGACGAGCCCGCACTGCTCCTCGGTGTGGACGTCAGTTAGCACCGGGAAGCCGAACTCCTTCTTGAGGTCGGCAAAGACTTCCATCGCCGTGTCGAGGCCAATGCCGCGCTTGCCCGAAAGCGACGTGCGGTTGGCCTTGTCGAAGGACGACTTGTAGACGAGGCCGATGTCGAGCGACTTGCAGAGTTCGGCAAGTTTTCCGGCCATCATGAAGGCGTGTTCGCGGCTTTCCATCTGACAGGGGCCGGCGATCAGCGACAGTCGCTCCTTCTGCGAGAAGGCGACCTGCTTTGAACCATCACCGACAACTACTCTGGCATTCGTTTCCATTATCAAGCTCCAAACGCGAAGATCACCCCTTGCCCCGGCATTTCGGGAACAATGAGGCGTCCGCCCATTTCTGAAAATTCGATATCGTTGCGCGCAAAGTGCGCGCGCGTCACCTCGAGGTCGGCGACACGGAAGACCACGGCCCGGCCACGCAGGCCGCGCTCGGCGCTGCGAACGGAACGGCCGAAGAAAGCTTCCATGCCGGCGGCGCTCAGCACCGAGATCTTGGCGTTCGTCGTCTCGATGTCCATGCCGAAAGAATGCGCTTCGACTTCACGCTCATCGACTGCCTCTTGCAGGAGGTACTGGAAATCGGTCGGGTTCGTCTCCGATAGCACGACCTCGGAAATCCCGAGCACGCCGTTGTCGTGCCGCTCCAGCGCACCGAGCTCGCTCGGAAGCGCGCGCACACGCTGACAGCTGAACAGGAAGAAATCCGGCGAGCGCAGGTCTGCGGCAAAAGCCAGCCGGAACGAGCCCAGCCCTTCCCGGCCGTCGGGAAGCCGCATCGGCCGCGAAAACTCCAGCATGTCGCCGCCCGAGATACCATGGGCGCGGAACCGCATGTGGTCAGAGGCTGCGTCCTCGGTGCCGAGCACGATCGCCGACAGCCCCTGCGGCCCCTGACGGAAACGGAATGCCTGGTCGCGGGCGACGAAGGCGTTGCCGTCCAGGGCGGCGGCTTCGCATTCCTCACGCGAAGCGACGGCAAGCGGCTCGAGATAGGTGCTGTCGGAAAAGAAGACGCAGGCGTTTTCGGTGCCGAAGGGATGGCGTGCATCCTCGGCCACGGTGAAGCCGAGATCATTGAGCCGTCGCCGCGCCTGTTCAAGTGCGTCCACCGGCAGCACGAGATGATCGAGCGGGCGGGTGGTGCGCTTGGAGAGGCTCATGGCGGTTTCCCTGATGGTTTGCCGCTGTTTGCAACTTTTGCCCGGCGAATGCAAGCCGGCTGCCGGCCATGGCGCCGATTGGCCGCCTTGACCCAGACATCCTCAACAAACACAACCCGTCCGCGCCGGGCACCACCCCGCCGCGGTTTTACGGCTGCCAGCAGGCGCCGAACTGCCTCGGCGTCAATAGTAGCCTGGAGCCGCCGTGGCATTGCCCGTACTCGAGGCTCCGAGTCCGGGGGCGGATGTTTGCGGCTGCGCGTAGGTCGTATTGCTCGATGACGTCGTGGCACAGCCCGACAGCCCCAGCAGGGCAATCGTCAGAGGCACAAACAACAAAGCTATGTAGCGCATATGCATTGACCCTTTCCGGTTTCGCTGGAGAACAGAAAAGAATGAATCCGATGATTTGGCGAGTACGTAACAGTAACACGACGTAACATGGGATTACGAGCGGCGTTGGGAACCGCAGCGTCGCGTCGGGCGCTGCGGTTGTCCTCGTTACCTTTGTGTTTACGACCCGAACAGCGGGGTCGGCTCAAGCGCGCTAAAGACCAAGATCGCTCTTGATGGCGCAGGTGGCGATAAAGGTCGGCATGAACCTGTCGATCAGGAAGCGCGGCACCGGTCGCCGATCCTCGTGGAAGCCAGCCAGCACGAAACCGGCCCGGAGTTGGCCATCGATCTGGTCGGCCAGGCTATGCCCGAACACCAGTGCCTCACCCCTTTCGATCTTTGACCGCACCAGGTCGGGGGAGAGATGCTCGGCCTCGACAAAGGGCAGCGCGTGGGCCGGTCGGATGAGACCCTGCTCGGCATGGCTCGGGTCGCGGTCGCCGATAAAGACGACCGGGTTGTAAAAGCTTGCCAGCAGTCGTCCGCCCGTCTTCAACACCCGGTGGCATTCGCGCCAGACCGGCTGCACATCCGGCACATAGAGGTTCGATATCGGATGGAAGACGATGTCGAAGGCGCCATCGGCAAAGACCGAGAGGTCGCGCATGTCGCCCTGGACGGCCTTCAGCGCCAGACCTTCGCGCTGCGCCACCAGCCGGTCCTGATCGAGTTGGCGTTCCGAAATATCGAAGACGGTGACCTCGGCACCGGCTGCCGCCAGAATAGGCGCCTGCTGACCGCCGGCCGATGCCAGGCACAGGATCTTCAGGCCGCTAATGTCGGGCAGCCAGCCTTTCGGGAGGTCACCGGGCGTCAGCCGCGCTTGCCATTGCCCGTTGCGGGCGGCAGCGATCAGTTCCGGCGTCACCGGTCTTGACCATTCGCGTTGCTCGCTTGCCTGGCGGTCCCAGGCCTGGCGGTTGTGATCGATGATATCGAGCTTGTTCGTTGTGTCTTGCATAATCGGTCCTTGGAAACATGTCCAAACATGACCGCTCACGGGGAATGGAATTTGCAGGCAAAGGTGCCTTTGCGTCTGTCCGTTGTGCGGGTCGAGCAATGCCATCGTCCATCCCCTTCGCGAGCGAAGTTGAGGCGAATTCGGTTTTCACCGGGCATTACTGGCGCATTGGACGACGCTCCTCTTATTGACCCTCGGAAATTAGCGCCGGAGTTGCAAGCGGTCAACGCTGGATAGAAACCGTCCTTGAGGCAAAGACTGCGGTGAGACGTCGCATCTTTTCTGGGTGCGCGTAAAAACCTTACGGAGATCGAAGAATTCGCGGCGCCCAAACGTCATCATCTCAGCAGCGACTGGGGCCGCTTGTGAAGCGGACGCAATCGCGTAAAGTCGGCAAATGCAGCCTGAGGTTACGACAGGCCTGCCATTTTGAGGGCCACCATTTGATCAATGCATTGCACAGCGTGAGACGCATCCGGGCACGAGGGGCGAAGCGCCCTTCAACAACGGCATCTCTTGCGGGTGAGATCGAAGCAGCATGATTCGCGATTTTCTTGCCAAGCTCGCTTCAGTCGCCATCATGATGTTTGCACGTGCGCTGACCGCTGCCAGGGCACTCTGGCACGAAACCGGCCTGCCTCCGAGGCAAAGCGTCTATTTCGCCAATCACTCAAGCCATGGCGATTTCATTCTGATCTGGGCCGTGTTGCCGCCGTGGCTTCGCCAACGCGCCCGCCCTGTCGCCGGCGCCGAATACTGGCTGAAGTCAAAGCTGACATCCTTTATCGGCCGCGACGTCTTCAATGCCGTTCTGATCGAGCGCGATCCCGCCGCTCGCACCAGCGACCCGGTCGAGCAGATGGCAACCGCACTCGACGAAGGCGCCTCGCTGATCGTCTTTCCCGAAGGCACGCGCAACCAGACAGACGCCAAGCTGCTGCCGTTCAAGAGCGGGCTCTATCACCTCGCGCGCAAGCGGCCGGACGTGGCGCTGGTCCCGGTGTGGATCAACAATCTCAACCGGGTGATGCCGAAGGGCGAGTTCGTTCCGATCCCGCTGATCTGCACGATCAACTTCGGCGAACCGCTCAAAGTCGAAGCTGACGAGAGCAAGGAAGACTTCATCGCCAGGGCACAAGGCGCACTGCTGTCCCTCGCCCCGACCCAGACGGACAACGACGCATGAGCACGACGACTTCCGACATGGTCACCCTGCTGCTCGGCGTCGGCGGCATCCTGCTGTTCGCCTCGTCGGTCGGTTACGTTCTGCAGCGCAAGCTGTCGCCGGATGGCTCCAATGGCGCGATCGAGAACCTCAACGCCCGCATTAAGGCGTGGTGGGCAATGGTCTTCCTCATCGCCATCGCCTTCATCGCCGGACGTGTCGGGGTGCTTCTGCTTTTCGCCTTCTGCTCGTTTGCAGCGCTGCGCGAATTCATCACGCTGATCAACACGAGACGCGCCGATCATTGGGCGATCGCCGCAGCCTTCTTCCTGGCCCTGCCGATCAACTATTATCTGCTCTGGGCGGAAGAGTACGGCATCTATGCGATCTTCATTCCCGTCTATGCCTTCCTGCTGATGCCGATCATCGCGGTGTTGCGAGGCGACACGCAAAACTTCCTGCTGCGGATTTCGGAAGTTCAATGGGCACTGATGATCTGCGTGTTCTGCGCCTCGCACGTACCGGCGCTTTTGACGCTGCAGATCCCCGGTTACGAAGGGCGCAACGTGCTCCTGATCGCCTTCCTGGTGATCGTCGTGCAATCGAGCGACGTGCTGCAATATGTCTGGGGCAAACTCTTCGGACGCACCAAGATCGCGCCAAAACTCTCTCCATCGAAAACAGTGGAGGGGTTTGTTGGCGGCGTTGCGAGCGCCACGCTGCTCGGCGCCTCGCTGTGGTGGATCACGCCGTTCACACCGCTTCAGGCAGGCGTGATGTCTCTCATCATCACATTGATGGGCTTTTTCGGCGGACTGGTGATGTCGGCGATCAAGCGGGACCGCGGAGTAAAGGACTGGGGCCATCTGATCGAAGGACATGGCGGCCTGATCGACCGTCTGGATTCCGTGGTGTTTTCGGCACCGATCTTCTTCCATCTGACGCGATACTGGTGGTCGCTGACATGAACAGCCATCTGCGCGCCCTTGCACGCAGCAGCGTCGTCCACGTGCTTTTTGCCTTTGTGGCCATGGGCGGATGGGCGCTGTTTGCCAACAGGCTTCACCCGATGCCGCGGCCGCTCGTTGCCGGCATTGTGCAGGGCGCGCTTTCAGCGGCGCTGACGCTTTGCCTGAAGTCGACGATCGACGCGCTGTCGCTTCGTTTCCGCGGTACCGCGCGGCTTTGGATGCCGCCGCTTCTGGCCTGCCTTGCCTCGACGAGCATTCTCGTTGCAATCCACGCGGCGACCGGAACCCCGGAAATTCTGAAGACCATTGCCGTACCGCTCATGGTCTCGACCAGCTATGCGGTTGCCTACAACTATTCGATCAGCCGCGGGGGACCTTGAACCATGACAGACACCGGTGACCGCAGGCCGCTCGCAAGCCGCAACACGCGATGGGCGCAAGCCATCGCCCGGCGGCTTGCCGCGATGGCGATCACGCCCAACCAAATATCGCAGGCGAGCATGGCGGCCGCAGCGCTGGCAGGCCTTGCCTTCTGGCTGACGAGCGAGGTCCAGGACGGACTTCGCTCGCTTCTCTTCATAGCGGCGGCTCTGTTCTGCCAGTTGCGTCTGCTCTGCAATCTGTTTGACGGCATGGTCGCCGTCGAGGGCGGCAAAGGTGCACCGGATGGTCCCTTCTGGAACGAGTTTCCCGACCGGGTCGCCGATCTTTTCATTCTCGTCGGTGCCGGCTACGGCATCGGCCTGCCAGCGCTCGGCTTTGCCGCAGGCGCGTTCGCCGTGCTCACTGCCTATGTCCGCGAACTCGGACGCGCCAATGGTGCGCCGAGCGACTTTTCCGGACCTATGGCAAAACAGCACCGCATGGCGGCAATCACGCTCGCGGCCGTGGTTTCCGCTTTTGAGGGGCTGTGGCTTGGCGATGGCGAAGTGTTACTCGCCGCACTTGTCATTGTCGCACTCGGCGCGGCCCTCACGGCGCTGCGTCGCGCCCGGCGCCAGACCGCCTGGCTGAGGACCAACGCTACACGTAAATAGTCGCATCAACCGGACTGCAATCTCCAAAACCGATCCTTTGACCGCCCTCGCCCATATCCGCCCGGTGAGAGCCTTGACGTTACCGTCGCTAATTATTAGATAGATTACTCTATTTATTGAATAGCACAACCTGACCAGCGTTGAACGGCTGACGCGGCGCACTGCCGAGATGGATGATTGAAGCGGCTAAATCGGCCATGCAATCGCCCGGTCCGTTCTCCGATACATGTTTTGAATCAGTTGGATCCGGTGGGAGCCATAGCGCCTGCCGTGACGGAGATGACCATGACCACCCAAGACCGCATAGACGGGGTCGATGCACTGCGCGGGTTCGCGTTGCTCGGCATCCTGCTTGTCAACAGCATGGCGTTCGCTTCGGCATTTTACGGCCTCGAACTGCCGGATCCGTCGTACGATACCGGCCTCGACCGCGCCGTGCACCTTATCGTCGCGCTGTTCTTCGAGATGAAGTTCTACCTGCTCTTCTCCTTCCTCTTCGGCTACAGCTTCACGCTGCAGATGCGCTCCGCCGAAAAAGCCGGCGATGCCTTTGTGCCGCGCCTCCTGCGGCGCCAAGTGGGGCTCTGGCTGATCGGGCTGGCGCATGGGGTGCTTTTGTTTCACGGCGACATCCTGACGACCTACGCCGTTCTCGGCATCGCGCTGATGATGCTGCGGACACGAAGCGACGCCACCCTCTGGCGTCTCGCTCGCTTTCTGGTGATCGGCACGGCTCTCGCATGGTTCGCTCTTGGCGTCGTCGCCGTCCTGGAACCTCCTTCGCTTGACCGGGATGCAATCGTCGCCGCGGCCGCAGCGACGGAAGCGGCCTTCCGAGGCAATTGGCAATCGATCATCGGACAGCACCTGACGGAACTGTCGTCAGTCTGGGTGATCCTTGGTCTGTTGCAGGCTCCATCGGCGCTTGCCATGTTTCTCGTCGGCCTGATTGCCGGACGCCGGCAGATCCTGTCTCGCCCGCAGGAGAACCGAGGCATGCTCCGGCGGCTCGTTCGGCTCGGCCTCTTCTTCGGCCTGCCTGGCGCCGTCGTCTATGCCTATACCGGCGTCGAGATGAGCGATACGCCGCTGGCGATCATCGGGCTTGCCATTGGGCTCATGACAGCACCATTGCTGACGGGAGCCTATGTCGGCGCCATGGTGCTGCTCCTTGACAGTGCCGGCGGCCGATGGCTGCGCGATCGGCTGGCACCAGCCGGACGCACCGCGCTTTCCAACTACCTGCTGCAGTCGTTCGTCTGCGCGCTGATCTTCCATGGCTATGGCCTCGGCCTGGTCGGACGCGTTTCGCCGCTGGAAACCGTATTGATTGCCCTTATCATCTACGCCGTCCAACTCGTTCTCAGCGGCTGGTGGATGCAGCGTTTCGCCTATGGTCCACTGGAGTGGCTGTTGCGCTTCATCACCATCTGCCGCATCCCGCAATGGCGCAAGCTCGCAAGCGCCGATCAGCGATAGCCCCTTGCTTCAGGCGCAATCTCCTTGCACCCGGCGCGTTTCGCGACGGGTGTTTTGCTGTTCAGCGCGATTCGTTCTTCGCGTTGACTCTAATTAGATAATTATCTAACTATAGAGTCATAACGGAACATGAACATGCGGATCAACACCGTCTTCGAAGCGCTTTCACACCCGGTGCGGCGACAAATTCTGACCCTGCTGAAAACCGGTCCGATGAGCGCCGGCGAGCTCGCCGGTCATTTCGATCTAACCAAGCCGACGCTTTCGGTGCACTTCAACAAGCTGCGCGATGCCGAACTGGTCGCGGTGGAACGGCGGGGCACCAGCCTCATCTATCATCTCAACATGTCCATCCTGGAAGAAGCCTTGAGCGGACTTCTGGGCAAGAAGGATCAAACGCCATGACCTCTGTGCTGCGTTCTCCGCTGGTGCTGCCCTTGGCCGCCGCGCTCGTCGCCACGACGATCGCCGGCTATCTCATGATACCGTCCGCCACCGAGCTTCCGATCCATTGGGGTCTCGACGGCAAGCCGGATGCGTTCTGGCCGCGCGACCGGGCGCTGCTGTCGGCTCCGGTCGGTGCAACGGTCGTTCTGGCTTTGATGGCTTTTACCGACCGCTTCGCACCCGGACGACAGGCCGGCCGCCATGTCGTTTCCGCGGCTTCGACCGGCATCCTTGCACTCTTCATGGCAATCCAAACCGTCATCGTGCTCATAGGTCTCGGGTTCGACATATCGATGGTCAACGTCATCGCATTCGCGATGGGTCTGCTTTCCGTCGTCATCGGCAACGTGATGCCGAAATCGCAACCCAACGGCATTGCGGGCCTCCGCCTGCCATGGACCCTCGCCGACCCGGCAAACTGGGTGGCGACGCATCGCCTCACCGGCCGCTTGATGCTGGTATCCGGCAGCCTGCTGATGCTGGCCGCATTGGCCCTAAACGCCGGACCGCTGCTCACGGCGGTAACGATTGCAGCCTTCATGCTACCGTTCGCCGTCGGCGGCCTGTACAGCTACATCTTCTCACGGCGGCAAGGACATCCGTCACGCCGCTGACGATGCAGCACAGGACGCTGAAACGACGACGGCCGGTCACAAGGGACCGGCCGTCATTTTCAGAACCGCGATCGCGGATCAAACCAAGCGCGACTGTTCCAGCGCGGCTTCGACGAAGCTCGCAAACAGCGGGTGCGGATCAAGCGGACGCGATTTCAGCTCCGGATGGTACTGCACGCCGATGAACCACGGGTGATCAGGGTACTCGACGGTCTCGGGCAGGATGCCATCAGGCGACATGCCGGAGAAGACCAGGCCACAGGATTCGAGCTGCGGCTTGTAGTCGACGTTGACCTCGTAACGGTGGCGATGACGCTCCGAGATGTCGGTCGTGCCGTAGATGTCGGCAATCTTCGTGCCACCCTTCAGCGACGCGCGATAAGCGCCAAGGCGCATGGTGCCGCCGAGATCGCCAGAAGCGGAACGCTTCTGGAGTTCGTTGCCCTTCACCCATTCGGTCATCAGGCCGACGACCGGCTCCTTGGTGGGGCCGAACTCGGTCGAGGACGCCTTGTCGATACCGGCGAGATTGCGCGCCGCTTCGACGACCGCCATCTGCATGCCGAAGCAGATGCCGAAATACGGCACCTTGCGTTCGCGGGCGAAACGCGCCGCGTTGATCTTGCCCTCGGAGCCACGCTCGCCGAAGCCGCCGGGAACCAAGATGCCGTGCACTTTTTCAAGATACGGCGCCGGGTCTTCCTTTTCGAAGACTTCCGACTCGATCCACTCGAGCTTGACCTTGACCCGGTTGGCAATGCCACCGTGATAGAGCGCCTCGGTCAGCGACTTGTAGGCATCTTTCAGGCCAGTGTATTTGCCGACGATCGCAATGGTGACTTCGCCTTCCGGCGTACGGATGCGATCGGCAACCTCTTCCCACGCTGCCATCCGCGGCTTCGGTGCCGGCTCGATGCCGAAGGCGGCAAGCACTTCGTTGTCGAGACCTTCCTTGTGGTAGGCGATCGGCACGTCGTAGATCGAGGCAACATCGAGCGCCTGGATAACCGCCGAATGCCGGACGTTGCAGAACAGCGACAGCTTGCGGCGTTCGGCTTCGGGGATTTCGCGGTCGGCGCGAACCAGCAGGATGTCGGGATGAATGCCGAGCGCCTGCAACTCCTTTACCGAATGCTGCGTCGGCTTGGTCTTCAGTTCACCCGCCGCCGGAATATAGGGCATCAGTGTCAGGTGAACATAGACGGCGGTGCCGCGCGGCAGATCGTTGCCGAGCTGGCGGATCGCTTCCATGAACGGCATCGCCTCGATGTCGCCGACGGTGCCGCCGATCTCGCACAGCACGAAATCATAGTCGTCGTTGCCTTCGGTAACGAAGTTCTTGATCTCGTTGGTGACGTGCGGGATCACCTGAACGGTCGCGCCGAGATAGTCGCCGCGACGTTCCTTGTCGATGATGTTCTTGTAGATCCGGCCAGTGGTGATGTTGTCGGTCTTCGTCGCCGAACGCCCCGTGAAGCGTTCATAGTGGCCGAGATCCAGATCGGTCTCGGCGCCGTCGTCGGTGACGAACACCTCGCCGTGCTGGGTCGGGCTCATGGTGCCCGGATCGACGTTGAGGTAGGGGTCGAGCTTGCGCAGTCTCACCCGGTAGCCACGCGCCTGCAGCAATGCTCCAAGAGCAGCCGCAGCTATGCCTTTTCCGAGGGAGGAAACCACGCCGCCAGTGATGAATACATATCGCGCCATGGGAGTCACCGGATACCTTTTAACAAACGATTCCGCCACCGAAAAATTCGTCTATCCGAATTTTTCCGTCTTCGAAGGGAATCTGATTTTCACACAAAACAAAACCGGCGGATGGTGCCATCCGCCGGCGGGTTCTTCTAATTTGCGACCTTATTGGCCGCTGGGAACTTGCGATCCCGTATTGCCGTTTGCGCCGGCTGCGGGTGTCTGCGTTGTCGCAGCACCGCCGGCCGGAGCTTCGCCCGTGGTGGCGGGAGCCGGTGCCGCGGCGCCATTGCCGGTCGCCGGCTGCTGGGTTGCACCTCCAGCCGGAGCCTGGGTGTTGCCGCCGCCAAGCGAATCGAGCACGCCGCCACCCGAGCTGGTGCCCGGAATACGGTCAAGGATGTCGGTCGCCTGCGGCTCGTAACGGGCAAGGATGCCCATCGCCAGGGCCAGAACGAAAAACAGCGCGGCAAGGATCGCCGTGGTGCGGGTCAGCGCATTGGCCGTGCCGCGTGCGGACATGAAGCCCGAGCCGCCACCGATGCCGAGGCCACCGCCTTCAGAACGCTGAATGAGAACGACGCCGATCAGGGCAACGACGACCATGAGATAGATGACGAGTAGTACGGTCTGCATCAGCTTCCAGTCCTGCCCTTTGGGCAAACGAATCAAATCTTGCGCGGACACGGGGTTTCCCGGGCGCAATTTTCGCGCCTCTTTATACCAACCTGTCCGCTATTCCAACCCCCTGCCCGATCTGTGCCGGACAATCAGGCCGTCAAATCTTCATAAGCCCGGTAAATGGCGAGGAAGTCTTCGGCTTTCAAGCTCGCACCACCGATCAGTGCCCCATCGACATTGGCGACGGCCATCAACTCGCGGGCATTGGACGGCTTGACCGAACCGCCATAGAGGATGCGCATCTTGGCACCGGCGTCGGCGAAGCGCGACACCAGTTCGTTGCGCATGAAGGCATGCGCCTCCTCGACGTCGGCAGTTGTCGGCGTCAGGCCCGTACCGATCGCCCAGACCGGCTCGTAGGCGATAACTGTGTTTTCCGCCGTGGCGGTATCGGGCAGGCTTTCGGCGAGCTGACGCTTGAGCACGTCGAGCGTCTTGCCCGCCTTGCGCTCGTCACCTGTTTCGCCGATGCAGACAATGGCGATGAGCTCGGCAGCGTGTGCAGCGTCGGTCTTTTCGCGCACCAGCCCGTCCTGTTCGGCATGGTCGGTGCGGCGCTCGGAATGGCCGACGATCACATGGGTACCGAAGCAATCGGCGATCATCTCGGCCGAGATGTCACCGGTGTGTGCGCCGGACTGCTTCTGATGGCAATCCTGAGCGCCGATCATCAGAGGACTGTCGTCGCACAGCGCCGTCGCCACGTAGAGCAACGTCGCAGGCGGGCAGATCAGCGTCTCGACCTTACCTGACAGATCGCCCTTGACCCCTTCGGCCATCGCCTTGATCTGATCGAGCGAGGCGCGCGTTCCGTTCATCTTCCAGTTTCCGGCGACGAGCGGGCGGATGTCAGGCGTCATGAAATTTCCTCCGGGTCAGGTACGTTTCTCCGGAAAGCGGCCTAGCAAATGCCACCGGCAAAGGAAAGCATGCGGCGCGCAATATTCCCGACAGGGCCAAAACGAGTGGCCCTGTCGGTCGTTTGTTGCTCAGGAAGGGCGAGCCATGTGGATCACAGCAAAAGGCAACCCTTCATCATCCGTCTCTTGCCGGCTGGTCTCGACAAAACCGCGACGGCGATAGAATTCAACGGCACTGGCATTATCGGCATAGACGCCAACATCGAGATGCCCGAGCCTCGCTGCCGCGTGCTCGATCAGCCCGCGGCCGATGCCGGCGCCATGGATCTCCGGATCCACAAACAGCCCGCCGATGAATCTGTCGATCAGGCCGATGAAGCCGGCCGGACGCCCGTCCACTTCCGCAACCCAATTATCCGCCATCGGCAGGTAGGTGTCGCGAACCATCTCTAGCTGGGCGAGCAGGCGCTCTTCGCCAAGGAAGGGGTGCCCGACGCGCGAGGCGGAGAGCCAGATATCGACCAGCCTGTCACGATCCTCTGCGCGGTAGGGACGGATGATTGCCTCGGACCGTTTCCCTGCCGAAACCTGCGTTGTCGCGTCCGGTTTCGCCGCCGCAATCGCATACATCAGCGGAATGCTGGGCATGGTTTCGGGTGGCAGCATCCGCCCGCCACCACTGTCGCGCATCGCCTCGAAGCCGACCCAGCCGTTGGCATAGGGATATTCCTTCAGGCATTCGACCTTGAGACCGGCGTTGATCAGCGCCTGGACGACGTCGGCGATGCCCCAATTGAACTCGAATGAGGGGTGGGGGTTGCGGAAATCCACCACCCCCTGCTCGTAGCCATCCGGCGCCAGACCCGTCCCGGAAGCTGCGACGTAATCGCCAACGCCCGCTTCGGAGATCGGCTCTCGCGGTGCATAGTCATAACGTGGCGTCCACGTTTCATCGAAGACCATCGCAAACGGATGAAACTCGATGAAGGCGAACCGGCCGCCGGGTTTCAGCACGGAAGCGATACCTCGAGCCCACGGCCCGAGGTCGGATAACCAGCATATGGTGCCATAGGACGCAAAGACGCGATCGAACACAGCGCCGCGTGCTCGAGCGCCTTCGAACCAGTGGAAAAGGTCGGCGCGCTCGAAAGTCGCCGCGATGCCGCTTTCGCTCGAAAGCCTTGTGGCAAATGCGATGGCTTCGTCGGAAATGTCGACGCCAGTGACGTTGGCGCCCAGGCGGGCAAGGCTCAAACTGTCCTGGCCGGAGTTGCATTGCAGATGCAAGAGATCGAGGCCGGCCAAGTCGCCGAGCAATTCGATCTCTTCGGGATAGAGCGTCGAGCCGCCGTTGCGGAAGAACGCGCCTTGATCACCCTTGTGGCTGTTGTGCGCGGCGGTTGCCGCGTTCCATGAGAGGCGATTGGCCTCGTGCAGGTCGTTTTGCATGTCTCTCTCGTAAAATATTCCAGGCGACGCCGGGTCGAGCGCCGCCAATGATGTCTCGTTCAGGCCGCAAATTTCAGCACGGCCTCCGGCTCTTCGCCGTAGCTGTCACCGGTTCGAACAAAGCCCAGTCCCTTGTAGAAGCCTTCCGGGCTTGCCTCGCCCAAGCCGTAGCTGGTGTAAAGCTCGCGGATCCCGCGCGCCTTGAGGTCGCGCACGACAAGGTCGATCGCCTTCTTGCCGATGCCCTTGCCCTGAAAAGGTCGGGCGATCATGAAGCGCCAGAGGTAGACGCCGGGGCAATCGATGCCATCGTCCCAATCCGATCCCTGGTGCAGCATGACGAAACCGACAAGCGTTTCCTCGGCGTAGATTGCGCGAAACCAGGCATTCTCGGAGAAATGTGCTTCGGCAATCGACGTGCCGTTGTCGGCCACCATGTTGCGCTGTTCTTCGCTCAGCGTTTCGCTGAGTTCGCAGACGTCGCAGACAGTCAGCGCCGAGATACGGCGGAAGGTGATTTCGGCATCGGACGGCAATGCATGTTCGCTCATGAGCGTTCCCTGAAAATCAATAGATGAAAACGAAGACCAGACCAAAAAGGCCGGCCGCGGTTTTAGATCGTCCGCCAACGATTTGAGCCAACGCTCAAATTGGACATATGATCAAATCTGCGCTATGTCAACCGGATACAACCGGAGACTGAATATGGTGTACATGACCCGCCTCGCCCGGCGTGAGGCGATCATCGCGGCGGCCATTGCCGTCATGCTGAAGGACGGCTTTGACGGGATGACGACACGGCGGGTAGCCGCCGAAATGGGAGCGGCAAACGGCATCATCCACCATCACTTCAAGACCGCAAGCGAACTCAAATGTGCGGCCTTCCAGCATTACGAGGCTGCGGCCCGGGCCGAATTCGTGAAGATGAGGCCGACGCTCGCAGCGACGTCGGCACTCAAGCTCTTCGTCAGCGACCACACGGACAACGCGCGCGAGAACGGCATGCGCTTCTGGGCGGAGGCATGGAGGGCGGCCCAGGCCGACATCGCGTTGGCAGAGGCTTACGCTGAGGCCGTTTCCTGTTGGCATCGCCTTCTCTGTGACATCATCGCGGATGGCATTGCAGCCGATGAATTCCGCACAGGCGCCGTGTCGGAAACGATCGCGTGGCGGATCCTCGGTCTCGGTATTGGCCTTTCCAGCATGGCGGTGCTGCCGGTGCCCCTGCTGTCGCCGCCAGCCGTCCGCAATCTCATGATGCAGACCGTGACCGACGACCTCGGCATCGCGCTTCAGGAGATGACCGGGGCACCCTGACTTACGCCTTCACCGCAAGCGCCCTGCGGATTTCCGCCAGGTGCCGCCGGTCGAACAAATTGAACACCTCGTCACCCACCAACCGGTGGACGTCCTGGATATGGGGATAGGCGTTCTCGGCCTCGCCGAGTGCCAGGTAAGAGCGTGCAATGGTCATCGATGCGAGCGGCTGGCGCAGTGAAAGCGTCCACGCACGAACAAGCTTCGAAACGGCGATGCCGTCGCGGTGACGACCGACGTCGTGAAGCGCAGCGCCATAACCACCCTTGACCCAATAATAGAGATCTTCCCCCTCGAAATTTGCGTCCGCCAGTTGCGCGGCCAGCCGCCACTGTTCGAGCGCGTCCTCGAACCGGCGCTCCGTCCCCAGTGCAATGCCGGCGTTTGCGTGGTCCAACACCACGTTTTCAAGTGGGATCAACTGGTGTGTCGGCTTATTCTCGGTCATGATTGATGTTCCGCGATAGGTTGGATTTTTGCAGAGACCAGACCAGCCAGCCCGCGGCCTGATCACAAGCAAATGAGGCGTCTTTCGCGCGCATCAACGTAAACGGCCCGCAGATTTACGGTATCGTCGGCGAATAAAAGCCAGGGCCTGTGGGTCCCATCCGAGCGACCAGAGCGAAGTCTTGGACTTCGTCTGAAATCGCGGGAGCTTGCCATGCTGCGAAACAGCAGATCGACATTCGGCTGGGTGACGATCGTCCTCCATTGGGCGATCGCCGCCTTGATCCTTGGCCTGATCGCGCTCGGCTTCGCCATGCGAAGACTATCGCTGGATCCGGCGTTGCAATTCTCACTCTACCAATGGCACAAATCGTTCGGATTTACCGTGCTTGCTCTCGCGGCGCTTCGGGCCGCCTGGCATCTCCTGGAGCGGAAACCAGAGGCGACCGCGGGCCTTTCGCCACTTGAACGGCAGGCATCGGCAAGAACGCATGTTGTGCTGATCGTTCTCACCTTGGCGGTGCCCCTTGCCGGCTGGGCGGTCGCGTCGACATCGACCCTGAACATTCCGAGCTTCTATTTCGACTGGTTCGTCATCCCGCATCTGCCGATGGCGAAATCAGAGGCGGCCGAGACCGTCTGGACGTCAACGCACGCGATCCTGGCCTACGTGATGCTCACCCTCGTCCTCGTCCACGCCCTGGCCGCTCTCTACCACCACATCATCAGGCGCGATGAGGTTCTGGCCCGCATGTTGACGTTGCGGCAGCGGCGTCACGGCGAAATCGAGAAAGCCAGCGGCGCGCCCCTGGTTGCCAAGAGGAAATAACCCATGATCATGCAGAAATCGAAACCATCGCCAGCAGCATTGGCACTTTGTATCGTGCTCACGAGCGCGTCTGGACCAGGTATTGCCAGAGCCAGTGCCCCGCAACTCCAGGACGCTGCCGGCAACTACGGCATTACCGGGGCGTCACGCGTTCATTTTTCCGTCGCCCAAGTCGGTGGCGGCGGCATTGTCGGCGACTTCGGCAAATTCTCAGGCAATTTTCGCATAGACGGCAACAATATCAGCCGCTCGTCAGTCGAGTTCACGCTCTATCCCGAAAGTGTCGAGACGGGAGAAAGCCGCGTCGAAGACTTTCTGAAGTCGAGCGCAGTCTTCGACAGCGCAACCTACCGCACCGTCACCTTCCGGTCGACCAGCATCACGCAGACCGGCCCTGACTCAGCCGCTGTCGAAGGCACCCTGACCGCGCGCGGCAAAACCCGGAAGGAACGTTTCTCGGTAAAGCTGACGGACTGGAACAGCCGCTCGATCTCGTTCATGATCCGGGGCAGCATCTTTCGCTCGCCCTACGGCATGGACGTCGGCACACCGATCTATTCCAACGTCGTCGAATTCGACATGAACATAAAGGGGCAGAAGCACTAAGCGCCCTGCCCCCTCTCAATCGATTGCGAACGCTATCAGCTGCCGATCTGACTGCCGACGAAGTCCTTGACGATACGCACGATCCCACGGCCCAGGAGCGCGTCGAGCGCGGCAATGAACTGGTCGACATGAGCACGTTCGCAGATCAGCGGCGGCTCAAGGCGGATGACGTTGCGATTGTATTCGGTAAAGGCGACAAGCACGTCGTAGTCGCGCAGAAGCAAGGCGCCGATGAAGCCCGAGAGCGATCCCTTCAGCTTGTCGTCGAGCACGGAAACCACGGGACGCAGTACCATCGGCAATGTCTGGCTGAAATCCTGGAACTCCAGGCCAACCATCAGGCCCTTGCCGCGCACATCCTTGATGATCTTCGGATACTTCTCCTTCAACGCCTGCAGACGCTCAAGCAGATAGTCGCCGCTGTCGGCGGCGCGATCGATCAGATGATCGTCGTAGAGCACGTTGATGCCCTCGATCGCTGTGACGCAAGCTTCACCCATGCCGCCGAACGTCGCCATGGCGTGGATCATCGCCGTCTTCGATGTGCCATAGGCTTTCATGTAGACTTCGCGCCGCGCGATCATCGCGCCAACCGCCGCCTTGCCAGCGCCGAGCGACTTGGCGAGGGCGGTAACGTCAGGCACGACCCCATAATGCTCGAAAGCATAGAAGCGGCCCGAGCGGCCATAACCGCATTGCACTTCGTCCGCGACCCACAGAACGCCATAGCGATCGCACAGAGCGCGAAGCTGCTGCCAGTATTCGGCCGGTGCCTGGATGATGCCGCCGCCGCCCTGGATGGTCTCAAGCACGATGACGCCGATCTCCGGATCGGACTGGAAGGCTTTCTCCACGGCCGCGATATCGGCGAAGGGAACACGCACCGTGTTGTCAGTGAGCTTGAAATCGGCGCGGTAGAGTTGCCCGTCGGTGATAGCAAGCACCCCCTTGGTCTTGCCGTGGAAAGAATTTTCCGCATAGACGACCTTCGGTCGCTTCGGGCCGGCGGCGCGCTCGGCAAGCTTGATCGCTGCCTCCATCGCCTCGGAACCGGACGACCCGAGGAAGACCATGTCGAGGTCACCGGGCGAGCAGGCGGCGATGTTCTTGGCGAGCGCCGCCGCATATTGCGACATGAAGGCGATGGCGATCTCGTGGCGCTTCTCGTCCTGGAACTTCTGACGCGCTTCGAGAATGCGCGGATGGTTGTGGCCAAAGGCCAGCGAGCCGAAGCCGCCGAAGAAATCGAGGATCTTCCGGCCGTTCTGGTCGGTGTAATACATGCCCTCGGCGCTTTCGATCTTCACCTTGTGAAAACCGAGCAGCTTCATGAAGTGCAACTGGCCTGGATTGAGGTGGTCCTTGAAGGCCGTAGTGATATCGCCGATCGACATGGCTTTCGCCTGCTCGACCGTGAGCAGATTTGGCCTTGCGACGCCACCTTCTTGCGACGGTGCCGAGACGGCTGTGCGGTTCGGTCTATCCAGCATGGTCATTCCCCTCACTCGGCCGGTACGGCAGCGGCGTTTTGTATCGTGGCACCGGACTTCTTGGCCCGATATTCGTCATAGGCGGCAACCAGCATATCGCCGTCGTTGAACTCCGGCCGCCAGCCGAGCTGATGCTTCAGCTTGCCCGTCTCGCGCACGCACAGTTCGTCGGCAATCAGGTACTGCTCCGGATCCATGATCGGCTTGTTGATCAGATCGAAGAGTGCAAGCGTCTGCTTGACCGCGAAGGCGGGCGTCGGCAGCAGGAAGGACTTTGAGCCGGCATGCTTGATCAGGTTGCCGAGCAGTTCGCGAACCGATGGCGGATTGTCGGAGCCGAGGTTGTAGGCCTCGTTGGGCACGCCGCCTTTCCAGGCAAGCCGCGCCGCTTCGGCGCAATCGAACACCGAGATGAACTGGTATGGCACCTTGCCAGAACCGATCATCGGCACCGGCAGGTTCATGTCGATCAGCTTGAACAGTTTTTCGAGAATGCCGAGACGACCGGGGCCGATGATCAGGCGCGGGCGGAAGATCGAGATGCTCATGCCCTGCTTGCGCCATTGCACGGCCAGTTGTTCTGTCGCCCACTTCGACTTTCCGTATTCGCCGAGCGGCTTTGCCGGATGGTCCTCGGTCTGCGGTGACTGAACCGTATGGCCGTAGATCATGTCGGTGGTGAACTGCACAAGGCGTGAGGCGTTCGCTACACCCATGGCCTTCATGATGTTCTCGGCGCCGTAGTAGTTGACCGGCCAGAAGAAATCCCAACGCTTCGAGCGGATCTGCAACGGCGACAGCATCTTGGCCGCCATGTTGTAGACCATGTCGTCCGGACCGATGCCGACCTTCAGCACATCGCTCATCTGCGTCACGTCGCAATGGACGAAGCGCGCGCGGCTGTAGTGCGACAGATCGGATTTGACGATATCGGCGACGACGACATCTTCGCCGTCCTGAACGAGGCGCTGCGCCAGATGCCGCCCGACGAACCCGTCGCCACCAAAGATAATATGCTTCATGACTTGCTCCCGAAATCTGCTGTTCTTGCTCCAGCCGCATCGGCCGGCGTTTCGTCGCTATGGGAAGACATGCCCGACTGGGCGATCAGGACCGTTCCGACGCAGATGAGCGCGATGCCGGCGATGCGCCAGGCGTTGAGATCCTCGCGAAAAACAAAGTAGGCGAAGATCGCGACCGCCACGTAGGCCAGGCTCAGGAACGGATAGGCGAAGGAAAGCTCCACCTTCGACAGCACGTAGAGATGCGATGCCATGGAGATGACGAAGGTCGCGAGCCCCGCAAAGACCCATGGATTGAAAACGATCTGGAACAGGCGAACGATCGCCGTCTCTGCCGTCATCGAGATCGGCCCGAGCGACATCATGCCCTGCTTCAGCATCAGCTGTGCGGCCGCATTGGTCAGAACAGTGAAGAGAATGAATGGAATATATTTCATAGTTTTACTCCCAGTCCCGGGAAATGAACTACACGCAATAGGCGCATATTCCGTGAAGTTCGCGCATTTAATTTAATAAAATTGTCTGCATTCTCATTTTGACAAAGCCAACGCGGTGCGGCGCCAGAAGTTCGACGTCAGCGCCGGATCGCGCAACGCCTCAAGCTTCCGCCAAGAAGTGAAAGACTTTTCAAAGACTTGTGGGCTCATGCGCGCATCCTTGTAAGGATTGATCGCGCCCCCGGCTTCGACAACGATCGCGTCCAAGCGGTCCAGCAGCTTTACCGTTCGTTCACCCTGATTGGCGAAGTCGAGCGTCAAGGTAAAACCAGGCCGGGGAAACGACAGCAGGCCGCGCGAGGCGACGTCCCCAAAGCGCTTCAACACCGTGAGGAAGGATGCATGTCCGGCACGACGCGCGGTGTCCATCAGGATCGCAGTGATTTCCCGGGCATTCTCGGTAGGGTAGACGCTCTGGTGCTGATAGAGCCCTTTGGGACCGTAAAGCCTGTTCCACGCGCCGATGGCATCGAGCGGATAGAAGTAGGACGTCCACGGCACCGTCGAAACGGTTTCGCCCGGCTTCTCCTTGCGGAAATAGTATTCGTTGAACGCCTTGAGCGTCGCGAAGTTGAGAAGGTTGAAAGGTGGCGAGAACGGCACCGAGAGTTTCATGCCTTTCGGCATGTCCGGAAACTCGCACGAGCCATCCGCATGATCCCCGGCGAGCAGGACCCCACGGCCCATGCGCCGTCCGGTTGCAAGCTGGTCGATCCAGGCGACGGAGTATTCATGCTCCTCGTCGACGCCGTCGACCAGACCGAAGTATTCGTCGAGATTGTCGAAACGAATGGCGTGCTGCTGAACATGTGGCGACGGCACTTTGTTGAGACGAAGGCTCACGGTCAGGATCAAACCGGTCAGCCCCATGCCGCCGATCGTGGCTGCAAACAGCTCCGGGTTTTCCTGTGGCGTGCAGGTCAAGCGTTCGCCATTGGACCGCAAAAGCGTGAAGCCGGTGACGTGATTGCCGAAGGTCCCCCGCGCATGATGGTTCTTGCCGTGAACGTCGTTGGCAAGCGCGCCACCGATCGTGACGAAAGCCGTGCCGGGCGTCACCGGAAGAAAGAAACGGTGGGGAATGGCACGTGCAAGAACTTCGCCAAGGGTAATGCCCGCCTCGCAGGTCATCATGCCGGTGCCGGGGTCGAACGCGAGTATGCGGGCGTGGCGGCGATTGTCGATCAGTACGCCCAGATCGTTGTGGCAGCTGTCGCCATAGCTGCGACCGTTGCCGAACGGGAGGAACGTCTCCGGCTCGATCGAACCGATGCGATCTTCGTAGTCGTCCGGCGAAATGCCCTGCCGCGGCCGGCGATCGAGCCGGCCCCAGCTTTCGTAATCTTGCGTGTTCATTGCGGCCCGACAGCTCCGAAAAGGATGAGTAACGCCCCGACCAGCATGGTCAGCTGGCTGCGCCAGTCGCGCATGATGAAAACGACAGGATCCTCGTGCAGCATGCCACGACGTGCAAGCATCCAGATCCGCAACAGCATATAGAGCACCAGCGGGCAGAGCGGCCACAACGCCCACGGCGTCGTGTACATTTCCTGCAGTTCCTTGCTGTGCACATAGAGCGCAAGCACCAGGGCCGAGGTGAAGGCTGAGGCCACACCTGCCTGTCCGACCATTTCGAAATCGACCGCGAGGTAACCACGGCCAGGAACGGCGCCACCATCCTTGTCGTCGAATTCATGCAGTTCAACGTAGCGCTTCACCAGCGCCAGGCTCAGGAAGAAGAAGATCGCAAAGGACACCAGCCAGAAGGAGAGCTCCGTTCCGGTCGCAGCGGCGCCGGCGACGATACGGGTGGTGTAGAGGCCGGCGAGCGTGAAGACGTCGACGAGAAGCTTGCGCTTGAGCACGAAGGTGTAAGCCGTCGTCGCGCAGGCATAAAAAGCGAGGACGCAGGCAAATTTCCAGGGAAGCAGAAAGGTCAGCGAAACCGAGGCGAGGATCAGGCAGACGGCCAGCGTGAACGCGGTCGGAACCGACATCTGACCGCTGGCCAGCGGCCGGTTACGCTTCTTTGCGTGCCGCCGGTCGTTCGCGAGATCGGACAGATCGTTGATCACGTAGACGGCGGAGGCGAGGAAGCTGAACGCGAAGAATGCGATGATAACGCTCACGAGCGCATCGACATGCAGCACTTCGTGATTGAGGATCATCGGCACGCCGATCAGCACGTTCTTCGCCCACTGATGGACCCGGATCGACTTCAGCGGGGCAAGCATGCTGACCTTGCCGGTGTCGAGTTTCTCCGCGTCGTGGTTGCGGCGCCATTTCTCGGCGGCCGCGTCGGGTGCCACGACGATCGCCCGGCGCGCAACGTCGAAAACCGCGATGTCGTCGCGGCTGTTGCCCATATAGTCGAAACCGCCTTTGCCGAAGCGTTCGACCAGCGCGTCACGCTTCCGGCTGCTCGTCATGTTGAGCGTCTCTGATGAATGCATGATCGACGCAAAGAGGCCGACATGTGCTGCGACGTCGTGGGCGACGGAAGCTGCCGCGCCGGTCACCAGCACAATCTCGCGTCCGTCGGCACGTTCGGCCGACAGGCGATCCAGGACGACCTGGCGGTACGGCCAGTCCTCCGCCTTTCGGCCCGAGCGCAGGGCAACCTCATGTTTCAGGCGTGCCTTGCCCTGCCACAACCACATGAGCATCAGCACAAGCATCAGCGGGTTGCGCAGCAGAATGATCGCGGCGCCTTCCCATAGCGTATCGGCGGCCAGCAATGTGCCGTCCAGGTCGACACACAGCGGAACCTGCCGTGTTTCGGTACGCGCATCCATGAAATATACCCCAGCAATATCTGCCGAAGATCATCGCGCCGATCGCTTTCAAAGGTGGAAACAAGCGGCCAGGTTGCACCCGGAAATTGCCGGTCTGGTTAACAAATGCCGAGTGCTGGACGGTGCGTTTCAGCGACTGCCGATCCAGTTCAAGGCGTCGCGCCAATCGGTCATGCGAACCGGCGTTCCGTGCGAACCGGTTTCAAACAGCACGAAGCGGGTCGGGTATCCCTGCCCTTTCAACGCACCATAGAGGGCCTTCTGGCTCTCGGCCGGATAGACGCTATCCTTGCTGCCATGGCTGAAGAACATCGGCAGCCTTGCCTTGTACGCGGCACTCTTGGTGAATTCGGGATCGGCGACGCCGCCCATGATCATCATGCCGCCAAGGGCCGCAACGGCACCGGCATCTCGGGCCACACCCCAACAGATGAAGCTGCCCATGGAGGCGCAAGCCAGCACGACCGGCCGACCGCCGGAGCGCTCGGCAACAAGCTTGACCAAGCCGGCAACATCAGCCGCCCCGGCCGTATCGAACGACCGGACGCTCGGTGCATAGTAGACGCCGCCATTGGCGACAGCCAGGTTCTTCAGACGATTGAAGTTGCCACCGAACGAAAAGTCGTTGGCGCCTAGCCGCCGGTCGCCGCCTCGCCCGTGGATGAAGATTACGCTGAATGCAGCGCCCTGCTCCCGACCGACGCGTGTTACATCAAGAGAACGCCCACCGATTTCGATAGTTTCGTTGACTTGATCTCCCTTGACGCCAAGCGAAACGAAGGCGCGCTTGACCCGCCGCTCCGGAATTTCGTCACGCCCGTTGATGTCGCGCAATTCCTGATAATCGACGACGCGGTAGTCGCCATTGTCGCTCTGCTCAAGCACTGTGCCGTAGGAAAACAGATCATCCTTGTATGGCTTCAGCACCTGCGCCGCGGCGGAAGCAGCGGCCCCGGCAACAAGCCCGAAGGACAGCACGATGGCGCTAAGACGACGAAAGCAAAAATGAGCTGTGGACACGGACAACGAAGGGCTCCCTGGTTAGTCGCAAAGCCTTGCCATCGGCTCGGCACCAAAGCAACAGTTGGTGACAGGTGCCAACGCTCAGGCATTATTTTGCAGGCATTCGGCGCCGCCATTCTCCTTTTGTTCGCACAATCTGCAAGAGTCTGGCAGAATTCGGGTGATTCGAATGACTGGGGATGGCGACAAGACCGAGGTCTTGCTATGGCCTTGACACCTCCGCACGACAGGAATGATCTAGACGCCCCATGGACGACAGCAACGACCTCTTCTCTGCAATGCCCGAACAACCGAAGCCCGTTGCGCCGGAAGCCGCGCCCGCTGCGCGAGCGGCACCGGTCCCGCGTGAAGAACCGCGCCCTGCCCCCAAGAACAGCGGCAGCGACGACTACGACGCTTCGGCAATCGAGGTGTTGGAAGGGCTGGAGCCGGTCCGTCGGCGTCCGGGCATGTATATCGGCGGCACCGACGAAAAGGCGCTGCACCATCTCTTCGCCGAAGTCATCGACAATTCGATGGACGAAGCGGTGGCGGGCCATGCCAACTTCATCGACGTCCATCTCGATGCCGACGGCTATCTGTCGGTGACCGACAACGGCCGCGGTATTCCGGTCGAAAACCACCCCAAATTCCCCGGAAAATCGACGCTCGAAGTCGTCATGACGGTGCTGCATGCGGGCGGCAAGTTCGATGGCAAGGCGTACGAGACCTCCGGCGGTCTGCACGGCGTCGGCGTTTCCGTGGTGAACGCGCTTTCGGACGATCTGGAGGTCGAGGTCGCCAGAAACCGCAAGCTTTATCGTCAGCGCTTTTCGCGCGGCGTACCGCAGGGCGGGCTGGAAGAACTGGGTGACGTCCACAATCGGCGCGGAACGCGGGTTCGCTTTCATCCCGATCCGCAGATCTTCGGACCGCATGCCCGCTTCGAGCCGGCGCGGCTGTTCCGTATGGCCCGCTCCAAGGCCTATCTGTTCGGCGGCGTCGAGATCCGCTGGTCGTGCGATCCGTCGCTGCTGCTGGAAGGTTCCGAAATTCCGGATCGGGCGGTGTTCCATTTCCCGGGCGGCCTGAAGGACTATCTCGCCGCCACGCTCGGCAAGGAATTCACTGTCACTCGCGAGATCTTTGCCGGCAAATCCGAGAAGTCGAACGGCCACGGCTCGCTCGAATGGGCGGTCACCTGGTACGGCGGCGACCAGCAGGTCCATTCCTATTGCAACACCATTCCCACACCCGAAGGCGGGACGCACGAGGCGGGTTTCCGCATCGCGCTCACCAAGGGTCTGAAGAACTACGCCGAGCTGACGCAGAACAAGCGTGCCGCGATCATCACCACCGATGACGTGATGATTTCAGCCGCCGGCATGCTGTCGGTTTTCATCCGCGAACCGGAATTCGTCGGCCAGACGAAGGACAAGCTGGCAACCGTCGAGGCGCAGCGCATCGTCGAAAACGCCTTGCGCGACCCCTTCGACCATTATCTTGCCGACAATCCGGCGGAGGCTGCAAAGCTGCTCGAATGGGTGATCGAGCGTGCCGACGAGCGCGTTCGCCGCCGCAAGGAAAAGGAAGTCAACCGCAAGACCGCCGTGCGCAAGCTGCGCCTGCCCGGCAAGCTTGCCGACTGCTCGCAGAACACCGCTGATGGCGCCGAACTTTTCATCGTCGAAGGGGATTCGGCTGGCGGCTCGGCCAAGCAGGCGCGCAATCGCGCCAACCAGGCCATCCTGCCGCTGCGCGGCAAGATCCTGAACGTCGCCAGCGCCGGCCGCGAAAAGCAGGGCGCCAACCAGCAGATCGCCGACCTGATCCAGGCGCTCGGCTGTGGCACGCGCAGCAAGTACCGTGAAGAGGATCTTCGCTACGAGCGCATCGTCGTCATGACCGACGCCGACGTCGATGGCGCACATATCGCCTCGCTGCTGATCACCTTCTTCTATCAGGAGATGCCCGAGCTCATCCGCGGCGGCCACCTCTATCTCGCCGTGCCGCCGCTTTATCGCCTGAGCCAGGGCTCAAAGACGCTTTACGCGCGCGACGATGCCCATCGCGAAGAACTGATGCGCACCGAATTCAACGGCCGCGGCAAGGTGGAAGTCGGCCGCTTCAAGGGTCTTGGCGAGATGCTGCCGGCGCAGCTCAAGGAAACGACGATGGATCCGAAGTTCCGTACGTTGCTGAAGGTGCAGATCGACGACGTCGATTTCGAAGGCACGCGCGAAGCCGTCGACAACCTGATGGGTACGAAGGCCGACGCACGCTTTCGCTTCATCCAGGAGCGGGCAGTGTTCGCCGACAATCTCGACATCTGACCAACCGATCCGTCGCGGTGCCTACCTGCTTGCCGGCCGACGGGCACCCGCTGTGGTGCCAGAAGCGACAAGGCCTATCCGTCGAGATCAGCAGGCGGCTGCAGCACCTTCTCCATGAACAGGCTTAGCGGGTCCGGCTGATAACCGCCGAAAGGCGGACGCTCGACATAACCGCTGTTTCTGTAAAGTCCGATTGCTTCCGGTTGGTGAATGCCGGTTTCAAGTCGGATCACGTCAAGCCCGATGCTCACGGCGCGCTGCTCGATTGCCTGCAAAAGGCGCTTGCCGACTTTCAGCCCCCGCGCTTGGGGATCGACGAACATGCGCTTGATCTCCGCCGTGCCATCGCCGGCTTCGACCAGCGCGCAGCAACCAACGATCGCCCCGTCGAAGCGGGCAACGAAGAATGATACGTCCGGCTGCTCCAGCGCCGATACATCGACAAGATGATTGCTTTCGGCGGGATAGAGCGAGGCGGCATAGGCGTCCGACATCTCCAGGAGGCGCAGGATTTCCGGCTGCCGCGGCGGCTCTTCGGCAATCGTGACTTCAGGCAATTTTTGATCCATGGCTGATTCTGAGTTCTGGTACGGTTCGCGGAAGAAACTACGGTCGGGCGTATCGGGAGCCAATACGTCAAATTGCGCAACAAACGGACCTGCCCCATCAATCCGAATGACGCGACGAAACAAATTGTTTCTGCGCATTCAAGCCATCGCCCCATTTCAGGAAGAATCACGCAGGCATAAGTTGACGTCAGAAAACGCACAATCATGCACCAGATGGACACAGCCAGACCATGAAAGCCGCCCTGATCGTCATGACCATTCTTGGCTGTGACCACGACGTGAACCAGTGCCAATATATTTCGACCGTGGATGGGGCATGGCCCTCAATCGCGCAGTGCGATACCGATTCGCAGAAACAGCTGCCACGCTTCTCCAACGCCAACTATCCGGTGGTCGTTGCCGTCTGCGAGAGCTCCGGCCCCGGCCTTGCAACCAACGAACCGCAGCAGGAGGTGGCTGCTCCCCTACCACGGCCCGAGACGCCATCACCTCAGGTGACCGAGCCGCAACCGGGCCTGCCGAAACGGACTTTGGAATTTCTCTCCGGCGCCGTCCCCGACCGCGAGAAGCTGAAAAGCCTCGTCAGCAAGCCGGTTCACTACATCGAGGACGGTTACTCCTGGGTGGCGCGGCGGTTCACCGACTGACGCAGGAAGGCGAGATCAGCATCAACGCGTATGCCGGCGGCGTGACCTCAACGAAGCTGTAGCCCCTTCGGCTTCAACTTCGGTGAGGCAACGTCAGGCGGCTTGGCGCGCGGCCAATTGAGCATAGTCGCGAGCCGACTGCCGCTGCTCGGCAAAGGCCAGTCGCTCAAGAATTTCCGCCATTGCATTGCATGCCGGCGAAGACGCACCTTGGCCGCGCAGGCTTGTAAGCAGCGCCGAGCAGACGGAGGCGCGGCAATCGTCAGCACCCGTATTGCCATCCCTGCGCCAAAGAAGGACCGCTTCGGCAAACGCTTCGCTGACGTCGCGCCCGAGACCGGCGCTCTCGAACAACGCGCGGATCGAATGAATACGGCCGCTCGAAAGGATCGAGCGAACGCGCTTTTCCGCAACGCCGGAGAGGTCGACGATCGCGGCCGAGAAAAACTCCGCCCGGCCCGTGACAAGTGCGTGCAGCAGGAAGGCCGGCGTCAGACGGCCGGTTTCGCGCAGATGGGCGACGAGGTTCGGCAATTCGTTCACTGCCAGGGCACCAGCCATGCCGACCGCTGCGACATCACAGGCCTCGCGCGTGACGCGCTCTACCCGTGACGTGCCTATCGCCATCTGGACCAGGCCGAATGCGGCAAGGGCTGCCCCAACCTCTTCGACAAGCGCGTGCCGCGCGTCACCTGGAAGATCAGCACGATCAAGCAGAAGGTCGCGGACGGATGCGGAATGGCCGAGGCGGTCGGCGATCCGCTTCAACGACCGGCGCGACAGTTGCGCGCCGGCGTTTTCCAGCAGGATCAGCATTTCTTCTTCGCCGCCGATTTCGGCGATAGCGGCTGAGACCGAGCGGGAAACGAACGTACGCGCCGCAATCAGCGCCCGCGTTTCGACCGAGCCGCGGGCAGCAAGATCGACAAGATCATCGTCCGTCAGAACGGGCGAGCGTGAAATGACGATATAGGCGATCTCAGGCTGGTCTTCGGCAAGACCGAGAACGATGGCGCGCGGAACATCGGACGATGCGGCAAGCACGTCCGCCAGAGCGAAACGCACCTTTGGCGAGGGATCGTCGAGCAGAAAGGTCATGGCCATTTCGGCGGCCTGACGATCGATGCCGTTCATCTGCGCGTCGACATACGCCCGGCCGAGGGCTCGTGCAGCGCGAGCCCGATCGCCCGTTCTCGCCGTTTCCACCCAGCGAAGAAATGCTTGTATGATCACCGACGCCCCACTAGACACCCAAAGCCACCTGATGTTGGAAGCCTAGCCGGCAAAGGTTTAAGATTGGTTCACCATGTCCGTTAACCGCTTCAAAACCATGAAGCCGCTGCTGTTTCAGGGCGCCGAAGCGCCTGTCCCCCCGTCCTCTGTCCTCGGAAGTGTTGATGGCCTCATTGTCGAACTCAGGTTTGGTGGCGACACGCTTGCTCGACCAGCGGGCGTCGCGAGAAGCGCCTTGCGCATCTTCGCACGGATCCCTCCGATCAACCGCGTGACGGAGGATGCGCTCTTCGCGCTGCTCCGCAACGATATTGACGGCGTCTTGCTCTCCGAATGCCGGAGCCGTGCGGACGTGCAGAAGCTCGACGTCATGTTGCGTGTCGCGGAGGCAAGCACCGGTTCTCATCCGCAACAGATAGCTATTCTTGCGGAATATGGTGCGGTCCCGGAAAGCGTGCTTTCACCCTACTCTCTTCACGAAAGCTCACCACGTCTCGAAGGACTTGTGTTCGATGGCCAAAAGCTAGCGGCGGCGACAGGCTGCGAACCACTCCCGGTACGGCAGGACCAGGTCACGGCGGCGCCTGTTGCCGCCGGGCGTGCCGCCACCGTTCTTCGCGCCCATGAAGCGGGTCTAGCCTGTTACGACGTGTTGCCGCAGACGGCCATCACTGAGCTTGCTGCCCGGCAGGCATTTGCTGCCAGCCGCGCCGATGGGTTTTCATCCGTGGTCTGCCGCTCCCCGGAGCAGGCGGCATGGCTGAATAGCGACGATTGACGCGATCGGCCGCAGGCATCAGCAAAACGAAAACGGTTCAGCGCGTCGGCCGCACCATCTGGAACACATCGCCACCGTCGCAATAATCCATGTAGCCGAGGCGGGCGAGCGGGCGCACCGTCGCCATGTCGAAACGACCGTCGCGGATTGCCTCGTCGCGAATGTGGATGCCGACGACCTGTCCGATGACGACGTAATTGTCCGAGGGCTCGCCATCGAGCCCCTTGGGCTGAAACATTTCGGTCATCCGGCATTCGAGCGCCGCATAGGCCTCGCCGACGAACGGCGCATTGACCAAGGTGCCGTCAACCGGCGTCAATCCGGCGATCTGAAACTCGCTCTCGCCATGGGGGGCCGCAATCGAGGTCTTGTTGACGGCCTCGCTCAGGTTGCGGCTTGCGAAGCTGGCGGTGAATTCGCCCGTTGCCTCGATGTTGCGCACGGAATCCTTGTAGCCGCTCGACGAGAACATCACGAGTTTTGGCCGGTCGCTGATCGCGTTGAAAAAGGAATAGGGCGCAACATTCAGCGACCCGTCCGCGGCGCGGGTGCCAATCCAACCGATCGGCCGCGGCGAGACGATCGCCTTGAACGGATCGTGCGGCAGGCCATGCCTGTTTGCGGCCGTATCGTAGAACATCAGGCTTCTTCTCCGACCCAAGTGACGATCTCGGCCAACTCCGGGCGCGGACGCTCGGTCGGCGGAACCATGGCGGTGCCGATGTGAATAAAGCCGGCGACCCTTTCGCCCGGCTCGACACCGAGCAGCGGATACGCCGCTTCGTCAAAAGCGTACCATTCGGTCAGCCAGTTGGAAGCGTAGCCCAGCGCGTTGGCCGCCATCAACAAGTTGAGGCAGACGGCACCGGCCGACATCTGCTGCTCCCATTCCGGGATCTTGAAATGCGGGGCCGCTTTGCTGACCACTGCGACGACCACGGGCGCGCGCGACAACCGTGTCTCTTCCACCTTGATCATTTCTTCCGAAAGATCAGGTTTCTTGGCGAGTGCCATTGTCTTCAATTCGGCGCTGATGCGGGCTCTCTCTTCGCCACGGTAAACGATGAACCGCCATGGAGCGAGCTTGCCGTGATCCGGCACGCGCGAGGCGAGCGTCAGCATTTCCTCGACTTCGGCCTTGCCAGGTCCTGGCTCGCCCATCTGAAAAGCGGGAATGGATCGCCGGGACGCGAGATAATCAACGAGCTTTATTTCGGTTTTCATATTGGGTGAATTCCACTATTTTGCCGCCGACCGGCAGCCACGAAAATGCCATACCGGCGTCTCAAGTGGAGTCACCCAGTCAGGAAGTCAACTGCTCTCATGCGCACCTGCCCTCGTATTTTCATCAGAACCGGTTTGGCGGTCGCACTCGCAAGCATCACCGCCGGCAGCGCCCTGGCGCAGGATGCGACCGAGGCTTTCGAGAGCTTTCCGTCGATTTCCGGAACGCGCAAGATGCCGAAGCTGACCGGCTTCAGCCCGATGACCACCGACCCCACGCGGGAAGGCACGCTGAGGGACGTGAAGCTCGAGGCACTTCTGACCGGCAAGGGCCAACCGGTCGAGGCGGGCCTGACCTGGCGGGTGTTCAGCCCCATCCCTGGAAGCGATGGCAAGCTGCCGCTGCTGGCAACGTCGGAAGGCGGATCAACGGCCTTCAGCCTGGTGCCAGGCGAGTATTTCGTCAACGTCGCATTCGGACGTGCAGCCGCCACGCGCAAGATCCGCATCCCGGAAGACGGTGCGCTCGACAAGCAGGTGCTGGTGCTCGATGCCGGCGGCATGACGCTAAACGCTGTCTCCGGCAGCGATGTGCGCATACCTCCGGGCGAACTCAGCTTCTCCATCTACTCCTCCGAAACGCAGGGCGATGGTGAACGGGCGCTGATTGCCGCCGACGTGAAACCCAGCACCGTCATCCGCCTTGGCGCCGGCACCTACCATGTCAGCTCCAACTACGGCACGACAAACGCGGTGATCACCGCCGACATCCAGGTGGAAGCCGGCAAGCTCACCGAGGCGACGATCCAGCACAAGGCCGCAAAGCTGACGCTGAAGCTGGTTTCCGAAGCGGGTGGCGAAGCCATCGCCGATACCGGCTGGTCGATCCTCACTTCGGCCGGCGACATCGTCGACCAGGAGGAAGGCGCGTTCCCGACGCTCGTTCTTCTCGAGGGCAACTATACGGCCGTTGCGAGAAACAAGAACAAGATCTACCAGCGCGATTTCACGGTGAAGGCCGGCGTCAACACCGACATCGAAGTGCTGTTGACCAACGGCGGCGCCGCCGCAAGCCCGGAAGCGGCCGCGGAAGCGCAGGATTGATCTTACGGTAGAGGGCTGGCGTTAAGGCAAATGCCTCACGCCGCGTTAGCCGGCGCGCCTGAGAAAACGACGACGCGGCGGCGCCATCGAAAACACCGCCTCATAGATGCGACCGAGCAGATCCTTGCGGTCGCCATGCGCGCAAAGCTCTTCCCATGTCAGGATATGCCCGATGCGGGCCGCGATCGTCGTACCCGACAACCTCCGGAATTCGCGGATCAGCAGTGAGATCCGGAGCGTGAGCGACACCTTACTCGCGAGATGGAAGATGCGCCCGTTCTGCCCTTCGAAGTAGATCGGTATGACGCTGGCGCGCGCCGCCTGAATGAGCTTGGCGGGAAAGATCTTCCACGGCAGATCCTCGGCCCTACCCCAGCCCGAACGTGCCGTTGCCACCCCGCCGGCGGGAAAGATCACGATCGTCACGCCCTCTTTCAGCAGCCGCACGGCCTCATGGCGTGTAGCCATGTTCAGCGCCAGCGCTTCCTTCGTTTCCTCGAAAGACACCGGCAGCGAATAGGGCGCCATCTCCGGCACCTTCAATAGCTCGTTGTTGATCAGCACCCGGAACGGCCGGCCGAGTTGCTCGGCGAGTGCCAGAACAGCGATACCGTCGCCGATGCCGAACGGGTGATTTGCGACGATGACCAGCGGCGTGTCCGGCAAGTGGCGCGGCGGCCATTCGCCCTGAAGCCGCAGGCGCACATCGATCAGTTGCAGCATCTCGCCGAAGATACGGTCGCTCTTGCCGACAATGTCGGCCCGCCAGCGGGCATAGAGCTTGGCGTATCGGTTGCGACCCGCCAAGCCTTCCATCGAGCGGATGAACCAGCGCTTCAGGCGCCGGTCATTTTCGTTTGCGTAAGACAGCTCTTTGAACTGCACGGAAGTCTCCGATGGATGGCCCGGTACAAGGCGCTGCAGTATCCGGATATTCCGCTAATATGACAGTTTACTGACAGAGCGAAGGTCCCGGGGTCTTAACCCCGGGCTTTCTTTTCCGCCTTGCGCTTGAGATCGGGCGCCGTCGCTTCGGCAGAGAGCGAAGCGATCGCCTCGTCGAGCGACATCGCCGTCTGCGCCTGTGAGCCGAGACGGCGGATGTTGACCGACCGCTCTTCCGATTCGCGCTTGCCGCAAACGACGATGACCGGAACCTTGGTCACCGAATGCTCGCGGACCTTGTAATTGATCTTCTCATTGCGGAAGTCGGTCTCGACGGTCAGCCCGGCGTCGCGCAGAAGCTCGGCGACCTCGCGACCGTAGTCGTCGGCTTCCGAGGTAATCGTCGCGACGACGACCTGCAGCGGTGAAATCCACAGCGGCATGTGGCCGGCGAAGTTTTCGATCAGAATGCCGAGGAAGCGTTCCATCGAGCCGCAGATCGCGCGGTGGATCATCACCGGCTGACGCTTTTCCGAATCCTTGTCGATATAGAAGGCGCCAAAACGTTCCGGCAGGTTGAAGTCGACCTGCGTCGTGCCACACTGCCATTCGCGGCCGATGGCGTCCTTCAGCGTATATTCGAACTTCGGACCGTAGAACGCGCCCTCACCCGGCAGGATGCCTGTCTTGATCCGGCCCTCGGACTGCGCCTCAATCGTCTTCAGCACGTCGGTCATGACGCTTTCGGCGCGATCCCAGAGCTCGTCGGAACCAACGCGCTTTTCCGGACGGGTCGACAGCTTGACGACGACTTCCTTGAAGCCGAAATCCTCATAGACCGACAGGATGAGATCGTTGATGCGCAGGCACTCGGCCGCCATCTGCTCATCGGTGCAGAAGACGTGCGCATCGTCCTGGGTGAAGCCGCGCACGCGCATCAGCCCGTGCAGCGCGCCCGACGGCTCGTAGCGATGAACGTTCCCGAACTCGGCCAGCCGCACCGGCAGTTCGCGGTAGGACTTCAGGCCGTGCTTGAAGATCTGGATATGACCCGGGCAGTTCATCGGCTTCAACGCGAAGACGCGCTCATCGTCGGTGTCATCGCCGGCAACGGTCACCTTGAACATGTTGTCGCGGTACCAGCCCCAGTGGCCCGAGGTTTCCCACAGCGACTTGTCGAGCACCTGCGGTGCGTTGACTTCCTGGTAGGTATTGGCAAGCCGCCGGCGCATGTAGGCCGTCAGCGTCTGGAACAGACGCCAGCCCTTGCCATGCCAGAACACGACGCCGGGACCTTCTTCCTGGAAATGGAAGAGATCCATCTCGCGGCCGAGGCGACGGTGGTCGCGCTTTTCCGCTTCGGCCAGGATGTGCAGGTACTGGTCGAGCTCTTCCTGCGTATGCCAGGCCGTGCCGTAGATGCGGGTCAGCATCGGGTTGTTGCTGTCACCGCGCCAATAGGCGCCGGCAACCTTCATCAGCTTGAAGGCCGTGCCGATCTGGCCAGTGGACACCAGGTGCGGACCGCGGCAGAGGTCGAACCAATCGCCCTGGTAGTAGATCTTCAGATCCTGGCCTTCCGGGATCGCGTCGACGAGCTCGACCTTATAGGCCTCGCCCCTGTCGGCGAACACCTGGCGGGCCTTGTCGCGCGACCAGACTTCCCGGGTAAACGGCTTGTTGCGGGCGATGATTTCCTTCATCCGCTTCTCGATGACCGGCAGGTCGTCGGGCGTGAACGGCTCGTTCTTGGCAAAGTCGTAGTAGAAGCCGTTGTCGATCACCGGACCGATGGTCACCTGCGTACCGGGCCACAGTTCCTGCACGGCTTCCGCCATCACGTGTGCCGCATCGTGACGGATCAGCTCAAGCGAACGCTTGTCGTCGCGGGTGACGATTTCGATGCGGCCGTCGGCGATGGTGTCGGACAGGTCGCGCAGCTCGCCGTCGAGCGCAATGGCGACAGCCTTCTTGGCCAGCGACTTCGAAATCGACTCGGCGACATCGCGCCCGGTCGTGCCCGGGGCGTATTCGCGGACGGAGCCATCAGGAAATGTAAGGGAAACGGGATTCGACATCATGATCTCCTATCCAGTCCCGCCAACGAATGCGGGTGGTATGGTGTGGTATGACTGACCGGCTTGGGCCGGCTATTTGACGCAGGCCTGATAGAGGTTTTTCGAGGCCGAGTAAAGGCAAGGCGAGCCTAGCTGCCGAGCAGCGCGGCCAGGCCCTTCACCGTGTTCCAGTTGCGAAACGTACCGACTCCAAGACGTTTTTTGGTCAAGGCGCCGAGCAGTTTCGATTCGCTCGCCTGGCCGGTGAAATGAACCCAGAGATCACCATCGACGACCGCCAGCCGCTCGCCCGCCGTGCAATAGCGTTCGAAATCAGCAGGCACCGTGCCGGACAATGGCTGGCGCATCACGCGAACATGAACGCGGGTACCGTCCTCCTCGCCTTCGGCATGAAACGGATTGGTCGCGGCGAGCCTCTTCCAATCGACGCCGGGGCGCACGATGATGTCGACATGACGGCCGAACGTTTCGGCAAATGCGTTCTCGAGCGCTGCCTCCAGATCGTTGACGGCGGCGTTATCAGCGTCGAAGAGCAGGTTGCCGGTGGCGACGAGCGTCCGCGGAGACCGGTGGCCAAGTCTCTCAGCCATGGCCCTCAGGTCCGCCATGACGACGCGGCGCCCTTCGCCAAGCACAATGCTGTAGAGCAACGCTATGTAACTGTTCACACGAGGTACTCCCTGGCTCATGCACGCCAGAAGTCGGCGGCGCCGGCCGGGAGACGGGCCAACACGCGATCGAGCTTCGCTTCGTCGACATTCTTCCTTAACGCAGCCGCCACGTCCGCAATCGCCGTATCCGGCGAAATGTTGTGATCGCCGCGGAACGCCTGCACTTCAAGCGTCATCGTCGTCCGGCCAGAAAATGGGCTCCTTGGCTCTTCAAGATCCCACGCGGCAATGAAAATCGCTCTTAGAACCGGCGGCAGGACATCAGCAAACAGGATCGCATCCTCGACGTCCAGGCGGCAGCGAAAGGTCTGCAGCACGGCCTGAACCATCGTATAGGCCTGGTTCGTCGTCTGAAGCCCCGCGATGTCGCGGGCATCGACGATAAACCGGTCGAAATCGACCGACGCCTGCCGGTACTCCATCGGGATGGTCATCGCGTTCATCCGCCCTTCGGCCGCGGCTGCCAGTAGCGCCACGGTGCATACCAGAGATGCCTGGCTTTCAGGCGTTCCGGCACCGGGTCGAAACCGTGAGTGCCGCCCGGGCCGCAACGCGTTACGCGGAAAAACGTCATCCAGCCGCCTGCCCACAAGCCATGGCGCGCAATTGCTTCATAACCATATTCCGAGCAGGTCGGCAGATGCCGGCAGGCATTGCCGATGAAACTGGAAAGGGTCAGCTGATAGGCACGAATGAGGGCCATGCCGATGAGACGCCCCGGCGTCTTGCGGAACGGACCAGCCCAATTGCGTCCCTTGTATGCAGACACGGGGCCTGCCGCTGTCGAATGTTCACAACGCGGATCCCGGCACATGGCTCAAACGGCCGTTGCCAGGCGCCTGGCCTCGATCTGGCCGATCGCTTCGACGACAGCATCGAAGGTGAGCATGGTCGACGCGTGGCGGGCCTTGTAGTCCTTCACGGGCTTGAGGAAGCGCATATCCTCGAAACGGCCCGCTGGGCCTTCGCCGTCGGCCTTCAGCATCGCCAGCATCTCGTCGCGCGCCTGGCGGATTTCGCTCGCCTGTGCGCCGACCACATGGCGCGCCATGATCGAAGACGATGCCTGACCGAGCGCGCATGCCTTCACGTCGTGGGCAAAATCCGTGACCACGTCGCCGTCCATCTTCAACCAGATCCGCACTTTCGAGCCACAGAGTTTCGAATGGGCCACTGCTTCGGCATCGGCATTTTCGAGAATCCCGATGCGCGGGATATTGCCGGCGAAGTCGAGAATACGATTGTTGTAGATGTCATCCATCATGTGACGCGTTCCGGCTGATTTTTCGCGGTTTTGGGTGATCGGCGCATGATTTTCTCCTGTAGGCAGGAAAAAAGCACGACGCAGTCCCCTCGGCCTCTTTCATCTCTATGGCACCATACTATATGCTATGTCGTGTTGGGGCGACAGTTCCGCAAGAGGACCAAATGTCGCCTGTTGTTTGGGAAACCGTGCCGGACGGTCCATTGCACTGCTAAGCAAGGACCAGAAAGCCCCGGAGCCCGCCGACGGAACCCAAGCCTGCAGGGTTAGGCGAATGGCCAGTGGCGAGTTGTCCGAAAGATAAAACGTCAAGCAATCCCCGTATTGCGCAAAGAGGCCATTATGGATGCCATAGTGAAGAATTTCCCCGTGCTCGACAATGCGAGCGACCGGCCGACGCAGAAGGAAGCCGAGGACGCCGTCCGCGTGCTGCTTCGCTGGGCCGGCGACGATCCGAGCCGCGAAGGCCTGCTGGATACACCGGCACGCGTGGCCAAGTCCTACCGCGAGCTTTTCAGCGGCTATGATCTTGCAGCCGAAGACGTGCTCGGCCGGACCTTCGAGGAGGTTGCCGGCTATGACGACATGGTGCTGGTCAAGGACATCCCGTTCTACTCCCATTGCGAACACCATATGGTGCCGATCATCGGCAAGGCGCACGTCGCCTATCTGCCCAACGGAAGAGTACTGGGTCTCTCCAAGATCGCCCGCGTGGTCGACATCTATGGACGTCGGCTGCAGACGCAGGAATCGATGACGGCGCAGATCGCCCGGGTGATCGATGAAACGCTGGCCCCACGCGGCGTCGCGGTGATGATCGAGGCCGAGCATATGTGCATGGCGATGCGCGGCGTTCAGAAGCAAGGCTCGACAACACTGACCACCACATTTACGGGTACGTTCCAGACCGAACCGGCCGAACAGGCCCGTTTCATGACGATGCTGCGGGGCTTCAAATAAGGCTCCAATCAACGGAGCCTTCGATGACGCTGACCTTCGAGACCCCCTCTTCCAACAAGGCCGAACTGGAATCCGGTCCGGCCTTCACACCCCGCTTCGATGACAAGGGCCTGATCACGGCAGTCGTGACCGATGCGCGCGACGGCGAGTTGCTGATGGTCGCGCACATGAACGCCGAAGCACTGGCGCTGACGATCGAGACTGGTGTCGCCCACTATTACAGCCGCTCCCGCAAGAGCCTGTGGAAGAAGGGCGAAAGCTCCGGCAATTTGCAGACGGTGAAGGAAATTCGCACCGATTGCGACCAGGATGCCATCTGGCTGAAGGTCTCGGTCGCCGGGCACGATGCAACCTGCCACACCGGCCGCCGCTCCTGCTTCTATCGCACGGTCGGCGTCGAGCAGGGTCGCGCGACCGTCACGATCACGGACGATCATCAGCATTTCGACCCGAACAAGGTTTATGACAAAAATTAAGCATTGCGCACCTTTTTGGCGCGGGTGCATACTGCGTTTATATTTTGGTAACCCAGCGGGCGCCTAATCCTTTGGCAAGGATACAGTTTCGCCGGGAACGGCCACAAGCCGGGCAGTATTGCAGACTGTAGCGAATGTTTATCGACCCCGCCGCACACGGCGGCAGGATCGATGGTAATCTGAGTAACGGTGCCAGTCGTTCAGCAATGAATAAGGACAAGGCCGGCACCAGCGCCGGCTTGGCAGGGTATCCTCCAGACAAGCGCGCTCAAAAATTATTGCGTGGTTCCAGGATCGAATCGGGTCTTCGGAAGTTTGAGTCAATGCATGGAGCGCCACAACGCCCTTCGCGCATTCTGAAGGACGTGTTGCGCTGCCAAGTGTTCGGCGGTGTTGGAGGTGCCGGATGTTGAACTGGACTTTTACGCGTAGCAGCCAGATTGCCGACCTGACCGACCCGGATGGGTCATCACTCTCGACAACACCATCAGAACCCGCCGTGCCGCCCAAACCGCCGAAGATCGCCATCGCCCTTGGTGGCGGCGCCGCCCGTGGCTGGGCGCATATCGGTGTGCTCCGGGCGCTTGACGAAGAGGGCATCGAAGTCGGCATGATCGCCGGAACTTCGATCGGCGCCCTGGTCGGCGGCTGTTATCTCGCCGGCAAACTTGATGAACTGGAAACGTTCGCCCGCTCCCTCACCGTCAGGCGCATTGCCGGCCTGCTCGATTTCGCCATCGGCGGCGGAGGCCTGTTCGGTGGGCTGCGCTTGACCAAGCGCATGCAGGAGCATCTGCAGGGCTTGAGCATTGAAGGCCTCGACCGACCGTTTATCGCAGTTGCCACCGAAGTGCATAGCGGCCATGAAGTCTGGTTGGAAAAAGGCTCGCTGATCACCGCGATCCGCGCCTCATACGCCCTGCCCGGCATCTTCGAGCCGATCAAGGCCAACGGCCGGATGTTGATGGACGGCGCGCTCGTCAATCCCGTCCCCGTTTCCGTCTGCCGCGCTCACGAACAACAGCTCGTCGTCGCGGTGAACCTCAACTACGACCTCTATGGGCGTTCTGCCGTCGTCAAGCACAACGCCGGCTCCGAGACCCACGATACGCCGCCCGCCAAGGAGCCGACGCACCATTCTGCGCGCATGGGCATGACCAGCGTCATGGTTCAGGCTTTCAACATCATCCAGGATCGGATCTCGCGCGCACGCCTTGCCGGCGACCCGCCGGATCTCGCGCTCCATCCTAAGCTCAACGATATCGGGCTTTCGGAATTCCACCGCGCCGGCGAGGCGATCGATCGCGGCTATCAGGAAGCAAAGGCCAAGCTCGCCGAAATCCGCCGCATGCAGGAAGTCCTCGTCCGTTAACGGCTGGTGCGACGCCAGGCTTTCGCGTTGACCCAAGAGATGGCCGTACCGGTCGCATGTTTCGCGAAAGGCCATAACGCGAACAGGCGCTCCGCGCGAATATTCGAGACCATGCCGCAGGCGGGTGACGAAAGGGCGGCGGCAACCGCCCTTTACCATTACCCGGCGATGTAGGCCTTGATGTGCTCGGCCTCTTGCTCCATGGCGCGGATGTGATGCTTGATCACGTCGCCAATCGAAATGATGCCGGCCAGGTGCCCATTGGTTTCAACTGGGAGATGACGGGCCCGCAACTTGCTCATCATCTCCATCAGCGTATCGACTGACATGTCCTCGGTGCAGCAATAGACGTTCTGCCACATGACAGCCGAAACCGGCTTCTCCAGACAGGCTGCCCCGTGTTTGGCGATGGCGGCGACGATATCGCGCTCGGTCAGGATGCCGGCGATCTGATCATCCGCATCGATGATGATCACCGCGCCGATATGATTGTCACGTAGAAGGACTGCAGCCTGTTGAACCGTCATGCGAGGACCGACGGTCACGACGTTCCGGCCTTTTTCATTGAGTATCGCTTTTACTGACATGCGCACTTCTCCCCGTTGCGACGACGCCGGGTCGGCGAGGAAGGTTCCGGCCTGTCGTGTGCGGCACAATCGGGCAATGGAACCTATACCCTTTCCGATGCTGTCAAGGTCAACGCGACGCTCCTCAGGGACGCAATCGACCTGCCGGCACCCGGCCTTCACGGACCGCGTCACCCTTGAATGAAAACGGCCGTTTCAAATGGTGCGCCAGCGTTCCGGGGAAATCAAGCGTTCTGACAATGATCGCAACAGGATCGGTCCGCTATCAATCCCGCGGATCGAACAGGGCGAACAGGAGGAAGCCGAAGAGGAAACCGCCGATATGCGCTTCCCATGCCACGCTGCCGGCACCGCCTGGCGTGAACATGCCAAATCCGACGAGAAAATTCGTCAGGAACCAGATGCCGCTGAAAACGACGACGGAACGATTGGACAGCGCCTCTTTGACGGAAAGCCGGCGGTTAAGATGGGCGAATTGACGACTGATACGGCCGCTGGGTGAGAACACGAATCGTGCTGCACCTCCCATGAAGCCGGAAACCACCCCCGAGGCACCGACGACGACGATCATTTCGCCCCAGTGAAAAACCGTGTGAAGTGCTACGGCGGCGGCGGCTGAAAGAACCCAGAAAACCGCAAGCCGCATCATGCCGATGCGCCGCACCACCGGCGCGCCGAAGGCAACCATCCAGAAGATGTTGAAGATCAGGTGTTCCCAGCTTCCGTGCAGGAACGAATAGGTCACCGGGCTCCAGAGCCAGGCGAGGCCCTGCTCGGCAAGCGGATGATCATAGCGTGCAGGAAGGAAGGCAAAGTTCAGGATGATTTCCCGATCGAAACTCTCCGAGAAAACATAGGTGCGCAACGCGTGAATGGCGACGAGGAACAGCAGAATGCACGTCAGCCCCGCCGGCAAATTGAAAGCTGGCTCGCGCGTGCGATTGACGGCGCCTTCCCGTTCCGCCTCCGGTGGCGTTGCCGCCTGATCTCGTTCCATGGCTGATGCTCTCTTCCGTCCGCATATCCGTTTCGATCCGACCACGTCGGTCGGGCAATTGCGCATAGCCGGACAGCGCGCCCAGCCATAAGCAAACAAAAAAAGACCGTCCAGTAAAAACTGAACGGTCCGTGAGCCCCCAATACCGCGAGCTCAAGTTCTGTGCCGAAGGCAACCCTTCGTGAAGTTATGTCCAATCAAGTGCCATTCCTGTGCGTCCGCAGCAATCGAAACCGTTTGTTAACCTTAATTTCCGGGTGGCACGAATTTCGCACTGTCATCGATACGACAGGAATGAACGGTCGATTTGTGCCGGATCGACACAGGCGACCGCAGAAGTGGAATGAACGACATCATGCGCAACAAGACATCGACGCAGCTGTTTCAGTACTGGAACGTCATCCGAGGCGACCGTGAGCTACCACGTCGCAACGAGATCGATCCGTCAGCAATTCGAACGCTCCTTCCCCAACTCTTCATCCTCGAGCGGGATCATTTCGGTGGCATGAAATTCCGCCTTGCCGGTACGCATGTCTGCGCCCTCTTCGATCACGATTTTCGCGGCCGGCAGTTCGCCACGCTTTGGCTCGGAAGCCAGGCCGGCAAAGTGCTCCAGATCGGCAGGCGGGTCATGACACAACATGTCCCCGTCGTCCTGTCGGCGACAGCACGAACGGATGACGGAAGAGAGCTGGAGACCGAGACATTGCTCCTCCCCCTTGCGTCCAACGAAGGTCACAGCGACCGCATTCTCGGCTCGCTCTCTCCGCTATCGCGCCCGTACTGGTTGAATGCCACCCCCGTCTCCGGCCTCGACGTCACAGGCCTCAGGGTACTCGATCCGGACCGAACCGCAGCTTTCCTCAAAGAACCGATTGAGCGCGATGCCACTCAGCCGGGCATACGCCGGGTTCAACACCTGCGCGTCTTCGAAGGTGGTCGTGACGGGTAACGCTGCAGGTCCGCACCGAGAGCGATGCCGGCACCAACCGCAGGGCGAACCTTCTATTAACCGGATCACACTATGCTTTCGCGTGCCAAGATACGTCGATGCAGAGTGATCATGTTCTCGTTCCAGCAAGCGCAAAATACCGGTCCGAAGCCGCACCAGGAAGGCGCGTTCCAGCGCGTCTCGGTGAATCTCACCGGGCGACTGATGCTTGCCAATCACGACGAATACGACTGCACCGCCGTCGACATGTCACCGGGTGACGTGCTTTTGTTGTCGCCGGCCCGCCCGCGCGCCGGCGAACGCATCATCGCCTACATCGATCACGTCGGTCGGCTCGAAGGCACCGTGTCGCGGCTTGCCGAAAACGCCTTCGTCATCCAGCTCAATGCCACGGAACGCAAGCGCGAGAAGCTTGCGGCACAATTGACGTGGATTGCCAACAAGCACGAACTCGGCCTGCCGGAAGACCGTCGCCATGACCGCCTTGCACCGCGCAAGACAGTGACCGAGCTGACGCTCGATACCGGCGCGAAGTATCCCTGCCGCATCATCGACCTTTCGCTGTCCGGCGCCGCCGTCGACATTGAAAACCGCCCGCCAATCGGCACACAGATCAGGCTCGGCAACATGAAGGGCAAGATCGTCCGTCATTTCCAAGAAGGCGTTGCCATCGAATTCTCGGGCGTTCAGTCCCGTGAAGCCTTGACGGAATTCCTGTAGAACACACCGATACAGCGCGTCTTAGTCGCTGCAGGTCTTTATCCTTGAACCGGATCCGATCCAAGGAAACAATCAGTCAGCCTCGATGACCGCGCATTGAGTGCACGCTCTTGCGCATGGCGCTACCGCAGAACGCTTCTGCGTGTCCTGTACCAGACAGGTTCGGTCGCTAGCTCACCGACATTGCCAACACTTTTCCTCTGACGCCTCGACCACGGGTGCATCGTATAGCGCAACCGACGACCGGCATGTCCGAGGCGAGACCGCGGATTCGCCATGGCACCATTCGGCCGAGTTCCTTCGACAATCGACCGGGAGAGCTTGCGCGCGTGCTTGGATCTGGACGCATTTGCTCCATTTCAGCACATCCCATGTTCTTTCTGCCGATTTTCGGCACAACTTTTTTCAAATATTTTTTCTCGACATTTTCGCTCTCCACATTGATTTCACGCTTTAATCAAGCATTCGAGCGGGATGCAAAGTTGCGAATTTTCTCCTCGCGGACGCCTTCGACCGCCATCGTACGCCTCCAAATCAGCCTAGCTTCCGTCGACACGCCCCCAAAAAACGGTGTTCCCGCAACCATTTGGATGCCTAACAAATTCCACCTTCGCGATCGCTGGAACGTCAAGATCGATAAAAATTGAATCAAATCCGATTTAAATACATCTCAAATTCTATTCTTATTTTATTCTGATACGATTTTCATTTGTACTTTGTTTTACCTCGCATATTCGCGAGCGATAAAAATGTCCGTGCCATTGTCGAACCATAACGGGGAGACAATCATGCTCAAGACAATCACCAAGATGATCGCTGTCGCCGCAATTTTCACCGGCAGCCTGACAGAAGGCGCGCTGGCCCTGCCGGCGAATATGGCTGTGACCGGCTCGACCAATCCGCCGATCGGTCACTACGAGTTTTGCAAGATCAATCCGGGCGAATGCCGCGCGAACGGCGCCGACCGCGGTCCGATGGTCCTGACACGCGAAGGCTGGCAGAAAATTCTCGAGGTCAACTTCGACGTCAACCAGGCGATCACGCCGATGACCGACATGGAAATCCACGGCGTCGAAGAAAAGTGGTCCTACCCGGACAGCGTTGGCGACTGCGAAGACTACGTGCTCTTGAAGCGCCGCAAGCTGATCGAAAGCGGTTTCTCCGCCTCCGATCTTCTGATCACCGTCGTCCTTCAGCCGAATGGTGATGGCCACGCGGTGCTGACCGTCCGCACCGATCGCGGCGACTTCATCCTCGACAACATGCGCAACAAGGTGCTGCTGTGGTCGGATACCGAATACACCTACCTCAAGCGGCAGTCGACGGAACATGCCGGCCGTTGGGTCAAGCTGCAGGATGGCCGCACGGTCGCCGTCGGCAGCGTCCGCACCCAGTAGGCCGCAGTAAAGTGACTTGTGGCGCGGTTGGGTGATGTCCCGCGCCACACTCAATTTACCGGGCTTCGGTCAGTTCCATCCCCGTTTCAGACCAGGCCCTGGCCGGTTCCGCTGTCCCTCGGAACCGGTCTTTTTCGTTTTTAGGCAGCCCGGCCAAAGCATGGTCAGGCAGGCACCAACGGAACCCACGTCGACTTCATCGAAAATTAACCATCTTCGACCAGCGTCGAGCAAGCAAACCCTGCCAGGGTCCGATGCCGCCACCGATCGACGACCGGCAGCTGAACCGCCACATTTCGCGCGGCAACCGCGACGGGACGCCCCATTGATGAGCACCTCTTCCAACGGGAATTCGGAGCCGGAACTCAGCCCGCTTCTTTCAGGACGCTTCGTCTACAAAATTGCCGCGGTCGTTGCGTTGCTTGCCGCGGCAACCGCGGCGCTTTCTTTGACGGGGCGCTGGTTCGGCGAAAACCTCGCGCTTGCCGGCCACACGTCGATCCTCACGCCCTACGATATCTTTATCGGACAAGATCACTTGCGGTTGCCTGCCAACGTCATTCGTTTTGAAAACCAGCGCGCGACCTCGATCGCCGAACGCGTCGATCTCTACCTGGCCTGGCCTTCGCTCGAAGGCTACAGCGATGACAACCGCCACCTCTTCAATGACGTCAACCGTCCCGAAGCCCTGATCTTCCTGCAGATTTCGCAGAGCACCATGTCGCGCGACATGTCCGGCCGACTAGAGCCCATCTACACCCAGGTTTTCGATGGGCCTACGAGCTCCGGCCCCGGCGGGTTGACGCGACACGGTGTCAAAGCGGCATCGAGTTATGCCGGCGAGGCCTTCTTCACTGCGGAGCGAGAGCAGGAGCCACCCTATGTCGTGCGCTGCCTGGAGCCTGGCGCGAACGAAACGTCAACCAGCGCAGACTGCCAGCGCGATATTCATGTCGGCAAGGACCTTGTCGTCCTTTACCGCTTCTCCCGCAATCTGTTGCCGCAGTGGCGCGAAATCGACAATGCTGTTGAAGGCTTCGTCAAAAGCCATCTCGTGCCCTGATTTCGTCCAAGTGCTGTGGTGCTGGCTTCAGCGCCGCACCATTGCGCTACACCGGTATCGCCCCTGTACAAATGCGTCCGATCCCGGAAACCAATCATTCATCATAAACCGATTGGTAACGCTATGCCGATACTGTCTCAGGAACGGTCGTTCCCGGAGGCGGCGTCCGGACAACACCCATGACATGAGAATGAAGAGTAGCGTAGTGTCCCAATCAGGTTTTCTTGATCTCGCGAAACGCCCGTTCGGCGCTTTTTCAAAGATGGTCGGACGGATCGTCCTTGCGGGCACCGTTGCATCGGTTGCCTTCGCAGCGCCCGCTTTGGCCAACCCGAAATATTCGGGCATCGTCGTCGACGCTAAGACCGGCAAGGTGCTTTACGGCGAGGATGCCGACGAATTGCGCTATCCCGCCTCGCTGACCAAGATGATGACGCTTTATCTGGCGTTCGAGGCGCTCGAAGCCGGCCGGATCAGTAAGTCGACGCCCGTTCCCTTCTCCAAGAACGCCTCAGCCGAACCGCCGTCGAAGCTCGGCGTGCGGGCGGGGCAATCGATCACAGTCGAGCAGGCAATCCTGTCGCTCGTCACCCGTTCCGCCAACGACGCCTCGACGGCGCTTGGCGAGTTGCTGGGCGGCTCGGAGCAGCGTTTTGCCCGTATGATGACCAACAAGGCACGGGCGCTCGGCATGACGCGCACCACCTATCGCAACGCCAACGGCTTGCCCAACACGGAGCAACGCACCACCGCGCGCGATCAGGCGCGCCTCGGCCTCGCGCTTCGCCAGCATTTTCCGCAGTATTACGATTATTTCTCCACCCGCAGCTTCCAATTCGGCAAACAGACGATCGGCAATCATAACCGCCTGCTCGGCAATGTGCGCGGTGTCGATGGCATCAAGACCGGTTACACCCGCGCTTCCGGATTCAACCTGGTGACCTCGGCGCAGCTCGAAGGCCGCAGCATCGTCGCCGTCGTCATGGGCGGCACGTCGGGCGCCAGCCGCGACGCCCAGATGCGCCGCCTCGTGGCAAAATACATGCCGGCCGCATCGCGCCGCGGCGGTGGCAACCTGATTGCCGAAACCGCGCCGACGCCGGTCGCACCGGTTGCCGAAGAACCGATCGCTGTGGCGCAGGTCGCGGAAACACCGGTTGCCAGCCCCGTCGCCGCCGCAGCCGGTCTCGATCTGCCGAACACCGGACCGGTTCCGGCCGTTCGCTACAATGGCGAGAATACCAACAGCGTGCAGATGGCCTATGCCGGCACCCAGCGTGCGTCGGACAACCCGGTCCTTTCGCCGAAGATTGTTCCCAATACGCTCGACGCCCAGAGCGTCAAGCTGTCACGCCAGCCGGTATCGGCCGGCATGGTCGACGCTCAGATCACCAACTCCGTTCCCAAGCGCGAGCCGGTTGCGGCCGAAGCCGAACCGCAGCCAGTTCCGCAACCTCAGGGCTGGGTCATCCAGATCGGTGCGACGCCGGACAAGGACCAGGCCATGACGCTGCTTGGCAATGCCAAGGACAAGGGTGGCAAGGCGCTGAGCAAGGCAACACCCTTCACCGTCGCCTTCAGCAACGGCGGCGCACAGGTCTACCGCGCCCGCTTTGGCGGCTTCGATGACCAGAATGCGGCGATCAACGCATGCAAGACGTTGAAGAAGAAAGGCATTTCCTGCTGGGCTGCCCAGCAGTAGACGGGTGATTAGTTTCGGCGTCCGGTTTGTATTTGTCCGGACGCCCTCCTCGGTTTTGTAAAGCGTACGAGGTTAGTTATGGCAATGAACGAGAATGTTCCGGGTGTTACTCCCTTGCCGGGGCGACGGGCAAAACCGTCGCGCATCAATCTGCATCCGCTGCATGAGGCAGCGATGCGTATTGCCGATCTCGGTCTGAACCGTCCGAAGGCGAAGACCAAGGATCTGGTGGGCATGCTGCTAACACATGGTGCTAGAGCCTGGCGCTCGACGCAGCCGCGCGCTGGCATTCATCTTCACGTGACGGCGCCCGGCCGTCGCCAGCCGCTGAAGATGCGCATTCTCTGAACAGACTGATATTCAAAGGCGGCTTCGGCCGCCTTTTTCGTTGGGCCCAGCATGCCGCGCGGAAGCGTAGCGGTGGTGACCAACATGGGCGATAAAGGCAAAAGGCGCAGCAAGCGGTGCGAAAGTTCGCCCGTCAGAGCAGACCGAGTTCGGCGAGCTCGCGGCGAAGCTCAAGCGGCATCTCGGCTCCGCCACCGGAAAGCGACGCCAGATCGCGCGGTGCTTCATTGTCCTTGAGATAGCGCCACCCCTGGAAGGCCCGGCGCGGCTGCAGTTCGGTCTCAACGACTTCAGGACCGAGCAGCAGATTGCAGCGCCCGACCCCCTCGCCGTCGGTGAAGGTTTCAATGCCGATCAGCGGCTGGCGCGCCTGCACCTGGCCCTTGATGACCCAATAAAGCGAGCCACCTTCCAGCAGCTCTTCCATGCGTTTCGGGACCATGCGGGTGGTATGGTAGGAGTGCGGTTCAAGGCCGGCGGCAATCGCAGTCAGAGCCTTGCGCGAAACCCATTCGCGCAGATCCTCTATCGATTCCGCCCCGACGCAGAGCTTTATGAGATGCAGAGACATGGCTGTTTTTGAACACCCGTCCGGCCGTCACGGTCAAGCGAATTGCGCAGCCTCATCCACAATCGTCCGCGCGCCACTCAACATTCGACGACATTGACCGCCAAGCCGCCGGTCGAGGTTTCCTTGTATTTCTCGTTCATGTCGACGCCGGTCTGGCGCATGGTTTCGATGCAGGCGTCGAGCGGCACGAAATGCTGGCCATCGCCTTTGAGCGCCAGGGACGCGGCGGTCACTGCCTTGACCGCGCCGAGCGCATTGCGCTCGATGCAGGGCACCTGCACCAGGCCGGCAACGGGATCACAGGTCATGCCGAGGTGATGTTCAAGCGCGATTTCCGCTGCGTTCTCGATCTGCTCCGGCGTGCCACCCATAACGGCGGCAAGACCCGCCGCCGCCATCGCCGAGGCGGAGCCCACCTCGCCCTGACAGCCGACTTCGGCACCGGAAATCGACGCATTGTGCTTGATGATGCCGCCGATGGCGGCAGCGGTCAGCAGATAGTCGCGAACGCCGTCCTGGTCGGCATCGTCATGGAAATGCATGTAATAGCGGATGGTCGCCGGAACGACGCCTGCAGCACCGTTCGTTGGCGACGTCACCACGCGACCGCCGGCCGCATTCTCTTCATTGACCGCCATGGCGTAGACGCTGAGCCAGTCGTTGGCGAGCAGCGGATTGATCTTGTTGGAGCGCCACTCTTCCTGCAGCTTGTCATGAATGGATCGAGCACGACGACGCACCTTGAGGCCGCCGGGCATGATACCGTCCTGGCTGAGCCCGCGATCGATGCAGTTGCTCATCGCGCCCCAGATGCGATCGAGGCCCTCATTCAACTCCTGAGGCGACATGGTGCATTCTTCGTTTGCCCGCTTCATCTGCGCGATCGTCATGCCGGAGCGGGCCGCCATCTCGAGCATTTCCACGGCGCTGCTGAAGGGGAACGGCACTTTGACGCCGGCGGGCTTGTTCTTCGAGGCGCGCATGGCTTCGAGTTCCGTGTCGGTCACGACAAAACCGCCACCGATCGAATAGTAGATGCGCTTGAGCAGAAGGCGGCCGTCCTTGTCAAAGGCCGAGAAGGACATGCCGTTGGCATGGCCCGGCAAGGGGACCTTCTTGTCGAAGATCAGATCGGTCTTCGGCTGAAATTCATAGGACGGATGGCCCGGCGGCGTGATGCGCCCAGTGCGTTCGACGTCGTCGATCAGCGCATCCATGCGGTCGGGGTCGACACGATCGGGACGCTCGCCGACAAGCCCGAGCACAACCGCCCTGCCCGAACCGTGGCCGATGCCGGTATGGGCGAGCGAGCCGTGCAGGCTAACCTTGATGGCAGCGACGGACGCATGCGAAGGCCGCGGCCATTCATCGGACAGGATGAGCTCGAGAAAGCGATTGGCGGCCGACATTGGCCCCATCGTATGCGAACTCGAAGGACCAATGCCGATCTTGAAGACGTCGAAGACGGAAAGAAACATGAATTGCCTGCCCGGAGCCTGAACATATGCCGCCCGGCCGATCGCCGGATGCCGTCATATGCATGATTGCACAGTCGATACAAACCTCGATCTCTCCTCAAGACCGAAGCAGTACCCTCACGCTTAGATATAGGATCAAACCCTAAGCCATCCTATCCCTGTCGATCAGGCGATCAACCGACATTCGATCCCGTTGGTGCGACATTGCGCTGGGGAGTGGGTTTGCGGTCTCTCGGCTTTACGTTGCGACAGGCAGGAATCAAAACAGCGCGGCTTCCGGGAAGCCGCGCTGTCAATCAGAGGACTTTTGGGTATCAAAGGCCGCCGAAAAGATAAGCAAGAACAAGAACGCCAGCGAAACCGGCTACGGCGCGAGCAGTCACGCCCCAGCAAGACTTCTGTATTGTATTGTCCATGATGTCTCCGAAAAACTCTCAACGGCTGCGGGCCACACATCAAGGGCCCGCGCATGGCGCAATGCATACTGAAGAAAGTGTAAAGACGCAACGGTGAAATATGGCAGAAAGGTGTCAGGCGCACGCCGGCGTTCGAACCAAGGCACCAAGCGCTGGAGTTCGCGCATTTCTGCCGGAAGAAATTCCGCCGCAATTTCATCACACTAGTTGATGCGGCACCGATTCTCCACAGGCGTGCCGGCCTTGCAATTTCCAAAAGCCATGCCAAAAACACGTGTATGACCTTCGAAGATTACATAGCACTTGCCGTGTTCATCCTGCTGTGGGCCGGCTTCAGCTGGGCGACAGACGGCACGCGCGGCTTCAAACGCATCAGCCTCACACGGCTGATGAACGACCATCGTGGCCGGTGGATTCGCAACTCGCTCAACCGCGACCTGAAAATGATCGACACCCAGATCATTGCCGGGCTGCAGGCGGGCACGGCCTTCTTCGCTTCGACGACGATCTTTGCGCTCGGCGGCTGCTTCGCGCTCCTGGGCGCGACCGAGCAGGCTCAGATGATCTTCGCCGACATGCCCTATGTGTTCCATGGCGGGCGGACGGCCTTCGAGCTGAAGGTCGCCGGGCTCACCTGCCTCTTCGGCTATTCCTTCTTCAAGTTCGGCTGGTCCTATCGCCTGTTCAACTACTGCTCGATCCTGATGGGCGGCATACCGATGACAGCGGACATGATCCGCGACCGGCACGCCGCCGAGATTGCGGCCGAACGGGCCGTCCGCATGAACGTACTTGCCGCCAAGCACTTCAATGCCGGCCTCAGGGCGATCTTCCTGTCGATCGGCTATCTTGGCTGGTTTATCAGTCCCTACGCCTTCGTCGGCCTGACAATCTTCGTCATCTTCGTCCTGACACGCCGGCAATTCTTCTCCGAGGCGCGGGCAGCCCTGCTGCAGGACGCCGCCCGCTAACAGCTTGTCCGGTACACCGCGGATATCGCCGAACGGGTTTCTGCCGCATTTTGTCTTTTTCCGAGCAATCAAGGCGGTCTGGCGCAAGCCAGGCCTGCCATACTCATTCGCGCCAACAGGATGGCGAACACCATGTCCGATACCAACATGACCTCGACCGTTGAACCGCAGCCGACGACCGGCAGCCGAAACCGGCTCGTCTTTATCGATGTGCTGCGCGGCCTGGCGCTGGTGGCCATGGCGCTCTACCATTTCGTCTGGGATCTGGAATTCTTCGGCTACGTCGCCGCCGGGACCGCCGGCACCGGCGGGTGGAAGATGTTTGCACGGCTGATTGCCAGCAGCTTCCTGTTTCTGGCTGGCTACAGCCTCGTGCTCGGGCAACGGCCGAAGATCCGGTTCGATGCCTTCATGCGCCGGTTCGCCAAGATTGCCGGAGCGGCCGCGATCATCAGTATCGCGACCTGGTTCGCCTTCCCCAACACCTTCATATTCTTCGGCATCCTGCATTCCATTGCCGCGGCAAGCCTCATCGGTCTTCTTTTCCTGCCCCTTCCGGCGATTGTTTCGTTCGCGGCTGCGGCCGCCGCCTTCGCCGCCCCCCTCTATCTCCGCTCCGCGATCTTCGACGCGCCCTATCTCTGGTGGATCGGCCTTTCCGAAACGATCCCACGCTCGAACGACTACGTGCCGCTGCTGCCGTGGCTCGCACCCTTCCTGCTTGGCCTCGGCACCGCAAAACTGGTGCATGCGCGTCTCGTGACAGCCCTTTCAAAGCGCCCGGTCGACGACGAAAAGACGCGCCTGTGGACGAAAGCATTGGTCTTCGGAGGGCGTCACAGTCTGGCCATATACCTCCTCCACCAGCCGCTGCTCATCGGATTGGTCTTCCTCTTCTCGCTGGTCTCGCCACCGACACTGCCGGATCCCAAGCAAGCCTACCGCACCAACTGCGTCGAGGCCTGCAACCGCGGCAATCCGGCCGTGCCCTGCGACGCCTTCTGTGGATGTACCCTCGACAAGCTGGTGGAGCAGAACCTGTTCGACGAACTGAACAGGGGAAAGATCAACGTCAACACGGATGAACGCATTGCGCGAATCGCCGGTCAATGCACAATGGACGTGCAATCAGGGGACTAGGACATGAATGCCTATCGTGCCAAGCCGCTGAGTTTCCCATGGCCGGCCCTGCTCTACGGGACCGCCACCCTTGCAGCCTTACTGCTCGCACGATACTCGCCCATCCCGGTCGCCCACGGCCACGGCTGGGTGCCGTGGATTTCCGGTAGCATCCTTGTCGCCGCGGCAATCTGGCTTGACCTGTGGGCCGTCAAGACGCTGCTGGATCGCCATACCGCTGTGCTTCCGCACCGGTGCGCCACGTGCCTCGTCACTTACGGACCGTTTCGCTTCACCCGCAACCCGATCTATCTCGGCTATACGCTGATGATGATCGGCTTCGGTCTGATCACGCTCAATCCATGGTTCTTCGTGATGGCGGTTGCAGCCGTGATGTTGACGACCATTTTTGCCATCCGCAACGAAGAACGGCATCTGCTTTCACGCTTCGGCTTCGAGTTCGAGCGTTATTGCCGGCATACGAGCCGCTGGATCTGATCCGCAGTTCTTTTCAGACAACAAAAAAGGCGGCCAAAGCCACCCTTTTGTTCTTCATGCGTTGACCAGGTTCGCGATCAGGTCCCGACGCCAATCTCGGCAAGACGCGTCAAACACGCCTCCTCAACATTGTCGAGTTCGGTCAGCGTATCCTCGATGTCCTTGCGCTTCTGGCGCAGTTCTTCGCGCTTGGCCTCGACACGGCTCATCAGCAGTTGCAACTGACCAAGCTCACCGGGCGGATCCTTGTAAACCTGAATGATCTCGCGGATTTCGGCGATCGTAAAACCGATACGCCGGCCCCGGAGGATCTCCTGGATCAGCCGACGGTCGGCAGGGCGAAACATGCGGGTTCGACCGCGGCGCTCCGGATGGATGAGGCCCTCGTCCTCATAGAACCGCAGCGTCCGGGTCGAAATGCCGAATTCCCGCGTCAATTCGGTAATGCTATAGTACTTATTCACGCTGCCATTCCATGATTTCCTGACCATCACTATCGTTGACCTTGACGTAAAAGTCAAACAACTGGCGATATCAGGTGACGTGGAACCACCAGGTGGCAATGCCGAGAAAACTCGAGAAGCCAGTGATATCGGTAATCGCCGTCACAAACACGGCCGAAGACACCGCGGGGTCAGCGCCAAAACGTTCCAGAAGCAGCGGAACCATGATGCCGGCAAGGGCCGCGGCCATCATGTTGATAAGCATCGCGGTGGCGATAATACCGCCGATGTTGGGGTCCTGGAACCACAGGCCAGCCAAAAGGCCGATCAGCGAGCCGAAGATCATGCCGTTCAGCAGGCCCACGCCCGCTTCGCGTCGGATGATTCGCGGCGCGTTGTGAATGTCGAGGCCGCGGGTCGCAAGCGCGCGCACCGTCACAGTCATCGTCTGCGAACCAGCATTTCCGCCCATGCCGGCGACGATCGGCATCAGAATTGCGAGCGCGACGATCTGCTGGATTGTCGCATCGAAAAGGCCGATGACCGAAGCCGAAATACAAGCAGTCATCGAATTGATGAACAGCCACGGCACGCGTGAGCGCGATGCCTCGGCGACAGAGTCCGACAGTTCCTCGTCACCGACGCCGCTCAGACGCAGCAAGTCTTCCTCCGCCTCCTCCTGGATGACGTCGACGACATCGTCGATGGTCAGCACCCCAACGAGCCTGCCGTTGTCGTCGACCACGGCGGCGGAGAGAAGGTCGTATTGCTCGAAGAGCTGCGCCGCCTCTTCCTGGTCCATTTCAGCCGGAATGGCGTGGCTGGTATCTCGCATGATGGCGTCGACCTTGATCGAGCGCTTGGAGCGCAGGACCTTGTCGAGATCGACCGCACCCAGAAGCTTGAAGGTCGGATCGATGACGAAGATCTGCGTAAAACTTTCCGGAAGCTCCGCGTCCTCGCGCATGTAATCGATCGTCTGGCCGATGGTCCAGAACGGCGGCACCGCCACGAACTCCGTCTGCATGCGGCGGCCGGCTGTGCTCTCGGGATAGTCCAGAGAGCGGCGCAAGCGCACACGTTCGGTAAAGGGCAGCTTCGCCAGGATCTCGTCCTGGTCCTCCTGGTCGAGGTCTTCGAGAATGTAGACGGCATCGTCCGAATCCATCTCGCCAAGCGCCTCGGCGATCTGCTCGTTGGGCAGGTGCTCAACAATATCGAGGCGTATGGCTTCGTCGACTTCGGTCAGAGACGAAAGGTCGAAATCCTTGCCAAGCAGGGAGACAAGTGCCAGGCGCTGCTCCGGCTGGATCGCCTCAAGCAGGTCGCCCATTTCGGACGAATGCAGGCCAGCGACATGCTGGCGCAGATAGATCGTGTCACGGTCGGCAATCGCCGCGCCGACATGCATCAGGAAGTCGGAGCGCACCGAACCATCATCGGCATAGATGTCCGCTCCGTCATAGACGGGGATTTCTTCGGAACCGCGGTCGTCGTCGCCGGTATTGCTCATGAGCGCGCCCTCGAAACGATTGCCAACTTCCCGGCCGCCATGCGCCGATCGGGAAAGGGTACATCACTGCCGGTGTTGTTGCCCCATCCTCCTCAAGGACATGGGCCTTAGTGCCCTGCTAGCGCAAAGCCTTGCCAAGGTCCACATCACAAGGGCCAACGTCGCGCGTGTGGTAACAGATTTATTCAAGCTGTTGCAAATACATGGGAAACGCACATGCGCGTGCACAGTCGACATCGAACTGGCGATCGGATAGCACTATGCGGCCGCAGCCCAGGAGCTTCCGATGGCGATCCGCCCCCTTGTTCGTTTTCCCGACCCTATACTGAACCGGGAAGCACAGACAGTCGACCGCTTCGATGACGCCTTGCGGGCTCTTGCCGACGATCTGCTCGACACGATGCGCGCAGCGCCGGGAATTGGCATCACAGCGCCGCATATCGGCATTCTGCAACGCCTGACAGTGATCGAACTGACCCGTGAAAGCGGTGTCCACATTTTCGTCAATCCCGAGATCGTTTCCCGCTCGCCGCAAATGGTCAGGCATGCCGAGGGAAGCGTTTCGATGCCTGGAATTTCCGAGGACGTCGAGCGCCCTGCGAAGGTGCGCGTCCGGTACCAGACGCTCGACGGCAACGCAGTCGAGGAAGATGCGGATGGCCTGATGGCGGTTTGCCTCCAGCACGAAATCGACCAGCTGAACGGCATATTCTGGACGCAGCGCCTGTCGCGGTTGAAGCGGGAGCGAGCCGTCAAGAAGTTCGACAAGGCCACAAGGGAAATGGCGCGAAGCTGAACCGGCGCGCGCCTCGCAAGTTCAAGCTTCCGGCACGCGGCAATCACCAAAGCCTGCTCTTTCCGCCGCAAGTCAGCATGGCTAAGTTCACATTCATGTTTTCAATCAAGGATCAGCCTATGAAATCGACGCATGTCGCTATCGTCACCCTTCTCGCATTGGCGGGATGCAACAGCACAACGCCCAATCTCGAACCGCTGCCAGGCAGCTTGACCTATGGCGAGACGGGCCCCACGCGTAGGACGATCTCCGCGCCAGGCACGATGATCCAGAACCGCTTCATGCATCAAGGCACGATGGTCTTCGAAACCTACGAAGTTCAACCCGACCATACCTATAAGCTCGTGCGGCGCAATGTCGCCGATACCTGGTCGAACTGAAACCTGGCTTTCTCGTCGAAAGACCTGTCACGCCGGATCGCCAACTTGCTTGGCGCTTCGGTGCTCGCATTCTCAGCCTGATGCCCGGATGAATTTGTCTCATAGTGGAACATTTTCGTTCGAATCCCGTTGTTTAGGATGGCAACAATGGAGGTCATCCGATGACAAAATATCTGGATGAACGGGGCGATCCCATCACAGCGGAGCCCGACGACGACCGGGAAAACTTCACGGCCCGCGAAAGCCGCCAAGGTCCTCTTGGCGTGCGTGTTCTGGCAATCCTCGGAGCCGGCCTGTTTCTGGCGCTGCTGGTCTGGGGTGGCGCAGCGATCTGGGGCGAAAACAACGACAACGACCGGACGACGGCAGTCGACCAGGTTCAGCCGTCACCGGAACAGACCGGCAGCATCGATAACAAGAAGGATCGCGTGCAGGCACCGACTGCTGCCGCGCCGATTGCCGGCGGTCAAACGCAACAGGCTTCGCCCGATGGCACGACCAAATAGCAGCAGTTCGCCTTTCATGAGTTTCGCTGCCTGACGACGGCGCCTCGCCGAGCGCCGGTCATCGAAACCGAAACGAGATCGGTTGAAGAAAAATAGACCCAACTGTTGGAAGGCTGGATAAGAAGCGGTCCAGCTGAGCGAGAGCGGAGCGCGCCAAACATAGCTATCGTCCGCCGTGGTGTCCGTGCGGAACGCGAAGTGAAGGCCCCGCCGCGACGTTTATTTATCGCTCTTTCGCAACCACCGACGCATCGACAAGGGCGAAGGGTCCGGCCTGCCGCAGTCAGCCGGCCTTTTGCAGTGGCAGACGGACAGCAGGATGTGTCCGTCTTATCGTCGCCTGAGAAAAACTTCGGGTTGCCAAAGGCAATTGAATATTAGAAGTTTTCTTGTGCGCCACCAATAAGTCTGCGCGGCGCGGCGAGACTGCAGCACATGACGACTGCCTCTTCCCTCGCGCCTACCCATAACAGCGCCAGCATCTGCCGGGGCTGCTGGGATCAGATGCGCGTGCCGATCCCGATCCGCGGGGCGTTTGCCCTTCCCTTTCGGGCATTCGGCATCACCCGAAGCAAGATGAACCCGAATATCTGCACGATCTGCGAACGCTCCTTTCGCTACGTCAAGAAGCAGCGCCACATAAGCGCCCACGCGACGATCCTGTTTGCCGATATGCGAGGGTTTACCTCCCTTTCCGAGCGAACAGAGGCGATCGAGCTGAGTGAGATTGTCAGCCTGTTTCATGATCGATGCGCGCAGGCGATCTGGGCGCATGATGGCATCGTCAACAAGCAGATGGGCGACGGCCTGATGGCGATCTTCAATTTCCCGATCGAGATCAAGGACCACGCTCGTGCTGCGGTCAGGGCGGCGGCGGATATACAGCGACATTACACCGATGCACTCGACGGCCTGAGTTCCGATCTGAAGGAATCACGCGACCACCGGCTCGGTGTTGGTGTGGGCATACATACGGGCGATGTCGAGATTGGTGAGTTTTCAAGCTTCCGCAGCGATTTCACCGCGATCGGCGGCACCGTCAATCTCGCCGCACGGCTCGAATCCCAAGCTGCCGCCGGTGAGATCCTCGTGTCAGCCGAGACGGCTGCGCAGGTGCCGGATTTCCTGAGCGCGTCCGAGACCAGGCTGCTTTCACTGAAAGGCCTGGAGCACCCCGTTGAGGCGCGTATACTCACGACTAATTGACGCTGGAGGCCACCCGGGAGCAGATAAGTCCGATCCCACACCGGGTCCTGATGCGCCACACCGACAAAGCTAAGCATAGGGATAAAAACAAAAAAACCTGCCGAAGCAGGTTTTCTTTGGTGCGGTCGAGAAGACTCGAACTTCCACGGGTTGCCCCACAGCGACCTCAACGCTGCGCGTCTACCAATTCCGCCACGACCGCATCGTGGTAGGCGCCGAATTGCTCCGGCGGGGCTGCATGTAGCAAAAGCCCCTGGGGTGCACAAGGGCATGACGACAGAAATTTGACGAGAAAAGAAACTATTTCAACAGCCTCCTCGCGAAACCCTGCAAACGCTGGACTCTTGTCGCGCGCCGTCCCATGTACAGGGCATCAAAATAGGAATGCAGACGGAAATGCAGCGCGAAAATCTGAGCCAGGACATGTTCGCCCCCCCGGAATCACCCCCGGTTCGCTGGCGGATCGCCCCTCACCTCATCGATTATCCACAGGCAATCGAAACAATGGAGCGCGAAGCGGCGGCCATTGCCGCCGGCACCGCGGACGAACTCGTCTGGCTGGTGGAACATCCGCCACTTTATACTGCAGGCACCAGCGCCGATGTGGCCGACCTCGTCATGCCCGACCGCTTCCCGGTGTTTGCGACGGGACGGGGCGGCGAATACACCTATCATGGGCCGGGCCAGCGGGTGGTTTACGTGATGCTCGACCTCAAGCGCCGTCGACAGGATGTACGCGCCTTCGTCGCCGCGCTCGAGAGCGTCATCATCTCCTCGCTCGATTCGATGAACGTGAGGGGTGAACGCCGCGAAGATCGCGTCGGCGTCTGGGTGCGCCGGCCGGAGAAGCCATCGCTTCCCGACGGGTCGATGGCAGAAGACAAGATCGCGGCGATCGGCATCCGTTTGCGCCGCTGGGTGAGTTTTCACGGCTTTTCGCTCAACGTCGATCCGGACCTTGACCATTTCGGCGGCATCGTGCCGTGCGGCATCCGCAGCTATGGCGTGACCAGCCTGGTCGACCTCGGCCTGCCGGTGATGATGCCGGATGTGGACATGCGTGTTCGCGAGGCGTTCGAGACGGTCTTCGGTCCGACCCGCAACGACGAATCCTGAAACTAGGCTTGCTGCAGGCCGGCCCCGTATCACGTTGCTTCGATGGATCGACCGCCGGCCTGGCGCTCGCGCCAGATCATGAACAACCCTGACACCACGATGATCGCGATGCCGAGCCATTTCGAGAGCGACGGGAAGTCGCCGAAGATGAGATAGCCAAGTGCGGTCGCTGTGACGATCTCGAAATAGGCAAACGGCGCCAGCAGGGAAACGGGTGCGGCCTGGAAGGCCTTGACCACCAGAAGGTGGCCATAGCCCGAAAGCGAGCCGAGGATGATGACGAGCACCCAGCCGAGCGACGTCTTCGGCAGGGACGGCTCGAAGTCGGCGACGCCCAAGCCGTCGCCTATCGCAATCACGCCCACCATGAACAGCGTTCCGCCGATACCGGCAATCGTCTGCATCGTCAGAGGACTGTCGGCCGTTCCGACCGCACGGTTCAAGAGAAGATAAAACGCAAAGACTGTGGCGCAGGCGACCGGTAGCAACGATGTTGCCCCGAACGCTGCGAAGCTCGGCTGGATGACGATCATCGCGCCGGCAAAACCGACGGCGATCGCCAACCACCGACGCCAGTCTACCCTCTCGCGCAGGATCAACGCCGACAGGCACGTCAGGATAAACGGCTCGACGAAATAGATCGCAAACACATCGGCGAGCGGCATGTACTTCACCGAAATGAAGAAGAACAGGGCTGCTGCCGCCAAGAGAATCCCGCGCAGCAGGTTGAGCCAGAGCCGTTTCGGTCGCAGCGCCCGCACGCCACCAATCGTCAGGAGCAAGGGCAGCGTCGCGACAAGCTGGAAAAAGAACCGATAGAAGGTCACCTGTGCCGGCGCCATGCCCTCGACCACCGCCATGTATTTGGCAATCACATCCATGCCCGGCAGGATGACCATGGCAAAAAGCATGATGGCGACGCCCTGCATCACGGTGTTCTGGGGAGTGGCTGCTGTCGATACCGGCGCGGTCATGGGCTTTTTCCGATTTGGTTGCGCCACCTTAGAACGTTAGCGGCGCTTTTCAACGCATGCGGGCGCGACACGAAAGAGCGGATTTCATGGCCCGGGCCGCTTTTGACCGTGTTTTTGCCGCTCCGGGGTGGTCCGCAACGGCCCGAATGCCTATAAGCTCACGTCATCTTCCGCCCCGGAGGAGAAGTTCTCCCACTTCTCCGATCAGAAACCGGGACCTTTGAACGTGACCGTGGCAAAGGAGATATCCATGCGCTTGTCCACCGAAACGATGATTGCCCGCCTGCGCGATCCCGGCGACGGAGATACGCTGGGCGGACGCATCTGGCGCGCACGTGACGCGGCCAATCTTTCGACCAAGGATCTCGCCGATCAGCTCGGCGTCCGGGTGGAAACAGTCGCCGCCTGGGAGCGCGACCGGGCGGAGCCACGCACCAACCGCCTGTTCATGCTCGCCGGCGTATTGGGCGTCACGCCCGCCTGGCTGATCGCCGGCATGGGCCGCGCGCCTGATGACGAGACGAAGACCGCTTCTGGCGAAAGCCTTCGCGAGCAGCTTGCGCTCGTCAAGAAATTGCACGAACAGACCGGCAAGGCCATTGCCGCTCTTGAGATGGAACTCAATCGCGTCCAACAGACTATTCGTTAGTTCATTGCCGATTCCAACGGGCGACATTGGTCACTGCGCCGACGCCGCCCGAAGTCATTGTTAATCCAAGGAGAAAATTGATGGATGTACGCGCCGCCGTCGCCGTTCAGGCAGGCAAGCCGCTGGAAGTGATGACCGTTCAGCTCGAGGGCCCGCGGGCCGGAGAAGTGCTGATCGAAGTCAAGGCCACCGGGATCTGCCACACCGACGATTTCACGCTGTCGGGTGCCGATCCCGAAGGTCTGTTCCCGGCAATCCTCGGCCACGAGGGTGCCGGCATCGTCGTTGACGTCGGCCCGGGCGTCACCTCGGTGAAGAAGGGCGATCACGTCATTCCGCTCTACACGCCTGAGTGCCGCTCCTGCCCGTCGTGTCTGTCACGCAAGACCAACCTGTGCACCGCGATCCGCTCGACGCAAGGGCAAGGTCTGATGCCGGACGGCACCTCGCGCTTCTCGATCGGCAAGGACAAGATCCACCACTACATGGGTTGCTCGACGTTTGCCAACTACACGGTTCTGCCTGAAATCGCGGTTGCCAAGGTCAACCCCGACGCGCCGTTCGACAAGATCTGCTACATCGGCTGTGGTGTCACCACCGGCATCGGTGCCGTGATCAACACCGCAAAGGTCGAGATGGGCGCGACCGCGATCGTCTTCGGTCTCGGCGGTATCGGCCTCAATGTCATCCAGGGCCTGCGTCTCGCCGGTGCCGACATGATCATCGGTGTCGATCTCAACAACGACAAGAAGGCCTGGGGCGAGCGCTTCGGCATGACCCACTTCGTCAACCCGAAGGAAGTGGGCGACGACATCGTGCCCTACCTCGTCAACATGACGAAGCGCGGTGCCGACCAGATCGGCGGCGCCGACTACACGTTCGATTGCACCGGCAATACCAAGGTCATGCGCCAGGCGCTCGAAGCCTCGCATCGCGGCTGGGGCAAGTCGGTTGTCATCGGCGTTGCCGGCGCCGGCCAGGAGATCTCCACCCGTCCGTTCCAGCTCGTCACCGGACGCAGCTGGATGGGCACCGCCTTTGGCGGCGCACGCGGCCGCACCGACGTGCCGAAGATCGTCGACTGGTACATGGAAGGCAAGATCGAGATCGATCCGATGATCACCCACACCATGCCGCTCGAAGACATCAACAAGGGTTTCGAGCTGATGCATTCCGGCGAAAGCATCCGCAGCGTGGTTCTCTACTAAGCGCCAACTGAGCAATTCCAGACGGAAACCGTTTCGTACTTTTCCGGGAATTGCTTAGTAAGCCGATTCAGGAAGGCGCCGGAATCAATTGTATTCCGGCGCTTTTTCAGTCCCGTTGAGAAGTTGATTCAAGATGATCTATGTCGATGCCGATGCCTGCCCGGTGAAGGCGGAAGTGCTGAAGGTGGCCGAGCGCCACGGCTTCGAAGTGACCTTCGTCGCCAATTCGGGGCTGCGTCCGTCGCGCGACCCGATGGTCCACAACGTCATCGTCTCGGCGAGTTTCGACGCTGCCGACGACTGGATCGCCGAACGCGCCCATGAAGGCGATATCGTCGTGACCGCCGACGTACCGCTTGCGGTCCGCTGCGTGGCTGCCGGCGCTTTCGTCACCGGACCTTCCGGCCGCGTCTTCGACAAGAGCAATATCGGCATGGCATCCGCCATGCGCGACCTTGGCCAGCACCTGCGCGAGACCGGCGAAAGCAAGGGCTACAACGCCGCCTTCACGCAACGTGACCGTTCGACCTTCCTCGAGACACTTGACCGACTCGCGCGCCAGACGAAAAAGTGAGGCGGGCGTCACCCCGCGATGGATCGCAAGGGCATTTTCGATGACAACGACGACAAAGCTCAGGCATTGGCCGTTCTACACCGCATCGCTATGCGCCTTCGTCAGCCTGCCGGTTACATGGTTCTTCGCGTCAAGCTATATGCTCGAGGTCGCGGCGATTGCCTTCTTCTGTGTCTATCTCGTCCTGAGCGGCCGAAGGCTGCGAATGATGACCGGCAAACACCTCAAGACGCACGCGCGAAACACCGACGAACCGGAATCCGTCATCTTTCTCGTCACCTTCGGAGCGGCCGCTACGGCGCTGATCTCGCTGTTCTTCGCGCTCAACGGCGAAAGCAAGGGGCCGACGCTCGAGCTGGCGCTGGCCTTTGCCTCCGTCGTCTTGGGCTGGGCAACCATTCACGTGATGGCAGCGATGCACTACGCCCACGTTTACTGGGTGCCTGACGACAGCGGGCAGCCCCCCACCCCGCAGCGTGGCCTCGATTTCCCCGAAACGCCGGAACCGGGCGGCTATGATTTTCTATATTTTTCCTTCGTGATCGGCATGACCGCCCAGACGTCTGATGTCGCCATCACCACTACGGCGATGCGGCGCATCAATCTGATGCACGCCATCGTTTCCTTCTTCTTCAACACCGTGCTTGTTGCCGCCGCGGTCAACGCGGCCGTGCAACTCGCCGGTTGAACCCACGATATCCCAGGAGCATTTGATGAAAGTCCTTTCTCAGAACACCGCGTTCGGCGGCATGCAGGGCGTCTTCTCGCACGAGTCAGAGGCCTGCAAGGGCGAGATGACATTCGCCGTCTTCGTGCCCCCACAGGCGATCAAGGAGCCGCAGCCGGTGCTCTGGTATCTTTCGGGCCTCACCTGCACCCATGCCAACGTCATGGAAAAGGGCGAATACCGCCGCATGGCCGCCGAGCTGGGGCTGATTATCGTCTGCCCCGACACCAGCCCGCGCGGGACGGAGGTTCCGGACGAACTCACCAACTGGCAGATGGGCAAGGGTGCCGGCTTCTATCTCGATGCCACGCAGACGCCGTGGGCCGAGCACTATCAGATGTACAGCTATATTACTGAGGAGCTGCCGGCTTTCGTCAGCCAGCACTTCCGCGTCGACATGAGCCGGCAGGGCATTTTCGGCCATTCGATGGGCGGCCACGGCGCAATGACCATCGCGCTCAAGAACCCCGACCGTTTCCGCAGTTGCTCGGCCTTTGCACCGATCGTCGAGCCGTCGACGGCCGACTGGTCGATCGGCGCCTTCGAGAAATATCTCGGCGAGGACAGGGCCACGTGGCGGCAATATGACGCCTGCGCGCTGGTCAAGGACGGTGCCCGTTTCCCTGAGTTCCTCATTGACCAGGGCAAGGCCGACAGCTTTCTCGACAACGGCCTGCGGCCGTGGCTCTTCGAAGAGGCCATCAAGGGAACCGGCATAGGCCTCACACTGCGCATGCACGAGCGCTACGACCACTCCTATTACTTCATCTCGACCTTCATGGACGACCACCTGAAATGGCACGCCGAGCGGCTGGCCTAAGACAGAGGGAATAGCGGGAGTATCCAATGTCCAACCTTCTGCTTGTCGGTGCCGGCGGCGCCATCGGATCGATGGTTCGCTATCTCGTTGGCCTCTGGACGCTTCACCGTTGGGGGCCGGGCTTTCCCTGGGGAACGCTCGGCGTCAACATCACAGGCTCCTTCCTCATCGGCCTCTTGGCCGAGTTGATCATGCGCAAGTTCGGCGCTTCGGCAGAGATGCGGCTGTTTCTGATCACCGGCGTGCTCGGCGGCTACACGACCTTTTCCGCCTTCTCGCTGGATACGATCACGCTGTTTGAACGTGGCGATGCCGCACTCGCCGTCACCTATATCGCGGCAAGCGTCGTGCTTTCGATCCTGGCGGTCTTTGCCGGGCTGGCCCTGATGCGCGCAATGGTCTAAAGGCTGCCTCTAAAGAACAGGAAGCAGGTTCGCTGAGATGGCAGGCATAGAACATAAGCAGGTGGACGGTGACGAGGCGGGTATGCGCCTCGATCGCTGGTTCAAGGTACATTTTCCCGGGCTGGGTTTCGGTCCGCTGCAGAAGCTGCTGCGCTCGGGCCAGATCCGTGTCGATGGTGGACGCGTCAAATCCGATACGCGGCTGCAGCCGGGCCAGACGGTCCGCATCCCTCCGCTTAACGTCGACGCGAAGGAAGTGAAGACAGGTCCGATTGCCGGGCGTGATCTACGCCACTCGCCAGACGGGGAGTTGTTGTCGCGCATGGTGCTGCATGAGGACGCGAAGGTTATCGTGCTCAACAAGCCGGCAGGGCTTGCGGTTCAGGGCGGCTCGGGCGTCAACCGGCATATCGACAAGATGCTGGAGGCCTGGACCAACCAGCGCGGCGAGAAGCCCCGTCTGGTTCACCGCCTCGACCGCGACACTTCAGGTGTGCTTGTTATCGCGCGCACCCGTGGCGCGGCGCAGAAACTGACGGCTGCCTTCCGAGAGCGCGACACCAAGAAGACCTACTGGGCGCTGGTCAAGGGCGTTCCGCGCAAGCGCGAAGACCGCATCTCCACCTGGCTCGTCAAGGAGCAGACGCCGGACGGCGACCGCATGCGCATCGCCAAACATGGCGAGGACGGCGCCGACCACGCCATTTCCTACTACCGCATTCGTGAGCAGGCCGCGCAGAACCTCGCTTGGCTGGAGATGGAGCCCTATACCGGCCGCACCCATCAGCTGCGCGTGCACGCCTTGCACATCGGTCATCCGATCCTCGGCGATCCCAAGTATTTCGACGCCGATATCAACTGGAGCCTGCCCGGCGGCATGCAGAACCGTCTGCATCTGCACGCGCGCCATATCGATATCCCGCATCCGGACGGTGGTCGCCTGCGTGTGACCGCGCCGCTGCCGCCGCACATGGTCCAAAGCTGGAACCTGCTGGGCTTCGAAGAGAACGAGCCTGGCGAGAACGACTGATGAAACTGGCGCTTTTCGATTGCGACGGCACGCTGGTCGACAGCGGCGGTCTCATCCATGAAGTGATGGCACGAACCTTCGAAGCCTTCGACCTGGATCGCCCTGAATTGTCGGCGACCAAAGGCATCATCGGCCTGACGCTCGATATCGCTATTGCCCGCCTGCTCGGACGCGAGCATGTCGACGACCAGGCGTTGGCAATGACAGCGCACTACAAGGCGATTTTTGCCGGCGTTCGTGCGGAAGCCGGCTTTCAGGAATTGCTGTTTCCGGGCATCGCAGCGATGATGCAGACGCTTTCCGGTCGCGACGAGCTGCTGATCGGAGCCGTCACTGGCAAATCGCGCCGCGGCCTGACGCATATCGCCGAGACCCACGGCTTTAACAGGATGTTCTTCGTGTCGCGTACCGCTGACGACTGCCCTTCAAAACCGCATCCTGCCATGGTGACGGAATGCTGCTCCGAAGCGGGGATCGATCCGCGTGATACCGTCGTCATCGGCGACGCGATTTATGATATGCAGATGGCAAAGGCGGCCGGTGCCGCCGCCATCGGCGTTGCCTGGGGTTACGCTGGCGTGCCCGACCTCGTCGAAGCGGGCGCCGATTATATTGCCCGCACGCCGGCCGATATCATTGAGTGGATGGAACACTATCATGCCTGATATTCGCGATGAACTCATCGGTGCGCTGAGCCACGAGGACCCGGTCCGGCGTGCGCAGATCCAGATGCTGAAGCCGCTGCCCAAGCGCTTCTACAAGGACGTCAGCATTGGCGCGGCGGACGACGGCGGCCACAGCGTCCTGCTCGACGGTCGGCCGGTTCGCACGCCGGCCAAACATCCCCTTGCCGTCCCGACCCTCAAGCTTGCCGAAATGCTGGCGGCCGAATGGGACGCACAGGCCGAGGTCATCGATCCCGCCAAGATGCCGGTCACCCGTATCGCCAACACGGCGCTCGACGGCGTGGCGAAGGACCAGCGCTCGGTTTTCGAAGACATTCTGCGGTTTGCAGGAACCGACCTGATCTGCTACCGCGCGTCCAGTCCGGAAGGGCTCGTCGAACGGCAGAACGTCGTCTGGAATCCTGTGCTCGAATGGGCCGCCCAGTCGCTCGGCGCTCGCTTCATTCTGGCCGAGGGTGTCATTCACCAGGAACAGCCAGAAGAGGCGATCACCGCCTATGCCGAGGGCCTGCGCGCCTTCGCGACGCCGCTCGGCCTCACTTGTATCCACACAATCACGACTTTGACAGGCTCCGCCCTGCTCGCGGTTGCTTTCGCATCCGGTAGGCTGACGGCCGAGCAGGCCTGGGCGGCTGCCCATGTCGACGAAGACTGGCAGATCGAGCATTGGGGCACGGACGAGGAAGCGTTCAAGCGCCGCGAGCTCCGCTGGCAGGAGATGCAGGCGGCAGCAGCCGTTCTCGACGCACTGCGATAGCAGTGCGTCGGAATACAGTAGTGTCCAAGCCGTAGCGGCAGGCGCCTAACGTAGCGTTAGGCGGCAAGCTTCAGGCCGGCAATACCGGTGACGATCAGCGCAATGCAGCCGAGACGGACAAAGGTCGCCGGTTCGGCAAAAAGAACGATGCCGAGGATGACGGTGCCAACAGTGCCGATACCGGTCCAGACGGCGTAGGCTGTGCCGAGCGGCAGGGTTCTGACAGCAAGGCCAAGCAAGGCGATGCTGACAACCATCGATCCAGCGGTCAGGACCGTTGGCACCAACCGCGTAAAGCCTTCAGTGTATTTGAGACCGATTGCCCAACCGATTTCGAGGATGCCGGCAAGAAAGAGGATTAACCAGGCCATTTCAAACTCCTAGAGAGTGGAGCGAGGCCGTCCCCGCGGATGTTCGGTATCCAATACCGTGCAGCCGTCTGCAACACGGTCTCTATCTCACGGTTCGCGGGCGACAGCAAGATATGCCGCGGCAAACCAGCCCTGCACGACCGGCAATGCTTGGTTCTTTCCAAAGTTGAATCGGCTTTCGGCCTAAAGATACTTGGGAACGGAGATGGAGCGCCCCGAGCATTCCGTCTTGGACCGTATCGCCCTTGTCTGTTAGCTTCGCTCGCGCCGCAGCTTTGCCCACCATTCCAATCGTTTGCGGATCTCGCGCTCGAAGCCGCGCTCGGGCGGATCGTAGAAAGTCCTGCGCCCCATCTTTTCCGGGAAATAGTCCTGGCCAGAAAACGCATCCGGCTCGTCGTGGTCATATCGGTAGCCGTCGCCGTAACCCTCGCCCTTCATCAGCTTGGTCGGTGCGTTGAGAATATGCTTCGGTGGCAGCAGAGAACCGTTTTCCTTGGCCGCCCGCATGGCGGCCTTATACGCCGTGTAAACGCCATTCGATTTCGGCGCTGTCGCGAGATAGACGCAGGCCTGGGCGAGCGCCAGCTCTCCTTCCGGCGAGCCGAGGTAATCGTAGGCGTCCTTGGCGGCATTGCAGATTGCCAGCGCCTGGGGATCTGCAAGGCCGATATCTTCCACCGCCATGCGAACGAGGCGCCTTCCGAGATAGAGCGGGTCCTCGCCGGCATCGAACATCCGGCAGAGATAGTAGAGGGCTGCGTCCGGGTCGGAGCCGCGCACCGATTTGTGCAACGCTGAGATCAGGTTGTAGTGACCGTCCTGGCCCTTGTCGTAGACAGGCGCTCGCCGCTGCACGATGCGCTGCAGCGCTTCGACGTCGAAGATCTCGTCGCGTCGCGCCGCACGCCAGACTTCTTCGGCCAAAGTCAGCGATGCCCTGCCGTCGCCATCTGCCATGCGAATGAGGCTTGCTCGGGCGTCCGCGTCGAGCGGCAGCGGCTTGCCTTCCGTTTCTTCCGCGCGCTTCAGCAATTCCTGCAGGCTCTCTTCGCCATGCGGCTTGAACGTCAGAACGCGAGCGCGCGACAAGAGAGCGGCGTTGAGTTCGAAGGATGGGTTCTCCGTCGTTGCCCCAACCAGAATGACCGTGCCGTCTTCCATGCCAGGCAGGAAGCTGTCCTGCTGCGCACGGTTGAAACGGTGGATCTCGTCGACGAACAGCAAGGTCTGCCGGCCAGACATCCGCCGTGCCCTCGCCGATTCGAAAACCTTCTTGAGATCTGCGACACCGGAAAAGATCGCCGAGATCTGCTCGAAAGCCAGCCCCGCCTCGCCCGACAGCAATCGCGCAACCGTCGTCTTGCCGGTACCGGGCGGCCCCCAGAAGATCATCGAGCCGAGCGATCCCGATGCGATCATGCGCGTCAGCACGCCGTCCTCGCCCGTCAGATGTTCCTGGCCGGTGACTTCGGACAGCGTGCGTGGACGCAGACGATCGGCAAGCGGCCTTGCCGAGGTCATTTCCGGCGGTTCCGAGGAGGAGAAGAGGTCACTCATCGGAAGAACTGACGAATGATCTGGCCGTCACGCTCAATTTCAACGCGCCAGAAGGAGGCACCCTCGCCCATGACGCTTTCCAGCGTCTTCGAGCTGTCGATCGCAGCTCCATTGACGGACCGGATGATATCCTTCGGCGCCAGGCCGATGCGTGCGGCGGGCGAGCCGCGGTTGATTTCGGTCACGACGACACCCTGCAACGAGGTCGACAGGCGCAGCTCCTCGGCCAGTCGAGGCGAGAGATTTGCGACAACTGCACCGGCAAACGGATTGCGGCCCTCAATAAGCCGTTCATCACGCGGCGACGTCTCCGGTGCCCGGTTGAGCTTCAGGCTGACATCGTGCGGCTTGCCGTTTTCCGAAACCGTGACGCGCGCCTCATGGCCGATGCCGACGGTGGTCAAGCGATAGCCAAGAGCGTCGGGATGTTCGACGGCGATACCATTGACGGCCGTGATCACCTGCCCCGGCTTGATCCCGGCCGAGGCCGCCGGCCCACCATTGATAACGGCGGTCACGAGCGCACCACGCGCACGATCGAGCCCGAGCGCTTCTGCGACTTCCGATGTCACAGGCTCAAAAGACGCGCCGATGAATGGACGCACGAACGAGCCATTGCCGCCCTCGGCGGATGCGACAAAAACCTTCACCAGATTGGCCGGAATGGCAAAGCCGACGCCGTTGGAGCCGCCACCCTTGGAGAAGATTGCGGTATTGATGCCGATCAACGCGCCGTTCATGTCGATCAGGCCGCCGCCGGAATTGCCGGGGTTGATGGCCGCGTCCGTCTGGATGAAGAAGCCGAAATCGCCCGACGACACCTGATTGCGCGCAAGCGCCGAAACGATGCCGCTGGTTACGGTCTGGCCGACGCCGAAGGGATTGCCGATCGCCAGCACGATGTCGCCGACCTCGACCGCGTCGGAATCGCCAATCGGAATGACGTCGAACGGCCCATCGGACTGGATCTTCAGCACCGCGAGATCGAGGCGATCATCCTTGAGCATGATCTTGCAGGGATATTCACGGCCATCGGCGAGCGCCACCTTGATGTCGTCGGCGCCTTCGATCACGTGATTGTTGGTGACGACGATGCCGTTCTTGCCGACGATCACCCCGGAACCGAGCGATGACTGCTTCTCGCTGCGGTTTGGCATGCGCTGCCCGAAGAACTCCTCGAAGAAAGGATCGCCCGAGAAGATCGATCGACGCTCTACCACGCGCTCGGCATAGACATTGACCACAGCGTTCGCTGTCTGTTTGACCAGCGGCGCGAAGGAAAGCTGCATTTCCGTGCGCGATTGCGGCACGGTCTTCGCATCCTGAGCAATTGCCGGACAGGACAGAGAGACAGCAAGAACGAGCGTTGCAAGCGCTCTTGAACCAAAGATCATATGACGCATTCTCCTATTCGTCGCGGCTACGTTCAGATAGGATTTCGCAGGAAAAAAGGCAAACGTCGCCAAGACATACGCAAATCAGTTGGCATCACGCGCAACGCACGAAAACGTGGTTATCCGCCTCTTTCTCAGTGATCGAAACTCTGGTCAGTTTGAGCAGACAAGACCCACACCTTCAAAGCGGAAAAGATCATGCCGGCCTATCGTCCACCGAGAATCGCATCATCCGAAATCACACCGGAGGGCTGCTTTCTTTCACGACGCACTTTTCTGGCAACGACTGCTGGCGCCCTGCTAGTCGCCGGCGCGGGTGCTGCCCAGGCGGCCGCCCTTGCGGCACCAAAAGGCAAATACACCGTCGACGAAGATCTGACACCGGAAGCCGACGTCACGGGCTACAACAATTTTTACGAATTCGGGACCGGCAAGGCCGATCCTGCCGCAAATTCGGATGCATTCAAGCCGACGCCGTGGACCGTGAAAGTCGACGGTCTCGTCGCCAAGCCGAAGGAGTTCGGGCTGGAGGAGCTTGTGGCGCTTCCACTTGAGGAACGTGTCTATCGGATGCGGTGCGTCGAAGCCTGGTCGATGGTCATTCCGTGGACAGGATTTCCGCTCGCAGCACTCCTCGACAAGGTCGAGCCGCTTGGTAGTGCCAAGTACGTCTCGTTCGAAACCGTGGTGCGCCCGGAGCAAATGCCCGGCCAATCCGGCTTCTTCCAGCCGCTGCCCTGGCCCTACCGCGAAGGCCTGCGCCTCGACGAGGCCCGTCACCCGCTGACCATTCTCTCGGTCGGCGTCTATGGCAAGACGCTGCCCAACCAAAACGGCGCCCCAATCCGGCTCGTCACCCCCTGGAAATACGGCTTCAAGGGTATCAAGTCGATCGTGCGGATCTCGCTGACGGAGACACCCCCACCCTCGACCTGGAACCTCTCGGCGCCGACCGAATATGGCTTTTACGCCAATGTGAACCCCGCCGTCGACCATCCGCGCTGGAGCCAGGCGACAGAAAACAGGATCGGCGGCGGCGGCTTCTTCGGCGCCAATCGGCGCGACACGCTGCCCTTCAACGGCTATGCGGACGAAGTCGCTGGCCTTTATGCCGGCATGGACCTGAAAGCGAATTTCTGACCATGGCCAAACTGCCAGCCCTGCCAAAACGCTTCCACACGGCGTCCGTCTGGGCACTGTACGGGCTCGGTCTCTGTCCGGCGCTTGCTGCCTTCTATCTCGGCGCGACCGGGCGGCTTCCGGGAAATCCGGTCAAGGAATTCGAGCATCTGCTGGGCATTTGGGCGCTGCGCTTTCTGGTCGCCACGCTGGCGATCACCCCGATCCGCGACCTCTTCGGGATCAACTGGCTTCGCTATCGGCGCGCGCTCGGGCTGCTCGCCTTCTACTACGTCGCCATGCACTTCCTGGCCTATTTCCTGCTCGACCAGGTCTTGAACATCCCCACCATCATCGCCGACATTGCTCGGCGCCCGTTCATCACCATCGGGATGGCCGGTCTGGTGATGCTCATCCCGCTGGCGTTGACATCGAACAATTGGTCGATCCGACGCCTTGGCAGCCGCTGGAACCAGTTGCACAAGCTCGCCTATGTCATCGCTGCGGCGGGTGCATTGCATTTTGCCATGTCGGTGAAGGTAGTCGGTCTCGAGCAGATGACCTATCTCGCGCTCGTCGCCTTGCTTTTGGGATGGCGGCTGGTGCGAAAGCCCTATCTGAAGCGCAAACGGCAGGCCAACCCGCCGCACCGACACGCAAAGGATGCCGTAGCGTAGGCGGTACCCTGCTGAACCTTGAACAAGATGCGTCATGCCGTATCGAAGACTGCCGCCATGACGGGACGGCCGCTTCGCGCCAATTGCGGTCATCAATCGGCCATGCGAATGTCCATTCTTGTATTTAGTCGTTTAATTGGGGCATTCGCGTGTCGAATATTTACCTGTTGCGGCATGGTGAAACCGTTTGGAATACACTCGGGAGGTTTCAGGGCCAAAAGGACTCGTCACTTACTCCTCGCGGTATCGATCAGGCAGATTTCGTCGCAAGAATTCTCTTTCACGAGATCGCTGATGCCGCTCAGTCGTCCGTGATGCAAGTCAGTCCCCTTGGCAGAACTCGCGAGACCGCGCGCAGGGTTCAACGTGTGCTTTCCGTCCCAAGCAGCGAAGATGCCCGGCTCATGGAGGTCACGCTTGGCTCATGGGACGGGATGACCACATTTGAGATCAACTCAGAGTTCCCCGGCTATCTCGACGGTTCCGATGCTTTCGATTGGTATTTCAAATCACCTGATGGTGAGAACTTCGACCATGCTTGCAACCGTGCGAAAGCATGGATTGCGGATATCGGGCGTCCGACGATAGCGATATCGCACGGGTTGTTCGGGCGAATTATCCGAGGCGTCTACGCAGGCCTATCGAAACGAGAAATGCTGGAACTCCCGGTCCCGCAAGACGGCTACTATCGTCTCCATGACGGTGTATTTTCCTTCGTCGACGGTTTATGTGTGCCAGCCTCGATATGAGGCCTATTGGCCTCTTGGGGCCAACAGAAGCCGTCGGGCATAGATGGCCCTGTCGGACAATTCCGCTGCAAGAGACCCTCGACCTGGCACTGTCTGTGGCCGTTGATCACGGCGGCAGGCGTGCTGGTTACATTCGCAAGCGGATCGGCGGCGCAGTGTCTATACGTCCCGATCAGCGAGGCTGATGGTCTGGCTGCAAGACGCGGCCTCACCGAATGATGGGACATAAAAAAGCGGCCGGGTGACGAACACCCGGCCGCTTTCAATTCAATCAGCCTGAAATAATCAGGCTGCTTCTGCGGCGTCAGCTTCAGCTGCGACGCGAGCGCGATCCTTCGCACCCTTTGCATCGGTGTCGCGGTCAACGAATTCGATGACAGCGAGAGCAGCGTTGTCGCCCTGGCGGAAGCCAGCCTTCATGATGCGCAGGTAGCCGCCGTTGCGGGTGGCGTAGCGCGAAGCGATCGTGTCGAACAGCTTGGCAACGACAACAGCGTCGCGGATCTGCGAGATCGCCTGACGACGAGCATGCAGGTCGCCGCGCTTGCCGAGGGTGACGAGCTTTTCAACGATCGGGCGGATTTCCTTAGCCTTCGGCAGGGTCGTAACGATCTGCTCGTGCTCGATCAGCGAAGCTGCCATGTTGGCAAACATCGCCTTGCGGTGGCTGGCGGTTCTATTCAGCTTGCGGCCGGCTTTACCGTGGCGCATTGCTATTCTCCTTCACTTGCAGGCATCTGCCCGCAGTCTAATGGTTAGTATTGGTCTTCGTAACGCTTGGCGAGATCTTCGATGTTCTCAGGCGGCCAGGACGGCACTTCCATGCCGAGGTGCAGGCCCATGGAAGCGAGAACTTCCTTGATTTCGTTCAGCGACTTGCGACCAAAATTCGGCGTGCGGAGCATTTCTGCTTCGGTCTTCTGAATGAGGTCGCCAATGTAGACGATGTTGTCGTTCTTCAGGCAGTTGGCCGAACGGACGGAAAGCTCCAGTTCGTCGACCTTCTTGAGAAGCGCCGGGTTGAAGGCGAGTTCGGTGACAGCCTCTTCCTCTGCTTCCTTCTGCGGCTCGTCGAAGTTGACGAAAACCGACAGCTGGTCCTGAAGGATACGGGCCGCAAACGCGATCGCATCTTCACCGGTGACGGAACCGTCCGTCTCGATGGACATCGTCAGCTTGTCATAATCAAGAACCTGGCCTTCGCGGGTGTTTTCCACCTTGTACGAGACCTTCTTGACCGGCGAGTACAGGCTGTCGACCGGGATGAGGCCGATCGGAGCATCTTCCGAACGGTTGCGGTCAGCCGGAACGTAGCCCTTGCCGTTGTTGACGGTGAACTCCATGCGGATTTCAGCGCCCTCGTCGAGGGTGCAGATCACATGGTTCGGGTTGAGGATTTCGATGTCGCCAACCGTCTGGATGTCACCGGCGGTTACAACGCCCGGACCCTGCTTGCGCACAACCATGCGCTTTGCGTCGTCGCCATCCATCTTGATGGCGATTTCCTTGATGTTGAGCACGATGTCCGTCACGTCTTCCCGGACGCCCGGGATAGAGGAGAACTCATGCAGGACGCCGTCGATCTGCACCGCGGTGACAGCAGCACCGCGAAGCGACGACAACAGCACGCGACGAAGCGCGTTGCCGAGCGTCAGACCAAAGCCGCGTTCAAGCGGTTCCGCGACCAACGTTGCCTTGGTGCGGCCCGAGGAGATGAACTCCACCTTGTTCGGCTTGATCAGTTCCTGCCAATTTTTCTGGATCATGTTTTGTGCCTTCCGTTCGTTGTCACCATCCAATCGTGACAACCGAGCCCCGAAGTCCGGGAGCGCGCCGAAGCGCCCTCACCGGCATTTTGAACGCAAATGATCAGACGCGGCGCTTCTTGCGCGGGCGGCAACCGTTGTGCGGGATCGGGGTCACATCGCGGATCGAGGTGATCATGAAGCCCGCTGCCTGCAGTGCGCGAAGAGCGGATTCACGACCGGAACCTGGGCCGCAAACTTCGACTTCAAGCGACTTCATGCCGTGTTCCTGAGCCTTCTTGGCGCAGTCTTCAGCGGCGATCTGAGCGGCAAACGGGGTCGACTTACGCGAGCCCTTGAAACCCTTCGCACCGGCAGACGACCAGGCAATTGCGTTGCCCTGTGCGTCGGTGATGGTGATCATGGTGTTGTTGAACGACGAATTGACGTGCGCTACGCCAGACGTGATGTTCTTGCGTTCGCGACGGCGAACGCGGGTGGCTTCCTTGGCCATAGGATCCCTTTCTTAGATCTCTGCACCGCCGTAATTCCAGCGGCTCCACCGGGAAAGGAATTTTCGTCCCCTGCCCTGCTTCTTCAGTTTCATCCAGGACCGGAGGAACCGGCCCTGCAGGTATTTCACGAAACCGGTCTGGCTCCGCGACGGTCGGGCATCGCCCTTCCCAAACTGCAAAAGGAGGCCGGCGCGTGCGCCAGCCTCCCAATCTCCCTATTCGGGAAATTACTTCTTCTTACCGGCGATCGCCTTTGCCGGACCCTTGCGGGTACGGGCATTGGTGTGGGTACGCTGACCGCGTACCGGCAGGCTGCGGCGATGACGCAGGCCGCGGTAGCAGCCCAGATCCATCAGACGCTTGATGTTCATCGACGTGTCACGACGCAGGTCACCTTCAACCTGGTAGTCGCGGTCGATCGTTTCGCGGATCTGAAGAACTTCAGCATCCGTCAACTGATGCACGCGGCGATCAGCCGGAATACCGACCTTCTCGACGATTTCCTGTGCGAATTTCGGTCCGATCCCGTGAATGTAGGTCAGCGCGATAACAACGCGCTTTGCCGTCGGGATGTTGACGCCAGCGATACGTGCCACGTCTATTCTCCTTGCGTTCCAGTTGCCATCCGGCAATAGGTGCTTCGTTACGCGACCTCAAGAGCCGCACGTTGATTGAGGTTCGAGACACGTCAAAAACGACCGTACCCGGACTTCGTTTCGTTGAAGACCGCGCCGATCGCTCCCATGTCGCGAGTTGGCGCTGTCTTTGGCGGAATCAGCCGGAAAAGTCAACTCCCCGGCGGTTCCTTTTCGGCAAAGACCCAGGGTCTAAGCCAGAATCTTCTCGATCTGTGCTGTCACGGCGTCCACATCGGCCATGCCATCAATCGTCTTCAGCTCACCAGTGCCGGCATAGTGCTCCGACAAAGGTGCGGTCTTTTCGCGATATTCCGTAAGCCGACGCTTGAAGGCTTCCGGATTGTCGTCCGATCTAACCGAGCCACCCGCAGCGATGGTTTCCGCTACGCGATTCTCCATGCGCTTTACAAGCGCCGTCTCGTCGACCTTGAGCTCGATCACGGCGTCGAGCTTCAAGCCCTTGCCTTTGAGCATCTGGCCGAGAGCGACCGCCTGCGGAACCGTGCGCGGATATCCATCGAGGATAAAGCCGTTGGCACAATCCGGCGCATCGATCCGGTCCGACACGATCTCATTGACGATCGCATCAGAAACGAGCTGGCCGGCGTCCATGACAGCCTTGGCCCGCTTGCCGACTTCGGTCGCCTGGGCGACGGCCGCCCGCAACATGTCACCTGTGGAAAGCTGCGGAATACCGTACCTCTCCGTCAGAAGCTTGGCTTGCGTCCCCTTGCCAGCTCCGGGCGGTCCCAAAAAAATCAGTCTCATCGTCCCCTCTTCCCTCCGCGCAGCTTCGACTTCTTGATCAGCCCCTCATACTGCTGAGCAATGAGGTGACCCTGGATCTGTGCTACCGTATCAAGGGTAACGCTGACAACAATCAAAAGCGACGTACCACCAAGGTAGAACGGCACGCCGGTCTGCGCGATGAGAATTTCAGGCAGAATGCAGACGAAGATCAGGTAGATCGCGCCGAGCACGGTGATGCGCGTCAGGACGTAATCGATGTATTCGGCGGTGCGCTCGCCCGGACGGATGCCCGGAATGAAGCCGCCGTGCTTCTTCAGATTGTCGGCCGTGTCCTTCGGATTGAAGACGATGGCCGTGTAGAAGAAGGCGAAGAACGCGATCATGCCGCCGTAGAGCACCATGTAGAGCGGCTGGCCGTGGCCGAGCGCGCTGACGATCGACGTCGCCCAGCCGGGCAGCGTCGCGGTGTTGGCAAAGCCAGCAAGCGTTGCCGGCAGCAGCAGCAGCGACGACGCGAAGATCGCCGGGATGACGCCCGCGGTGTTGAGCTTCAGCGGCAGGTGCGAGGTGTCGCCCTGGAACATGCGGTTGCCGACCTGGCGCTTCGGATACTGGATCAGAAGCCGGCGCTGGGCGCGTTCGACGAAGACGATGAGCGCGATAACCGCAACGATCATGACGATGATCGCCAGAATCAGAGGGGTCGACAGCGCGCCGGTGCGGCCGAGTTCGAGCGTGCCGGCAAGAGCCGTCGGCAGATGGGCGACGATACCGGCAAAGATGATCAACGAGATGCCGTTGCCGATACCGCGCGACGTAATCTGCTCGCCGAGCCACATCAGGAACATCGTGCCGCCAAGCAGCGAGATAACCGTGGAAATGCGGAAGAACCAGCCCGGATCGTTGACGAGGCCGTTGCCGCTCTCGAGGCCGACGGCAATGCCATAGGCCTGCATGACGCCGAGAAGCACCGTGCCGTAGCGGGTGTACTGGTTGATGATCTTGCGACCCTGCTCGCCTTCCTTCTTCAGCTGTTCCAGCGCCGGAACGACGGAGGTCATCAGCTGAACGATGATCGAAGCAGAGATATAGGGCATGATGCCGAGCGCGAAGATCGCCATGCGCTCCACTGCACCGCCCGAAAACATGTTGAAGAGGCCGAGGATACCGCCGCTCTGGCCCTGGAAGGCCTGCGCGAACGCGTCCGGATTGAGGCCTGGCAGCGGGATATAGGTGCCAAGACGGTAGACCAAAAGCGCACCAAGCGTGAACCACAGTCGTTTCTTCAGATCTTCCGCCTTGGCGAAAGTCGAGAAATTCAGGTTCGAGGCGAGCTGTTCCGCTGCAGAAGCCATGCAATTCTCCGCGTACCAAATCTCGGAATCAGCGGGAGTACCCTGTCCGTTCCGGAAGGACTAACTTTTCGTCTTGAAAACCGGACGCGAGGCGATTGTGTCTGCAATCGGATGCCTCACCGTGGTTTCCGCTATGTCCGCCGAGGCGAGCGATTCGCCATCGCGGACGTGAGGCTCACATATGGGAGCAAAACCGCCCGGAGTGAAGCACCCCGGGCGGTTGATCAGTAATATTATTCGGCAGCAGCCGAAAGCAGCTTGATGGAGCCGCCAGCCTTTTCGATCTTTTCGATCGCCGACTTGGAAGCGCCTGCAACTTCGAGCGAGATCTTCGCCTTCAGTTCGCCATCGGCCAGCACGCGAACGCCGTCCTTTTCGCGACGGATCACGCCGGCAGCCTTGAGAGCTGCTGCATCGACGGACTTCGAAGCGTCAAGCTTCTTGGCGTCGATTGCCGTCTGGATGCGGCCGAGCGACACGACAACAAACTCCGAAGCGAAGATGTTGTTGAAGCCACGCTTCGGCAGACGACGGTAGATCGGCATCTGGCCGCCTTCGAAGCCGTTGATGGCAACGCCCGAACGAGCCTTCTGACCCTTCACACCGCGACCGGCAGTCTTGCCGGAGCCGGAGCCGATGCCGCGGCCAAGACGCTTGCGGTTCTTGGTCGAGCCTTCGTTGTCCTTGATTTCATTCAGTTTCATGAGCTTATCCCCCTCACTTCTCGTCGACGACGCGAACGAGGTGCTGGACCGACCGGATCATGCCGCGAACAGCTGGGGTATCTTCCAGCGTGCGAACCCGGTGCATCTTGTTGAGGCCCAGGCCGATAAGCGTCTGACGCTGTACGGCCGGACGGCGAATGGGGCTACCGATCTGCTCGACGGTAACCGTCTTCGCAGCGTTTTCTTTCTTAGCCATCTGTCAGCTCCCTTATTCTTCGGAAGCAGCGCCGGAGGAAACACGACGAGCCTGGAGCGTGGCGTACTTCATGCCGCGCTGAGCTGCGATGTCCTTCGGGTGCATCTGGTTCTTGAGGGCGTCGAACGTTGCACGAACCATGTTGTACGGGTTCGACGAGCCGGTCGACTTAGCGACGACGTCATGAACGCCGAGCGTTTCGAAGACGGCGCGCATCGGGCCACCAGCGATGATACCGGTACCGGCCTTGGCCGAACGCAGCAGCACCTTGCCGGCGCCGTGACGGCCGTGAACGTCGTGATGCAGGGTACGACCACCACGCAGCGGGACGAAGATCAGATCGCGCTTGGCGGCTTCCGTTGCCTTGCGGATGGCTTCCGGCACTTCGCGCGCCTTGCCATGACCGAAGCCAACGCGGCCCTTCTGGTCGCCAACGACGACGAGAGCTGCGAAACCGAAACGACGACCGCCCTTCACCACCTTGGCGACGCGGTTAATTGCTACGAGCTTATCGACAAATTCGCTGTCGCGCTCTTCGCGGTTCTGGCGATCTTCGCGAGAACCCCTTCTTTCCTGTGCCATTGTCCTTTTCCTTTTTCTTTTCCGGGTGCAATCGGCAGATTGACAAAAGTCGCCCCCGTCACATGGATCGGAAGCGACCGGAAACTCATGAAGGTGCCAGGCGGACACAAAGCCCGCCTGGCAACCGATCAGAAGTTCAGACCACCTTCACGTGCAGCTTCGGCCAAAGCCTTGATGCGGCCGTGATAGATGAAGGCGCCACGATCAAAGACAACGTCCTTGACGCCAGCCTTTACGGCGCGCTCAGCGATGAGCTTGCCGACGGCAGCTGCTGCTGCCGCGTCAGCGCCCGTCTTCAAAGACGAACGCAGATCGGTGTCGAGCGTGGAGGCAGACGCAAGCGTCTTGCCGGCCACGTCGTCGATAACCTGTACGTAGATGTTCTTCGACGAGCGATGAACCGACAGGCGCGGACGGCCATTCGCGACCGCCTTGATTTGACGGCGCACGCGGTTGGCGCGACGCACAAGAGTATCTTTCCTGCTAGCCATTTCGCGTGATCCTTACTTCTTCTTGCCTTCTTTGCGGACAATCCGCTCTTCGGCATACTTGACGCCCTTGCCCTTGTAGGGCTCGGGGCCGCGGTATTCGCGGATTTCCGCTGCAACCTGGCCGACCTGCTGCTTGTTGATGCCGGAGACGATGATTTCCGTCGGCTTCGGTACAGCGATCGTGATGCCTTCCGGCGTCTGGTAGACGACGTCGTGGCTGAAACCGAGTGCCAGCTGCAGGTTCTTGCCTTGCAGCGACGCGCGGTAACCAACGCCGTTGATTTCGAGCTTGCGCTCGTAACCGTCCTTGACGCCCTTCAGGATGTTCTCGATCATCGTGCGGGACATGCCCCACTTCGAACGAGCATCCTTGCTCTGGTTGAGCGGCTGTACAACAACCGCATTGTCTTCGAGCGCTACCGATACTTCGTCGTTTGCAACAAAGAACAGTTCGCCCTTAGGGCCCTTCGCCGTTACCTTCTGGCCATCCACGCTTGCCGTGACGCCTGCAGGAACTTGAACGGGCTTCTTACCGATACGAGACATTTTTATACCTGTCTGTTCGCTATGGAGATCATGTTACGTCTTAGAAGACGGAGCAAAGAATCTCGCCACCAACATTCTGTTCGCGTGCCTGATGATCGGCCATCACACCCTTCGGAGTCGAAAGGATGGTGATGCCGAGGCCGTTCGCGACCTGCGGAATGGACTTAACCGAGACATAAACTCGGCGGCCCGGCTTAGAAACGCGTCCGATCTCACGGATTACGGAAGCGCCTTCGTAGTACTTCAGTTCGATGTTCAGCTCGGCCTTGCCGTTGCCAAATACGACTTCAGAGTATCCACGGATGTAGCCTTCAGCCTGAAGGACATCCAGAACACGTGCGCGGAGCTTCGAAGCCGGCGTGGAAACGCTCGACTTGCGGCGTGCCGCGCCGTTACGGATACGGGTGAGCATATCGCCCAGCGGATCAGTCATTGCCATGTGCCCGTCTCCTTACCAGCTCGACTTGACAATACCCGGCACGCGGCCAGAGTTGCCCAGTTCGCGAAGCGCAATACGCGACATGCGAAGTTTACGATAGTAGGCGCGCGGACGGCCCGTAACTTCACAACGGTTGCGGATGCGGGTCTTGGATCCATCACGCGGCAGTTCAGCCAGCTTGATGGTTGCCTTGAACCGCTCTTCGATCGGCAGAGACTGGTTCATGATGATTGCCTTAAGAGCGGCGCGCTTAGAGGCTTGCCCGGCAACCAGTTTGCGGCGGCGCTTGTTCTTTTCAACTGCGCTCGTTTTCGCCATAACAGTTATCCTTCTTTACGCTTGTCGTTACGGATTACTGACGGAACGGGAAGTTGAACTCTGTGAGCAGAGCGCGTGCTTCGTCGTCGTTAGTAGCCGTCGTGCAAACGATGATGTCCATGCCCCACATCTGATCAACCTTGTCGTAGTTGATCTCAGGGAACACAATGTGCTCCTTGACGCCCATGGCGAAGTTGCCACGGCCATCGAAGGACTTCGGGTTGAGGCCACGGAAGTCGCGAACGCGCGGAAGAGCGATGTTCACGAGACGATCCAGGAACTCATACATCCGAACGCCGCGCAGGGTAACCTTGGCACCAATCGGCATGCCTTCGCGCAGCTTGAAGCCAGCGATCGAGTTGCGAGCGCGGGTGATTACCGGCTTCTGACCAGCAATCGCAGCGAGGTCGGCAGCTGCGACGGTCGGCTTCTTCGAGTCGCCAGTCGATTCGCCAACACCCATGTTGATGACGATCTTGTCGAGGCGCGGGATCTGCATTTCGTTGGCGTAGGAGAACTTCTCCTGCATAGCCGCACGAATACGCTCGACATATTCCTTCTTGAGCCGGGGCTCATAAGCGGACTTAGCCATCGATCACTACTCCCGAACGCTTGGCCACGCGGACCTTCTTGTCACCGTCGATCTTGAAGCCGACGCGGGTCGGCTTGCCGTCCTTCGGATCGGCAATCGCGATGTTCGAAAGATGGATCGAGGCTTCCTTGTTGATGATGCCGGCTTCCTGGCTCTGGGTCTGGCGCTGGTGACGCTTCACCATGTTTACGCCACGCACTACAGCCCGATCTTCCTTCGGCATTACCTGTACGACTTCGCCGGTACGACCCTTGTCCTTACCGGTGAGAACGACGACCTTGTCGCCTTTACGAATCTTTTGCATCTCTCAACGCTCCCTTAGAGTACTTCCGGAGCCAGCGAGATGATCTTCATGTGGTTCTTGGCGCGAAGTTCGCGCGGAACCGGTCCGAAGATACGGGTGCCGATCGGCTCTTTCTTGTTATCGATAAGAACGGCTGCGTTTGTGTCAAAACGAATGACGCTGCCATCCGCACGGCGGATGTCTTTCGCGGTGCGAACGACAACAGCCTTCATGACATCACCCTTCTTCACGCGGCCGCGCGGAATGGCTTCCTTGATCGAAACGACGATGATGTCGCCGATCGACGCGTACTTACGCTTGGAGCCGCCCAGCACCTTGATGCACATGACACGACGTGCGCCGGAATTATCCGCCACGTCGAGGTTTGTTTGCATCTGAATCATGTCAGGTCGCCTTCTTGTTGTTACCGGGCCGGTTGGGTCTAGACCCCCTCGCCCGGCTTATTGTGCCTATCTCAAAGCAAAAGAACGCCCGGACTCGAGCGTTCCTTCACTTCAATTGCGTGCTTCATACAGGTATTTGCCCAAGACGCAAGGGTCTCGCGGTCAAATCCCGCAGAAATCAAGCCTGGGCGGCAACCACCGTCCAGCGCTTATCCTTGGAGATCGGCGCGCATTCCTCGATGGAAACAACGTCACCAACCTTGTACTGGTTGTTTTCGTCGTGCGCCTTGTACTTCTTCGAACGGCGGACGGTCTTCTGGAGAATCGGGTGCGCAAAGCGGCGCTCGACCCTTACGACGACGGTCTTGTCGTTCTTGTCGCTGACAACAGTGCCCTGCAGAATGCGTTTCGGCATATTTTGTGGTCCTTAGGCCTTGGCTTCTGCCGCCTTCTGGCGGGCAATTGTTTTGACGCGTGCGATGTCCTTACGGACTTCGTCGATACGCGACGACTTTTCGAGCTGGCCGGTTGCCTTCTGGAAACGCAGATTGAACTGCTCTTTCTTCAGCTTGGCAAGCTCTTCGTTGAGTTGATCGGCGCTCAAAGCGCGAACATCTGCGGCTTTCATGAGATTCACTCCTTACTCTGCGATACGCTGCACGAAGCGCGTCTTGACAGAGAGCTTGGCAGCACCAAGACGAAGTGCCTCACGGGCGAGTTCTTCGCTGACACCATCGATCTCGAACATCATACGACCAGGCTTGACCTTGCATGCCCAGTATTCGACCGAGCCCTTACCCTTACCCATGCGGACTTCGGTAGGCTTGGCTGTGACCGGAACGTCAGGGAACACACGGATCCAGACGCGGCCGGCGCGCTTCATGTGACGCGTGATCGCGCGGCGGGCCGCTTCGATCTCGCGCGCATTGACGCGGTTTGGTTCTTGAGCCTTCAGGCCGAATTCACCAAAGGCAAGATCAGATCCGCCCTTGGCTACGCCCTTGATGCGGCCCTTGAATTGCTTGCGATACTTCGTACGCTTTGGCTGCAACATTTTTTTAATTCTCCGATATTGGCTGCCAGACGCGTGTTACGCGTTTTCGCGACGACGGTCTCTGCTGCTGCCGCCCTGATTGTCACTCTCGATGGCGCGACGCTCGGAGGCCATCGGATCGTGCTCAAGGATTTCGCCCTTGAAGATCCAGACCTTGATGCCGCAGATACCGAAAGCGGTTTCAGCTTCAGACGTGCCGTAGTCGATGTCCGCACGCAGCGTGTGCAGCGGAACGCGACCTTCGCGGTACCATTCGGTACGAGCGATTTCGGCACCACCGAGACGACCGGCGCAGGTGATCTTGATGCCTTCGGCGCCAAGACGCATTGCCGACTGAACAGCGCGCTTCATCGCACGGCGGAAAGCCACGCGGCGCTCGAGCTGCTGAGCGATCGACTGAGCAACGAGGGTTGCGTCAACTTCCGGCTTGCGCACTTCAACGATGTTGAGGTGGGTTTCGGAGTTGGTCATCTCGGAAAGCTTCTTGCGGAGCTTTTCGATGTCTGCACCCTTCTTGCCGATGATCAGACCCGGGCGAGCCGAGTGGATCGTCACGCGGCACTTCTTGTGCGGACGCTCGATCACGACCTTGGCGATGCCAGCGGCCTTCAGCTCTTCCATCAGGTAAGCGCGGATCTTCAGGTCTTCATGCAGAAGCTGACCGTATTCCGCGTTATCAGCGAACCAACGGCTATCCCAGGTCCGGTTGATGCCGAGACGGAAACCGATCGGATTAATCTTCTGGCCCATTATGCAGCCTCCCCTTTGGCTTCCACTTCACGAACGATGATCGTCAAGTGAGAGAACGGCTTCTCAACACGCGATGCACGGCCGCGACCACGAGCGTGGAAGCGCTTCATCACAATCGACTTGCCAACATACGCCTCGGCAACGATGAGCGAATCAACGTCGAGGTCGTGGTTGTTCTCAGCGTTTGCGATCGCGGATTCAAGCGTCTTCTTGACCGTCTCGGAGATCCGCTTGCGCGAGAACTCGAGTTCGGCCAGAGCGCGCTCGACCTTCTTGCCGCGGATCATCGCGGCAACCAGGTTGAGCTTCTGGGGGCTGACGCGGATCGTGCGCGCAATTGCCTGCGCTTCATTATCCTTCAGCCGGCGTTCGGCTTTTGCCTTGCCCATTGTTACTTCCTCTTTGCCTTCTTGTCCGCACCGTGACCGTAATAGGTCCGGGTCGGAGAGAATTCGCCAAACTTGTGGCCGACCATGTCTTCATTGACGCTGACCGGAACGTGCTTGCTGCCGTTGTAGACGCCGAAGGTGAGGCCGACAAACTGCGGAAGGATCGTGGAGCGACGGCTCCACATCTTGATCACTTCGTTACGACCGCCTTCGCGGACCTTCTCAGCCTTCTTGAGAAGATAGCCGTCAACGAACGGACCTTTCCATACTGAACGAGTCATTCGAGACTTCCTCTCTTACTTCTTCTTCTGGTGGCGCGAGCGCATGATGAACTTGTCGGTCGACTTGTTCGAGCGCGTCCGCTTACCCTTCGTGGGCTTGCCCCACGGGGTAACCGGGTGACGACCACCGGATGTGCGGCCTTCACCACCGCCGTGCGGATGGTCAACCGGGTTCATGACGACGCCGCGAACGTGCGGCTTCTTGCCGCGCCAACGCGAACGACCAGCCTTACCGTCATTGATGTTGCCGTGGTCGGGGTTCGACACGGCGCCGATCGATGCCAGGCACGAACCGTGCACCAGGCGCTGCTCGCCAGAGTTCAGGCGGAGGATCGCCATGCCCTGGTCACGACCAACGAGCTGAGCGTAGGTACCTGCCGAACGAGCGAGCTGACCACCCTTGCCCGGCTTCATTTCCACGTTGTGGATGATGGAGCCGACCGGGATGAACTGCAGCGGCATGGTGTTGCCGGGCTTCACGTCGACGGCTGCCTTGCCAGAAGCGATGACCTTGTCGCCGGCAGCGAGGCGCTGCGGAGCGAGGATATAGGCCTGTTCGCCATCGGCGTAGGTGATCAGCGCGATGAACGCGGTGCGGTTCGGGTCATATTCCAGACGCTCGACGGTGCCTTCGACGTCGAACTTGCGACGCTTGAAGTCGACCAGACGGTAGGTCCGCTTGTGACCGCCGCCCTGGAAGCGAACGGTGATACGGCCGAGGTTGTTGCGACCGCCCTTGGAGTGCAAACCTTCGGTCAGCGCCTTGACCGGCTTGCCCTTGTAGAGGCCGGACCGGTCAACGATGACCAGCTGGCGCTGGCTCGGGGTCGTCGGATTGAAACTTTTCAATGCCATTTTATTGTTCCCTTTTGGGTTTTTACCCTAATGGGCCTATCCGTTAGAGACCGGTGGAGACGTCGATGGACTGACCGTCGGCGAGCGTGATGATCGCCTTCTTCACGTCCTTCTGCTTCCCGGTAAAGCCGCGGAAGCGCTTGGTCTTGCCCTTGCGGACGAGCGTGTTCACGGCCGTAACCTTGACGCCGAACAGTGCTTCGACAGCAGCCTTGATTTCAGGCTTCGAAGCGCCCTTGGCGACGTTGAAGACGATCTGGTTCTGTTCGGAAACCAGCGTCGACTTTTCAGTGATCGAGGGGGACACGATCACGTCGTAGTGGCGAAGATCCGTCATTTGAACCGCTCCTCCAGAGCTTCCACGGCAGCCTTGGAAAGCACGAGCTTGCCACGGCGCAGAATGTCGTAAACGTTGATGCCCTGAACCGGCAGAACGTCCACATTCGGAATGTTCTGAGCGGCGAGCTTGAAGTTGTTCTCGATTTCGGCGCCACCGATGATCAGAGCATTGGTCAGGCCCAGCGAGGCGAAAACGCCTGCGAGGGTCTTGGTCTTTGCTTCTGCGGCAACGAGATCGTCGAGGACGATGATGTTTTCAGCCTTCAGCTTGGCAGACAGAGCGTGGCGAAGGCCGAGTGCACGAACCTTCTTCGGCAGGTCATGGGCGTGGCTGCGAACAACCGGGCCATGAGCCTTACCACCACCACGGAACTGCGGCGCGCGAGCGGAGTGGTGGCGGGCGCGGCCAGTACCCTTCTGCTTGTACATCTTGGCGCCGGTGCGCGAAACTTCTGCGCGGCCCTTCGACTTGTGCGTGCCCTGCTGCTTCTTGGCGAGCTGCCAGCGAACGACGCGGGCAATGATGTCTTCACGGGGTTCGAGACCGAAAATGGCGTCCGAAAGGGAAACCTTTCCCGCGTCCTTGCCCTCGAGGGTTTTGACGGTGAGATCCATAATTCGGCTCCCTTACTTGGATGCTTCGGCGCGCACGGCCGCGGGGCGCGGTGCGCCTTCCGGGGTGCCCGACTTGATGGCGTCACGAACGACGATCCAGGCACCCTTGGAGCCGGGGACTGCGCCCTTGACCAGGATCAGACCACGATCTTCGTCGGTCGATACGACTTCGAGGTTCTGCGTGGTGACGCGCGTCTGGCCCATATGACCAGCCATGCGCTTGCCCTTCCAGACGCGACCCGGATCCTGGTTGGAGCCGGTCGAACCATGCGAGCGGTGCGATACGGAAACGCCGTGCGTTGCACGAAGGCCGCCGAAGTTGTGGCGCTTGATGGCGCCGGCAAAGCCCTTACCGATCGTGGTACCGGTAACGTCGACGAGCTGGCCCGCAACGAAATGGTTTGCGGTCAGTTCGGAGCCGATGTCGATCAGATTGTCCGCGGAAACGCGGAATTCGACGAGCTTCGCCTTCGGTTCGACGTTGGCGGCAGCAAAGTGGCCGCGCATCGCCTTCGGCGTATTCTTGACCTTGGCAGTGCCGGCGCCCAACTGGACAGCGGTATAGCCGTTCTTGTCGTCCGTGCGCTGGGCTACCACCTGGCAGTTTTCCAGCCGCAATACTGTTACCGGGATATGCTCGCCGGCGTCGTTGTAGACGCGCGTCATTCCCACTTTCTGTGCAATCACACCTGAACGCATCGGTTCATTCCTCTTGAGAGTTAACGACGGGGCGAACCCCCTCGCATCTCTTGTTTAAGGTCTCCCTCTGCTCCTTGCGGAACGTCGGGTCGCCCGTTTCTGGAAGCCGTTGGACCGAAGTCCACGTACCTTCCTTGTTATTAAAGCTTAATTTCCACGTCGACGCCGGCAGCGAGGTCGAGCTTCATCAGCGCGTCAACGGTCTGCGGGGTCGGATCTACGATATCGAGAAGGCGCTTGTGGGTACGCATTTCGAACTGTTCGCGGCTCTTCTTGTCGACGTGCGGCGAACGGTTGACCGTAAATTTTTCAATGCGCGTCGGCAGCGGTACTGGACCGCGCACGCTGGCACCGGTGCGCTTGGCCGTCGAGACGATTTCGCGCGTCGAGGCATCGAGGATCCGGTGATCAAACGCCTTGAGGCGGATGCGGATGTTCTGGCCGTTCATACGACTTATCCTTGTTCATGTTAGTTGCGGTTTCCGTGGAGAAACGCGCATTGAACTTCGTTTGATGTTCGGCCAGTCCGCTAATTTTTCAAAGATCGGAGGGACAAGGTTTCCCCTGCCCCTTCCTATTTGAGCGGCCGTGGCCGGCCTGTACTTTCGTGTTCGCACAATGCCGACGCACCATGCAAATCACGCTTGCGCGCCATTTGCACTATTTCGGCGTCGTCGGCAAGCCGTGCGACCAACTAAATCTTGCTGGGCGGCTATGTCCGGGGCGCATACCGATGCGCCCCGCCCATTCCGCCCGTCGTCGATTACTCGACGATCGAAGCGACGATGCCGGCGCCGACGGTGCGGCCGCCTTCGCGGATAGCGAAGCGCAGCTTTTCTTCCATCGCGATCGGAACGATCAGCTCAACGGCAACGGTGACGTTGTCGCCAGGCATAACCATTTCCGTGCCTTCCGGAAGCGTCACGATACCGGTCACGTCCGTCGTGCGGAAGTAGAACTGCGGACGGTAGTTCGTGAAGAACGGCGTATGACGACCGCCTTCTTCCTTCGTCAGGATGTAGGCTTCGGCCATGAACTTCTTGTGCGGCTTGACCGAACCCGGCTTGCACAGGATCTGACCACGCTCAACGCCATCACGGTTAACACCACGAACCAGCGCGCCGATGTTGTCGCCGGCCTGGCCCTGGTCGAGCAGCTTGCGGAACATTTCAACGCCCGTAACCGTCGTCTTCGACGTGTCGCGGATGCCGACGATTTCAACTTCTTCGCCGACCTTGACGATGCCGCGCTCAACGCGACCGGTCACAACCGTACCACGGCCCGAGATCGAGAACACGTCTTCGATCGGCATCAGGAACGGAAGGTCGATCGGACGCTCAGGCGTCGGGATGTAGGCGTCGACAGCAGCCATCAGCTCGCGGATCGCGTCTTCACCGATCTTCTTGTCGGAATCTTCAAGAGCAGCAAGCGCCGAACCCTTGATGATCGGAATGTCGTCGCCCGGGAATTCGTAGGACGACAGAAGTTCGCGAACTTCAAGCTCGACGAGCTCGAGAAGCTCGGCGTCGTCAACCTGGTCGACCTTGTTGAGGAACACGACGATTGCCGGAACGCCAACCTGGCGAGCAAGCAGGATGTGCTCGCGGGTCTGCGGCATCGGGCCGTCAGCAGCCGAGCAAACCAGGATCGCGCCGTCCATCTGCGCAGCACCGGTGATCATGTTCTTGACGTAGTCGGCGTGGCCGGGGCAGTCGACGTGCGCGTAGTGACGGTTCGGCGTCTCATACTCAACGTGAGCCGTCGAAATCGTGATACCACGGGCCTTTTCTTCCGGAGCAGCGTCGATCTGGTCGTACGCCTTGTACTCGCCGAAGTACTTCGTGATCGCTGCGGTCAGCGACGTCTTGCCATGGTCAACGTGGCCAATCGTGCCAATGTTAACGTGCGGCTTGTTGCGCTCAAATTTGCTCTTTGCCATTTTCGGCTCTCCGTTTCCTGTCCCCTGTCGGGGAAATCTTATCTATCTATTTCAGCGAAAGGGTATTCCGGTCACTTCTGACCGGAATACTTTGCCTGGATTTCCTGTGCGACGTTCGACGGGACCGGCGAGTAGTGATCGAAGGTCATCGTGTACTGGGCGCGGCCCTGAGACATCGAGCGCAGGTTGTCCACGTACTTGAACATGTTCGCGAGCGGGACGTTTGCGTTGATCACGACAGCAACGCCGCGTGCTTCCTGGCCCTGGATCTGGCCACGACGCGAGTTCAAGTCGCCGATAACGTCACCGACGTAGTCTTCCGGCGTTACGACTTCGACCTTCATCATCGGCTCGAGGAGCTGAGCGCCGGCCTTCTTGGCTGCTTCACGGAAGCAGGCACGCGAAGCGATTTCGAACGCCAGAACCGACGAGTCGACGTCGTGGAAGGCACCGTCGATGAGCGTCGCCTTGACGCCGAGCATCGGGAAGCCTGCGAGCGGACCCGAAGACAGAACGCTTTCGATGCCCTTCTGAACGCCCGGGATGTATTCCTTCGGAACAGCACCACCGACGATCTTGGACTCGAACTTGAAGTCTTCGCCATCCGGGTTCGGTTCGAAGACGATCTTGACGCGCGCGAACTGGCCGGTACCACCGGACTGCTTCTTGTGCGTGTAGTCTTCTTCGTGCTGACGCGTGATGGTTTCGCGGTAGGCAACCTGCGGCGCGCCGACGGTTGCTTCGACCTTGAATTCGCGGCGCATACGGTCAACCAGGATGTCGAGGTGAAGTTCACCCATACCTGCGATGATCGTCTGGCCGGACTCTTCGTCCGTCTTGACGCGGAACGACGGGTCTTCTGCAGCCAGACGGTTGAGCGCGAGGCCCATCTTTTCCTGGTCGCCCTTGGTCTTCGGCTCGATAGCGATCTGGATGACCGGCTCCGGGAATTCCATGCGTTCGAGGATAACCGGCTTCAGCGGGTCGCAGAGCGTATCGCCAGTGGTGGTTTCCTTGAGGCCAGCCAGAGCAACGATGTCGCCTGCAAAGGCTTCTTCGATGTCTTCACGGCTGTTGGAATGCATCTGCAGCATACGGCCAACGCGCTCGCGCTTTTCCTTGACCGTGTTCATGACCGACGTGCCCTTTTCGAGCTTGCCGGAGTAGATGCGGGCGAAGGTGAGCGAACCGACGAAGGGGTCGTTCATGATCTTGAAGGCGAGCATCGAGAGCGGCTCGCTGTCGTCAGCATGGCGCTCGGTCTCGGCTTCGGTCTTGACGTCGATGCCCTTGATCGCCGGGATGTCCAGCGGCGACGGCAGGTAGTCGACGACAGCGTCGAGAAGCGGCTGAACGCCCTTGTTCTTGAACGCGGTACCGCAGAACATCGGGTGGAACTTCACGTCGATGGTGCCACGGCGAACGAGCGCGCGGATCTGGTCGTTGTCAGGCAGATTGCCTTCCAGGTAGGCTTCGGTCGCGGCTTCGTCGATCTCGACAACGGTCTCGATCAGCAGTTCGCGGTACTTCTGCGCTTCTGCCTTCATGTCGTCCGGGATCTCAACGACGTCCCACTGGGCGCCGAGCGATTCGTCGCGCCAGATCAGTGCGTTCATCTCGATCAGGTCGATGACGCCCTTGAACTCGGTCTCAGCGCCGATCGGCAGCTGCATGACGACCGGGATCGCACCGAGGCGCGATTTGATCATCGAGACGGAGCGGTAGAAGTCAGCGCCGGTCTTGTCCATCTTGTTGCAGAAGATCATCCGCGGGACATTGTACTTCTCAGCCTGACGCCAGACGGTTTCCGTCTGCGGCTCAACACCGGCATTGGCGTCGAGCAGCGCGATGGCGCCGTCGAGAACACGCAGCGAACGCTCGACTTCGATGGTGAAGTCGACGTGGCCGGGGGTGTCGATGATGTTGAAGCGGCGGGTCTTGCCGTCACGGCCCTTCCAGAAGGTCGTGGTCGCAGCAGACGTGATGGTGATGCCGCGTTCCTGCTCCTGCTCCATCCAGTCCATGGTAGCGGCGCCGTCATGGACTTCGCCGATCTTATGGGACTTACCGGTGTAGTAGAGAATACGTTCGGTCGTCGTCGTCTTGCCGGCGTCGATGTGCGCCATGATACCGAAGTTGCGGTAGTCTTCGATTTTGTATTCGCGAGCCATAGGGACTCCCTTTCGAAATTGGTCGTCGATTACCAGCGGTAGTGCGAGAATGCACGGTTGGCGTCGGCCATCTTGTGCGTGTCTTCGCGCTTCTTGACGGCGCTGCCACGGTTGTTCGCAGCGTCCATGAGTTCGCCGCAGAGGCGATCAACCATGGTCGTTTCGTTGCGCTTGCGGGCAGCAGCAATCAGCCAGCGGATGGCGAGCGCCTGACGGCGTTCCGGACGAACGTCGACGGGAACCTGGTAGGTTGCACCACCAACGCGACGCGAACGGACTTCGACGTGCGGAGCAATGTTGTCGAGCGCCGAATGGAACACGGCAATCGGCTCCTGCTTCAGCTTACCCTGAACGGCATCGAACGCACCGTAAACGATGCTTTCAGCAACCGACTTCTTGCCATGAAGCATGATGGCATTCATGAACTTGGTGACAACCAGATCGCCGAACTTCGGGTCCGGATTGATCTCGCGCTTTTCTGCACTGTGACGACGTGACATACGTTTTGTCTCTCAACTGTTGACTGGCGCCTTAACACGCGGAGAACCTCGCGCAGCGCCGAATTCGTGAAACCCGAAATTACTTCGGACGCTTCGCACCATACTTGGAGCGGCGCTGCTTGCGGTTCTTGACACCCTGCGTATCGAGAACGCCACGGATGATGTGGTAACGGACACCCGGAAGGTCCTTTACGCGGCCGCCGCGGATCATGACAACCGAGTGTTCCTGAAGGTTGTGACCTTCACCCGGGATATAGCCGATGACTTCGAAGCCGTTGGTCAGGCGGATCTTAGCAACCTTACGCAGAGCCGAGTTCGGCTTCTTCGGGGTCGTCGTGTAGACGCGCGTGCAAACGCCGCGCTTCTGCGGGTTTTCCTGCAGAGCAGGAACCTTGTTGCGCTTTACCTGTGCCTGACGCGGCTTGCGGATCAGCTGGTTTACGGTAGGCATGTAACCATCCCTTGCAAAATCTTGTCTCGTTACCCTTGCGGGCGGATCGTTGCCGTCGCCGGCGATACGAACGCCTGTAAAATGCGCAAACGAGGACCGATCCGCTTTATCGCGGATGGCCCTACAAAAAGCAGAGGACACACAATTTCGCGCGTCATGCGTGCAGCATTTTTTGTAGTCAGCGTGCGTTTTGAACCTTGTTTGAGGCGAACTCCAGAACGCGACGTTCCGAACCAGCCAGCCTCACATGGGCTCCGATGCGGCGGGGTGTACTGATTTCAAGGCCGACAGTCAAGGGCAATTAACAAATAAACTCCGGTTCGCAAGCCTGACATGCCCGGAAAACAAGGCTTTGGCGCGTGTCCCGGCGGGGTATGGCGACCCGGATTGCACTTGAACGCAAGCAGCTTCCAACAGGGTTAAGGAATCGGCAACCAGTTTATGACGGTTTTCCACCAGAACGATTCTATCCCCCACCAAAGCCTGTGGCCTCCGATCTATTTCTTTCGCACTGCACTGAAAAGGGCGCTAAAGTCAGCCACGCACTCGAAAGGATATTCTATGAGCGTCACGCCTGACAACGACAATGCACCGGACGAGCCGATGGTCTTCATCATCATCGGCAAGGCCTATGAGACCGACGGAGACGACGAAGGCGTCGACATTCACGTGATGTTGCGCGCACCCGACGACGATACGGCCGTACGCGAGGCGCTGAACGCGCTTGCCGAAGAAGGCTTCCTGGAGGCCGACCTCGATCAGATCGGCACACTGACCGACGTGCCGAACGAGGAGCCGCATGCCTCCGCCTACCAGGGCGCGCTTGAAGGCGAAGTTGCGATCATCCGTTTCAGCTGAAGCCGCCGACGCCGACGCGTCGCCCCTTTTCAGCCTCCCATAATGAAGAAGCCGCCCGGATCGCTCCGGGCGGCTTTTTTTAATCTGGGGAAAGAGGGCGGGAACCGCCCTCCTCCTATTACTCGGCCGCAGCGTTTTCCTTCGCGAGATCGGCAAGCATCGGGGTCGCAACGTCTGCGCCCGTACCCTTGCGACGTTCTTCGAGGATCATCTCGTCGCGCGCCGTCGCAATGCGACGGATCTGGGTCATCGTTCCGCCGGTACCGGCCGGGATCAGACGACCGACGATGACGTTTTCCTTCAGACCCTGCAGGCCGTCGACCTTGCCGGCGATTGCCGCTTCGGTCAGGACCTTGGTGGTTTCCTGGAATGACGCCGCCGAGATGAACGACGGTGTCTGCAGCGAGGCCTTGGTGATGCCGAGCAGGACCGGATCGCCGTATGCCGGCTTCTTGCCCTGTTCGATCAGACCGTCGTTGACGTCTTCGAGCTCGATGCGATCGACATTGTCACCGACGATGTAGGTCGAGTCGCCGGCATCGGTGATTTCCACCTTCTGCAGCATCTGACGAACAATGACTTCGATGTGCTTGTCGTTGATCACAACGCCCTGCAGTCGGTAAACTTCCTGGATTTCGTTGACCAGGTAGGAAGCGAGTGCTTCCACGCCCTTGATCGCCAGGATGTCGTGCGGCGCCGGGTTGCCGTCGAGGATGTAGTCGCCCTTTTCAATGTAGTCGCCATCCTGAAGATGGAAGGGCTTGCCCTTCGGGATCAGGTACTCGACCGGCTCGACACCGTCTTCAGCAGGTTCGATCAGCACGCGACGCTTGTTCTTGTAATCGCGACCGAAGCGGATCGTACCATCGATCTCAGCGATGATGGCGTGGTCCTTCGGACGACGAGCTTCGAACAGTTCGGCAACGCGCGGCAGACCGCCGGTGATGTCCTTGGTCTTGGCGCTTTCCAGCGGCGAACGCGCAAGCACGTCACCCTGGGAGACCTTCGTACCAGGCTCGACCGAAAGAATGGCGTCGACCGAAAGCATGAAGCGGGCGTCACCACCGCGCGACAGCTTCAGAACGGCGCCGTTCTTGTCCTTGATGACGATCGCCGGCTTCAGGTCGATACCGCGCGGCGTCGAACGCCAATCGATAACCTGACGCTTGGTGATACCGGTCGATTCGTCGGTCGCTTCGAGCACCGAGATGCCATCGACGACGTCTTCGAAGTGAACGATACCTTCCACTTCCGTCATCATCGGACGGGTGTAGGGGTCCCATTCGGCAAGGCGCTGACCGCGCTTCACCTTGTCACCATCGTCGACGAAGATCTTCGAACCATAGGCAACACGCTGCGAGGAGCGCTCGACACCACGTTCGTCGAGGATCTGCACGGCCATGTTACGACCCATGGCGACAAGAATGCCATCAGAGTTGCGCAGCATGTTGCGGTTCTTGATCTGAACCGTGCCTTCGTAGGACGCTTCCAGGAACGACTGGTCGACCACGGTCGCCGTACCGCCCAAGTGGAAGGTACGCATGGTGAGCTGGGTGCCCGGTTCACCGATCGACTGTGCGGCGATAACGCCAACCGCTTCGCCCATGTTGACAGGCGTACCACGTGCCAGGTCGCGGCCGTAGCAGACGCCGCAGACGCCGGTCTGGATTTCGCAAGTCAGCGCCGAACGGATGCGGATCGACTGGATACCAGCCTTTTCGATCTCGATGACATCAGGTTCAAGGATCATCCGGCCTGCATCGACGATCCGAACGCCCGTGACCGGGTGATCGATGTCATCCAGAGCCGTACGGCCGAGAATACGAGCGCCAATCGAAGCCACAACCTGACCGGCATCGACGATTGCCGTCATGGTGAGGCCGTTCTGGGTGCCGCAATCGACTGAGTTGACGATGCAATCCTGCGCCACGTCGACGAGACGACGGGTCAGGTAGCCCGAGTTCGCGGTCTTCAAGGCGGTGTCGGCCAGACCCTTACGAGCACCGTGGGTCGAGTTGAAGTACTCGTTAACGGTGAGGCCTTCCTTGAAGTTCGAGATGATCGGCGTCTCGATGATTTCGCCCGACGGCTTGGCCATCAGGCCGCGCATGCCGCCCAGCTGACGCATCTGGTTCGGAGAACCACGGGCGCCGGAGTGCGACATCATGTAGATCGAGTTCATCGGCTTCTGACGGCCGTTGTCGTCGAACTCCACGGCCTTAATGCGGGCCATCATTTCGTCGGCGACCTTTTCGGTCGCCTTACCCCAGGCGTCGACAACCTTGTTGTACTTTTCGCCCTGCGTGATGAGGCCGTCATTGTACTGCTGCTCGTATTCCTTCACGAGCGCTTCAGTGTCGCCGACGATCTTCACCTTGGTGTCCGGAATGACCATGTCGTCCTTGCCGAACGAAATGCCGGCGCGGCAGGCATGGGCAAAGCCGAGCTGCATGATGCGGTCGCAGAAGATGACCGTGTCTTTCTGACCGCAGTGACGGTAGACCGTGTCGATCATCTTGGAGATGTTCTTCTTGGTCATTTCCTGGTTGCAGGTCTCGAACGGCACGTTGACGTTGCGCGGCAACAGTTCGCCGATGATCATGCGGCCAGGTGTCGTTTCGTAGATCTTCGAAACCGGGTTGCCCTCGGCGTCGACGGTCTTGAAGCGGCCGCGGATCTTGGCGTGCAGCGTCACGGACTTGGTTTCGAGCGCGTGATGCAGCTCGCCCATGTCGGAGAACGCCATGCCTTCGCCCGGCTCGTTCTGGTTCAGGATCGACAGATAGTAGAGACCGAGAACCATGTCCTGCGACGGAACGATGATCGGAGCACCGTTGGCCGGGTGCAGGATGTTGTTCGTCGACATCATCAGAACGCGGGCTTCAAGCTGCGCTTCGAGCGACAGCGGCACGTGAACCGCCATCTGGTCACCGTCGAAGTCGGCGTTGAAGGCCGTGCAGACGAGCGGGTGCAGCTGGATCGCCTTGCCTTCGACCAGGGTCGGTTCGAAGGCCTGGATGCCCAGGCGGTGCAGCGTCGGTGCGCGGTTCAAGAGGACCGGATGTTCGCGGATGACCTCGTCGAGGATATCCCAGACTTCCGGCTTTTCCTTTTCGACGAGCTTCTTGGCCTGCTTGACGGTCGAGGAGTAACCCTTGGCGTCGAGGCGAGCATAGATGAACGGCTTGAACAGCTCGAGTGCCATCTTCTTCGGAAGACCGCACTGGTGCAGCTTCAGTTCCGGACCAGTCACGATAACCGAGCGGCCGGAGTAGTCGACGCGCTTGCCGAGCAGGTTCTGACGGAAGCGGCCCTGCTTGCCCTTGAGCATGTCGGACAGCGACTTCAGCGGACGCTTGTTGGCACCCGTGATGACACGACCGCGGCGACCGTTGTCGAACAGCGCGTCCACGGATTCCTGCAGCATGCGCTTTTCGTTGCGGATGATGATGCCCGGTGCGCGAAGCTCGATCAGGCGCTTCAGACGATTGTTGCGGTTGATCACGCGGCGATAGAGATCGTTCAGATCCGACGTCGCGAAACGGCCACCGTCGAGCGGCACGAGCGGACGCAGGTCCGGCGGGATCACCGGGACGACCTTCATGATCATCCATTCCGGACGGTTGCCGGAATCCATGAAGTTCTCGACGATCTTCAGGCGCTTCATCAGCTTTTTCTGCTTCAGATCCGAGGTGGTCTCGGCCAGGTCCGAACGCAGATCGCCAGCGATCTTTTCGAGATTCATCGAAGCGAGCATCTCATAGATCGCTTCAGCACCGATCATCGCGGTGAACTGATCTTCGCCGAACTCGTCGACAGCGAGCATGTAGTCTTCTTCGCTGAGGAGCTGGTTTTCCTTCAGCGACGTCAGACCAGGCTCGGTGACGATGTAGTTTTCGAAGTACAGAACGCGCTCTACATCCTTCAGCGTCATGTCGAGCAGCGTCGAAATACGGCTCGGCAGCGACTTCAGGAACCAGATGTGGGCAACGGGAGCGGCGAGCTCGATGTGGCCCATGCGCTCACGGCGAACGCGCGACAGCGTTACTTCAACGCCGCACTTTTCGCAGATGATGCCCTTGTACTTCATGCGCTTGTACTTGCCGCACAGGCATTCGTAATCCTTGATCGGACCGAAGATACGAGCGCAGAAGAGACCATCGCGTTCCGGCTTGAACGTGCGGTAGTTGATCGTCTCCGGCTTCTTGATCTCACCGTAAGACCAGGAAAGAATCTTCTCCGGCGAGGCGATCGAAATCCGGATGGAATCGAAAGTCTGTGCAGGCACCTGCGGATTGAAAAGATTCATGACCTCTTGGTTCATGCCTGTCTCCTTTACGGGCTTAACGCCCTGAGCTTGGCGAGGGTGCCGACAAATCCCGGGCGCCGGCCCCTGCCCCATAAACAGCTAAAACCGCATCTGATGCGGCCCCGTTCCTCTCGCTTGCCAATGAAGCCTTGCGGAGGAAGCGGTGCGTGCCGCGACGCGGCACGCACCTTGATGTTTCTTATTCGGCTGCGTCAGGCAGCTGACCTGCACCGAGTTCGTCGACCTTGGTGTTCTCGAGTTCGACCGAGAGGCCAAGCGAGCGCATTTCCTTGACGAGAACGTTGAAGCTCTCAGGAATACCCGCTTCGAAGGTATCGTCGCCACGGACAATCGCTTCGTAGACCTTCGTACGGCCGGCCACGTCGTCCGACTTCACCGTCAGCATTTCCTGCAGGGTGTAGGCGGCGCCGTAGGCTTCGAGCGCCCAGACTTCCATTTCCCCGAAGCGCTGACCGCCGAACTGCGCCTTGCCGCCCAGCGGCTGCTGGGTAACGAGCGAGTAAGGACCGATCGAACGGGCGTGGATCTTGTCGTCGACAAGGTGGTTCAGCTTCAGCATGTAGATGTAGCCAACCGTCACCTGACGGTCGAACTGATCGCCTGTACGGCCATCATACAGCGTCGACTGGCCGCTGACCTTGAGGCCCGCCTGCTCCAGCATCTCGTTGACGTCGGCTTCGACAGCACCGTCGAAGACCGGCGTTGCGATCGAAACGCCACGACGGGTCTGCTCGGCAAGCCGTACGATCGACGCGTCGTCGTACTGCTTGATCGGCTCACCCTTCGGGCCCGACCCGATGACGCTGTCGATGGTATCGCGCAGCGGCTGGATATCGGCACCCGCCTTATAGGCATCGAGCATCGCACCGATCTTCTTGCCCATGCCGGCGCAAGCCCAGCCAAGATGGGTTTCGAGGATCTGGCCGACGTTCATGCGCGAAGGCACGCCGAGCGGGTTCAGAACGACGTCGACGTGCGTACCATCTTCCAGGAACGGCATGTCTTCGATCGGCACGATACGCGACACGACACCCTTGTTGCCGTGACGGCCGGCCATCTTGTCGCCCGGCTGGATCTTGCGCTTAACAGCGACGAAGACCTTGACCATCTTCATGACACCAGGAGGCATTTCGTCGCCGCGCTGGACCTTTTCGACCTTGTCCATGAAGCGCTGTTCAAGGCGCGACTTGGATTCGTCGTACTGGGCGCGAAGCGCTTCGATCTCGCCCTGAGCCTTTTCGTCTTCGATGGCAAACATCCACCACTGCGAGCGGGGATATTCGCTGACGACGAGGTTGGACAGCTCAGTGCCCTTCTTGAAGCCCTTCGGACCTGCAACCGCAGTGTGACCGCGCAGCATGTCGACGAGACGTGCGTAGACGTTGCGATCGAGGATCGCCTGTTCGTCGTCGCGGTCCTTTGCCAGGCGTTCGATTTCCTCGCGCTCGATAGCCATCGCGCGCTCGTCCTTCTCAACGCCATGGCGATTGAAGACGCGAACTTCGACGACGGTGCCGAACGTGCCCGGGGGCATGCGCATGGACGTGTCGCGGACGTCGGAAGCCTTTTCACCGAAGATGGCGCGCAGAAGCTTTTCTTCCGGCGTCATCGGGCTTTCGCCCTTCGGCGTGATCTTGCCGACCAGGATATCGCCTGGCTGAACTTCCGCACCGATGTAGACGATGCCGGCTTCGTCGAGATTACGCAGCGCTTCTTCCGAAACGTTCGGAATGTCGCGGGTAATTTCTTCCGGGCCGAGCTTCGTGTCGCGCGCCATCACTTCGAATTCTTCGATGTGGATGGAGGTGAACACGTCGTCGCGCACGATACGCTCGGAGAGCAGGATCGAGTCTTCGTAGTTGTAACCGTTCCAGGGCATGAACGCGACGAGCGCGTTGCGGCCGAGCGCCAGATCGCCGAGATCGGTCGACGGACCGTCAGCGATGATGTCGCCCTTGTTCAGGACGTCACCGACGGTGACCAGCGGGCGCTGGTTGACGCAGGTGTTCTGGTTCGAACGCTGGAACTTCTGCAGACGATAGATATCGACGCCCGACTTCGACGGATCGAGGTCTTCGGTGGCGCGGATAACGATACGCGTGGCATCGACCTGGTCGACGACACCGCCACGACGGGCTGCAATGGCAGCGCCGGAGTCACGGGCAACGACTGGTTCCATGCCAGTACCGACGAACGGAGCTTCGGCGCGCAGCAGAGGCACGGCCTGACGCTGCATGTTCGAGCCCATGAGTGCGCGGTTGGCGTCGTCGTTCTCGAGGAACGGGATGAGCGCGGCTGCGACCGAAACGAGCTGCTTCGGCGAAACGTCCATCAGGTTGATGTTGTCGCGCGGTGCCAGCATAACTTCGCCGGAATGGCGGCAAACGACGAATTCTTCCGAGAACGAACCATCGCTCTCGAGAACCGAGTTTGCCTGGGCGACGTGATACTTGGCTTCTTCCATCGCCGAGAGATAGACGACGTCATTCGTCACCTTGCCGTCAACGATCTTGCGGTACGGGCTTTCGATGAAGCCGTACTTGTTGACGCGAGCAAAGGTTGCGAGCGAGTTGATCAGACCGATGTTCGGGCCTTCCGGCGTTTCAATCGGGCAGATACGGCCGTAGTGGGTCGGGTGAACGTCGCGGACTTCGAAGCCTGCGCGCTCGCGGGTCAGACCGCCCGGGCCAAGTGCCGAAAGACGGCGCTTGTGGGTGATTTCCGAAAGCGGGTTCACCTGGTCCATGAACTGCGACAGCTGCGACGAGCCGAAGAATTCGCGGACGGCTGCTGCAGCCGGCTTGGCGTTGATCAGGTCCTGCGGCATGACGGTATCGATTTCGATCGACGACATGCGTTCCTTGATCGCGCGCTCCATGCGGAGCAGACCAAGGCGGTACTGGTTTTCCATCAGTTCGCCGACCGAACGAACACGGCGGTTGCCGAGGTTGTCGATGTCGTCGATTTCGCCCTTGCCGTCACGCAGTTCGACCAGCATCTTGACGACAGCCAGGATGTCTTCCTTGCGCAGGATACGAACCGTGTCAGCAACTTCGAGGTCGAGGCGCATGTTCATCTTCACGCGGCCAACGGCCGAGAGATCGTAACGCTCGGCATCGAAGAACAGCGTGTTGAACATGGCTTCCGCGGAATCCATGGTCGGCGGTTCGCCCGGACGCATCACGCGGTAGATATCGAACAGAGCGTCCTGACGGTTCTCGTTCTTGTCTACGGTCAGCGTGTTGCGGATGTAGGCGCCGACATTGATGTGGTCGATGTCGAGAACCGGGATTTCGTCGAAGCCTGCCGACAGGATGACGGGAAGCGTCTTCTCGTCGATCTCGTCGCCTGCTTCGAGGTAGATTTCACCGGTCGCGAAGTTGACGATGTCTTCGGCAAGGTAGTTGCCATAGAGGTCGTCATCGGTCGCCTTGAGAGCCTTCAGGCCCTTGTCCTGCAACTGGCGCAGCAGGCGCGGCGTCAGCTTCTTGCCGGCTTCGACGACGACTTCGCCGGTGTCGGCGTCGACCATCTCGGTGATCGCCTTCTGGCCCTTCAGCGCATCCGGCTGGAACGGCACGCGCCAGCCTGCGCCGTCGCGCTGGTAGAGCGACTTCGTATAGAAGGTGTCGAGGATTTCCTCGCCGTCCATGCCAAGCGCCATCAACAGCGAAGACACGGGGATCTTGCGGCGACGGTCGATACGGGCGTGAACGATGTCCTTCGCGTCGAACTCGATGTCCAGCCAGGAACCGCGATACGGGATCACGCGAGCCGCGAAGAGCAGCTTGCCGGAAGAATGGCTCTTGCCCTTGTCGTGGTCGAAGAACACGCCCGGGGAGCGGTGCATCTGCGAAACGATGACGCGCTCGGTGCCATTGACGATGAAGGTACCGTTGTCGGTCATGAGCGGCATGTCGCCCATGTAGACGTTCTGTTCCTTGATGTCCTTGATCGACTTCGCGCCGGTATCCTCGTCAATATCGAACACGATCAGACGCAGCGTCACCTTCAGCGGCGCTGCGTAGGTCAGATCGCGCTGACGGCATTCTTCGACGTCAAACTTCGGCTGTTCGAATTCGTAGGAAACGAACTCGAGCATTGAAGCGCCGGAGAAATCCTTGATCGGGAAAACCGATTTGAAAACGGCCTGAAGGCCCTCATCAGGGCGTCCGCCCTTGGGCTCTTCAACCATAAGAAACTGGTCGTAGGATGCCTTCTGAACCTCGATGAGGTTCGGCATCTCCGCGACTTCTGGAATTTTACCAAAAAACTTGCGTACGCGCCTGCGACCGTTAAACGAAAGGGTCTGAGCCATCGTCGCTCCTTGTCAATCTTGCATCCGGGCCTGCAACGGACGGGAACCGATGGCCAGTCGACCCCGTCAATCAATGAGTAGTTCAATCTCGTCTAACTTGCGGAAAACACCCAGCGCGGATTGCTGTGCCGATTTCCGTTCGAGACCATCCTCTTGAAGAACCCATTACCCAAAAGCCGTTTTGCGACAGGCTTTTGGGTAATATGTTCTAAAAACGGTCAAAGAGAGGCGGCCGAAATGGCCACCTCCCCTTGCAAAATGCCGAATTACTTGACGTCAACCTTGGCGCCAGCGTCTTCGAGCTTCTTCTTGAGGTCAGCAGCTTCAGCCTTGGAAACTGCTTCCTTGACCGGCTTCGGAGCGCCTTCGACCAGGTCCTTGGCTTCCTTGAGGCCGAGACCGGTGATGGCGCGGACTTCCTTGATGACGTTGATCTTGTTGGCGCCAGCGTCAACGAGGATAACGTCAAATTCGGTCTTTTCTTCTTCAACCGGTGCAGCAGCGCCAGCGCCGCCAGCAGCAGCAACAGCTACCGGAGCAGCTGCAGAAACGCCCCACTTCTCTTCGAGCAGCTTGGAAAGCTCAGCAGCTTCCAGGACGGTCAGCGAGGAGAGGTCTTCAACGATCTTTGCGAGATCAGCCATTTTACTTTTCCTTTTGTTCGGTTCGAACTGGTTTTAAATACAACAGCGAAAATCCGCCTTAGGCGGCTTCGTCCTTCTTGGCATAGGCGGCGAACACGCGGGCAAGCTGGCTTGCCGGTGCTGCAACAACCGTAGCAACGCGGGTTGCCGGGGCATTGAGAAGGCCCAGCAGCTTTGCGCGCAGCTCGTCCAGCGAAGGCAGGGTCGCGAGCGACTTGACTGCTTCGGCGGTGAGCGTGGTTGTTCCCATGGAGCCACCGAGGACAACGAGCTTGTCGTTGGTCTTGGCGAAATCCATGACGACCTTAGGAGCCGTGATCGGGTCTTGGCTGAATGCGATCAGCGTCTGACCCTTGAAGAGATTTGTCATCCCTTCCGACTCGGTGCCCTGAAGAGCGATCTTGGCCAGGCGGTTTTTCGCGACTTTGACGGTGCCGCCAGCAGCGCGCATCTTCGAACGGAAGTCGTTCATCTGCGCAACTGTGACACCAGCATAGTGGGCCACGACAACCGAACCGGAAGCCTTGAAGACTTCGTTCAGCTCCGTGACGAATTCGCGTTTTTCCGCTCTTTCCACTGTCTGTCTCCAGTAGGCAGGGTTGCAATGATGCAGCCCCGCCGGGTTTGCCTTTGTCACCAGGGATCATCTTACGAAGATCCCGAGCAACGCTTGAGGATCCTGTCCCTTGGCGTTCCCGGAAAGCCGGGTCTGACACAAGGCAAGCGAGGCTCGAACCGAATTTCGACGCCTCCGGCGTCATTGCGAAATTCAGATCTTACCCGTCTCATGCAGGCCGAAGTGATTAAGGTAAAACCACCCGCAATCTCGGACAGGAGTTCCGGATCGAGATCCGGATTTCCGGCCCCGAAGAGCCGGAAATTCTTTCCCGGGCCAAAGCCCGAAATTCTTTAGGCGACGCTGAGCGTTGCCGGGTCGATCTTCAGGCCCGGGCCCATGGTCGACGAGATGGCTACGCGCTTGACGTAGTTGCCCTTTGCGCCAGCAGGCTTGGCCTTGACGACCGCGTCAGCGAAGGCGCGGATGTTTTCTTCCAGAGCCTTGGCGTCGAACGATGCCTTGCCGATACCGGCGTGGATGATACCAGCCTTCTCGACGCGGAACTCGACAGCGCCGCCCTTGGATGCCTTGACGGCACCGGCAACGTCCATGGTGACCGTTCCGACCTTCGGGTTCGGCATCATGCCACGCGGGCCGAGAACCTTACCGAGACGGCCGACGAGCGGCATCATGTCCGGGGTCGCGATGCAACGATCGAAGTCGATCTTGCCGCCCTGGACGATTTCGACGAGCTCTTCAGCGCCGACGATGTCCGCGCCGGCAGCCTTGGCTTCGTCAGCCTTGGCACCACGTGCGAACACGGCAACACGAACCGTGCGGCCCGTGCCGTTCGGCAGATTGACGACGCCACGGACCATCTGGTCGGCGTGGCGCGGGTCAACGCCGAGGTTCATCGCGACTTCAACAGTCTCGTCGAACTTGGCAGTTGCACGTTCCTTGACCAGCGAAACGGCTTCAGTGAGGCCGTAGATCTTCGTCGGGTCGATGCCCTCGCGGGACTTCTGTACACGCTTTGCAATCTTCGCCATGGTCTTAGCCCGCCACTTCCAGGCCCATGGAGCGGGCAGAACCCTCGACCATTGCCATTGCGCCTTCGATATCGGCCGCGTTGAGGTCCTTCATCTTGGCCTCTGCGATCGTGCGGATCTGAGCCTTGGTGATCGAGCCAGCCTTGGCCTTACCTGGGGTCTTCGAACCGGAGGTGATCTTCGATTCCTTCTTCAGGAAGTAGCTGACCGGCGGCTGCTTCATGACGAAGGTGAACGACTTGTCCTGGTAATAGGTGATGACGACCGGGATCGGCATACCCTTTTCCATTTCCTGCGTGGCGGCATTGAACGCCTTGCAGAATTCCATGATGTTAATGCCACGCTGACCGAGTGCAGGACCGATCGGCGGGGACGGATTGGCCGACCCTGCCTTCACCTGCAGCTTGAGCTGGCCTGCAACTTTCTTAGCCATTTCTCTCTGCCTCTCATTGCCTCATCCCGACGGATCGAAACGAGGAACTGTTACGCCGGTTTCCCGGCATTCTGCCGATCAGGGATCGGCGGCTGCGGTTGCGTGGTACGGACCCTTCGACCTGGCTAAGGCCGACATCCTTCCACGCGCATGCGGATTTCTCCGCCAGGGCAGGCCTAAACGACTTGCCCAATCTCTCTTGATCTTCTCAGACCTTCTCGACCTGGCCGTATTCCAGTTCGACAGGGGTCGCACGACCGAAAATCGAAACCTCGACCTTCAGGCGCGACCGCTCCTCGTCGACATCCTGAACGATGCCGTTGAACGAGGCGAACGGACCATCCGAGACACGAACCTGCTCGCCGATCTCGAACGAGACAGACGGCTTCGGACGCTCGACACCATCCTGGACCTGGCCAAGGATACGGTCGGCTTCGTGATCCGGAATCGGAACAGGCTTGCTGTCGGTCCCGAGGAAGCCGGTGACCTTCGGCGTATTCTTGATGAGGTGATAAGCCTCATCCGTCAGGTTGGCGCGCACCAGGACGTAACCCGGGAAAAACTTGCGCTCGGCATCAACCTTACGACCGCGGCGAACCTCGACAACCTTTTCGGTCGGAACGAGGATCTTTTCGAAGAGGTGCGAAAGACCCTTTTGCTTGGCCTTCTCCTCGATCGACTCAGCCACCTTCTTTTCGAAATTCGAATAGGCGTGAACAATATACCAGCGTGCAGCCATACTACCCTCCACCCAATCAAGCGCCAGCGTTGAGGACTAGGCCAATCAGCCAACCCATCAACTGGTCCGCAGCAAAGAAGAAGGCAGCGGCAAAAAAGACCATCACAAATACCATCAGCGTCGAGATCATCGTCTCGCGCCTGGATGGCCAAGTTACTTTCGACGCCTCTGAGCGAACCTGCTGCAGAAACGTAAACGGATTCGTTTTGGATGCCATGTAATGCTCACGCCATTACGGCGCGTAAAGCCGATGATTCAGCCCCACGCACCGCGTGTCTGTTTGGACCCTACATAAAGACCGATTCCACAAATCACAAGAGGTATTCGGTCTTTTCTGTGAATTTCGATGGTCGGCCTATCCGACCTCCTTCCGCCCTACCCGGCTTTGAGCCGTTTGCAATGGCGAAGGCAATGGCAGGGGCAGCCGGGCTTGAACCGACGACCTGCGGTTTTGGAGACCGCCGCTCTACCAACTGAGCTATACCCCTAGTCGCTCCAGCCGGTCATTCTCGAACCGGTCAGTGCATCAAGTCAGCGGCTTATTATTCAGTTTATCGGGCGATGACAAGCGTCTTTGACGGAAAAGATTCAAATTCTTGTGGCAAAAACCGCAACAGCGCGTGATGTGCCTTTTCACCCCGCGCCGCGCCCTCCATTGCGCGCAATATGCGCGCCATTGAAGCGGCAGTCGCGCCGGCCCGACGGCCGCATTACGACGGCATTGACAGGGCCGTCAATCACACGGGCGGTAAAAACGTCGCACGAGCTTGGTACTGGACCGCGCAGCCAGATGCCTCCTTACGCCTCCCCTCACACGGAATTCCCGCAAGGGTACGGCGGCGCCCCTGCCCGGCGGCTCGCCAAACTTTGTTCAAAACGACGAAAGCCCCGCCGTTTCCAGCGGGGCCTTCTGAACCGAAATAATCCGGAGATTACTCGACGATCGAAGCGACGATGCCGGCGCCGACGGTGCGGCCGCCTTCGCGGATAGCGAAGCGCAGCTTTTCTTCCATCGCGATCGGAACGATCAGCTCAACGGCAACGGTGACGTTGTCGCCAGGCATAACCATTTCCGTGCCTTCCGGAAGCGTCACGATACCGGTCACGTCCGTCGTGCGGAAGTAGAACTGCGGACGGTAGTTCGTGAAGAACGGCGTATGACGACCGCCTTCTTCCTTCGTCAGGATGTAGGCTTCGGCCATGAACTTCTTGTGCGGCTTGACCGAACCCGGCTTGCACAGGATCTGACCACGCTCAACGCCATCACGGTTAACACCACGAACCAGCGCGCCGATGTTGTCGCCGGCCTGGCCCTGGTCGAGCAGCTTGCGGAACATTTCAACGCCCGTAACCGTCGTCTTCGACGTGTCGCGGATGCCGACGATTTCAACTTCTTCGCCGACCTTGACGATGCCGCGCTCAACGCGACCGGTCACAACCGTACCACGGCCCGAGATCGAGAACACGTCTTCGATCGGCATCAGGAACGGAAGGTCGATCGGACGCTCAGGCGTCGGGATGTAGGCGTCGACAGCAGCCATCAGCTCGCGGATCGCGTCTTCACCGATCTTCTTGTCGGAATCTTCAAGAGCAGCAAGCGCCGAACCCTTGATGATCGGAATGTCGTCGCCCGGGAATTCGTAGGACGACAGAAGTTCGCGAACTTCAAGCTCGACGAGCTCGAGAAGCTCGGCGTCGTCAACCTGGTCGACCTTGTTGAGGAACACGACGATTGCCGGAACGCCAACCTGGCGAGCAAGCAGGATGTGCTCGCGGGTCTGCGGCATCGGGCCGTCAGCAGCCGAGCAAACCAGGATCGCGCCGTCCATCTGCGCAGCACCGGTGATCATGTTCTTGACGTAGTCGGCGTGGCCGGGGCAGTCGACGTGCGCGTAGTGACGGTTCGGCGTCTCATACTCAACGTGAGCCGTCGAAATCGTGATACCACGGGCCTTTTCTTCCGGAGCAGCGTCGATCTGGTCGTACGCCTTGTACTCGCCGAAGTACTTCGTGATCGCTGCGGTCAGCGACGTCTTGCCATGGTCAACGTGGCCAATCGTGCCAATGTTAACGTGCGGCTTGTTGCGCTCAAATTTGCTCTTTGCCATGGGTACGTTTCCTGTGGTCAAGTATGATTGATCAGCCGGCGGGGCCGGTTTGTGGAGCCGTTTAAGGGTTTCAAGGGATTTGCGCAAGACTTAATTGCGTGCGCCCGGACCGGCCACGGCGGCCATTTCATACCGCCATGTAAGAACGGCGCATCCGGGATGCAAGTCGGGCCGATTCGCGAACCGCCTGGCTGCGTGAGAAAAGCGCAAACAACAGTTTACGAAGGGCAGTTGAAACGGAGCATTAACAGTGGGAATGTGTCGGCGCTGCTGGAGCGGGTAGCGGGAATCGAACCCGCGTATTCAGCTTGGAAGGCTGCTGCTCTACCATTGAGCTATACCCGCGGGCCTTCGATCCAGAAGCAGAATGGTGGAGGGAGTTGGATTTGAACCAACGTAGGCGAAGCCAACGGATTTACAGTCCGTCCCCTTTAACCACTCGGGCATCCCTCCATTATTCTGTCGGGATCAAGTCGACCAAGCATTTGAGATCGTGAGACAACCAGCAATTTGTCGTGGCCGCCTCTCGTTCTGCGGGGGGTATATGACGGCCCGCCTTGCTCCTGTCAACACGCCTAAACGGAAATTTTTGGGAATTTCTCCGCAGGCCCGTTTTATCCACTGCCATCGAATTCCATTCCCAGGTCACAAGAAGCGCTCTATAAGGCGGACATGAGCAAAGATGACATCGGCGACAAGAGCGCCAAGAACACCCACTACGCCACTCTCAGACGCGCCCACCGCGACGCCAAGCGCGAGCGCGGGGAGATCCCGACACCCAAGCAGGATCGCTGGCGCAAACAGCCCGGCGACTGGAAGCCGCCAGCGCTCGCACCCGAACAGGTGCTGCTCTACGGCCTTCATACGGTTCGTGCAGCACTCGACAACCCGTCGCGCAAGATCGTTCGCCTGTGCGTGACGCAGAACGCAGCCGCAAGGCTCGAACTCGGCGAAGTGTCAGAACTCCCCTTCCCGGTCGAGACCGTGGCGCCACAAGATCTCGACAAGATCCTCGGTCCTGACGCGATCCACCAGGGCGTGATGCTCGAAACCAAGCCGCTACCGCTGCGCAAGCTCGAAGCGCTCAGCGAATGCCAACTCATTCTCGTGCTCGACCAGGTGACCGATCCGCACAATGTCGGTGCGATCATGCGCTCGGCTGTCGCATTCGATGCCGGCGCCCTGATCACCACCATTCGCCACAGCCCGACCGAATCAGGCGTTCTGGCAAAGTCGGCTTCCGGCGCCCTGGAAATGATCCCCTATATCCAGATCACCAATCTTTCCGACACGATCGAGGAACTGCACCGCCTCGGCTTCCACACGATCGGCCTTGATTCGGAAGGACCGGAGCCGCTCGAGGGCACGTTTGCCGGCGGCAAGGTCGCGCTGGTGCTTGGTTCAGAGGGCAAGGGTCTCAGGCAGAAGACCCGCTCGACTGTCAAGGCGCTCGCCCGGCTCGACATGCCCGGCGCAATCAAGTCGCTCAACGTCTCGAATGCAGCAGCGATCGCCATGTATGCGGCCCGTCAGTTCCTGAGCAAGTGAGCAGTTCGGTCTTTCAAGGCCGCCAAACGCCTGCAGAATCCTCCGGACACGAAGAGCCGGGGGATTTTCTGACCGAACATACCTGCTGATGGGCGAGACCGATCGATTCGACCGGTCGCACGACGCGGCGACATCGAGCGCCGATACACAGCCTCAGCGCCTTTCTTGCAGCCGTCAAAACCGCGTCACCGCGTCTTCGCCAGTACGAAGCCATCGGCTCTGATTGCTCGCGGTCGGGCACCCCTCACGCAGCTTCCTCCAGGTGGTGACGTTGAGGTTCATCTCGCAGCGCGCGAGATAGGAAGTCCCGTCCACACGCAGACAGGCTGTCTGGCCGAGTTCATATTTGGAGCCGTCGCGATTGCGACACGTGCAGTCAGCATCAGGCGGAGACGCATATGCTGCACCGGCGGTCGTAAGCGCGACCACCGCAGCGATGACAGCCAAGGGCCTTCTCCGCCAGTCTCTCATGAGCACATTATAATACAGAAATACCGACGCGGAAACGGACAATGCCGGCTGCATGGCAACCGGCACCGTCCGCAATGGGGGCCAACGCCCCTTCATCGAACCACTGACGTGATCCGCTGAACTCTTGACTTAGCTGGCCAGGCGAAGAACGGTGCCTTCGGCAATGGTCTTTTCAGCTTCGGCGATCGCGAACTGCTTGGAGTCGGCGCTGAGGTTCAGGCCCTCGGCGCGGACAAACTCAACGTCGGTGATACCGAAGAAGCCGAAGACCGTCTTCAGGTAGGCTTCCTGGTGATCCATGGCCGAAGCCGGGCCGGCAGAATAGTGGCCGCCACGGGTCGAGGCGACAATGACCTTCTTGCCCTTGGCGAGGCCTTCCGGGCCAGATTCGGTGTAGCGGAAGGTCTTGCCGGAGACAGCCAGACGATCGATCCAGGCTTTGAGCTGGCTCGGGATGGAAAAATTGTACATCGGAGCGCCGACGACGACCGTGTCGGCGGCCAGGAACTCCTCGAGCATCTCGCGGCCGATCGTGACTTCGGCAGCGAGGCCGGCGTCGACACCAGCGAGATCGGCAGGTGCCATGATCTGTGCGCCGGTCAGATGGGGGATCTGGCTGGATGCGAGATCGCGGTAGGTCACCTTGGCATCCGGGCGGTCTGCCTGGATCTGGGCGGTGATAGCAGCTGTCAGGCGACGGGAGACGGAATGATCACCGAGGATACCCGAGTCGATGTGAAGGACGTTCATGGGAAGCACCTTTGTGTTGGCGTTGCGGTGCATCACATATGATTTGAAAACAATCGCGCGATAAGTCCGCGGTTATTTGACATACTGTTTCCAGATGGAAACAATGAAACCTGGATACCGCGGCGGGAGACGAAAAACAGATGCAGGACCTAAACGACCTCGCCCTCTTCGCTGCCGTCGTGCGCAACAACGGTTTCAGTGCGGCGGCGCGCGATCTGAATATACCCAAATCCAAGCTGAGCAAACACGTGGCGCGCCTTGAAGAGCAGCTTGGTGTGCGACTGTTGGAACGCTCGACGCGCAAGCTTCGCGTCACCGAGATCGGCCGGGTCTTCTATGAGCATTGCCAGAGCCTGCTCGATGGCGTCGCAGTCGCTGAAGCCGAGATCGCAGCCGTCAGGGCCGAGCCGACCGGCACGGTCCGCCTCGCCTGCCCGCTCGGCTTCACACCGATGCTCGCCGATATTCTGCCGGCGTTTCACCGCCGCTACCCCGGCGTCCGTCTGCTGATTACGGCGACCAACCGGCGGATCGACCTGATCGAGGAGCGGATCGATGTTGCACTGCGTGCCCGCGATCAGCTCGACACCGACAATCAGCTGATCATCCGCAGGTTCGGCGAGGTGCGCCAGAGACTTGCGGCCAGCCCCACACTGCTCACCCGCTTCGACGACGTCACGATCGACACTCTCGGCGAAATGCCGACACTGTCGATGAACGAGAGCCACACAACCGATGTCTGGCGCCTGGTCGATACGGAAGGAAACACCGCCGAAATTTCGCACCGACCGATCATCGGCTGCAGCGATTTTCTCATCCTGGAACGTGCGGCCATCGAAGGCATGGGCGTGGCGCTTCTGCCTGACCACATTTGCGAACGTGCCTTCCGGGCCGGCGTGCTTGCTCCGGTGCTTCCCGAATGGAGTTCGGGCGACGTCGTCGTTCACCTCGTTTTCCCCTCGCGTCACGGCATGTTGCCGGCGACCCGCGCCCTGATCGACTATCTGGCCGACAATCTCCTGAACGCCATGCAGAAATGCCGCGAGATTGTTCCCAAGGGGGCCGGGTCGTTCGAGATTTGAGCGCGCAAGCAGTTGCAGACAAGCACTGCAAAGCGCAGCGCTTCGCATCACCAGACGATATCGCCCAGGGCGCGTTAGGGTGCGCCAAGCGTTCCGACGGCTGACCGCGCGGGCGCACAGCAAGCATCGCTTATATGCCGGATCGCGGCCTTACGAGTTCAATAGCTATCGGGAAAAAGTGGTGCCCCCACCAGGACTCGAACCCGGGACCCCCTGATTACAAATTATCTAAATATTGGGCGATTTCCGCTACTTAGCTATAAATCCCTGTCCGACATTGTCGGCCCTTGTGGCGCGGTTGATCGAGGTCACCGCGCCAATTTCCCGAGCATAAAGCGGTTGCCACTTCGGTTTCCACAGCCTCGGCAGCGCAGGCGGATTGCCAGCTGATTGATATAGGCGCCTGCTGAAAACCGGCGTTGAAGCTCCCAACGATCGAGCCAGGCCTCCCGTTCGCACTTTGAGCAATGTGCTCCTAGCACATACCATTCGGAAAGCTTGTCGAAGGTCAGCCAGGCCAGCTCCGAGGCGTTGCCCAGATACTGCGCGCCGAGCTTGTTCGGATCCAGCTCTATGCCCTTTCGATGCTTCATGTTCTTTTTCTGTTCTCATCGAGACCCAGAGTCAAGATTGAAGCGGGCCGCGCAGATCAGTGAGGGCCGGCCTTGAACCAGCCCAGAACCTTGAGCGTGTTTTCGTACAGCGTCACGGTCGCAACGAAGACCGCCACCACCGTCAGGATCAAAAGCCGCATCCAGCGCCCGACCGTGCGCAGCTCGCGCACCAGCTTGAAGCCGTCGCGCACGTCGTCGGCCGGCAAGTCGACCAGGGCTTTCAGTGTTTCAAGCTCGTCCTCGCGAAGGGTAGCCAGCCATTCGCGGGTATCGTGGGGCAGCTCGATGAGCCTGGCCGGCGCGTTCATGACATCATCCATTCTTACAGCACCGAAACCTTGCAGGTCGGCGCCGTCGATCCTGTGAGTGACACAAAAACATTTCCGGCCGAGGTGAACCGGAGCTGCTGCTTAACATCGCCTTTGCCGTCAACGTCGCCGATCGCCAGCTTGGTATCGGGCACGGGGACGATGTCGCCGCCCTCGACCTGCGTGAACACGCGCAGCGTGCCGCCGCCGAGGCTGCCGCTGTAGCTGAGAACGCGATAGCCAGCATCGCTGCGCGCCTCGATACCGAACGACACGCCCGTGGCGGCAGTATCGGCAGTAAGTGTCCTTATTGGCATGTCAGCCTCCTACTTGCGGCAGCCGGGATCCCGCCGGCACTGGTGATTGTTGGAAGAGATTGCGGGCCCAGCGGTCGCGTCCTGCGATGCCGCCCGGGCCGCGGCCGCATCGGTGAAGCGGACAAACTGATATCCGGCCCCGTCAGTCGCAGGCGCTGTCTGGCAGGCCGCTGTCACGCATGAACAGGACACAACGATCGCGAGCCGGAAGCTTGCTGAAATTCGCATTGTTCTTCTCCAAGGTCTGGATCCGTTCGAGCGCCGCCTTGCTGGCGTCGATCGCGGCCTGGTCGCGTTCGAGCCGCTTGCCGTAGTGAGCGGCCGGCAGGGCCATGAGGGCTGCGCCGACGATCGCGCCGATAATGCCGGGGATCCATTTCATCGGCCGCCCCCTTGGGCTTCCGCGTCGCTGGCAATCACCGCCGGCCGCGGCCGCATCCAGATATTGACCAGGAAGGCCGCCGCGAGCACCCAGCGCTGATATTCCGCCGGCACAAGGGCCAGCATCTCGGGGGAGTTCAAAAGCTCCGGCGCGAGGATCGCGAGCGTCAGGACGAGATTGACGATCCAGGTGCGAAACCGGACGATGCGTTCAACGAGCCTTTTCATTCCGGCCTCCGAAGAGCTTGACCAGGAGCGCGAGGAAGGCTGCCCATCCGGAAGGCTTGGCAGCCGGTGCAGGAGGAGGCGTGGGGGCAACCTCAGGAACGGGCGGCAGTCGAGCCGCCGCCTGGATCTTCGCAAGCATCGCCTCGACGCGCTCTGGCTTCACCAGTGCCTTGTTGAGCGCATCGCCGGAATAGTAACTCTGGCCGCGCTCGACGAGTTGATGACGCCCCTTGCAGGCAGACAGGACGGGGAAGCTTGCCCATTCCTGCGCCAATGCCTTGCCGAAGGCGATCGTCGACGCTTCGCCGGCAATGAACTTTTCGTACCCGCGGCGCAGCAACAGGTAGTAGCCGAGGCGCTGCTGTAGGTTCTTGTCGAACGGCATGTCGCCGCGAAGCGAAGGGATCTCGTTGCAGATGCCGATCAGGGTCTCGCGCATGAACTGGGGACCGCCGGCGGCACTGGACTTGAAGCGCTTCGTCCAGCTTTTCTGCGCGTCGATCACCTCGCCCAGCGTCATTTGTGTGAGCGGCTTGGGCAGCTTGTCCTGGTTGTTGCCATAGATCGTGTCGTAGCCCTGCGGCGCCTCGATGCCGACGATGAAATCGAGCAGCAGCAATGCGGGCGCCGGGATGATGGTCGGAAGCGTCTTGCTCATGAAAATCGGCCCCAGTGTTTCAGACTGGAGCCGAGATTAAGGTGTTGAGAAACGCGTCAAATGCGCGGGCAGTGCCGAGGCCTTGCCCTACTGCGCCTCGTAGGAGCCGTTGATGATCACCGTGTCGGCGGACGTAAACGGAAAGGCGTTGCTGTAGTCGGAAACGAAGACGGTCGCGCTGCCGGCGCCGCCGGTTGCCCCCTGCAGCATCTTGCCCGAAGCGCTGGCCCGGCCGGGTAGCACATGCGAGGCCTTCACAGCGGCCGGAAGCCCGAGGTTCAACGAGGCCGCGCAGGTGCCGATCGTCGTGATCGTCACCGTGATCCGGATCTGCACCGTCTTCCCGAAGCTCTTGTAGGCGCCGGACGCCGATGCACTGCCGATCGTGCCCGTGCCGCACGCGATCGTCGGCGTGTAAGTCGCCCAGGCGGGATCCGAGGGTGCGTTGACGGCGCCGGTATCGGAAACCTCAAACAGGGTCGCGTTGTCGGCCGCGTTACGGACCTGCAGGAAACCGCCATTGTTCCGGACGGTCTTTGCGGTAGTCGAGCCGATGACGATATCGCCCGGCTGCTGCGAGCCGGTGAGCGACTTCGTTCCGCGCACCCGGAAGAAGGTGTTTGCAGCCGACCGGTCCGTGGTCGCCAGCAGCACGTTCTGCCATCCGGTCGCAGCATCCGACGGAAGATAGGCGCCGGCGGTGAAGGCGGCATAATTCGTGCCTGTGAAGCTTTCGACGTAGGAGCCATAGCCGCTACCGCCCGACATGTCGGTCGAGGGCGCCATATAGGGGGCGTAGGAGTGCACCGCGTTCAGCGTCGTTCCTGCCGGATTGACGAATGCGGCGCGCAGCTCATAGCCGAGCGCGCCGCCGGTGTCGTCGCCGGTCCCGCTCTTTACCTTGGTCGCCGCCCCGAGCAACGGCGCGGCATCGCCTTTGCGCCCCTGCTGGACGACCAGGTAGTTTGCCAGCGTCTCACCTTCCACGGTCGACGTCAGATAGTTTTTCTTGGTGACGGAAAACAATGCCGCCACGTCGGCGGTCGCCGGCCCGAATGCGCCACTGCCGTGCACGGTCATTGCACTGGTGAGGCCCACCAGCGCGTTGCCCACATGGGTCGCGTTCGTATCGGTGAAAATGTAGCTCTGGCCGCGATAGGTGCCGAACGGGATGATGTTCAGCCCATCGGCACCCATCAGTGTTCCCGGCGCAGTGCTCTGATGCCGGATCTTGAATGGGCCGGCGAGGTTCGCCTCCCGGGCATTGAGAACGGGTGCCGATTGCGCGAAGGCCGCGGCAGGCAGAAGAGCGAAGAGCAGCGCTATTGCATGCTTTCTCATGGGGGCTTCCTTACGGCTGGACCTTGACGAGAAACCCGCCGCTGATGACCCAGTCGCCGGCCGCCAGGCCGGTCAGGTCGCCGTCGGGTCTGTTCGGCAAAAGATTGAGGAAAATCGTGATCAGGCCGGAGAGCCCGCCAGGCTGCACGGCGCTATCGGCTTTCGCGCCTTGGGCGGCGGTAGCGAGGCCGGCCGTCTCGATGAACTCGGCCGGGTCGATGTTGGCCAGCTGGCCATCCACCCACGCCAGCACCTTGCCATCACTGGCACCAGGCACGACGCCAGGCGTTTCGCCGAAGCGAACGCGAAACGCACCGTCGACATCACGGCGCAGCTCCTGGATTGCAGTGGCGATCTTCGAAAGCTCTTTTTCAAGCGCCGTGAGGTCGATGCGCGTACCCTTGTCGACGCCGGCCGAGCGCTCGGGCACGCGCTCCGACGAAACGACAAACTCCGTCGTCGCCGGCAGATTGTCGGCAAACTCGACGGTGAAGAGGTCAAACGGCTGATCGCCGACCTTGTCGACGGTGACGGACACGGACAGGAAATCGGACGTGCCCTGCGCGCGCGTATAGACCTTGATGTCCTCGACATCGAAGATCTTGAACCCGGTAAACGGGCCATAAACCTTGCCGCCATTGCCGACCAGAATATCGGTCTGCCTGGCTTGGCGGGGTATCGGATATGGGTTGGCCATGGTCGCCCTGCCCTGATTGCGGGATCAGAGCAGAGCGTAAGGGCCGGAGACGGTGGTTAAGTGCGGCTCACGCGGTAAGCGGAGAAGGCGAACAGCGCGGCACCCGCCACATTGAAGGCTGACCAGATCGACCGGGTCAGATGAACTGGCACCACAGGATTGAAGATTGCTGCGCAAAGAAAGAGCGCGATCGCTATCGGTCGGTTGGCCTCAAGGAAATAGAGGCCGGCAACAACGCCCGCGGCACAGACGACAACGCGGAGGAGCTGATAGTAACTATAAGGCCACGGACCCAAAGCAGCCAGCAACATGATGGCAGCAACGATCGCCGCCCATAAGGCAAAGCCCTTCATAGACTAACTCCTTAAAGAGGTTGCGGGGTCAGCCCGTCTGGAAAACGGTCATATCCTTCGATCTGAATGTCGCGGCCCATCATCTCGAAAAGCTGCCAGCGGGCTTCCGAAACGTGCTGAAAACCACGCTCCAGTTGCCGCCACATTTCTCTGCCCGGCTGCCGTAAATCCAGTTCCGAAGAGGCGCGAACAGTATGCAGCCAGACCATGAATGCAGTCGCCGAAAGGAAGTTCTTCTGCCGTTGGCACTCCTGAATGAGCCGATTGAGCTTCAAAGCCAAGTACGGATCCTGCACCAACGCTGCGGACGGAAGCAACAGATCAAGACGTTCAGCCGCGTAAAAGGAATGACGTCCGTCTGCCGCGAGCGCCACAACCATTCCAATCTCGCTGCCATCAATGGCTGCGAGCCTGCGAATGAATGCGGCGATCTCCTCGTTTTGCTTGCCAACACCCCAACCGTGCACCTTCCGCGCTAGCCAGCCCATATTTCACCCCCTTGGACCATACCTGCAGTTTTGCAACCTAAGCACGACCAGACGCAAAGGTGGAGTCCAATTTACTCACTCCCCAACACCGCTTCCGGCGCCGGCAGCCGGCGGAACTGCACCTCGCCGGGCTCCCACCACATCGACGAGGCGCGCTTCTGGCTCTGAAAGCTCTTGTCAGCTTCCGGATCCGTCAGCCACTGGAGTTGGTCGACGAAGGCTCGGCGATACCACATGCGGGTCGCGGGATGCGATGCCAGGATGGGTGTATAGCGGCCGACATACTTTGCCGCATTGCGGCCAAGCTTCTGATCTTCGCCGCCCGGGATGATCGCTCGAATGGTGCGCAGCGACAGGTCGAGGCTGTCACCGATGAAGGCAGCGCCAGGACCAGGCAGGGTCTCGGCAAAGCTCTGGCCGAACCGGTTCTCTGCCCTGTTGACGAAGTCGGCAAAGAGGCCGCCGCCGCCACCCTTGATGAAAGCGCGCCCCCAGAAATCGAACGTCGTCATATCCTCCGGATCCTTGCCGTTCAGCACGTTCAGGACCTGCTGGTAGAAGGCCGCGCCGACAGTCAGGGGGATTGCCATCGCCGCGAAGTACCAGGCGCCGCGGGCGACCTTGCCGCCCTTCGAGCGACCGAGCATGGAATAGAGGTAGATCGCCTCAAGCTGGCGAGCGGTGAAACTCATGCCGAACGACAGGAACTGCGAGCCAAACTCGCCGATCTCGCCGAGGATGGTGCCGCGCGGCACGCCGCCGGTGAGCACGCTCTTGATACGCGGATCCCCGGCTGGAACCGATCGTTCCGACCATTGCGCGATCATCTCGGCATATTTCTCGGCAAGGTTCCGATCGCCGGTCTTGGCGAACACTCCGCCCGGGTCGAGGAAACCCATGTCGTCGATGCCGGCGCGCATCCGGTGCCAGTCGTCGGGCGTGATGCCGAAACCTTCCATGGCCCGCTGCAGCAGCGGATCAAGGTCGATCCAGTCGGCATCCTTCTCGGCATAGCCCCCCAACGTTTCGTGCCAGGCACTCGCCTCGACACGCTTGCGCGCGTCCGTCAGCGGCGAAAGGCCGTTCCAGGTCAACGAGCGGTCGACCAGGTAGCGGCTCCATTCGTGCCCGAACATCTGGTCGACGAAGCGGGCGCTTTCGTTCATCGTGTGCAGGTAATCCTCCCAGATCACCGCACGCCGTGCCATCGCCCGCCGATCGCCGTCGCGCGCCAGGCGCTTCAACATCGGGCCGAGTGTCGAGGTGACGGGCAAGCCCGCGAGACGACGTGCAGCGGCCGAGACAAACGGATCCGTCGAGGCCGCGAGGATCCCGGTAGATCCAAGCATTGCCGAGGTGGCGAGGTTGCGCACGTCGCCGGCGATCTTTGCCGGCGCATCCAACACCGTTTCCCGGCCACGCAGCGCCCGCCAGAGGCTGTCGACGCGATATCCGGCCCACTTGATGGCCGACATGCCCGGCGGTTTTCCCTGAGTGTCTATGGCGCCCGCCTGGCGCTTGCCGATATCGACCTGGACCGCCTGCTTCAGCCATTCGATCGTCGCATCCGGATTGGGGCCGAAGCGCTCCATCGAGGCGATATCGCGGGCCATGCCGTTGATGTGGTTGAAAATCGAGCCGATGGCGTCCTGGTTGCCGAAACGCTCATTATATGTAAGCCAGCTCTGCGCATCGCGGAAGATCAGGAACCGGCTGTCCTGGTACCGGCTCGCCGTCTTGCCCTTGCCGAAGGTTCGCGCTTCCGGCCGGCGGTGCGCCCAGCCGTCCGATGTGATGGTCTCGAACACATAATCGAGCGAGGCATCGAGCCCGTCGGCGCCGATCACCTCGCCCGTGTTCGGGTTCGTCATCTGCTCTGGATCGAGCAACGGCCGGATGAAATCTTTCCACCGTGCCCGGGCTTCGTCTGGCGTCCGGCCGAGCTTGCGGATCTCACGGCGATTGTGGCTGTGGACGATGCCCCAGTCCTCTCGCTTCGGGATGTTGCCGCCGGCCTCGTTGAAGCGAAGGCGCAGATCCTCGAGCACACCGCCAAGCGCAGTCGCAAGCGCGCCGGCCGTTTCGTTGCCGGTTTTCTCACCATGCATCGCCTTAATGAGGTCGGGCAGGTCCGTCAGGTTCAGTCGACGGCCGGCGCCTTTCGATCGGCGGAAATGATACATCACATTCGAGAGATCCCGATGCGCCATGGCGATGATCGCATTCGCCTTGCCGGCCATGGACTGGGTGCCCTTGAAGCCGTTGTGGATCATCAACGACATCACCGCGTCGAGCTGGTTAGGATTGCCGTCGCGATCGCGGTAGTTCTCGATGAACTCGGCAATCTCCTTGCGCCGCGCCTCGTTCAGCTTCACCTGCCGGCGCTGCTCCTGGGCATCGGCCTTGAGCGACGCGACGACCTCATCGCGCGCGGCCGCGGCCGCCTCGCGATCGGTCATCCCGGCACGCTTGCGCTTGAAGCGGGCTTCATAATAGCGGTTCAGCTCCTCGGCCTGGCGGGAGTTGATGGCGCCCTGCTGGACGGCGGAATTCAGGCAATCGCGAAGGCTCATAGTTTGCACGCTTCCAAGAGTTCAGCAAAAAATTCGGGTTCGTCGGCCATGGCCAGCGCTTCGGCAGTCGACATAATCTTGATGTTGCCGTCGCCATCCTCGACGCCGACGAAGTCGAGATAGTTCTCCGGATTGCCGTTGGCATCGCGTGCGGGCTCGACGATCTCGCCGGCCTGGACGTCGGCGATCGCCTCAGCCGCCGCGTCGTTTGGCTCGGCAGCCCGGGCCGGCGCGATCGTCTGCCCCTGCAGCGGATCCGCTACCACGTCGATCGTGGACCGCGCTTCCATGTGATTGATCAGGTCCTCATGCCATATGCCGGTGTCGGATAGAACACGCCCTTCCGCGATCTCTGCACGCAGGCTGTCGATGGCGCCAGTACGGCTCAGCCCTTCGGACGAAGCCCAATCCAGCAGCTCCACCTCGGCCTCCTGCAAACGGCCGACGGCATAACCACTGGGACGTTCCAGAACGAACGGCTGAGGGTTCTGCGGGAGAACAACCCGACCGGCGGCCACGTCGGCGTTCACCTCATCACGGTAATGCTTCGTCAAAGCCCAATCGGCGCCATCCTCAGAACCGGTCGATGTCATTCGCGACCGGGCATCCGTTTGCACGATCCGCATCGCCGCCCACGAGGCGTCCACCTGATCATCGGACATGCGCTGCAGCTGCTCGACGGTGTATCCGAGCTTCACCAAATCGCGGCGCGTGCCCTCGAAACGAGCTTCAACCGCTTGCTCCGCAACGGCATCGATGCGCCGCACCGCATCGTCGACCGTGCCTGCCATGAACGTATCGGCTATATCGTCGATCGCATTCTGGTCGCCGGCGAACATGCGCTCATATTCATCCGGAGAGAACCGCATCCGCGCGCCCTCTTCGTCCGCGACCAGCCGCTCGATAAGCTCCGGCGGCGGATTGTTGTCGGGATCCTCGGCATAGCGCCTGGCCGCCTCGAACACCCGCACGGCGCCGGCGTCGCCATCGGCCGGCACCATCACGTCGTCGAGCACGCGCTCCTCGAACGAACGGTTCAGCAGATCCAGCCTTTCCGGACCCAGCTCGACATTCATCGCCGCGGCGATCGCCTCGACGTCGCCGGGCTCCGGCCGCCCCTCGATGACACGCGCTGCGCGTTCCGCCCCGCCTTCGCCAAGCTTGAAGACCCTGGCCAGTTCGGCGCCGCCCTGGATGGTTCCGCCGAAGATCGCACCGAAGGTCGCAGCAATGCCCGCATTGGCGAGCATGTCGCCGAGGCCATGCTCGATCCCCGCCTCACGCTTGCGCTCCTGGCTCAGTCCCTGCAGCACCAGCTCCTGGCCGCCATTCAACAGCGCTTCCTGCACCACTGTCTGCCCGATGCGGCCGCCGACGGTCCTCGCCGTACCACTACCGGCGCCGAGAAACGCCATGCCCCATTGCGCCGGATCCCGGCCGGCTCCCTTGAGGCCACCAACGAGCCCAGCCGACAATCGACCGACCATGCCCAGCTCCGGAGACTGGTTGGCAAGCGAGGCCGCTGCTTCCGCATCGCGCATCACCTGGTTGCGCTCTTCCATGACAGGCCTGCTGATAATGCCCTCGATCTGCGGGAACCGATCGGAAAGCGCGCGCGCCCTTTCGTTGAATTCCTCCTCCTGACGTTGGCGGAAATCCGGGCTAACCTGCGATGGCGTGAGCGTGCCGCCGCCGGCGGCCTGCGCCGCGAAGATGTCGATCATCTCGCGATCGACGCCCGAGGCAACGCGCAGCGGGTTCGGGAGCTGCGTGCCGGTCAGATCGCGGATCGCAGCAATGCGCTGATCGTAAGCCCGCTCCAGGGCATCGCTGTCGGCATTGGTGTTTTCGATCACCTGCATCGTGGTGTCGGTGGTTTCGCTCACGCGCGACCAGGCCTCGCCCCAGGACTGCGGACCTTCGGAAGCACCTTGTTTCAGGGCGGAAGGGTCGAGCAAATCGATCATCGGTAGGCCCCCGGCACGCGTGGCTCCAGCGATGGGCGCAGCGTGTCGAGATCCAGCACCACGGCATTGCCGTTTTCGTCGGCGATGAACATCGGCGCGGATCCGTCGACATCGCCGAGCGCAAAGGCGAAGCCGCCCTTCACGGCAACAGGCATCGCCTTCTGAAAATCACGGGCGGTCCACGTGCGGCCGTTCTTCGCCTTCACCTGGCCGACGTCCTTGTCGGTCAGGGCCTCCATCAGCCGCGGGAAGCGATCGGCGCGGATCGACGGCGGCAACAGCACCTTTTGCGCGCTATACCAGGCGCCGCGATCATAATCGGCAATGCCGCCGAACTGCACGCCGTTTGAGAACGAAGCGCCGGCCGCCTCCTGATAAGCCCGCTCATAAACCGGCTTGGCATCCTCTTTCTTAGGATCGATACCAGCATCAAACAGCCGCTTGCGCGCGATCGAGGCAGCCGCTTGGTCGAGCCGGTTGACCTGGTCGGGCGTGAAGACAAGCGCCGTGCCCGTGATTGCCTGTGCCGCCGGTAGGCGCTTCGTGTTCGGAATGTCGGCAAAATCCTTGCCACCAGGAGATTTGCCGAAACCCGCGATCAGATCCAGCGCCGCCTGGCGGTTGCCACCTGAGGCGATCAGCCCGCCCGACAGCGTCACCGCCGGCGCAACGTCGCCGAGCTCGCGGAACACCTTGTCGGTATCGCCGCCGGCAGCGTCGACCAGGCCGGCCGCGATATCGAGGCCGCGCGCGGGATCCGCCTTCACGGCCGCTTCGATCGCCTCAGCCTCACCCGGGCGGAAGAATTTCGGCTGTACCCCGAAATGCCGCGCGGCCGACTTCGCCGCATTGATCCGCTCGGCAAAGGCACCGGATACGCCGGCAGGCTCAATGTCACCATCGAGCGGCAATCCCGGCGAGACTGGCAAAACGCCGAACCGCTCGGCAACCCCGAGCGGATCCGTCTGCAGATCCTTGCGATGCTCGGCGATCGTCTTCTGTGCGAAATCTACATCGTCGCTGGTCGCCGCCTCGCCGAGCAAAGCTTTCACATTCTTTTCCACGGCGCCGATCGGCTGCGTCCGGATCGCCTCGGAGACGCGCATGCGTGAGAGGGTTGAGGCCGCTATCTCTTTGCCCTTCGGCGCCGTACCGGCATCGAGCTGGAAGCGGGCCATTTCCTCGGCCGTCACCGGCAGCCCACGGGCAATCCGCTTCGCCAGGTCATCGCCGCGCCTGGTGAAATCGGCATTCGACTTTTCGTCCTGTGTCCGCCTGGCGCTTTCTGCCCCGGCCAGGCCTTTTTCAATCTTGTCCCAGTCGTCTGCCGAGACGCCGGCGAGATTGCCGCCGGCATAGTCTTCGGTCATCTTGGCGCGCATCGTCTTGATGTCGTCGGCCGGCATCGATGCCGCCTGGCGCACATAGAAGCCGACGGTCGCATCCGACCGGCTTTGCCGCTTGAACTTCTCCGCGTCGTCGAGGTCGACAATGCCGCGCGCCGCCGCGCTGTCCCAGTGCGCGTCGATCGAGCCCTGCAGATCGGCGAGCGATGCCGCTGCGGACGGATCGTTGAAATTGAGATCCGCGAGCAGCTGGCTCTTTCGGTTTTCAAACTCTTCGGCGCGCCCGATGAAATCGGTCCTGTTCTGGACTAGCTCACGCTCGCGCAGGGCGCTGTCGGCCTTGTCGATCAGACTAGTCGCCCGCTTCCGGTAGGACATCGTGTATTCGGGCGCGATATCCTCGAACACGTTCTCCTTCAAATCGGCCGTCAGTCCTTCTTCGAGCGCCTGGCGCAGCTTCGCCGGATCGTCCTTGTACTGTTCGAAGATGGCGCGCTGGTTCTCCACCATCGCTGCATCGGTCATTTCGAGATAGGTGCGCGTGCCTGACACATCGTAGGCGCGACCATAGACCGTATCGCGGCCGGACGGACGGAAGGTTCCCGGTTTGCCTGGCTCGACGGTCACCGGCTCCCGAACAGGCGTGACGCTGACCGGCCCCACCGACGCCGGCGATGGCAGACGGCTATAGCCATCGCCCTTGGACAATCCGCGAGCAAAGGCCAGCCGGTTCTCCCAGGCGTGCCCGCCGCGAGGATTGTCCGCCGTGTACCCTTGCGGCCGCTCGAAGTGCATGAAGGCGGCAACGGCATCGTCGAGTGTCGTCGCACTCGCCAGCGCCTTGCCTGCGGTGGTCTCTGACGTATTCAGCTCATGAACCGCGAAATCCAGCTGGGTATCAAGGTTGCGCCAGTCGCCACCACGAGCACTGGCAAACTTCCGGAGATTGGAAAGCCGATCGCCGCGCCACTGAAATGCACCAAATGCTGTACCGCTATCGCCGACCGCTTCGAGGTTGAACCCGCTTTCCTGCATACCATGCCCGGCGACGGCAGCCGCAGCGACAGAAGACATGCCGTGTTTCTCGACCAGATAGTCACGGGCATAGGCCGCCTGCTGGTTCCCCGCCCGAGGAGCGACCCTGATTGCGCCCTCGCTGGCGGGGCCGCCTCCGGTAAACGTCGCCCCCGTCGGCGCACCCGCCAGCGCATCACGCGCACCGGCAAGCTGCCCTGCCCGTTCGGCCTCACGATCGGCGCGACGGCCGAATTCGTCAGCAACCCGGGCAAGGCCCATCGCAACCTTCCGCTCAAGGTCGCCGTTATCGCGGGCAACGGAAAGCAGGCCCTCCGACAGCAGCGGCTGCGCTTCGAACCGGCGGTAGGAAACGGGATCAAGTCGACGATTTGCCATGTCAGTACCTGTCTGCGAGTGAGGTTGCGCCCTTCAGGCCGATGCCGATCGCATCCAGAACGCCGGACGAGCGTGCTTTCTTCGCCCGCTTGCGATAGTTCGCCTCGCGCTCGGCCAGCCGCGAAACACGCGTCTGCTCGGTTCCCATGTCCGTTTCGAGCGCCAGATCGCCCTGCCGGAAGCTATCGCTTCGTGCCTGTGTGGGAGTGCCGAATGAGAGGTCAACGCCCGATGCAGCGTTCGCCACATCCTGTTCGGCCACCCGGGCCGCCATCTCTGCCTTGATGCCGGTGCGCCGGTTGATGCCCTGCAAGGTTTCGAGCGGCTTTTCGCGCGCGGCATCGTCGGCCGCCAGGTCGAACTGCTCGGCGTCTGCCTTGCCGGCGCCGAGTGCGCTTACCATCGAGAAGACGGTGGCCGTGCCCTGCAACAGCGAAGACAGGAAACCTGCACCAGCAGCTGGCGCGGCCGTACCGACAGCAGTGCCGACTGCCGTTGTTGCAGCTGGCGCCGCCGTAAAGAGACTTGTCAAAGCCACCGCAATTTCCGTCACAGCTTCACCCCCGGAATGTAATCACGCACGCGCAACCGCCCCGGCCGCACCTGGCTGATCGTCAACGTTGGATCCATGCTGGCGCCGATCAGCCCGACGACGGCCTTGTGACCACTGAAATTCTTCTTCGGTTGAGAGAGATCGTCGCTGCCAAGCGCCAGCGAAACATCGCGCGGCGGCCGTCCGTTCGCGCCGATCGCGATCGAGGCTGTGTCCTCCAGATAGAGCCTGGCAGACCCCACCTTGCCGGGCCGCCGCACGACATCATCGTTTCCGAGCACCTGGACATACGGCATGCTTTCGTAGATCGGCGGCGTCCAGATGCCGATCTTCGCCGGCCGTGAGGCAATTCCGGTCTCGACGACGCCACCGGCAACGGTGAACGGGCCATAGATGTCGTTGTCGATGCAGGCCCAAACCGTGCGATCGTTCAGGGTCGCCAGGCCACTCGCCTGGCCGACCAGATCCGTGGTGACGCTGAACGCCATCTGGAAGAGATTGACGTCGTTCTCTTCAAGCACTTCCTCGACGATCGAGCCGTGGCGCTCGATGGTCAGCCAGACCTGCTCCTGCCCGTCGACGCAAAGCCCGTGCACAAAGCCACCGCAGGCAACCGGCCATTCGCAGGCCGCCATGATTTCCTGCTGCTTGTTGATGACACAAACGACGACGCGGCCATCCTCGCGCAGGAGCCAAAGCCGGTCCGAGGCCATCATTCCGGTCTTATGCTGCACCCACATCGTCTTGATGTCGCGCACCAGGTCATCCGGATCCGAACCATTGAGATCGTTTTCCGGGTTCGGCTGAAACACCTCGCCGACAGCGTCATAGGCGATCGAGTAAAGCCGCCCGCCGTCATTGGCGACGAAATACACCTTGCCTTCCAGCTTCACCGGCTGGCAGTTCTGCTTGATGCCGACCTCGATCGCATTGACCCAGTTCAACGGCTTGTTGCGTTCGATCGTCCGGTTCGAGGCGAAGTAGACGCCCTGGTCGCTGAACGCGATCAGGTATGTCGCATCCATCAGGTACAGGATCTTCTCGCTGGTCTGAGACCGGAGCGCCTCAAGCCGCGCCGCATTGTCCTGCTGCGCCTCGATGTTCAGATCGAAATACTCGGCAATGCGCGACATACCGATCGCAGCCGACCGGGCTTTCGGCCCGAAGTAGCAGGCGCGATCCTGAAACAGCGCCATGCCGGCGAAACCGCCGCGCCCCGCCGAGATCAATGCCTCGCCTTCCGTCTTGCCGACCTGAGTATGGCTGGCAAGAGAAGAAGCATCCGACGTGTTGGTTACCTGCGCGTCGAACTGATACTCGGAGCCCTCCAGCGTTCCGCCGAAGGTCACGACCAGGACGCGATAGAGGCTGTAGGAAGCCGCATGATCGTTGACGATCGTCAGCCCTGCATTCATGCCGGGCAGAGCCCGGGCAGCGGTCTGCAATGCGCCGGCGAACAGATCCCAGTCCGGGTTGGTCGCGACGTCGGGGTTGATGTTGTTGCCGCCGCCATCCTTGAGCTGCACGGCGCTCGTATTGTTGCCATCGATCGACAGCGACATCACGAGGTTCAACGTGCCCGCCGTGTAGCGAACGAAGATATTCCAGACGTCCGGATCCTTTGGGTAGACGCCGCCGAGGTCCACTTCGGGCAGTTCGCCATAGGGCCAGGCCGAAACAGTCCAGATCGTGTCGTTGGCCGGATTGCGCAACAGCCGGATGCCGTCCCATAGATCAACGTGCCAGATCCCGACCGTGTTCGCCTCGGCATAGAAGCGCAGATCGGGAACCATCGCCGCCGTGATCGAGGCGACGGCGCCAGTCGTGATCGCCGCGACATGCGTGCGGTCGTTGCGCCAGACGTCAACGCGCCCTGGCGTGATCACCAGCGTGTAAGACAAGGTTTCGGAGATCCGCAGCACCCATTTGTTGCAGACGCCGGAAATGCCGGCGCCGACGTAGCGCGAACCGGGCAGCAGATTGAAGCCGGATTGCGCGATCGGCTCGACGCCCAGCATTCGCTTCGCGCCGGAATAATACTGCTTCAGGTTGACCTTGCCGAAGAGGCTTTTCGATAGCTGCCCGGCGTTGGCGCTGCTTTTCAGCGGTCCCGAGATCCTGCTCATTCGGCATACCTCCCGGCCCAGTGTTCGCGGCCGCCGCTGGAGTAACGGGCGTTCGAAAGCGGATCGTCATGGGTCTGCGGCTCGCCGACCGGCTGGCTTGCCAGGTCCTGCGCGATCAGGCGGCCGAACACACCGCCGGCGCCACCTTGGGAAGGCGTGCCGAATGCCTCGACCAGCATGTCTTCGCGCAGCTGGCGGTCCTGCCAGACGGGCACTGCAAGATAGCCGCCCAGCGCCAGCTTGAACCCGACACGCCATTCCGGCGGCCACACTTCCGGCGCGACGTAGACCCGGCAACGCGACCAGGTGTCGGGGTGATCACAGAAGAACTGCCCCGCCTCGAGCACGAAATCACGGATTGGAGTGCGGCAGCGCGGCTCGCTGGAATACTTCACCGGGTTGCCGATGCGGCCGCCTGGAAGCTCAAAGCCATAGGCAAAGCCGTTTTCCGGCGTGGCGGCCAGGCGCGTATTTCGGAACGTTTTCTGGGTGAAGCTCCAATAGGCCAGCCCGAACGTGCGATCGACGACCGATTGCCAAACGTGCTTGATCTGCTCGGCCAGCTCGCTGTCATCGTCGATCGAGAACATCGGCCCGGCGCCGATATCGGTCAGCGCCTCATTGATGATCGTTGCTTCGTCGTCCGTCATCGCTGCCGCCCAAAAAAGAAGAACCGCGGCCAGATTACCGGCCGCGGTCCCGCGTTGAGTGCGAAGCAGTGCTGCTTACGTGGCAGCCAGGCCGCCGTCGACGGCAACGGTGACGTTGCCGGTCGCCGGAACAGTGGCGAGGCGCAACACAACGCGTGCCGGCGTGCCATTGATGTCGGCGACGCAGTCGATGATGCTGCTGACCGTCAGGTTGTCGCGGCTGTCGTTGAAGAAGCCGGCCGCCTGGACTTCGGCAAGCGTGTGGACGGTCGCATAGTCGAAAAACATGATCTGGCGCTGACCAGGAATGCTGATCGTGGTGCGGCGGCGCAGATCGCGAGGGCGATGAGCCATTGTCGTGTCCTTTCCGGAGTTGAAAACGAGAGATGCGCGCCCGCCTAAACGGGCACGGTATCGATCAGGTCGGACGGACGATGTCCTTGATCGCCTTGGCGCGAATACGCTTGACGCCTTCCGGAAGCAGGCCGATGGCGGCCCCAGAGAGAGCGGTATCGCAAAGGATAGGCTTGCCGGCCTTTCCGATCCATTCGTTCATATCCATCTGCTCTTTCGACCAGAAGGTTTCGCAACCGACCGCAGACTTAGTCCAGAGGAAGCTGTCCAGGTATTTCGTGTCATCCCATTCGGTCTGGCCTTCGACCCAGGCCGCCGTGCCGAACGTAAAGTGCTCGTCAGGCAATGCGAGGAAGTGTACGCCGCGGAAGGTCTTCTTGTTGACCAAGGCGGAGCGCGCGAACGGCAGGTCTTTGTCGCCCTGATAGTCCTTGCTCGCAAATTCCTTGTACATTTCCAGCTGGTCGAACCACATGAAAGGCATGGCCCAATAGCATTCGCCGTCGCCGCCAGCGCCGCGGATCTGCGCGCAAGCCGTCATGCAATGCAGCATGTCGATGCGGGCGGTACCGTCGCCGAAGGTGACCGGTGTCGTCGGCGCACCCCCAGGAATGTTGGCATTGCCGAGGTTGCAAAACGCGTTGAGCGCGTCGAACTTGATACCGTCTCGCTTGACGCGAACCGATTTTGCCATCGCGTCGGAGACTTCTGCCTGGTAGGACGGGGTCTGCCGCAGGGTGTCCTGGTTGCGGATGGTGGCCTCGGCCGTGTAGTCAGAGGCCTGCACCGAGACGACATCGATGTCGAGGCCCTGGGGCCGGACTTCCTCGATCGCGCCGGAAAGTTTGTACATCTTGATGCGGCCGCCCGAGATCGGGAACTTGACCGTGCCGGCGATCTGTTCGCCAGTTTTCATCGTGCCGTCAAGCAAACCGCCCTGCGACTGAAGGCGCTGAGTGACGCCATCCTTGATAATTTCCTTGAACCAAGCTTCTACAGCCATGGGATTGACCCTCAATGAGTGTGATGGACGAAATCACCGAGAGGGCCGATTAGCCGGAGCCGCTAGGTCCGGTGAAGGATAGCCAGCGGTTGTTCCAGGTCGCTCCCGTCCGGTAGCGCTTCGAATGCTGCCACCGGGCGGGAACCGTTCAGTGCGTCAGTTGCCGTAGAAGGCCTTATAGTCCGCCTGAAGTTGATTGTAGGACGTCCGGTCAAACTTCCCGTGGCTGACAGTGTTCTCCGGCAATGCCGCGCGACGAGCCAATTCCGCCTTTTGATCGACGCCACCAGGCTGCCCATGTCCTAGCGCCGGGCCACCGCCCGTGTCACCGCCAGCGAGATTGCGCATGGCCTCGAAGAAGCGGTGCCCCTTGGCGCTGTCGCCAAGCATCGCCTTTGCGAACTCGGCGTCGTCTTTGGCAAGGCCTTTCGTCACCAGGCCGTCGACGAACGCATAGTTATCGTTCATCCGCTTTTCGCGCGCCTGCTGTTGCTCGGCCGCCGGCAGGTGCTTCGCCGTGTCCGGCGTCAACGCTTCTCGTTCAGCGGCTTCGTCGACAACGGGTTCCATCATCCCCATTTCCTGCGAAACGGACAGGAACTCCTGTGTGAGCGCCTGGTATGCGCTCACCGGCACCTTCAGTTCGAGCGCCTTCGCCGCAACGCGACCAAAGAGCGGATCGGCCCTCAGCGTGTCGAGGTGCGGCTTGATCGTCTCCGGGATCTCGCCAGCGAATTCGGAATAGGCCTCGACCTTTTCAGGCACGCCGGCGGCGGCATCCTTGTCGCGGTACCCCTTCAGCGCCGCCTGCATCTTGTCCATGGTCTCGGCCTGGTCCTTACCGAGCATATGTTCGGGGAGACCCTCCGGACGGTAGAAGTCTCCCCCAGGAGGCGGATCGCCGGCGCCCCCTGGAGGAGTTGCACCCGCCGCCTGACCCAATGGAGGGGTCGCCGGCGGGGTTTCCGTGCCAGCGGGAGGAGGAGCGGCAGCGGAAGGATTGGCGGCCGAGGCCGCAGCAGGCGCAGCGGCGCCCCCACCAGCGTCGGCCGCGTTGAAGGTCAGGCGATCGAGGAATGTTTTCATTCTCCAGCTCCATTCTGGCTTTTCGGTTGTGCGATCAGTTTCTCGCCATGGGCGAGCGCATTCAGGATTGCTTCCGCAAACCCGTTGATGCCCTGCCGCGTGGCGGCAAGGATGGCAGTGTGTTCGATAGTGGATCCAGCCAGGCGCAACGGCTGGCGGATGGAGATGTCCATCATCCACTCAAACATTGCCCGCCCCTCAGCCGTGTGGCGCAGGGCCGCCATGAACTTGGCCACATCATCGGCCGGCTGAAGTTCGCCGGTTTGCAGGAAGGGCTTGAACAGCTCTTCGACGCCATCCCAGCCGTTGCCAGCGACGCCCTGTTCGAGCAGGTCGAGCGGCTGCCCGGCCCGCGACGGAATGAAGGGACCCGACATTTACGCGGCCCTCCGCATCTCGGCCATGGCCATATCCTTGATCGCGCTGGGCGCCTGCTTTGCCGCCTCTGCAGCCATCATCTCGGCCATCTGTTGTTTACGCCGCTCCTCGATCTTCACGACGATTTCCTTGCGCTCATCCGCATCCGGCACCAGATCCTTGTCGATCTGGAAGCCGTCGGCGACCTGGTCGAGGACGGCATCCTGCTTGATGTAGAGTTCCTTGGCTTCGGGTCCGGCAAACGCGAGCACGAAATCGTGGTAGTTGGCGATCGCGGCGATGCGGTCGGCGTTCAATGCCGCCTGCATCGGCGATTTTACCTTCACCGAAACCAGCAGATCGTCGACCTGGCGCACCATCGGCAGCATGTTGAACTCGAACAGGATCTCGGCCACGCGCGGCACGATCACCGGCATGATTTCATTCACCAGGCGACCGAACGCGCCGATATGGATGTTCGCGCGCTGCTGCAGGCGGCCCGCCATCTCCGAAGCGGAACGCGGCGTGCCCTCATAATCAGGTAGACGGGTGTCGAACATGGCGGCCTTGATCTGGTTTTGCAGATCGCCGATCAGCAGCTGCGCGACGTTGAGGTTGCCGCTGGCGGCATCGAGGCGCGTAACGTCGGGCCCGAGCATGCCGCCCGTCGACTGCATCCCCCAGAACTCGCCGGGCCCGAGCCGCGCCGTGTTGGGATTGAACGTGCCCCCGGCGCGATAGCCCCAAATCCCGAGCATGGCGATCGCGGCACTTTTCAGGGCCAGTTCCTGCGCCTTGTTCACGGTCTTGATCGACGGAAGCGCCGTCAGCACGACGCCGCGGCCATAGGCCTCGCCGGGGACGCGGTAGTAACGCGGAATGGCGATCGGTTGCGTGCGGTACCGCTCGTGCCAAAGAAGCCCGGTCGAGGTGTCGAGCATCACCCCAAAATGCCAGCCGGCCCCTTGCGGATCCTTCCACCAGGTCTGGTGAACCGTGTACATGTCCGAAGGCTTGGTGACCGCTCTTTCCTTGAAATCTCCGGGGAAATTCCCTTTCGGCCACTGATCGACGATCTGATCGGCACGCATGTAGGTCTGCCAATCGACTAGGTCGACCGCGCCGAAGCCATCGGCCGAGATCGCCAGTTCGTCGAACGGAAGGCAGGCAAAGCGGATGGGCTCGTTTGGCGATTTGCCTTTGACCGGCAGCAGAGCGCCGGTCCCGATCGCGAGATCAACGCACATTTCGTGAATGGCCGTGTCCCAGTCACCGGCGAGGAAAAACGGATGGATCAGCTTTGACGTGCTCGCCAGTTCGCGGTCGAACGCCTTGCGGTCAGCATCATCGAGCACCATGGCCGCCAGTGGCCCGGTCTGCAATTCGAAGGCGGGCTGGCCGGCAGGGAACAAATCCCGCTGAAGGTTGCCGGCGAAATACATCGCCGACATCGGCGCAGTCATGTCGAAAAGGCGATCGGGTTGACGGGGCTTGCCGTTCGCACCGCCCGAGGGGCGCCGCATCGGGATCGCATAGTCGTAAGCGTCCTGGTAGATGCGCGACCAGCCGGATCGCGCGCCCCACGTGTTGCTCACCCGGGCGCGGTGTTTGACGACATCAACCCGATAATCGCCCTGCATCAGGCGAGCTTTCCGGCCAGCGCCTCGGCGCCATCCTCAAAAAGGCGACGGCCGCGAGGTGCGCGGCGCGTGGCGGCAACGGCCTTGTCATTGCGGTTCAGCTCCGACAGCTGGCGGTCGTTCGCCACCCGCTGGACCTGCCGGCTCTTCTCCGCCTCCACCTTGGCGGTGTTGTCTGTCTTGCCGCCGCCGAATAGACCCTTGACTGCTTCCATCGCTCGCCCCTTCGAAAATCCATTCCTCGCCCGCGGGCGCGAAGCCCGCCAGGTGCGCCATTCGCGCCCCGGCCTGGTTGCCAGGCATCACGCGGCAGAACACCACGACACCATGATCGGCGATGGCCTGCAGGGTTGAGTGCGCCAGCCTGCAGAGCTTGCCGATATGCGCCCGGGCGGAGCGCCGAACGGAGAGGCAGAATTCCCGACGCCCGTCCGGATCGGGCACCATGTAGGTGACAGCCAGAAGCTCGCCTTCGTGGAAAATCGAGACACTATCGCCGTTGTTGCGCATCCAGATCGCCGCCTTACGCGCGAGCGCCCGCCCGCCCGCGCACGTGAGGCAATCCGAAAAATCCGCCGGCGACTGAACCGTCAGACGTCCCATACGTTGAAATCACCCGGTCGCTGCTGTTGCGCCGCTCGCTGGTCCCGCAGCGCCTGTAGGCTGCTCACATTCGGCGGCAGGGCCGAGTTGGCGGCCGCCGAGATCACCGCGGAAAGGCCCCGGTAGCCAAGCACTCGGTATTGCTCGGCGTCGTGCGGGTGCGAATACGTATTCTTCACCACCGCCAGCTTGTCGGTACCGCCGACGCTGGCCTGCTTGGTCAGCTTGTAGTGGCCGCCGAAACCGCCGATAATTTTCTTGCACCTCGGGTCAATCAAGTATCGTGGCAAAACGCCATCGATCAGTCCGCTCAGCCCCCACCGCACTGCATCGTGGCGAATGCCCGGCTCGTTCGATGGCGCCGGCATGATCGGGCAACGCAGGATTTTCTGGACCGCCAGAATGAAGTTAAATTCGTCGTTCTCCCTATCGCCGCCATAGAAGGCCGACGGGTCGGCATAGACGCCTAAAAGCGGAAGCCCAGGGAAACGCTGCATCAGCAGCTCGATCAGTAGCACGCCAAAGCGCGTCGGTCCTGTACCCGGCTCAGTGACCACCTCCGCAAGCAGACGATCCTGCCCGTTCGGCTGCGGCTGCCCAACCGTAGCGGATGGCGAGCCGCCGCCATCGATGCCGATCGTCAGTCCGAGACCTGGCGTCGGTTCGAGATTCTGCAGCGACACATGGAGGCGCTGGTTGAACTCCGGATAAACCGGCTTTCCGTCCTGCACGTAGCCTGGCAGGCCGTGCACCATGCGGCGAACGATATGTTCGGCCTGGGTCTTTGCTTCGAGCTCATACGACGATCGTGGCTTTCCGATCGGGTTCTCGGCCTGCGGATCAAGCCCGCCCGGCTGATGGAAGAAATTATAGGCTGGATTTTTCTTCTCGGCGTGCTCGCCGTAACCGCACTCGACGAGGATCGGATGGTCGATGTCCGGCGGGTTCATGTCGCCGAAGAAAACGCGAGGCAGGACGATCTCACCCTCGGCAACCGTCAATCCCATCTTCTGCATAGCCTCGCGGCCGTCGCGGGAAACGCGCTCCAGCTCCCGATCGGCGATATCCTTGACCGGCGGGTATCGACCGGTTCGCTGGAACATGAGACCAGGCACGCGAGGATCCAGCAGATCGACTTCGTTGCCCCATCCTGCCGATAGCTCATAGCCCTTGATGTAGGCCTCGACGTTGTGATCGCCGACCGCGCCCGTCTCAAACAGGAAATCGACCTTGACCAGGTCGCGGCCGCGCTGGACTTCCCACTGCATCCGATGCTTGATCGGCCGGTCCTGCCCGCCTTCGTAGCTCACCTGAAATGGATTGCCGATCGGGAACATTTCATGCCAGGATGCCAGCGCCGTTCGGGCGAAATCGCGATACGTGTCGCGCACGACGGCAATTTTGAACCGCACCCAGCCATCGCGGCAAACCGGCATGAATTCGCCGGCCAGGCGCACCGCCTTCTCGCAGCTCGCCACCGTCTTACCCGAACCGGCTGGCCCCATGATGATGTCGATTGGCCCGCGCGACCGCGCATAGGCGCCCGCCACCGGACCCGCCGGCCTGCGTTGCTCGAACTGAAAACCCATAACCCGTTACCCTTGCGATCTGGCGGGGCCCCGCGCCCGCGCCCCTCTGGTCCAAGGAAGGTTAGGTTCGCCGGCCAGCGGTTCAGTCGGGCAAAAGAGAAAAGGGTCGTGTGTGTGAGGCGCGACACCCATGGAGGGGGCCGCAGGCCCCACTTTCAAACCCGGCCGCAGGCCGTCCGCTTCGCGCGTAGCGCGCCCGCCCGCGTACGAGGCGGATAGGCCAATCGATTTTCCGCTGGGAAAGAGGCCGAGCTGGAAAGGCCGTCACTGATTTAGCATCATTAGCGACCTAAGAAATTCAACGGCTTAGCGGCTGAAATGTCGGACGCCGGAATGTCGGATGGATCGGCGTTGATTTCATTGATCTTTTTCGTGGCTGCCCACTGGTCGGAGATCCATGGTGTCTCTCGGCCGCTCGGCCTCCGGCATCTCGCCGAACACCATGAAGCCGCGCACGTTCTTGTTGATATCGATGGCCTGCGGCCGCTTCGCATGGAAGTAGGGCATCAGCTCGGCGTTGGCCGACTTCGACAGCGCCTGCGCCTTCTCGATCAGATCACTGGCGGCAGCCCGCGACAGCAGCCCGGCCTGGATCGCCGCCCCCAGATACTCATGCGGCGCCAGGTCGTCCCGGGGCGGCAGGGCCGACAGCTCCAGCGCCAGCGCCAGGGGATCAGCGTTAGCCAGGTCGGCGAGGTTCACGGCTGGATCGCGATAGCCCATGTTCAGCAGGTAGTTGGCGAGATCGGCGGAGCGCTTGTTCTGACTGCCGGGAGGCCTCCCCCGCGCCCGCTTGGCGGTATCGCGTATGTTCGCGACATGGCGCACGGGGCCACGGAAGAGACAAGCCGTCTCGTCTTCATCGAACATGAGCGATGGCTGCTCGGCCTCGGGCTCGGCACCGGCCAGCTGCTGGGCGAGGCCGGTCATCGCGGCTTCCGTCATCGCCCTGGTCGATCCGACCTTGGCCGCCCGGTCCGGATCGACGCCCAGCGCAGATTTTTCGCCCGGTGGGTGTGCCTCTAGAAGCCCCTGATTTCGCTCGTTTTCGTCGCTCACAGCTATTTCCCTATTTCTTTATTCCGGTTACCGGCGACCGCTTCCGGTAACCGCCGCCAACCGTTGCGCCAACCGCATATCTTTAATGAAATCAGGAATTTATACCTCTCGGTTACCGGGTTACCAATATTTACCTTTACGCGTATCGCACACGCGCGCGCGTAAAAAACCATTATTTGTCGCCAACCCGGTAACCGCCACAATAAGCCCCTGTTTTCCTTGAGATATCCCGGTTACCGCTCTGGCAACCGATGGGAAACCGGTGGTAACCACCCGACCCCGTCGCAGCAGATGACCCGCCACGCCGCATCCTGCGCATGGTCCCGGCTGCGTTAAGTGCCAGCGCCTTCAGTTCGCCGACATATCGTGGCGAGCCCGCAAGGCGGACGCGACCAGCGTTCGCCTAAGCCGCTCGCTGGCTCAAACGCTGGCGCAGGCTCCGCTTTTCTTCCCTCCGGGGCGGGGGAAAGAGAGTTAACTGCGAAGGGTCGATTTGGCGGAAATGATGCCGCAATCAAGACAGGGCGTGGGCAGGGCGAGTTACTTGAATAGAATCGATTTGCGGTTGATCATCCGTGCTCACGGCGTTGAAAAGAGAGAACATGGCAGATCACCTGGACAACGAGATTTCCGCCTCTGGCGAGCTTACAGAGACTAGTATCAAGGGCGGCGCGAGATCTCGGACTGCTTCCGCAATCGACCGGCTGTTCGGAAGCATCGTCGACTGGCCGAACACCTTCATCGAGGGAAACACCGCGAAGCGCCGGGCAAGGCTGGACGGTGAGGTGAGAGCAATTGGCGCCGCAGCCGATCGGATCGTGCAGATGATCGGCGAGGACGACGATTTCGCTCGACGAGTGATCACTGGCGACCTGGTCGAGGCCGCTCGCAAGCAAAGCAACAAGGAGGCCGTAGCCACCCTCGCGCTTGAAGATCTTCGCAATTCGCCGCCGACGGATAAGGAGGCCCAGGATGGCCCCAGCGAGCTGGCGCCTGAGTTCCTGGACCGCTTCCAAGGCTACGCCGAAGATGCGAGCACCGAAGAACTGAAGGAGCGGTGGGCGCGGGTCCTGGCGTCGGAAATTCGCAGGCCTGGAACATTCTCGCGCAAGGTCATGAGGACTGTAGACGAACTCGATCAAGAGGTAGCGAAGGTTTTCGAGACTTTCTGTCGGGGCAGGATCGATGACAAGACGGTGGTTAAATACCCACCTCCAGCGGGGCTGGGGTTCGCTGAACAGCTCATGCTGGTCGATGCTGGGCTGTTGGTTGATCCAGGCTCTATCGGTCAGGTGAAGACGTTTGGCAAGGGTACGATGAATTCAAAGGAGATTTGGTTTTTGCCCTTGGGTGACGACTGGGCGGTAGGTATTGAAATGTCTTATCACCCAAGTGGGAACAACCTGCTAGCGCCGACCGACAGCGGGATTGGTCTGTCCATATACGTACTGACAGCAGCTGGAACGGCACTTTCGACCGTCATGCCGGATATGAAGGAAAGAGCACGGATCAACGTTTTAAAGACACTTCGTGTCCAGCTGGGGGACAAGTTTCGCGCATTCTATCGAGTGGGCGAAGAGTATCGCCAGGTTAACCTTCCCGATTAATGCAGCCCGGCCGTCTCCATATTCCGCCGGCGCTGGGCGTAGGTCCTAACCGCTTCCTCCTGGAAGCGAAGTTCGACGACAAGGCCGGGATGGTGCGCTTCAAGTTTGGCAACGGTGGCCGCATAGTCAAGCTTGCGAGTGGCCGCACAGCTGCCATGGCCCAGCTCGCCGTCGTCGCATCCGAAGGCCGCTTCGGGGCCGTGGGCGGCCACGTAGAGCGGGCAGAAACGGACTTCCTTATGCGGGCAGTCTTTGGTCATCAGCTCGCACACTCGTCGGCTGCGTAATAGCCCGGCCGGCGCTCAAGCTCCGCCTCGATGAACGTCTCGGCGAAGAGCGGGAATTTCTTCTCCATCCGCTGGCGCAAATTGCGCCGGCGCGCCTTGGCCTTCGCCGCCTGGCTCCATCGCCGGATAGGCTGCTGCGTCACCGGCTCCCAACCGATGGAATAGCCGGCCCCGGGCCGCCACAGCTCCATGATCTCGGCTGGGCACCGCTCGCCCCGGGGAACGAGCATGGCCTTGAGCACGCGGGGCCCGGGCGGCGGGATATCCGGCCGGCGCCAGGCAAGGGAGTAACGCACCATGTCCGTCACTTGCTTGGCTCCGCAAAGGCCCTGCGGCTGGTCTCCCTATGCCGCCGGCAGCGCGATCGCGATCGGCCATCCAGCATCGACAGCATCGACGTGGCATCCTCGAACCATGGCTCGCCATCGTCGATCGTGACGACGGTCAGGAAAGCACCGGGAAGCACGTCCATGAACTCGCGCAGCCTGCTCGCCATGTATTTCACGCGGTATGGCCCCTTGCGCATTGGGCTCTTGCGGGGCTCTCTGACCTCTATCCAGAAGATGTCCGTCATGCGTTATCCACCCATTTGTCATAGGCCTTGAGATCGACGAGCACGCACGTCTTCTTGGCCCTGTTGATGCTGATCGTCTTCATCGCCTTGGTCAGGCCGCGCGGCACGATATCTTCCGGGCCGAGAAAGAGCGCGTCCGTCCAGCCGCCCTGGGCGAACTCACTGTCGCCGAAAAGCCGGTTCAGGTTGTCGTCGCTCATGGGCACGGTCAGCGCGTAGCCGAGGCAAGGATTGTTTTCGTCCTGCCCGCCGGCGGATTTAGGCAGATCGCGCATGCCGAGGCCGAGCAGCGCCAGACGGGCGCGGGCCTCGACGATATTCATGTCGGAGCGATCCTTGTCTTCCAGCGCCTCGATCACGCCGCCGACGGTCAGTCGCTCGCCGCTCTTGTAGGCGTCCAGCTTGCAGCCAAGCAGCCGCTCGATGACGTTCTGCCACTTCGGCAGCTGGTTGGCTCGCTCGGCGGCCGTGGCGAATTCCAGTGTGTCTTTCAACACATCTATATCCAGCTCGCTGCTGCCGGCGGATTTCGCCATCAGCCCCCCGTGGATCATGCCCTGTTCGCCGACCAGCATTTCCGCGCAGGCGAGCAAAGTGCCGTAGGTGTCGATCGCGCGACTATCGAAGCGCAGGCGATCGTCGGAAAGGATCGTCCGCCACTTCGGCAGGATCCGCGCGACGAAATCATGATAGCCGTCCATCACCTGGCGCAGCAGCTGTCGACCCCAGTAGTCCTGGACAACAGGGCGCTCGCCATGCGCCTTCAGCGGGTTCAGCTGCATGATCGCCATGCGCGTCTTGTCCTGCTGTTCCATATGCGGCTTCAGGATTGCGGTGAACATGAAGGCGTTGTTCAGCTCGAACTGGCTGGAAGCGCCATCGGAGCCGCCGCGATAGCCCTTGTCGCCGGAATAGGCCTGTCGGGCAATTTCGATGATGGCGGTTTGCTTGTGGGAATTGGCGGTGCGCTCGAACTCGTCGACCGCGATCGGCCGGCTATCGTGGCCCATGGTCTGGTAGATGCCGGCGGCCGTCGTGTTCGAGGTCGCGAAGATCGTGTTTTCGAACAGCGATCGGATATAGCGCTGCAGCGCCGATTTGCCGGTACCAGGTCCGCCGGTGACGAAGATGATCGGCCGCTGCTCGAGCGCGCCGGAAAGATAGGCCGCGCCGATCCAGCCCAGCGTGAAAATCGGGTCGATGTAACCGCGCTCCCAGTTCCAGGTCTTGAGATCCTGCAGGATCTGATTGGCCGGGCTTTCGTCGACCGTGATCGGCGTCTGCCACGGGCGCATGGTGTCGGTGTCCTGGGCGTAGAAATGCCCCTCGTGCTCGCCGGGCTTCATCCGAAACACTTCCGGCTTGGTGGTAACGCCTTGTTTGATATCGGTCGAGAACAGGTATTTGCCGGAGTGCCAGACGAAATTGTCGCCGCTCTTCCAGCCGCCGCGGCCGCGCACGTTCTCCGAGGGGTCGAAGGTGCCGCGCCGGCCGGCCTCGGCTATGATCGCCTCGACGGCCTTGTCGCGGGCAACGCGATCGACCTTGGGCGGGATCATCTCGTTCGTAACTGGGTCTTCCTTGGCCTTGGTGAACGCCGGCCAGGCCCATTTCAGATAGTTGACGTAGGGCGAAAACAACTTGACCAGCGTCGGGTGATCCCAGCGCGAAACTTCGTAGAGGAAGCCGGTCGCCGAGATCACATAGACGGTCTCGCCCTTCATGCCGAGCACGGTGATAGGGCAGCCAGGCGGCATCTTGTCGTGAGGAAAGCCGGGCCACTGGCCGGGCTTGATCCCGTCACGCAGATTGTTGGCGTCCGGGTCGGAAAGGTCCCTCGCCTCTTCCAGATCCGTCAGCCCGTCGAGCACTTTGGCGCGCACGGCCGCAAGCCCGCGCTGTTCTTTTGGTTTTTTGGTCATGTCTTGCCCGCATCTGGAATGTGAAACCGCCGCGCCCCCTCGCTGGCGCGGCGGGCATAGTTCAGGCCGCCGCCGGCGTATTCGTCTCAAACAGACGCTGGCGCAGCAGATAGCCTTCCAGCGCCCAGATCTTTTCGCGGGCATTCTTGCGCGCTATCTCGCGACCGATCTCCGGGTCGAAGTTTTCCGGGCTGGCGCAGGCGCTTTCACCCGTGACGGTAAACCCGTTTGCCAGCACCAGGACGCAGACAGTCAGGCTATTGACGCTGGGGTGCACGGGCGCCTCGGCGTGTGGCTTGAGGTAGTATTCGCCGACGATGACGGCATCGATCTGCGCCGGCGTCAGGCGTGGAGCATTAAGCCCCTTGCTCCGGATCTTGGCCTCCAAGGCCTGTTCGTCTTGCATGCTCTTCTCCTAGTGTTGCGGCCGGCACCATCGCCGGCCGTGCTGGTCAGAATGGAATGCTGTCGTCGATGTGGAGCACCCGCATCGGCCGGCCGTCCTCGGCCAGCTGGGCGAGCCGCAGGCATGAGGCTGGAAGACTGTCGCGCGGGATCTCCTGTTCAGGTTTTGCCGTGGTCCACATCACGTGAATGGTCCACAACTCGCCGCCGCAACGCTGGTCGATCTGCTCGACCGTCATCGGGAAACCGCCGGATTTCAGCTCGACGATGTCACCGATGCTGAAGGGTTGCGGGCCGCGCTCGGGCGCGGGTGACGGACCCAGATCTGCAATCTCGATCCGCTCTACCGCCGCGCGGATAGTTTGAGGTTTGGTGCGGGCCATCAGCCTCTCCCCCATCCGAAATACTCGACCAGGTCGAGCGCCACTGATGTGCCAAGAAACACGACGGAGAGGATTGCGAGGACCAGATAGGCGACCATCATGCCGACCATAAGCCGGCTCTTCCTGGCATTCCGCAGCGCATGCACTCGATCGAACGACGGATATTGCGCCTCGATCAGATCCAGCATGCTCTTTTCGCAATAATCGGAAGCGTGCGGCTTTCCCGATGCGAGGCTGCAGTTGTAGCGGTTTCCGTCGACGGTGATCCACGCGGACCCGTGCCTTGGCTTTGACATGTAAATCATCAGCCGTTCCCCCAAGTCGACATCGCATCGTCGACCAGCTCCATCGTCGTATCCTCGATGGGGATGGGCTTGCGCTCCTCGGCCACACGCTCGGCGGCCGCCTGGCGCTCGGCCACGGCCTGGTCGTAGGCATCGATGCCGGTCAGCACGTTGATGAAGGTCTGGACGATCAGCGCCTCGGCGTCGGAAAGCTCCGGATCGGAGAGGAAACCAAGGATCTTGAGCTGCTGGCCAGCAACGGCGGGCGTGGCGCGTTCCTTGCCGATATCCCGCACCATGATGGCGATCGCGTTTGTCGGCTTGGAATGCGGCTCGCCACAAAGCAGCTGGATCCGCTCGTATTCAGCTTCCCCAAACTCGTGATACTCGACCAGGTGCAGGAACGTGGAGTAGGCGACACTCTCGGCTGTATGCACCGCGCCGTCGATCGGCGCAAAGGCCGGATCCTCGACGTGGTGCAGTTCCTTCACCTGCGCAAAAGGGATAAGCCGATCGAGATAGCGATCGGTGGCTGCGCGGTCGAATGCCTGGGCCGGGTCTACGGCAGCCGCCAGCAGCCCGTTATCGCCGCCAGCATCATCGCCTCGGTCGCGTTCCTGATCTTGTTGCGATGCCGCTCGTACGCCCTCTCCATCAGGGAACACGACGGCGGGTTTGAAAGAAAACACATATCGTTCGAGATCGAGACGTCCGGCTCCGAAATCGGCGGTAGGATCTCCCCCTCCAACGGCACCGGATCCGGTTTCACCACCA